>NZ_JBIBBM010000006.1:0-409876 GCF_042900645.1 Streptomyces sp. NPDC012888 | reverse complement strand
ATCGCGAAGCGACGCGACGAAGGAGCGCCCTTGACAGGGCGGACGGCCCCGGAAGGACGATGGGACGGACGGGCAACCACCCCGACGCAACCAACACCACCGGTCCAGTGGGCCCAGCCGCCCCCACCCCCGCCCCGCATTCGCGCTCCGGTCCAGTGGGCCCACCCACCCCACCCCCGCCCCACAATTCACGCCCCGCCCGAGCACGCCCGCCCCACCCCGCCCCACCCCGCCCCACCCCGCCCCACCCCACCCCCCAACGTGACGAGCACAACACCCCCACCCCACCCCCGGTCCCCCCGCAACCGATCCGCAGGTCCCGGGCCGCGATCGGCCCGGCAATCCAAGGGTGGGTGCGGGATCAGCCCGAGGGGTCCCGCGAAATGGGACATTTCGGCAGTGCTCGGGTGGGGGAATGCCGGAGCGGAGCGGGCCGCGGCCCCGTAAGCTCCCGTCATGCAGGTGATCCAGTCAACGAAGCTCGCCAATGTCTGCTACGAGATCCGCGGCCCCGTGCTCGAAGAGGCCATGCGGCTCGAAGCGGCAGGTCATCGCATCCTCAAGCTCAACACGGGCAACCCGGCAGCCTTCGGCTTCGAGTGCCCGCCCGAGATCCTCGAGGACATGCTCCGCAACCTGGGCAGCGCCCACGGCTACGGGGACGCGAAGGGGCTGCTCTCCGCGCGCCGGGCGGTCATGCAGCACTACCAGACCAAGGGCATCGACCTGGACGTCGAGGACATCTACCTCGGCAACGGCGTCTCCGAGCTGATCCAGATGGCCATGCAGGCCCTGCTGGACGACGGCGACGAGGTCCTCGTCCCCGCTCCGGACTACCCGCTGTGGACGGCCTCCGTCTCGCTCGCCGGCGGCACCGCCGTGCACTACCGCTGCGACGAGCAGTCCGACTGGATGCCGGACCTCGCCGACATCGAGCGCAAGGTCACCGACCGCACCCGGGCGATCGTGATCATCAACCCGAACAACCCGACCGGCGCGGTCTACGACGAGGAGATGCTGCGCGGGCTCACCGACATCGCCCGCCGCCACAACCTCGTGGTCTGCTCCGACGAGATCTACGACCGGATCCTGTACGACGGCGCCACCCACACCAACACCGCCGCCATCGCCCCCGACCTGCTCTGCCTGACGTTCAACGGGCTGTCGAAGAACTACCGCGTGGCCGGCTACCGGTCCGGCTGGATGGCGGTCTGCGGCCCGAAGAAGCACGCGGCCTCCTACATCGAGGGCCTGACGATCCTCGCCAACATGCGACTGTGCGCGAACATGCCCTCCCAGCACGCCGTGGCCACCGCGCTCGGCGGCCGGCAGTCGATCGAGGACCTGGTGCTGCCCGGCGGGCGGCTGCTGGAGCAGCGCGACACGGCGTACGACCTGCTCACCCAGATCCCCGGCATCACCTGCGTGAAGCCGAAGGGCGCGCTGTACCTGTTCCCGAAGCTGGACCCGTCCGTCTACAAGATCAAGGACGACCGGCAGATGGTCCTCGACCTGCTCCGGGCCGAGAAGATCATGGTCGTCCACGGCACCGGCTTCAACTGGACCGAGCCCGATCACTTCCGGATCGTGACCCTCCCCAACGCCAAGGACCTCGCGGACGCGGTGACCCGGATCGGCAGCTTCCTCGACGGGTACTCCCAGATGTAGACCCCGGCGCGCGAGCGACCTGACAGTGTTCGCGACTCGGCTCAACTTTAGACGGAATCCAATGTAGGATGGTCTCCTGACCAAGCAGGAGGCCTTCCTCATGTACGAGCCGAACCGCACGAAGACGGCGACGGTCCACCGCATGGGCCGCGGCCGTGTGGACTACCCGCACCGCAGCCGGGCCGAGGAGCTGGACATCCAGCTGGCCGGGCACCTGTCGGCCCTGCTCGCCGTCACCGACGAGCTCGGCCTCGAGGAGCCCGCCGAGCGCATCGCCGCCCAGGTGGCGCGGCTGCGCGGCGCCCCGCCGGCCCGTAACGCGGGCCGCTCCGGCGAGGACGCCGCCACCCTGCGCCGCCGTGCGCACGAGCTCGCCGCCCGTGTCCTGCTCGTGGCGGCCTCCCGCGCCGACACCGCCGTCGCGATCCTCGCCGCCGAGCAGATGGACGCGCACACCGCCGCCCTGGAGCCGGCCGGCGCCCACTGACGGCCCCGGTCCGGGGCCGGGGAGGCTCCGGACCGGGAGCCACGACACCACGCCACCGGCCCGGACGGTTCTCCGTCCGGGCCGGTGGCGTCTCGCCGTGCCGGGATGACCGGACGGCCCGGACGGACGGCCGGTCAGTGGCGACCCGGCCGGACGGCCCGGCCGGTCAGTGGCGGGCCGGGGACGGGTCGAACGTGGCGCCGGACACGCCGCACCAGGGCACCACTCCGGCCGGCCAGACCGGCCCGATCGCCTCGCCGGTGGCCGTGGTGCCCGGCGCCACCCCGTCCAGGCGGACCAGGGCCTGGACGGTGCCCAGCGGCGGGTCCTGGCGGAACTCGACCGTCACCACGTACGAGCCGGTCCGCGCGGCGCCGCTGGTGACCTCGGCGACGGCGACCAGGCGGCGGGTCGCCGGATCGATTCGGCAGGTGGTCACCGCAGCGTCGCGGGCCGCTTCCGCCGGGTCGTACACGTCGTCAGACGGCGTGCCGGAGCCGCCGCTCGCCCATACGTAGAGCGCCAGCGGGGCGAACACCAGCAGGGCCGCGACCCCCACCAGTCCGACGAACCATCCCTGCCACCTGGACACCGCCACCACCGACTCTTTCCTGTTCCTGCCGGGCTGCCGAAGTGGGACCACCTCGTCACCTGACGTTCATTCAAATCGGCACGGAATGTGGGTTTCCGCGAGCACGCTGCCCCACGTGAGACGCATTCTTGGAATCGTCCTGGCAGTCCTGCTGATAGGCGGCGTGGTAGCCGTCATCCTCGCAGGAGGCGGCGACCGGGACCCGGAACACACGGCAACGAAGACCGTGCACGGCGTGATCGGCTCCGAGAAGGCCGAGTTCTTCGCCGACCCCGACGTCGTGAAGGCCCTCGCCGCCAAGGGCTTCACGATCGAGACGGAGACGTCCGGCTCCTGGGCCATGGACCAACTCCCCTTCGAGCGGTACGACTTCGCCTTCCCCGGCAGCAGCGAACCGGCCAAGGAGATCCGCGGCGGAGCCGGGGTGCCCGGCTCCCACACGGTGCCGTTCTTCTCCCCGCTGGTCGTGGTCGCCCGTGCGGGCACCGCACAGGTGCTCGCCGACAACGGACTGGCCCGGATGACCGGGAAGAACAGCGGCACCCTGCTGATGGGCGAGTTCGTCAACGCCGTCCGCGAGGACCGCACCTGGCAGCAGCTCAAGGGCTCGGGCGCCCACCCGGAGCTGCTGGGCAGGGTGTTCATCCGGTCGACCGACCCGGCCTCCTCCAACTCGGGCGCCCTCTACCTCGCCGCGGTCTCCAACGTCGCCAACGGCCACACGGTCGTCTCCGACGACCGGGGCGTCGACGCCACCGCACCCGTCCTGAACAAGCTGACCGCTCCGCAGGGGCAGCAGCCGCCCAGCACCGACGCCCCGTTCCGCGAGTTCATCAGCGGGGCCGGCCAACCGCTCGTGCTCGTCTACGAGTCCCAGGTCGCGGCGCTGCTGCTGCGGAACCGGCCGCCCGGCGACATGGTCGTCCTCTACCCGGACACGACCGTCAACAGCGACCACACCTTCGTCCCGCTGAAGGACGGGGCCAAGGCCCTCGGCGAGCTGCTGTCGACCGATCCCCGGCTGCGCGAACTCGCGGTCCGCCACGGGTTCCGCCCGCAGAACGGCGTCCAGGAGTTCGGCCGGGCGACCGCGCCGCACACCGCCTACCTGAACCAGGGCCTCACGGGCATCAACCAGGTCGGCACCCCCACCGTGAAGGTCCTCCAGAAGCTCGCCGAGCGGGCCAAGGGCTAGCGAAACCAGGGACGTACGCACATGACACTGACGCCACCCGAGGACGCTCCGCTGGTCCTCACCGCGCCCGAACCCGTCGCCCCCGTCCGCCGGGAGCAGGCCTCCGGTCTGGTCCCGCTCCGGGACGAGGTGCGTGACGAGATGGCCCGGCGGGCCGCCGCGTACGTCGGCTCGCTCGCCGGGCTCGACACCCGCTCCCCCGAGTTCGCCGGCCGGATCGGCGAGATCACCGCCCTCGGCTCCGCCGACGTCCGTGACGCCGCCCAGCAGTCCAACCGGATGCTGGACCGGGCCGTGCGCTCGCTGTCCGGCGGCGGGGACGCCCAGGGCCGGGTCGCCTCCTCGCTGGTCGAGCTGCGCCGGACCGTGGAGGACCTGGACCCCGGCGACGGCCCCGCCCGGGGCGCGCGGAAGCTGCTGTCGCGACTGCCCGGCGGCAACCGGTTCCGCGACCACGTCGCGCGGTACGCCTCCTCGCAGACGACGCTGAACCGGATCGTCGGCGCGCTGCGCGGCGGCCAGGACGAGCTGCGCCGTGACAACGCGGCGCTGCACACCGAGCGGACGCGCCTGTGGGAGACGATGGGCCGGCTCCAGGAGTACGCGGTGCTCACCGAGGCCCTGGACGCGGCCGTCACGCGGCGCGTGGCCGAGCTGGAGGCGGTCGATCCGCGGCAGGCGGACGCGCTGCGGTCGGACGTGCTGTTCCCGGTCCGGCAGAAGCACCAGGACCTGCTGACCCAGCTGGCGGTGTGCGCGCAGGGCTATCTGGCGATGGACGTGGTCCGGCGCAACAACGACGAGCTGATCAAGGGCGTGGACCGGGCGGCGACGACCACGGTGTCCGCGCTGCGGATCGCGGTGATGCTGGCGTCCGCGCTGGACGACCAGCGGAAGGTGGTCGAGCAGGTGAACGCGCTGCGGGGAACGACGGAGGACCTGATCCGCGGGAACGCGGAGATGCTCGGTTCGCAGAGCGGGGAGGTGCAGCGGATCGCGGCGGACCCCGCGGTGGGGGCGGAGACGCTGCGGGCGGCGTTCGGGCAGATCTTCCGGACGCTGGACGCGATCGACTCGTACCGGGTGGAGGCGACGGAGAGCATGGCCGCGACCGTGGAGTCGCTTACCGGGGAGTTGCAGGCGGCGTCGGCGTACCTGGCACGGTCGCGTGCCGCGGGCGAGCCGGGCGGGGGTGCCCTGTGAGGGCCGCCCGGCAGCCGGGGCACCGGACGGGCCGGCGGGGTGGGCGGGGCCGGGGCGTGCTGGGCTGGGTGGTCCCGTTGGTGCTGGTCGTGGCCGGGTGCACCGGCGGCGGGGAGGGGGAGTCCCGGGGCGGCGGGGGCGGTGGGGCCGCGTACGAGGAGGGCACGCTGCGGGTGCTGGCCTCCAGCGAACTGGCGGACATGGAGGGCGTGCTCGAAGGGGCCCGCGAGGCCACCGGCGTGCGGGTGGAGCTGACGTGGAGCGGCACGCTGGACGCCGTGGAGACGGTGGCTTCGGGCCGGGCCGACGGGCGGTACGACGCGCTGTGGCTGTCGTCCAACGACTACCTGCGGCTGCGGCCCGAGGCGGCCGGGAAGCTGAGCTCCGAGACGACGGTGATGTCCTCGCCGGTGGCGATCGGCGTGAAGGGCGAGGCGCTGGCCCGGCTGGGCTGGAAGCCGGAGGAGGTGACCTGGTCCGCCGTCCACCAGGCGGTCGCTTCCGGCCGGCTCGGGTACGGGATGACCGACCCGGTGCGGTCCAACTCCGGCTTCTCCGCGCTGGTCTCGGTGGCCTCGGGGCTTTCCGGTGCGCAGGCGGCGCTGACCGCGGAGGACGTGGGCGGGGTGACGCCGCGGCTGAAGGAGTTCTTCGCCGGGCAGAAGCTGACCTCGGGTTCCTCGGGGTGGCTGGCGCAGGCGTACGCGCGGCGGGGTGATGTGGACGCGCTGGTGAACTACGAGTCCGTGCTGCTGTCGATGAACCGGGACGCGCGGGCCGGGCTTACGGTCATCCGGCCGCGGGACGGGGTGGTCACCGCCGGCTACCCGCTGACGCTGCTGACGTCGGCGCCCGCCGGGGCCCGCGAGGCGGGCCGGGCGCTCACCGGCTACCTGCGGGGTGAGCGGGCGCAGAAGGAGATCACCGAGCGGACGTTCCGGCGGCCGGTGACGGCCGGGGTGGCGCCGGCGCCGGGTCTGGCGGCGGAGCCGCGGCGTGAGCTGCCGTTCCCCGGCACGCGTGCCGTCGCGGACGGGCTGCTCTCCTCGTACGAGCACGTCCTGCGGCGTCCGTCGCGGACGGTGTACGTGCTGGACACCTCGGGGTCGATGAGGGAGGGCGACCGGATCGGGCGGCTGAAGAAGGCGCTGACGGAGCTGACCGGCAGCGGTTCCTCGGGCACCGGCCGGCGGTTCCGGGACCGGGAGGAGGTGACGCTGCTGCCGTTCGGGTCGAGGGTGAAGGAGGTGCGGACGCACGTGGTGGAGCCGGGACGGGCGGACGCCGCGCTGGACGCGATCCGCCGGGACGTGGGTTCCCTGGAGCCGGCGGGGGGCACGGCCGTCTACAGCAGTCTGGAGGCGGCCTACGCGCACCTCGGCAGGGGCGGCGGGGACGGGTTCACCTCGATCGTGCTGATGACGGACGGGGAGAACACCGAGGGCGTGGACGCGGCGCACTTCGACTCGTTCTTCGCCGGGCTGCCCGAGGCGCAGCGGGGGACCCCGGTCTTCGCGGTGCTGTTCGGGGATTCGGACCGCAAGGAGCTGTCGCACATCGCGGAGATCACCGGGGGCCGCGTGTTCGACGCCACCGACGGGAAGGGCTCCCTGGACGGGGCCTTCGAGGAGATCCGTGGCTACCAGTAGAGCGGCACTGGCGTACCTGGAGTCGAGGAAGAACCTGGCGGGCATGGTGGGCGGGCTGGCGGGGGTCGGCCTGGCGCTGGGGGGTCTGGCCGGGGCGTTCTGGCCGGTGGTGGTGGCGGGGCTGTACGCGGCGGGGGCGCTGATCGCGCCGCCGGAGCGGACGCCGCCGCCGGAGTTCGACCCGAGCGAGCAGCTGGGGGCGGTGCGGGAGGACTTCGCGCGGTTGCGTGAGTACCTGGCGGAGGTGGAGCTGCCGCCGGCGGCCGGGGGGAAGCTGGCGGAGCTGATGGAGCTGTACGCGCGGCTGCTGGATCCGGGCTGGGTGGCGGACGTGCTGGCCGGGGAGCCGGAGTCGGTGCACGTGTTGTCGCGGGCGGTGCGCAGTGACGTGCCGGAGTCGGTGGACACGTACAACCGGGCGCGCTGGTGGAGCCGGCTGCAGCCGGGGGCGGTGCCGCCGGAGCGGCATCTGGAGCGGCAGCTGGGGCTGCTGTTCGATGAGGCGGAACGCCTGACGGCGGGCCTCCAGGACAGGGAGGCCCGCCGTCAGCAGACGCACACCACCTATCTGGAGGAGCGCGGACGCTCCTGAGACGGCCGGACAGGGCCGGACAGGCGGGGTGCTGCGGTGGGAACACCTTGGTCGGGGATTCCCACTGCGGTGGGCGCCGCTTGGTCGGGGGCTCCCACGTCTTGGGTGCCGCCCCGCCGGGTCAGGGCGGCGGGGCGGGGCGGCTGGTTCAGCCGAGGCGCTCGACGAGCGCGTGGTACTGGTCCCACAGCTCCTTGGGGGTGTGGTCG
Organism: Streptomyces sp. NPDC012888; assembly: GCF_042900645.1. Classification (NCBI taxonomy): domain Bacteria; kingdom Bacillati; phylum Actinomycetota; class Actinomycetes; order Kitasatosporales; family Streptomycetaceae; genus Streptomyces; species Streptomyces sp. NPDC012888. The sequence goes on along the minus strand of NZ_JBIBBM010000006.1, from coordinate 402,281 downwards.
CCGTAGGTGTTGAGGTGCTCGGGGACGAGGGCGGCCTCGTCGCGCCAGACGTCCTTGTCGACGGTGAGGAGGAAGTCGAGGTCCTCGTCGGAGATGTCGAGGCCGTCGAGGTCGAGGGAGGCCTTGGTCGGCAGGATGCCGATGGGGGTCTCGACGCCCTCGGCGGTGCCGTCGAGGCGGCCGACGATCCACTTCAGGACGCGGCTGTTCTCGCCGAAGCCGGGCCAGACGAACTTGCCGGCGTCGTTCTTGCGGAACCAGTTGACGTAGTAGATCTTCGGGAGCTTCGTGGCGTCCGCGGAGGCGCCGACCTTGACCCAGTGGGCCATGTAGTCGCCCATGTTGTAGCCGCAGAAGGGCAGCATGGCGAAGGGGTCGCGGCGCAGCTCGCCGACCTTGCCCTCGGCGGCGGCGGTCTTCTCGGAGGCGATGTTCGAGCCGATGAAGACGCCGTGGTTCCAGTCGAAGGACTCGGTGACCAGCGGGACGGCGGAGGCGCGGCGGCCGCCGAAGAGGATCGCGGAGATCGGGACGCCCTTGGGGTCCTCCCACTCGGGGGCGATCGTCGGGCACTGGGCGGCGGGGACGGCGAAGCGGGCGTTGGGGTGGGCGGCCGGGGTCTCCGACTCCGGCGTCCAGGGGTTGCCCTTCCAGTCGATGAGCTGGGCGGGGGCCTCCTCGGTCATGCCCTCCCACCAGACGTCGCCGCCGTCGGGGGTGAGCGCGACGTTGGTGAAGACGGTGTTGGCGTACATCGTCTTCATGGCGTTGGCGTTGGTGTGCTCGCCGGTGCCGGGGGCGACGCCGAAGAAGCCGGCCTCCGGGTTGATGGCGTGGAGGCGGCCGTCCTCGCCGAAGCGCATCCAGGCGATGTCGTCGCCGATGGTCTCGACCGTCCAGCCGGGGATCGTGGGCTCCAGCATGGCCAGGTTGGTCTTGCCGCAGGCCGACGGGAAGGCGGCGGCGACGTACTTCGCCTCGCCCTGCGGCGGGGTGAGCTTGAGGATGAGCATGTGCTCGGCGAGCCAGCCCTCGTCGCGGGCCATGACCGAGGCGATGCGGAGCGCGTAGCACTTCTTGCCGAGCAGGGCGTTGCCGCCGTAGCCGGAGCCGAAGGACCAGATCTCGCGGGTCTCGGGGAAGTGCGAGATGTACTTGGTGGTGTTGCAGGGCCACGGGACGTCGGCCTGGCCGTCGGCGAGCGGGGCGCCGAGGGTGTGGACGGCCTTGACGAAGAAGCCGTCGGTGCCGAGTTCGTCGAGGACGGCCTGTCCCATGCGGGTCATGGTGCGCATGGCGACGGCGACGTAGGCGGAGTCGGTGATCTCGACGCCGATCGCGGACAGCGGCGAGCCGACGGGGCCCATGCAGAAGGGCACGACGTACATCGTGCGGCCCTTCATGGAGCCGCGGAAGATGCCCTTCTCTCCCGCGAAGATCTCCTTCATCTCCGCCGGGGCCTTCCAGTGGTTGGTCGGGCCCGCGTCCTCCTCCTTCTCGGAGCAGATGAAGGTCCGGTCCTCGACGCGCGCGACGTCGGACGGGTCGGAGGCGGCGTAGTACGAGTTGGGGCGCTTGACCGGGTCGAGCTTGCGGAAGGTGCCCTTGGCGACGAGCTCCTCGCACAGGCGCTCGTACTCGGCCTCGGAGCCGTCACACCAGACGACGCTGTCCGGCTCGGTCAGTTCAGCGATCTCCTCCACCCAGGCGATCAGACCCTGGTGGTTCGTCGGGCTGGAAGTGGGAGCCGCGTTGTCGCGCGCCACGATTGCTCCTTGTTGAGGGGTTGTTTGGTGTATGCCCCGTGGGGGCTGCGACCCGGATGACTTCGCGCTCCGCTCATCCGGTGCCGACCGCACTCATCTGATCATCCGGTGGATGTGCGCATATGTCCAGGGGGCCTCTCACGTGAGCATTGCCACTCTGTTCAATCTTCGGTAAAGCGCGGGATTTGCCTTCGATCTTGAACCCGTCCGTCACTTGACGGATACCTACGGACGCGTAGGTAGCATGACGACCATGACTTCAGAAGCGCCCGTCAAGCCGCTGCTGCGCGGCTGGCTGCACGCCGGGATGTTCCCCGCCGTGGTCGTCGCCGGACTGGTCCTCATGGCGTTCACGGATTCCACGGCGGCCAGGGTGGCCTGCGGGGTGTACGTCCTCACCGCGTGCCTGCTCTTCGGCGTGAGCGCGCTCTACCACCGGGGCACCTGGGGTCCGCGCGGGGAGGCGGTGCTGCGCCGCCTCGACCACGCCAACATCTTCCTGATCATCGCGGGTACCTACACACCGCTGACGGTGCTGCTGCTGCCGCCCTCCACCGGCCGGACCCTGCTCTGGGCGGTATGGCTCGCGGCCGCCGCCGGGATCGCCTTCCGGGTGTTCTGGGTCGGTGCGCCGCGCTGGCTCTACACGCCCTGCTACATCGCCATGGGCTGGGCCGCGGTGTTCTTCCTGCCCGACTTCCTGCGGACCGGCGGCATCGCCGTCCTGGTCCTGGTGGTCGTCGGCGGTCTGCTCTACAGCGCGGGAGGGATCATCTACGGGATGAAGCGGCCCAACCCCTCCCCGCGCTTCTTCGGCTTCCACGAGGTCTTCCACTCACTGACCCTGGTCGCCTTCGTCACCCACTACGTGGGCATCTCGCTGGTCGCCTACGGCCACGCCTGACGGCGCCACGGCGGGTCGGCGCCACGGCCGGTCAGCGCCCCGGCGCCCCGGCGGGTCGGTCAGCCCCGGCCGCGGAGGTCCACCCGGCCCACCCGGTTGCCGGTGAGCTCCGTGAACCACATGTTGCCGTCGGGACCGGCGGTGATGTGGAAGGGGGTGCTGTCCGGGGAGGACGCCGGCAGGGGGAACTCGGTGATCCGGCCGCGCGGCGTGATCCGGCCGATGCGGTTGACGTTGGACTCGGTGAACCAGACGTTCCCGTCCGGGCCGGCGGCGATGCCGATCGGGCCGGCGGCGCGGGTCGGCAGCGGGAACCGGGTGACCTTGCCGCGCGGGGTGATCCGGCCGATCTCGTTGTCCAGGCCACCGCTGTCGGTGAACCAGAGGTTGCCGTCCGGGCCGGTGGTGATGTTGAAGGGGCCGCCCTCCGGGTTCGGCAGCGGGAACTCGGTCACCTTCCCCTGCGGGGTGATCCGGCCGATCTTGTTGGCGAACGGCATGGTGAACCACAGGTTGCCGTCGGGGCCCTTGGTGATCCGGTACGGGAAGCTGTCGGGGGTCGGCAGGGGGAACTCGGTGATCCGGCCGCGCGGGGTGATCCGCCCGATCCGGTTGCTCCCGTTCTCCGTGAACCACACGTTGCCGTCGGGCCCGCGGGTGATGCCGATCGGGAAGGCGTCCGCGGTGGGCAGGGCGAACTCGGTGACCCGGCCGCGCGGGGTGATCCGCCCGATCCGGTTCGCGGCGGGCTCCGTGAACCACAGGTTGCCGTCGGAACCCGCCGTGATGTCGTCGGGGAACCGGTCCGGGGCGGGCAGCGGGAACTCGGTGATCCGGCCGCGCGGGGTGATCCGCCCGATCCGGTTGGCGCCGTTCTCCGTGAACCAGACGTTGCCGTCCGGCCCGCCGGTGATGCCCACCGGGCCGCTGTTCGGGGTGGGCGGGGTGAACTCGGTGATGCGGACCGCCTGTCCCGTGCCGCTCCCGGCCTGCCCGGCGAAGGCCGGGGCGGGCGCGAGCGAGGGGGCGGCGAGGCCGAGCAGCCCGCAGGCCAGCAGGACGGCCAGACGGCGGCGCAGGGTGCGGGGGGCGGTCACGGGCATGGGCGCGGAACCTTTCGACCGGGGATGTCCGCGCTTCAGCGTAGGAGGGCCGCACCTCCGTGACGTGGGACGACGGGCCGTCAAACGGGTGCACTTGCCCCGGCGGTTGGAGGACGGACGGACGGAACGGCGCCGGTGCCCGCCGCCGAGCGGCGCGGGCACCGGCGCCGTGGGCCGGGCGGAAGGGTGGCCGGGTGGAGGTGGCCGGGTGGCCGGGTGGCCGTCAGCAGGCGTAGCCGTCGCGGTCCTGGTCCAGCCGCAGCGGGTCGCTGCCGTTGACCTTCATGCGCTTCGGGTACTTGTGCGCGGCCAGCCAGTCACAGCGGGCCTTGGGCGTGTTCGCGACCTCCGCCGGGAACACCGTCGGCACGCACAGGGTGGCCGAGCCGTAGTGCCGGTCGCAGCCGGCGATCCTCGGGCTCACGGGTACGGAGTTCCGCTTCGCCGGGTTCGGCTTGGCCGGGCCGAGCTCGTTCGCGAAGGTGTGCTCGTGCGCCGACGGCCGCTGCTCGCCGGAGAGGGCCGCCACGGCCGGCGCGCCGCCCACGTGCACCCACTTCGCGATCGACGGGACGCCGCCCGCGTCGACCGCGAACAGCATGTACCAGCCGGGCGGGGCCAGGTTGGGGTTGCTGGTCACGTTCAGGTCCACCGTGGTGTCGTCGACCACCGTCAACGGCAGGTCCACGAAACGCTGGTTGGGGTCGGAGGAGTGCGTGACCGCGGCCGGGCGGATCAGTTCCGCCTTGGCGATGGGCCGGTTGACGGTGATGCGCTGGGTGTCGCCGTACACCCACCGCGTGTCGATCACCGAAGTGATCTGCGGCCGGGGCCCCTTGAAGAGGTACGGCGGGGTGTAGACGGACACGTTGTGGTTGTAGGTGCCGTTGCCGGGATTGTCACCGACCGACATGACCCGGCCGTCGGGCATCAGGAAGGACGCCGAGTGGTACGTCCGGGGCACCGGGTCGGTGGCCAGGCCCGCCTGGTATGTGTTGGTGGCCGGGTCGAAGAACGAGGCCTCGAAGACCGGGTCGGCCCGGTCGTGCAGCCCGCCGCCGGTCTCCAGCACCTTGCCGTCGGGCAGCAGCACCGCGGAGACGTACATCTTGCCCTCGGCCCCGGTCTGCGGCCGCTTGCCGGTGCCGGTGTCGACGAGACCCTGCGGGATGTCCGGGCCGGCCGTGTAGGCGGGGCTGGGCTTCTTCAGGTCGATGATGTCGGTGATCCGGTTGGCGGCCGGGTTGGTCTCGTTGTTGCCGCCGCCGATGGTCAGGACCCGCTGGTCCTGCGCGGGGGGCAGCAGCACGCTCGCCGACTCGTCGCGCTGGTCCTTGTTGCGCAGGCCCGGCACGTCGGTGATGGTGTTCGCGTCGTAGTCGTAGACGGACGCACCGGTGCCGGGGGTGCCGTTGCCGAAGGTGTGGCTGCCGGAGTAGAACAGCCGGCCGTCCTGCATGAGGATCATCGACGGGTACAGGCCCCAGTAGGACCAGGTCTGGTTGACCTCGTTCATCGGCAGCCACTTGTTCTGCGCGGCGGAGAACTTCTCGGCGGTGACGTTCCCGGTGGAGTCCTCCTTCAGGCCGCCGAAGGAGATCACGTCGCCGTTGCCGAGGATCGTCGCGGACGGGTACCAGTGCCCGCCGTTCATGTCGTTGGTCCTCGTGTACTTCTCGGTGGCCGGGTCGAAGACGTAGGAGTCCTTCAGGCCCTGGTAGCCGATCCTGCCGTCGGCGGACGGGTAACCCTTGTTGCCGCTCATGACCAGCACGCGGCCGTCCGAGAGCTGCACGTGGCCGGCGCAGAACATGTCGACCGGCGTGGGGATGGTCTTGAAGGACCCGTTGGCCGGGTCGTAGACGGCCGAGGTGAAGGTGCCCGCCTGGAACCGCGCGATGTCGTTGCCGGACCCCGCGATGAGCAGCACCTTGCCGTTCCTGAGCACCACCGCGTGCATCGACCGGGTCGGGTTCTTGGCCGGGATCACCTCCCACCTGCCCTTGGCGCACTCCTCCGCGGTGCCGGTGCAGGTGGGGGTGGGGCCGGTGGCTCCGACCTCCTCCATCGCGTAGTCGTCGGTGGTGAGGGTGCCGACGCCGTACACCGACATCCCCCACGCGATCCTGTCGGTGCCCGGCGGGACCGCGGGCGTGCGGACCTCGGTGCGCGCCCAGGCGGCGCTGACGGGCGGGTTCTGCAGGTCGGTCCAGTAGTGCCAGGTGCCCGTCGCGGCCTCCCGCCGGAACACGGTCACCGACACGTCCGGGGTGTCGGACTTGTACCAGGCCGACAGGTCGTACTGCCTGCCCGGGACCACGGTCGGCGCGCAGGCCGTGGACTCGGTGACCAGCGCCTTGCGGTCGCCGTCGACGCGGCGGGTCAGCGCGACCCGCATCGCCCTGGTGCCGGAGTGGGCGTCGGCGACGGTGGTGAAGCTGAAGTCGTTGTCGCCCCATCCGGACTTGGACCAGCAGGACGGCATGTCGGAGCCGGCCGGCCCGGCCGTCTCGAAGCCAGGGTTGGTGAGCAGGTTGGGGGGTCCGGCCGAGGCGTGCTGCGGTGCGGTCAGCAGCAGGCCGCCGGCCATCGCCCCGACGGCGAGCAGGGCGGCCCGGCGCCGGCCCCGCCGCACGCGGCGGATCGGGATGCGCATGTACGTACTCCCTTGTGTGGTGCGTCCGTTGCTGTCCGGTACGGCTCCTTCAGCGGGCCGCGCGACGGTGCCTGGCACCCTTGCGCGGCAGGTAGACGAGGGCTTCGGTGGCCGCGAACCGCAGGACGAACGTGGTGACCAGGGCGAGTGCCGTGGCCGGCAGCACGCCGATCCCCAGCCGGCCCACGCACAGGGCGATCAGCGGTATCCGCAGCAGCAGGTCGGCGTTGGCGAGGAGGGCGAACCGGCCGATCCGGTCCGCCGGGCGGCGGTGCCGGCGCCGGTCGCGGAACAGCAGCACCTCGATCAGGGCGAAGTTCCACAGCACGCCCGCCTGGTTCGCGACGACCTCGGCCGGCAGGTAGTGCATGCCGGCCCGGGTCAGCAGCCACAGCGCGAGCAGGTTGGGTACGAACCCGGACAGGCCGATCAGCCCGAACCCGATCATGCGGGCCGGTGCGCTCGCGGTGCGCAGGGAGACGAGGTGCGTCAGGAAGCGGAGGCCTTCGCGGGCGGTGGACTTGGACTCCCCCGCGAACCGTTCCTGGAAGACGAACGGCACCTCCGTGACCCGGGCGGGCCGGCAGCGGACCGCGAGCTCCAGCAGGATCTTGTAGCCGAGCGGGCGGAGCGCCTCCGCGGTGACGGCGGAGCGGCGCATCGCGAAGAACCCGCTCATCGGGTCGCTGACGCCGTGCAGGGCGCGCGGGAAGAGGCCCTTGGTGAGCCAGGTCGCGGCGCGGGAGACGGCGATCCGGTAGGTGCCGGCGAGGCCGGCCCGGCTGCCGCCGCTGGTGTAGCGGGAGGCGACGACGAGGTCGGCGCCGGTGCGTTCGCCCTCGCCGACGAGTTCGGGAACGAGTCGCGGCGGGTGCTGGAGGTCGGCGTCCATGACGACGATCCAGTCGGTGGCGGCCCGTGCGACGCCTTCGACGACGGCACCGCCGAGTCCGCCGTCCGGGGTGTCGCGGTGGAGGACGGACACGGGGAAGGGGCAGTCCCGGGCCGCCTTCTCGATGGCCTCCGGGGTGTCGTCCGTGGAGTCGTCCACGAAGAGGACCTCGACGGGCAGCCGGGACGGCAGTGCGGCGCCGAGCTGCCGCAGCAACTCGGCGACGCTCCCGGACTCGTTGAAGGTGGGGATGATCAGGGTGACGCTGCCGGGGGCGGCCGCGGACGTCCACGCCGGCTCCAGGGCGGGATCGGGGACGGCGGCGGGGGTCCACAGGTCTTCGCTCATGGTGGGCGTCAGCTCCCGCTGTCGGTGGTCTCGCGGTGGGTCCTGCGGATCTCGATGCGGTCCTCGCCGGTGCCGAAGACGGCCACGGCGGTCGAGTGCTCCAGGGCCGCCCTGACGTTGGGCAGGTCGGCGGCGTCCCGGCGGACGGTGGGCGAGGACACCACGTAGTCGACGTCCCGCCAGCCGCGCGGCATGGTCCTGGTGACGGCCGGGTCGAGGTCGGCCTTGTAGAACCAGATGGCGCCGAGGCCCGGTTCGAAGCCGGCGTGGACCGCGTCCAGCCAGAGCGCGTCGTCGAGCAGCACCCGGGTGCGGGCCGGGTCGCCGACCTCGCTGCCGAGCCAGGCGGCGGCCTGCCGGTAGGGGCCGTTGGCGTCCACGGTGAGGGCCGTACGGTTGCCCTCGTACCAGCGCGGTACGACGTACGCGGCGGCGGACGCGGTGAGTACGGCGACTAGCGCCCAGCGGGCGGGCACCAGGCCCGGGCGGCCGCGCCGCAGCACGGCGTGGACGGTGCTCGCGGCGCCGCCGGCGAGGACCAGCGCCAGGAACGGCAGGGCCTGGATGATGTACATGGCGGGCAGGTAGCCGGACGGGCGCATGGCGACCAGGGCGAGGATGACCGCGGCGAGCGCCGGGCCGGCCAGGGCGCGGGCGGTGACCGACATGGGGGTCCCCCCTGCTCGAGCGAAGCCGAGAGCTCGGGGGAGGAAGGTCAGGAGCAGGAGGGCGGCGCCGGCGAGGCCGCCGAGCGGCAGGACGGTGTCGTAGTACAGCCAGGACCGGAAGACGCCGTGGGAGCCGGAGCCGGGGTCGAGGATGAACCCGGAGCCCTCGCGGCCCATCTGGTAGGTGATGCCGCCGATCAGCGAGACGTGTCCCTCGCCGGGGAACAGCTCCCCGTTGAGCAGGGCGTACAGCGGGTAGGACAGGCCGATCAGGGCGCAGGCGGTGACGGCGCCGGTGACGGCGAACTTCCGGGTGTCGCGGTGGCTGTGCCGCCACATGGTGACGAGCAGGGCCGGCAGGACGACCAGCATGGTCTCCTTGGTGAGCACGGCGGTGGCGGCCGTGAGCCCGGCGGCGAAGTGGTGCCAGAGGTGCCGGCTGGGGGACGCGGCCAGGCAGAAGGCCAGCAGCATCCACATGACCGCGAGGTTGTCCAGGAAGATCTCGCGCTGGAGCACCACGGACAGCGGCGACAGCCCGAACAGGGCCATGGCGAGGCCGGCCGCCCAGCGGGGCAGCCACAGCCGGCGGGCGAGGACGTACAGCAGGACGGCACTGGCGGCGGAGACGGCGAGCATCGCGAAGCGCATCGAGGCGACGGTCATCGACTCGGGCACGAGCAGGGACGGCAGCCAGGTCAGCGCGGCCACCTGGATCCAGCCGAGCGGCGGGTGGTCGTACCAGTAGGTGTAGTGGGCCAGGCCCTCACCCTGCTGGACGGCCCAGGCCTGGGCGAGGTAGGTGCCCTCGTCGTCGGAGAGGGCCGGGAAGGCGGTGATGTTCCAGCCCTGGACCAGCAGGATCACCAGCAGCAGGGCCCCGCAGAGCAGGAGGTCGGGGCGGGAGCGGCGGAAGCGTACGGCGGGCCTGGACGGGACGGTCCGGGGGCCGGGCCGGCCCGCGCGCGGGTCCGCGGCGGTGGTGTCGGCGGTGGTGTGAGGGGCTTCGGTGGTGGCCGTGGCCGAGGCGGCGGGCAGGGTGGCGGTCACGGGCGGCTCTCCCCTCGGACGGCGGTGACGGCGGTGACGGCGGTGGCTCCGGTCGCGGCGGTCGCGGCGGTCGCGGCGGTGGCTCCGGTCGCTGCGGTGACGGCGGTCAGGTGGGCGCCGACGTGGCTGGTCAGTTCCCACTCGTTGCGTCCGCGCTGTTCGCGCCAGACGGCCCGGATCGCGGCGCCGGCCAGCATCACCTGGTAGAGGGGGCCGCCGACGACGAGCTTGAGGTAGTGCACGAAGCGGACGCGCAGTCCGTACTGGCGGCCGAAGTCGTGCAGGCCGACGATCTCGAAGACGAAGGTCACCATCGCGGTGATCATGGGCAGGAAGGTGATGAAGGCGATGCCCACGGGGACGTCGAGGAAGACGGCGACGGCGACGTTCAGCGGGATGATGACCCCGGAGGCGGCCTGCATGAAGGGGGTCATCAGGGTGTGGCGGGCGAGCCAGCGCTGGCCGCGGCCGGGCAGCTGCTTCCAGTCCTTCTTCCGGTAGACCTGGAGGAAGCCCTGGTTCCAGCGGGTCCGCTGCTTGAGCAGGCTGACCAGGGAGCCGGGGGTCTCCTCGCGGGTGACCATGTCGGAGTCGTAGGCGACGACCACCTTCTTCCCGACGGAGGAGAGCCGCACGCCGAGGTCGCAGTCCTCGGCGAGGCAGTTCTGGTCCCAGCCTCCGGCGTCGCGGAGCACGCCGGTGCGGACGAAGACGGTGTTGCCGCCGAGCGGGATGAAGCCCTTCTGGGCGTGCAGGTGGAGCCGGGAGCGGAACCAGAAGAAGTACTCCAGGCAGTTGCGCAGGCTGTACCAGCTGGAGTGGAAGTTGATCAGCTGGACCCCGCCCTGGACGACGTCGGCGCCGGTGGAGCGGAAGGCGTGGTCGACGTGGGCGAGGAGTTCCGGGTGGACCTGGTCCTCGGCGTCGAAGACCCCGACGATGTCGCCGCGGCAGTGTGGCAGCGCGGTGTTGAGGGCCTTCGGCTTGTTCTTGGCCTCGTGGTGGTCGACGACCACCCGCACCCGGTCGGGTGCGCGGGCCGCGGACCGCTCGGCGACCGCGGCGGTCTCGGGGTCGTCGTGGCCGACGATCACGATGATCTCGTAGTCGGTGTGGCTGGATTCGAGCAGCCGGTCGATGGTGTGCTCCAGCACCGCCTGTTCGTGGCGGGCCGGCAGCAGCAGGGAGAACGCCAGGCGGCCCTCTCCGTCGGGCCGGTCGAAGCGGGTCGCGGCCAGCGTCTCCGGTGTGCGCCAGGCGTGCATCTGCCACCAGAGCGTGAACGCGGCCATCCAGAACAGGGCAAGCGAAATGGCAGCAATGAACACAGACGTGTACAAACGGTCCCCCCACAGGCATGCCGCAGCCGCCCTTGGCGGGCTGCGGCAGAACGTCTGAACCCCCCGGGGGATGTCGTGGCGGGCCCCCCGGCCCGCCGTCCCCCGTCCCCTCCCGAAGACATGAGGTTAGGCAGAGAAGGTGAAACCCAGACGGTCCTCAGATAAAAAGCGCGTTGCTGAACTGGCTTGCGAATATGGGGAGTTGACCATTCCGGGGGCCCATTTCAGACCCTTCAGGAACGAACCGCCCCCAACTGCCCCGCCAGCTCGACCGGATCCGTCGTAGGCCGCGCGCAGACGAAGTGCCGGCACACGTACGCCGTGGGGAGGTCGCGCACCAGCGTGCGCTCGGCCAGAAGGGGGAACTCCCCCGGGCCGGATCCCGCCGGACCGGGTGCTCCCACCGCCACCACGGCCCCGGGAGCCGTCCCCAGCAACGCCGTCCGGTGCAACGCGGCCGTCGCCGGGTCCTCCGGATGGCCGGCCACCGCGACCTCGCGGGGACCGTCGATCAGCGCCTCCGCCACCGCCAGGCCGTGCCCGATGAAGCGCGGGACGCGCGGACCCAGCGCCTGTACCACCCCGAGCGCCCGCTCGGCCGCCGTCCGGTGGGCCTCCGAGCCGGTGTGCGCCGCGTACGACAGGAGCGCGCCGGCCGCGGCCGTCCAGCCGGACGGCGCCGCGTTGTCGGTGGGGTCCTGCGGGCGCCGGATCAGCCGCTCCGCGTCGTGCGCCGTGTCGTACAGCGAGCCGTCCTCGGCGGCGAACCGGTCCAGCACCAGGTCCACGAGGAAACCGGCGAACTCCAGCCACACCCCCTCGCCGGTCACCCCGGCCAGCGTCAGGAAGCCCTCCGCGACGTCGCCGTAGTCCTCCAGCACGCCCGCGTTGCCACCGGCCCGCCCGTCCTTGCTGATCCGCCCCAGCCGGACCTTCCCGGCCGTCGCGTCGAAGTGCACCCGCACCAGCAGGTCCGCGGCCTCGGTGGCCCGCTCCACCAGGTCGGGCCGCTCGAAGAAGGCCCCGCACTCGGCGAGCGCCGCGATGGCCAGGCCGTTCCAGGCCGCCACCACCTTGTCGTCCCGCCCGGGCGCCGGCCGGCCGGCCCGGGCCGCCAGCAGCCGCTCGCGGATCCCGGCGATCCGCCCGGCTTCCACGGCCGGCCCGTCCTGGGGCAGTCGCAGCACCGACGTCCCGTGCTCGAAGTTCCCCTCCTCCGTCACCCCGAAGTACGCCGCGGCCAGTTCGCCGTCGGTGTCGCCGAGCACCTCCCGCAGCTGGGCCGGCGTCCAGACGTAGTACGCGCCCTCGACGTGGCGCCCGCTGCCCGGGTCCTCGGAGTCGGCGTCCAGCGCGGACGCGAACCCGCCTTGGGCGGTGCGCAGTTCGCGCACCATGAAGTCGGCGGTCTCCAGCGCGACGCGGCGCGCCAGGTCGGAGCCGGTGGCCCGCCACAGGTGGGCGTAGACCCGGCAGAGCAGCGCGTTGTCGTAGAGCATCTTCTCGAAGTGCGGGACCACCCACTCCCGGTCCACCGAGTACCGGGCGAAGCCGCCGCCGAGCTGGTCGTAGATCCCGCCCCGGGCCATGGCCTCGCAGGTGTCCGCGGCCATCTGGAGGGCGCCCTCGGCGCCGGTCCGGGCGTGGTGGCGCAGCAGGAACTCCAGCGCCATCGACGGCGGGAACTTCGGCGCCCCGCCGAAACCGCCGTGGCGCGCGTCGTACTCCCGCGTCAGCGCGAGCAGCGCCCGCGCCTGGTCCTCCGGCCCCGGCACCCCGGCCCGCCCGTACTCCAACTGCCGTCCGGCGAGGTCCTGCACGACCTTCCCGGCCACCTCGGCGACCTCGTCGCGGCGCCCGACCCAGGCGGCCCGTACGCCTTCGAGCACCTGCATGAAGGAGGGCATGCCGTGGCGCGGCTCCGGCGGGAAGTAGGTGCCGAAGTAGAAGGGCTCGGCGTCCGCCGTCATGAACACGGTCATCGGCCAGCCGCCCTGCCCGGTGGCCGCCTGCACGGCCTCCATGTAGACGGCGTCGACGTCGGGCCGCTCCTCGCGGTCCACCTTGATGTTGACGAAGTGCTCGTTCATGTAGGCGGCGGTGAGCTCGTCCTCGAAGGACTCGTGCGCCATGACGTGGCACCAGTGGCACGCGGAGTACCCGACCGACAGCAGAACGGGGACACCGCGGCGCTGCGCTTCCTCGAACGCCTCCGGTCCCCACGGCCACCAGTCGACCGGGTTGTCAGCATGCTGAAGCAGATACGGCGAGGTCACACCAGCCAACCGGTTCATGCGGCCAGCCTCTCACAACGGCTGACGCGACCGGCGAAACCCTGACGCGCCCGCCTCACGTGGCCGAATTGCACTGGTGAGCCATCACATGGAGGGTGACTCCTCCTTCCGTGCCGGGCGACCCGCCATCTCGGAACAGCAGGCTGGGCGCAGCAGAACCGGACCTGCCGAGGCTCCTCGAAGGAGGTACACCATGTCCGCCGAGATGGTGGCGCCCGCGTGGATGCATACGCAGATCAGCGCGGAGCAGTACGACTCCTGGTCCGAGGAGCCCGCACCTTTCTCCATCACGGTCGATCCTGGGGTCGTGTAAGGGCGGAGAGGCCTCGTGCTCGCCCGTCTCGGGCAGACGCTCGCTCTGGCCGTACTGGGCCGGCAGTTCCTGCGTCGTACGGAGTCGGGCATGGCGCTCGCCTGACCGCCTGGGTCGACTCCCTCGAAGCCGCCCGAACCCGCCGTGCCGCACGGGGGCTCAGCGGTCGAGGAGCCCGCGGAGGAGTTCCAGGCCCGCCTGCCAGTCACCGAGGCCGCTGTCGGAGTTGATGTGGCCGTGGCCTTCGAGGAGGTGGCCTTGCGCCCGCCACTCCCGCGCGAAGGACGCGGACGCCTCCGCGTCGCAGTAGGGGTCGTCGTCGCCGGCCACCACCAGGGCCGGGCAGGGCAGGGGGCGGGCGGACAGGCCCAGGAACGTCGGGGCGGCCTCTTGCGGGAACGCCGGCCCCCGGGGGTCGGGGGGCGCGACCAGGAACGCCGCCACCGAGTCGGGCAGCGCCTGCTCCAGCCAGTGCGCGGCCGCCCAGCAGCCGAGGCTGTGCGCCACCAACGCCACCCGGCCGTCACGCCGGGAAGCGATCCCGTAGGCAGCCTGGATCGCGGCGACCCAGTCCGGCAGGTCCGGCTCGCTCCACGACGCCGGCGCGATCCGTACCGCCGAGGGCCCCCATCGCTCCTCCCACACGCTCTGCCAGTGCCGCTCATCCGAACCGTCGATGCCGGGGATGATGACGTACGCGACCATCGCCCACCGCCGTTCCCGTCGCGGTCCCCGCACTTCGCCGGGACACCCTGGGGCGATTCTCGACGGGGCAGCGCCGGTGGCCGGGCCCAGCAAGTGATCTCAAGGAAAGTGGGGGCGACGACGATGGAATCACTCGACGAGATAGACCGGGCGATCCTGGATCTGCTCCAGGTCGACGGCCGGCTCACCGGAGCCGAGGTCGGACGCCGGGTCGGGCTGTCCCAGCCTGCGGCCGCCGCCCGCATCCAGCGCCTGGAGAAGAACGGGACCATCACCGGGTACCGCGCCGTCGTCGCCCCGTCGGCAGTCGGGTTGAACATCCACGCCGTCGTCCGGCTGCGGACCACCCACGCGCAGCTGACCCAAGCGCTCGCCCTCGCCGCCCGGACTCCCGAGGTCGTCTCGACCCTCCGCGTGACCGGCGAGGACTGTCTGGTGCTCGACGTGCACTGTTCCCACGCCGAGCGCCTGGAACGGATCGTGGACTCCCTCGCCCGCTACGGACCGGTCACCACATCCCTCGTCCTGCGCAGCTACCCGCCCAAGCCGCTGCCGACGGCACCGTAGGCGCCCTGCCGGCCCGCGACCCCGCAGCGATCGCTGGATAGAGCGCTCGTTCTAGCTTGTGGATCACTCCGGCCCCCGTGTTAGCTTCCGACTAGATAGAACGTTCTCTCTAGAACCTCGCGAACAAGGAGCTGATATGGAACACAAGCGGATCACCGTCAACGGCCTGGACCTGGCCTACGTCGAAGCCGGAGAAGGGCCGCTCGCCCTGATGCTGCACGGTTTCGACACGCCCAGGCTGTACCGGTACCTCATGCCCGCGCTGGCCGAGGCGGGGTACCGCGCCGTGGTCCCCACCATGCGCGGCTTCGCCCCGTCCCAGGTGCCGCCGGACGGCAGCATGCGCCTGCCCGACCTGATCGCCGACGCCAACGGCCTGCACGAGGCGCTCGGCGGCGGCTCCGACGCGGTCCTGATCGGACACGACTGGGGCGGCTTCACCACCTGGGGCGCCGCCGCGGCCGCGCCGGAGCGATGGGCCAAGGTGGTCGTCAACGACGTCCCGCCCCTGTCGTTCTACGACCGCGGCAGCGCGGATCCCGCCCGCATCGAGCGGTACGTGCACTTCTACTTCTTCCAGATGGCCATAGCCGACCAGCTCGTCGCGGCCGACGACCTCGCCTACCTCGACTGGCTCTGGAACCACTGGACGGGGACCGTCCCCGGCTACGACTCCACGGAGGACCGCAAGGCGATGAAGGAGGGACTCGACACGCCGGAGAGGCTCCACCTCGGCCTGGAGCTCTACCGGCAGAACTTCCCGGCCGCGACCTTCGGCACCCCGCGATGGGAGATGGCCCGAGTGCTGGACGAGCTGCCTTCCCAGCCCACCCTCTACCTCCACGGAACCGAGGACCCCGTGGTCGACGAGGCGACGCTCGCCGAGCTCGTCTCCATGCTGCCGCCGGGATCGGACGGCGCGATGATCGAAGGCGCGGGCCACTTCCTCCTCACCGAGAAGCCGCAGGAGGTCAACCAGCGCATCCTCGCCTTCCTGTCCCGCTGACCACGCCCCGCGGCGCGCGTTTCAGGCGCGGGTGCAGACGTGGGTGGTGGTGCTGCCGGAGCGTTCGACGTGGCGGATGGTGAGGGTGTTGCCGGCGTAGGTGACCGAGAGGCGCTGGTCGTCGGCGGGGCGGCGGCGGCCCGGGGGCTGCCAGGGGAGGGTGAGCTCGAAACCGTCGGCGACCTTCTCCGGGACCTGGTGGGCCTGGGTGCCGGTCTCACGGGTCAGGGCCTTGGGGCCCTCGTGGACCTCGATCGCCAGGACGCCGCTGCCGTGGAGGCGGTGGCCGCCGCGCCAGGTGCCGCCGTCGCCCTCCCAGACGATGGTCCAGGAGGAGAGCTCGACGGTGGCCGCGGCCCGGGCCACGAGTCCGTTCGACGAGGTCGACTCGATGGCCCAGGGGCCCTTGAGGAAGGCCTCGAAGGACCGCTCCAGCACGCCCCGTCGGGCGGGCGTGGCGGCCGGCCCGGGGGTGGCGGATCCGGAGGCGGCGGTGGACGGGGAGGAGGAGGCGGCGGACGTCGTGGAGGGCCCGGTGGAGGGGGCCGCGGAGGAGCCCGACGCGGCCTTCGGGCGGTCCTTGCCCGTGCAGGCGGCGAGGAGCGCCGCGCCGGCGCCGATGGCCAGGTAGCGCAGGGCGTTGCGGCGCCCGATCAACCGTGCCGCCGTGCGTATGTCACGTACCGTCATGCAAGCCCCCGTATACCCGTGTCGGATCGACTCGGTGAGTGTAGACGCCCGCTCCGAGCGGTCCGCGCGGGAGGCAACTCCCTCTGATCTAGCTCAGATTGCTCGCGCCGAGGGGTGTCCCGCAGGACACTGTGTAGCTCCGTCGGAACCCTCGAAGGGGGATCGCTGATGCGGGACGTCCATCGGAGCGAGGCCGAGGCGCTGTGGGTGCGGGCCGTCGACGAGGAGGTGCGGCGGCACCCCGGCGCGGTGGTCGACCGGGGCGGGTTGCTGGCGCGGGGCCGGGAGGCGCTGGACGCGCTGGCGGCGAGCGCGGCGGCGGAGTACGAGGCCTACGTACGGGCGGTCGACGAGGCGGCGGCCGGTGAGCGCTCGCTCGGGGACGCGTTCCGGCACGGCAACGCCTCCACGGCCCTGCTCGTGGCGGCGGTCTCGGCGGTGGCGGCCTTCGGCGCGGACGTGGCGCTGGGCGTGGAGTCCGGTACGGCGCTGGGCGCGGGGGCGGTGGTGGGTGCGGCCGGTGCGGTGGCGACGGTGCTCAAGGTGACGGCGGGGCACGTGCCGGCCGCGCACCGGCGGGCCGGGGCGCTGGGGCAGCCCGGCGGGGTGGAACAGCTGAGGCTCCAGTGGCTGTCGGCGCTGGAGGTGCGGGGGGTCAGGCCGTTCCTGGAGCAGCAGCGGCAGGTGGCGGCGGCCCGGGCGGCCCGGCCGGGGAAGCAGCCGGTGCCGCAGCTGCGCGGGGCGGACCGCAGTGCGGAGGCCCGGCGGCGGCGGGCGCTGGAGCAGAGCTTCGGGCAGCTGCCGGAGCCGGTGGGGGCGTTCGCGGGGCGGCGGGCCGAGCTGGCGCGGATCGCGCAGTGGGTGCGGGCGGCGCGGGCCAGCACGGAGACCCGGCCGGTGGTGGTGGTGCTGTACGGGGAGCCCGGCGCGGGGCGGACGGCGCTCGCGCTGCGGGCGGCCCACCAGCTGCGGGACCAGTACCGGGGGGCGTGCGTGGTGGACCTGCGCGGCGGTTCCCCGGCCGGCCCGGCCCCGCTGCCGACGCGGGAGGCGCTGCTGCACCTGCTGAACCGGCTGGGCGCGCCACGGGAGCAGTTGCTGTTCCGGGAGCGGTCGTCGGCGGAGCAGCAGGTGCGGAGGCTGGCCGAGCTGTACCACCAGCACCTGGCGGGACTGCCGGTCGCGGTGGTGCTCGACGACGCGGGGGACGCGGCGCAGGTGCGGGCGCTGCTGCCGGAGCGGTCGGACTCGCTGGTGCTGGTGACGGCGCGGGAGCGGCTGGAGCTGGGCGAGGACCTCCCGGCGTGGGTGCACCAGCTGGAGGTGGGCCCGCTGGAGCCGGCGGAGGCGACGGAGCTGCTCGCGGGCGGCGCGGGGAGTGCCGGCGGTACGGGGAGCGCGGGCGGCGCGGGGAGCGTGGTCGACGCGGCGCGCGCCGGCGTGGGCGGCGCGGGCGGCGCGGCGCACGCCGGTGCGGAGGTGGCCGCGCTGGCCGCGGCGGCCGGTGGGCTGCCGCTGGCGCTGCGGGTGCTGGGCCCGCTGCTGGACGGGCCCGGGGCGGGTGCCCTCGCGGCGGCCATGGCGACACGGCCCGGCGCCGGCCCGGTGGAACGGGCACTGGCGGTGGCCGGGCCGGAGCTCGGCGAACAGGCGGGGCGGCTGCTGCTGCGGCTCCCGCTGGCCGGCCGCGCCTCGCTGGGCGGGGCCGCGGCCGCCGCGCTGCTCGACGTACCGGAGTCGGCGGCCCGGCGGGCGCTGGAGGAGCTGTGGCGGGCGGGGCTGATCGACCGGGTCCGCGGTGACCGGTTCCGGCTGCACGACGCGGTGCGCGCGTACGCGGCCGCCCGGCAGGCGGAGTCGGTGGACCGGGAGGCGCTGGCCGCGGCCCACGAGCGGCTGATCCGGAACTACGCGCAGCTCGCCGACGCGGTGATCCGGATGGTCGACGGGAAGACCTCGACGCGGGCGGACCGGTTCGACGGCCACGGTTTCGCCTCGCTGGACGCGGCGCTGCGCTGGCTGGACGAGGAGTCGAGCTTCATCACCGCGGCACTGCGGCACACGGAGGGCGTGGACCAGCGGGCGGTACTGGACCTGCTGGGCGCGCTGTGCGACCACTGCCTGCTGCGCGGGGACCTGTACCGGCTGGGCGAGATCAACGAGCTGACGCAGGCGGTGCGGGCGGAGGGCGGCGCGCAGGAGGTGATGGCCCGCTCGGTGCAGTGGCGTACCGGCATCGCCGCGCGGCAGCTGGGTGAGCTGGACCGGGCCCGGACGACGCTGACCTCGGTGGTGGACCAGTTCCGCGAGGCGAACCAGCAGGCCGGGGCGGCGCGGGCGCTGGTGTCGCTGGGCATCACCCTGCACCACCAGGGCCAGCTGCCGGAGGCGCGGACGAGGATCCGCGAGGCGGCGGCCTCGCAGGAGGCGGCGGGGCTGACCGGCGACCTGGCGTGGGCGCTGCACGCGCTGGCGGCGGTGGAGCGGGACCTGGCGCGGCTGCCGGAGGCGCTGGAGCTGCTGGAGCGGTCGCTGGCGCTGCACCGGGAGAGCGGGAGCGTGCACGGCGAGGCGTGGGGGCGTTTCCACCTGGGGCAGGTGTTCCTGCGGGCGGGGGACGTGCCGGCGGCCGAGGAGGAACTCCGGCTGGCCCTGAAGCTGTACGGGCGTACTCACGACGCGCGCGGGGAGGCGTGGGCGCTGACCCAGCTGGGCCGGGCGCGGCTGGTGGACGGGGACGCGACGGGTGCGGCGGACCGGCTGCGGGAGGCGCACGAACGGCACCGGGAGGCGGAGGACGCGCGGGGCGAGGCGTGGTCGCTGTACTACCTGGGGCAGGCGCTGGAGGAGCAGGGCGACCGGGACCGGGCGGTGCGGGAGCTGGAGCGGGCGCGGACGATGTTCTCGCGGATGCGGGACGTGTACGGGCTGGCCTGCGCCCGGCACCACTCGGGGCGGGTGACCCGGGACCAGCGGGCCGCGCAGACCGGCAACCTGCGCAACTCCGGCTTCGCCCGGCAGCTGCTGGTGGACGCGCGGGCGGACTTCGGGAAGATCGGGCTGGCCCACGGCGAGGCGTGGACGTGCCTGGAGCTGGCGGTGGTGGACGCGGGCAACGGGCGGATCGCGCAGGCGTTGGCGCTGTGCGAGGAGGCGGACCGGCTGTTCGAGTCGTACGGGGACCGGCGGGGCGGGGACTGGGCGCGGTTCCTGCGGTGCACGGTGCTGCCGTACGCGGGGCGCGCGGAGGAGGCGGCGGCCGGGCTGGCCGCGTTGGCGGCGGCGCCGCACGCGGGGCGGGACGCGCGGCTGGAGGACTGCCTCGATCCCTACGCGGTGGCCCTGGGGCGCGGGGTGGACCCCGCGGAGGGCTGGCAGGGGTGGCGCCTGGCGATGGTGCCGAACCGCCACTCCCGCGAAATCCTGTCCCTCCCGCCCCGCCCCGACCCCGGCCCGAGCGACACCTGACCACACCCGGGCGGAGCCAAGCCCCACAGCCAACGCTCCGCCCCGCAACCCGCGCCTCGAACGCCGGCGGGGCTGGATCCTTCCGGGCGGCGCCCGCACCGAAGCCGGGGGCACACGGCGGAGCCGGGCCGCACCTCAAGCCCGAGCGGCGATTGAGCGGGACCGGGCGGAGCCAAAGCTCCGCGCCTCGCACGCCGGCGAGGCCGGGTTCCGCCCGGCACCGGCCCGCCGGGCCCGAGCAGCGGTTCCGCCGGGCCCGAGCCGGGCGGTTACGGCTTGGTCGGGGCGGGCGGCGTCGTGGCCGGGTCGGAGGCGGCCCCGGCGGAGGCGGAGGCGGAGGCGGCGGGGGCCTCCTCGAAGTTGACGCGGCCCATGTGCCGGTTCATGGACTTCATCAGGGCCCACACCCCCACCGCAAGCGCGGCGAACACGATGAAGCCCAGCACACCGGGCGTCACCTTGTTCTTGTCGAAGGTGTCCGCCGCCAGCGGGAGGACCTGGGCGATGGCTGCGTGCGTGGCGCTCATGCTTACGCATTCTCCCGGATGCCCGCGAAGAGGTCGGACTCGGGGAGGGTGGTGTCCACGAGCGACTTCGCCAGCTCGTACTCCTCCGTCGGCCAGACCTCCTTCTGGACGTCCATCGGGACGCGGAACCAGCCGCCGTCGGGGTCGATCTGCGTGGCGTGCGCGATCAGCGCCTTGTCGCGGATCTCGAAGAACTCGGCGCAGGGCACGTGCGTGGTCAGCGTGCGCTCCTTGCGCTCGAACTCCTTCCACCGCGCCAGCCACTCGCCGTACGGGGACTCCAGCCCGCGCTCCAGCATCGCGTTGTGCAGGGCGATGGTGCGCGGCTTGTTGAAGCCCTGGTTGTAGTACAGCTTCAGCGGCTGGTAGGCCGGGCCGAACTCGGCCTCCGGGTACTTCTCGGTGTCGGCCGCGCCGTCGAAGGCCACCATCGTGATCTTGTGGGTCATGATGTGGTCGGGGTGCGGGTAGCCGCCGTTCTCGTCGTACGTGGTGATGACCTGCGGCCGGAACTCGCGGATCTTCCGCACCAGCCGGCCGGCCGCCTCGTCGACGTCCTCCAGCGCGAAGCAGCCCTCGGGCAGCGGCGGCAGCGGGTCGCCCTCGGGGAGGCCGGAGTCGACGTAGCCCAGCCACTCCTGCTGGACGCCGAGGATCTCGCGGGCCTCGTCCATCTCCTTGCGGCGGACCTCGTGGATGTTCTCCTCGATGTACTTGTCGCCCTGGAGCTTGGGGTTGAGGATCGAGCCCCGCTCGCCCCCGGTGCAGGTGACGACCAGGACCGGCAGGCCCTCGGACACGTACTTGGCCATGGTCGCCGCACCCTTGCTGGACTCGTCGTCGGGGTGGGCGTGGACGGCCATCAGTCGAAGCTGCTCGGTCAAGACGGGATCCTCTGCGATCGGGCACGGTCGGCGGCTTCTATAGTGACCGAATCGGGGGGAGGAAAATTCCAGCCCCCGTGGAGAGAGGATCGAGCGATGGGTACGGTGCGCGAAGGGCTGCCCGAGGGGCGGTACGGCCGTTCCGCGGACGACCGCGCCGACCGCAAGCTCAAGATCGTCGGCTCGTTGCTGGGTGTGGGCCTGCTGGGCCTGGTCGGCTGGATCGGCTGGGACTACGTGGCCGGCCAGAGCGTCAGCGCCGAGGTGATCAAGTACGAGGTGGTCTCCGACTCCGAGGTGCAGGTGCACCTGGAGATCCGCAAGGAGCCCGGGGTCACCGGTGTCTGCACGCTGAGCTCGCAGGACAAGGAGCACGGTGAGGTCGGTCGCGGCGACTTCACGTTCGCACAGCCGGTGGGGCGGGTCGACGAACTCGTCACGCTGAAGACCACGAGCCGGGCCGTGATGATCGAGCTGGTCGGCTGCCAGGCAGCCGGCTGACCCTGCCCTCTCTCTCCTCCGGTCCCGCTATCCGCCGACCGCCGCCTTGACGTGGTCGACGACCTTCCTGAACTCCGAGCTCGGCGAGAAGTCGAGGAACTCGCAGTCCTCCAGCGCCTCGGGCGCGTGTCCGGGCGCCCAGTAGAAGGCGTCTCCGGCGGAGTAGACCGGCGCCGAGCCGTCGGTCATGTGCAGCTTGATCCGCCCCTTGATCACGTAGCCCCAGTGCGGGCAGTCGCACAGGTCGTCGGGCAGGCCCTTGAAGGCCGGGGTCATGTCCGTGCCGGCGACGAACCGGACGAACGCGACGCTGATGTCCCCTCCGATGTCCACGGTGCGCAGCTCCGCCCCGTCGGTCTTGAACATCACCGGAGTGCTGTCCCATGTCGTTGACGTCATGGCTCCTCCAGGTCGGTCACGCCCCCTGTCCCTCCAGTCTCCCCCCGCTCCTGCGGGACCGGTAGGCGGCGATCTCCGCGAGGTTGCCGCACCGGTCCATCGAGCACCAGCGGCGCCGGAGGCGTCCCGCGTCCGGCCGCAATGACACACTTCATACACACGGTGTCCTCCCCCTTTTCTTCCCGAATTGTTAGGCTCGTGGTTTCGCCCGCACCGACGAGTGCGCGGCCATGAAGTCCCCTGTACCGACGAGGAGCACCTGTGACCCAGACGAGCGAGAGCGTCACCTGGCTGACCCAGGAGGCGTACGACCAGCTCAAGGCCGAGCTGGATTACCTGTCTGGTCCCGCACGCACGGAGATCGCCGCCAAGATCGCGGCCGCCCGCGAGGAGGGTGACCTCCGTGAGAACGGCGGCTACCACGCTGCGAAGGAGGAGCAGGGCAAGCAGGAGCTCCGCGTGCGCCAGCTCACCCAGCTCCTGGAGAGCGCCAAGGTCGGCACCGCGCCCGCGTCCGACGGCGTCGTGGCGCCCGGCACGGTCGTGACCATCGCCTTCGACGGCGACCCGGACGACACCATGGAGTTCCTGCTCGCCTCGCGCGAGTACGCCTCCTCCGACTTCGAGACCTACTCGCCGCAGTCCCCGCTGGGCACCGGCGTCATGGGCAAGAAGGAGGGCGAGGACGCCGAGTACGAGCTGCCCAACGGCAAGAAGGCCTCGGTGCGCATCCTCGCGGTCAAGCCCTTCACCGGCTGACCGCCCCGCACGACGACCGTCGAGCCCCCGCCGGACCCCTTCCGGCGGGGGCTCGCCGCTGCCCGGGGACGCGGACGGAGCGGTACGGGCACGGGTAGGGGTACCGGGGCGGGGACGGTTCAGCCCATCACGCGGTAGCCCGCCGCGTGCAGGGAGCGGGCCACCTCCTTGCAGTGCTCCGGCCCCTTCGTCTCCAGGTGCAGCTCGACCTCGACCTCCGTCAGGCCCAGACGGGGGTCGGTCCGCACGTGGCTGACGTCGAGCACGTTGGCGTCCATGCCCGACAGCACCCCCAGCAGCCCGGCCAGCGCGCCGGGCCGGTCCGCCACCCGCAGCCGCAGCGACAGGTAGCGGCCGGCCGCGGCCATGCCGTGCCGGAGGATCCGCTGGAGCAGCAGCGGGTCCACGTTGCCGCCGGACAGCACGGCCACCACCGGACCCTTGCCGTACAGCTCCGGCTCGGTCAGCAGGGCCGCGACGGTGCTGCAGCCGGCCGGCTCCACCACCAGCTTGGCCCGCTCCAGGCAGAGCAGCAGGGCGCTGGACAGCGCGTCCTCGGAGACCGTACGGACGTCGTCGAGCAGCTCCGCGATGATCCGGAACGGGACGTCGCCGGGGCGGCCCACCTTGATGCCGTCGGCCATCGTGCTCGGCTCGTCCACGGACACCGGGTGGCCCACCGCGAGCGAGGGTGGGTACGCGGCCGCGCCCGCCGCCTGAACGCCGACGACCCGCACGTCGGGACGCAGCGCCTTCACCGCGACGGCCACGCCGGCGGCCAGCCCGCCGCCGCCGATGCCCACGAGGATGGTCCGCACCTCGGGGCACTGCTCCAGGATCTCCAGGCCCACGGTGCCCTGCCCGGCGATGATGTCCCGGTGGTCGAAGGGGTGGATGAACACCGCCCCGGTCCGGTCCGCGTACTCCTGCGCGGCGGCCAGGGTCTCGTCGACCACCTGGCCCTCCAGCCGCACCTCCGCCCCGTACTCCCGGGTCGCGGCCACCTTCGGCAGCGGGGCGCCGACCGGCATGAACACCGTCGAGCGCACCCCGAGGAGGGACGAGGCCAGGGCCACGCCCTGGGCGTGGTTGCCGGCGCTGGCGGCGACCACGCCGGCCGCGCGCTGCTCGGGGCGGAGACCCGCGATGCGCACGTACGCGCCGCGCAGCTTGAAGGATCCGGTGCGCTGGAGGTTCTCGCACTTGAGGTGGACCGGCGCGCCGACCAGCGCCGACAGGTGCCGGCTGCCCTCCATGGCGGTGACCCGGGCGACGCCGGAGAGCATCTTCTGCGCTCCCCTGACGTCGTCGAGGATCACCTGGGGGACGGGCTCGGGCACGCGGTAGTTCATGCCGCAAGTCTCGCAGTCCGGGAGCGACGGGGCGCGGGACGTCCGAGGTGCGGGCAGCGGCCCGCCGCGGCGGGGCGGCCCGGGCCGCTACTCGCCAGTTCTGCCACGGCGCGCACGGGCCGGAGCCCGGCCGCGTACGCTGTGCCCCATCCCTGTCGGCCCCACGCGAAGAGAGCCCACGGCCATGTCCTCCACCCCGGCCCGTCCCGACCTGCCGGCCACGGCCGAGACCCCGGCCGAGACCCCGGCCGAAGCCGGCCTGCTCGACGCCCTCCAGCACCAGGTCGCCCTGTTCGCGCGCCGGGCCGAGCAGACCCGGCTGGGCGGCGTCGGCCAGGCCCGCAACTCCATGGACCGGGCCGCGTACCTGCTGCTCAACCGGCTCGACCTGGAAGGCCCGATGGGCGTCAAGGCGCTCGCCGCGGGCATGGGGATCGACTCGTCGACGGTGACCCGGCAGGTCGCGCCGCTGGTCGACACCGGTCTGGTGAAGCGGACTTCGCACCCGGAGGACGGCCGCGCGGTGGTGCTGGCGCTGTCCCCGCGCGGGCTGGCCCGGCTGGAGGAGGTCCGTTCGTCGCGGCGCGAACTCATGGCGCGGGTGACGGCCGAGTGGACGGAGGAAGAGCGGGAGTCCTTCACCGCCCTGCTGACCCGCTTCAACCTGTCGCTGTCCGACCTGATGGGCGCGGCGTCCGAGGGCGGTCCGACCTCTTGACCCGGGTGGTCCGGCTGCCCGCACCATGAGCATGTGGACCACCAAACCCAGGCGGGGTTCAGGGAGTTCGAAGCGTTCGTCGCGGGTGCGGCGGCGCGGTTGCTGCACGTCGCCACGCTGCTGACCGCCGAGCCGGAGGGCGGGGCCCCGGCCGCCCGGGAGCTGCTGGCGGGTGCGCTGGCCCGCACCTTCGCCGACTGGCGGCGGCTGCGGGGTGACGATCCGTACGACCACACCCGGCAGGAGCTGTGCGCGGCGTTCGCCCGCAGCGCCTGGCGCTACCAGCGGGGGCGCGGCGGGGTGCTGTCCCGGCTGCGGCCGCAGCAGCGGCTGGCGGTCGTCCTGCTGGTGTACGAGAGCGTGGCGGAACAGCAGGCGGCGGCCCAGCTGGGGCTGGCGCCGGAACGGCTGCGCGCGCTGCGGGCCCATGCGGAGGCGGTGCTGCGGACGCGGGAGCGGGCGGCGTGACCGGGGACCGTGCGGCCGACCTGCGCCGCCTGCTCGAAGCCGGTCCGCACGGGGCCGTCCCGCCGGACCTGGCCGCGGCGGCCGCGGCGCGCGGCACCCGCATCCGGCGCCGGCGCCGGCTGCTGCGGCGGCTGGCCTGGGCCCTAGTGGCCTTGGCCACCCTCGCGCTGGCCGTCTGGGCCTCCCACACCGAACCCTGGCTCCCACCGCCCGCCCCGAAAGCCCCACCCCTCCAGGGCTGGTGACCACGCCACCCCCGACGTGCACCCCCGCCCGGGCCGGAACCCGCCGCGGGCGCGGGGTACGGGGCGGAGCCCCGTGTGCCCCGGCAGAGCCCCGGCCGCACGGCTACGACTCCGCCCGAGCCCGCTCAAACGCCGCTCGGGCTCGGTGGCCCGGCCGGGGCGCCGCCCCGCGGGCCGGCTCCCGGGGACGAATCCGGCCCGCCGGCGATCGAGGCGCGGCGGAGCCCCGCCCGCCCCCACCCGCCCCCCCCCCCCCCCCCCGGGGGGGGGGGGGGGGGCGGGGGGGGCGGGCGGGGGGCGGGGGCGGGGGCGTCAGAGAGTCAGGACAGGGCCTGGGTGAGGTCGGCCAGGAGGTCGTCCGCCGACTCGATGCCGACCGAGAGCCGCACGAGGTCCCCCGGAACCTCCAGCGCCGACCCGGCGACCGACGCGTGCGTCATCCGACCGGGGTGCTCGATCAGCGACTCCACCCCGCCCAGCGACTCGCCGAGCGTGAACAGCTTCGCCCGGTTGCAGACCTCCACGGCCGCTTCCTCGCCGCCCGCGACCCGGAACGAGATCATGCCGCCGAAGTCCCGCATCTGCTTGGCGGCGACCTCGTGGCCGGGGTGGTCGGGCAGTCCCGGGTACAGGACCCGGGTGACCTTCGGGTGCCGGGTCAGCATCTCCGCGACGCGCGCCGCGTTCTGGCTGTGCCGGTCCATCCGGACGGCCAGCGTCTTGATGCCGCGCAGCACGATCCACGAGTCGAACGGCCCGGCCACCGCGCCCATCGCGTTCTGGTGGTACGCCAGCTCCTCGCCCAGCGCGGCGTCCGCCGTGACCAGGGCCCCGCCGACCACGTCGGAGTGGCCGCCCATGTACTTGGTCAGCGAGTGCACGACCACGTCGGCGCCCAGCGCCAGCGGCTGCTGCAGGTACGGGGAGGCGAAGGTGTTGTCGACGACCAGCTTGGCGCCGGCACCCCGCGCGATGTCGGCGACGACCGCGATGTCGGTGATGCCCAGCAGCGGGTTGGACGGGGTCTCCACCCAGATCGCCTTGGTGCGGTCGGTCAGCGCGGCCCGCACCGCCGCCGGGTCGGAGGTGTCGGCCACCGACCATTCCACGCCCCACCGGGAGACCACCTTGGCGAAGAGGCGGAACGTACCGCCGTACGCGTCGTTGGGGATCACCACGTGGTCACCCGGCGAGAGCAGGGTGCGCAGCAGGCAGTCCTCGGCGGCCAGCCCGGAGGCGAAGGCGAGGCCGCGGCGGCCGCCCTCCAGCGCGGCGAGGTTCTCCTCCAGTGCGGTACGGGTCGGGTTGGCGCTGCGGCTGTACTCGTAGCCGCCGCGCAGACCGCCGACACCGTCCTGCTTGTACGTGGACACCTGGTAGATCGGGGGGACGACCGCGCCGGTGAGCGGGTCGGCCGTATTGCCCGCATGGATGGCGCGGGTCTCGAAATTCTGGTGCTCGTGGCTGCCGTCGTGGCTGTCGTGGCTCATGGACAGAGCCTATTCGCCTCCGGGCCGGTTGGTCTGGTTCGCTTGGGGACATGGAGATTCTCTGGTTCCTGATCGCGATCGGCCTGCTGCTGGCCGCCCTCGGCCCGTGGATACGGCGCAGGCGCGGCGGTGTGCGCCTGGTCGCGCCGGGCAGCCCCGACGCGGCCGACCCCG
Organism: Streptomyces sp. NPDC012888; assembly: GCF_042900645.1. Taxonomy (NCBI): domain Bacteria; kingdom Bacillati; phylum Actinomycetota; class Actinomycetes; order Kitasatosporales; family Streptomycetaceae; genus Streptomyces; species Streptomyces sp. NPDC012888. The sequence continues at coordinate 374,994 of NZ_JBIBBM010000006.1, read as the reverse complement.
CGAACTACGGATTCGTCCGGCAGGAGCAGCTGGACATCCGGGTGCCGGGCCCGGACACGGACCTGATGGACGCCCTGGAGCTGGTGCAGCAGACCCAGCAGTGGCGGGCGGCGTCGCAGCTGCTGGCCGGCACCCCGAAGGAGGGCGAGCTGCGGTGGCAGCGGGTCCAGGCCTTCGCGGGCGCGGCGGCGCTGGAGCTGGCGCAGCGGCCGGGTACGGGCGCGCAGTGGCTGCGGACCTGGCGGCTGGAGGCGGAGAAGGACCCGGGCGGCGCCGAGGTGCACGCGGAGTTCCTGGTGCAGCAGGCCTGGCGGCAGTCGGGCGGGGTCGGCTCGGACGACCACCGGATCATCCTGGAGGAGGCGCGGGAGGCCTGCGCGAAGGCGGCGCTGCTGGCGCCGGGCGACCCCGTCCCGTACATCACCGAGCTGGCGGTCGCGCGGGGTCTGGCGTACCCGCCGGTCGAGTTCGACGCGCTGTGGGCGAAGGTGATCGACCGGGCGCCGGACCACATGGGGGCGCACCTGGCGGCGCTGCACTACTGGTGCGCCAAGTGGCACGGTTCGCGCGAGCAGGCCGACGCGTTCACGCATGCGGCGGCGGCCCGCGCCCCGCAGGGCTCGCTGCTGGCGGCGCTGCCGCTGTTCGGCGTGTACGAGCACGTCCCCGAGGTGGTGCTGACCGACTTCCACCGCACCGCGGTGGTCACGCGCGCGGTCGAGGGCGCGATGTTCGCGGTGCGCAACGCCCGCGCCGACGACCCGATGCTGGCCCACGTCCGGCACCTGCTGCTGTGGTTCCTGGTCGGCGGCGAGCGGTGGGCGGAGGCGATGGAGCAGGTCCGCCACGTGGACGGCTACGTGGGCGCGCTGCCCTGGTCGCACAGCCCGGACCCGGCCGAGATGTACGCGGTGTTCCGCGCCCTGGCGGTGGCCGGCTACGAGTCCAACGGCGGTTCGCCGGCGACCCTGCCGCGCTGAGCGGCGACCGGCGGACCGCCGGAACGGGCGCGCCGGGGGGAATCCCCGCCCGCCCGTTCCCGTTCTCCTCGTACACAAGGAGGCCACGCATGTTCACGTACCGCCGCACGCCCGAGCTCCCCAGCCGCGAGGAGGCCCTGAAGGGCCGCCCGGAGCCGCTGTTCTCGCTGCCCGCCCGCCACACGGTCCTCGGCAACCCGCTGGCCGGCCCGTACCCGGAGGGGCTGGAGGTCGCGGACTTCGGCCTGGGCTGCTTCTGGGGCGCGGAGCGCAAGTTCTGGCAGACCCCCGGCGTGTGGACCACGCTGGTCGGCTACCAGGGCGGCTTCACGGAGAACCCCACGTACGAGGAGGTCTGCTCGGGCCTGACCGGCCACACGGAGGTCGTCCGGGTGGTCTTCGACCCGGCCGAGGTCGCGTACGAGACGCTGCTGAAGGTGTTCTGGGAGGCGCACGACCCCACCCAGGGCTTCCGCCAGGGCAACGACGTCGGCACCCAGTACCGCTCGGCCGTCTACACGCACTCCGAGGCCCAGCAGGCCACCGCCGAGGCCTCCCGGGACGCCTACCAGCGGGTGCTGACCGGCTCCGGGTACGGCACGATCAGCACCGCCGTGCTCCCGGCCGCCGACCGCCCGTTCTGGAACGCGGAGGAGTACCACCAGCAGTACCTCGACAAGAACCCCGGCGGGTACTGCGGCATCGGCGGCACCGGCGTGTCCTGCCCGGTCGGCATCGCCGGGGCCGGGTCGGGGTCGGACGGGTGACCGCGACCGCCCGGGCTCAGATGGTGGCGGCGTCGATGACGAACCGGTAGCGGACGTCGCCGGCCAGGACCCGGTCGTAGGCGTCGTTGACCTGGTCCGCGCGGATGAGCTCGATCTCCGCGCCGAGCCCGTGCGCGGCGCAGAAGTCCAGCATCTCCTGGGTCTCGGCGATGCCGCCGATCATGGAGCCGGCCAGCGACCTGTTGCCGTTGATGACGGAGAACAGGTCGAGGCGGACCGGCTCCTCAGGCGCGCCCACGTTCACCAGCGTGCCGCCCACCCTGACCAGCCGGAGGTAGGCGCCGAGGTCGATCGGGGCGGAGACGGTCGAGACGACCAGGTCGAAGCGGCCGGCCAGCTCGGTGAACGTGGCCGGGTCGGAGGTGGCGCGGTAGTGGGTGGCGCCGAGCGCCAGGCCGTCGTCCTTCTTGCGCAGGCTCTGCGAGAGGACGGTCACCTCCGCGCCCAGCGCCTTCGCGATCTTCACGCCCATGTGGCCGAGGCCGCCGAGCCCGACGATCGCGACCTTCTTGCCCGGGCCGGCCTGCCAGCGCCTGAGCGGCGAGTAGAGGGTGATGCCGGCGCACAGCAGCGGCGCGGCGGCGTCCAGGGAGAGGGCGTCGGGGATCCGGACGGCGTAGCCCTCGTCGACCACGATGTGGGTGGAGTAGCCGCCGTAGGTCGGTTCACCGGCGCGGTCGAGGGCGTTGTACGTGCCGGTCGGGCCGTCGGCGCAGTGCTGCTCCTGGCCGGCCAGGCAGTGCTCGCAGGTGCGGCAGGAGTCCACGATGACGCCGACGCCGACCCGGTCGCCGACCGCGAACCGGGTCACCTCCGCGCCGGCCGCGGTGACCACGCCGGTGATCTCGTGGCCGGGGACCATCGGGTAGATGCCCTCGTGCCAGCCGTCGTGGACCTGGTGGATGTCGGAGTGGCAGATACCGGCGTACCTGATCTCGACGAGGACGTCGCGCGGGCCCACGGCGCGGCGGGGGACGGTGGTCCGCTCCAGCGGGGCCTTCGGGGCGGGCGCGGCGTAGGCGGCGGCCCGGGTGGCGGTGGCCTGGGACATCGTGGTGCTCCTCGGGTCTGCTCCGTCGGTCTTGCGGGTCGTGGGGAACGATGCCGCGGGCCGCGCGGGCCACCCAGCCCCCTGCTCTGCCTAGGACCGGCGAACGTATCCCCAGCAGGGTCAGGAACCCGGCGGTGCTCACGGGCCGGCGTCGCGGGGGCAGCGGTGATACTGGCCGGATGGACCACCTTGATCAGCGAGCCGAACTGAGCGAGTTCCTGCGGTCGCGCCGGGCCCGCCTGCAGCCCGCGGACGTGGGCCTGCCCCAGTACGGGCGGCACCGGCGGGTGCCGGGCCTGCGCCGCGAGGAACTCGCCCAGCTGGCGGGGGTGTCGGTCGCGTACTACACGCGGCTGGAACAGGGGCACGGGCAGAACGTCTCCGCCGGGGTGCTCGACGCCATAGCGCGGGCGCTGCGGCTGGACGAGGTGGAGCGGGCGCACCTGACGCACCTGGCCCGCCCGAAGGGGCGCGGCCGGATGTGCCGGCAGAGCTACCGGCCCGAGCGGGTGCGGCCGGAGCTGCTGACGCTGCTGGACGCCATGGACGGCGTCCCGGCGTACATCGTGGGGCGGCGGCAGGACGTGATCGGCTGGAACCGGCTGGCCCGGGCGGTCTTCGGGGACTTCGCGGCGATGCCGGCGGCGGAGCGGAACCTGGTGCGGCTGGTGTTCCTGGACCCGGCGACGGCCGACCTCTACCAGGACTGGGACTGCCGGGCCTGCGAGGTGGTCAGCAACCTCCGCCTGTACGCCGGGCTGCATCCGGAGGACCCCCAGCTGTCCGCGCTGGTCGGCGAACTGTCGGTGAAGAACGAGGAGTTCCGGCGGCTGTGGGCGGCGCACACGGTCGCGGACAAGACGCACGGCGTGAAGCGGCTGCGCCACCCGCTGGCCGGCCCGATGTCGCTGTCCTTCGAGACGTTCAGGGTGACGGACAACCCCGAGCAGGCGCTGGTGGTGTTCCACGCGGAGCCGGGTTCGGCGTCGGCCGAAGCGCTGGCCCTGCTGTCCTCCTGGGGGGTTCCCGACCCGGCGGAGGCTACAGCTTGAGCTGGAAGAGGCCCGCGGCGCGCTCGTGGCGGTAGCCCAGCGCCTGGTTCACCGCGCGCATGGGGGCGTTGTCGTCGGCGACGGTGGTGCCGATCCACCGCAGCCCCGGGTACGCGGCCGAGGCCTCGGACAGCATGCGTTGCTTGACGGCCCGTCCGAGTCCCCTTCCCCGGTGGGCGGGCACCACCACCGTGTCGTACTGCAGGGCGCGGGAGGCGGACGGCACCGGCAGCACCAGTTCCGTGTACGCCGCCACCTCGCCGGAGCCGGTGACCGCCGCGACGGTGCGGATGCGGCCGCCGCGGTCCACCACCAGCCGGCCGGCCGCCCGCAGCCGGTCGGCGTCCCAGGCCGGGATGCGTTCCTCCCGGTCCCCGTCGGGCGCGTCCTCCATGGCCGCGTGCGCGGCCGCCGCCGCGTCCGCCCAGGGGTCGGGGACGACGCCCTCCCAGGACACGAAGCGGTAGCCGGGAGGGGCGTCGGCCGGCGCGGCCGGGGCCTGCGCCGCCACCTCCTGCACGTACCAGGCCATGGGCAGCACGTTGACGAAGCCCAGCGACTCGGCGAAGGCCTGGCCCGGGCCGCCCAGGTCGAGCACGGTGCTGACCGAGGTCCGGCCGTCGGCCTCGAGTTCGGCCCGGACGCGCTGCCACAGGGCGGTTCCGGTGCCGTTCCGCCGGGCGTCCGGACGTACCGTCAGTTCGTCCAGCCAGGCGGTGTGCGCGTTCGCGGCCTCCGAGTGCAGCAGCAGCGCGGCCACCCCTTCGTCCCCGGCCAGCCACTGCAGGAACCGGCCGCGCGGCGGGGCGGTCCGCAGCCGGCCCGCGACCTCGGCGCGGCCGGGCGGGGGCAGGCCCGGCAGGTCCGCGGTCCGGGCGGCGGTGAGCACCGCCCACCAGGTGTCCACCTCGTCGTCGGTCGGCGGGACGGACAGGGGTGCGGGCGCTGCGGGGTGTGTCATACAGCGGACCCTACGGCGTGAGGGGTTCCGGCACGCCCGGAAATGCGCGCGCGGCGGGGAGTCCGTGGTGGACTCCCCGCCGCGCGCCGGGGCCGGGGGAACGTGTGCTCGGATCAGACGGCCGAACCGGCCTTCCACTCTGCCCAGCTCATGTTCCAGCCGTTGAGGCCGTTGTCCGGCTTGATGGTCTTGTCCGGGGAGTTCATCACGGTGACCACGTCGCCGATGAGCGAGTTGTCGTAGAACCAGGCGGCCGGCTGACCCGGGTCGCCCGCTCCCTGGACGTCGTTCAGACCGACGCAGCCGTGGCTGGTGTTGACGCTGCCGAAGATGGAGTCGGAGCCCCAGTAGTTGCCGTGGATGAACGTGCCGGAGGTGGACAGGCGCATGGCGTGCGGCACGTCCTTGATGTCGTACTCGCCCTTGCCGTCGGAGTCGGTGAAGCCGACGGTGGCGCCGTTCATCCGGGTCTCCTTGAACTTCTCGGAGATCACCATCTGGCCGTTGTAGGTCGGCGTCTCGGGGGAGCCGGCCGAGATCGGGATGGTCTTGATGACCTGGCCGTCCCGCTTGATCGTCATCTTCTTGGTCTTGGCGTCGACGACGGAGACCTGGCTGCGGCCGATCTGGAAGGTGGCGGTGCGGTCCTGCACGCCGACGATGCCGGGCGCGCCCTGGACGCCGTCCAGCTTCATCTTCAGCGTGACGGTGGAGTTCGCCTGCCAGTACTGCTCGGGGCGGAAGTCGAGCCGCTGGGAGTTGAACCAGTGGCCGACGACCTCCTGGCCGCTGCTGGAGGTGACCGTGATGGCCGACTGGACGGCCTTGCGGTCCTTGATCGGCTTGTTGAAGTTGATCGACACGGGCATGCCGACGCCGACCTTCTGGCCGTCCTCCGGGGTGAACGAGCCGATGAAGCTGTTCTCCGGGGAGACGGTGGTGAAGGAGGCGTTCTCGTGCGCCTCGCGGCCGCCGGCGTCCTTGGCGGTCGCCGCCAGCGAGTACTTCGTGGAGCGCTTGAGCGCGCCCTCCGGCTTCCAGCTCTTGCCGTCGGCCGAGATCTTGCCCGTGACCGCGGCACCCTCGGAGGACTTCATCTCCACCTTGGTGAGGGTGCCGTCGGTGACCGTGACGGCGGCGTCGGAGTTCAGGCCGACGTTGGTGGCGCCGTCCTTGGGGGTGATGACTATTCGGGCCTTGGAGGTGTCCTTGGCCGCGGCGGCGTCGACGTCCGCCTGCGAGTTGGCCGAGGCGCCGCCCGCGTTCTTGGGCTCGTCACCGCCGCCGTCGTTGCATGCCGAGAGCACCAGTACACCGCCGAGCAGGGCGGAAGCGGCCGCAAGGCCCCTTCTGCGGGTCGCGCTCCGCCCCTTGCCGTACGTCCTCACACGTCACTCCATCGTTGCCGGATACCCCGGGCAGGAGGGATCCCCCCCGGCCTGTTCAGAAGACAACGCGTGCGCGGACCGGTTTGGTTCCACATCCCGTTCGGATGTGGGCAATCCCACTGTCAGGCCTTGTCGTCCCCTTCGTCGAACACCCCATCTTCCTCGTCGATGTCCCACTCCAGGGAGTCGGGGTCGTATTCGACCGGTTCGGTGCTCCAGGAGGCCTGGGCCAGTTCCACCCCGGGCACCTCCGCGACCAGGTCGGTCGGGTCCACCAGGTAGGCCAGGGCCTCCGCCAGGTCCTCGCGGACGACCGTCTCGGCGTGCCCACGCTCCTCTTCGTGCATGTACTCGTCGGCCTTGACGTGCTCCAGTGCGGCTCCGGTGAGTGCATCCGGATCCGGCACTTCCAGCACCAGATCAACCCGAAGGCGGACATATCGCACGTTCTCTTCTGTCTCCATACGACGGAGAGTAAGCCTGCGGGCCCCCTGACTTTCCCACGACCCGCCCCTTTCACTAGCATCGTCCCGCACGGCCAATTCGCGCTGCCACAAGGGGGATCGAACCGTGTCCGCACGTCGACCGCTGCTCACCGCCCTCGGGGCGACCACCCTCCTCGGCGCCCTCTGGTTCGTACCCTCCGCCAATGCCACGGCGCCGGAGGGCGCCACCACCGGCACCACCGCTGTGCGTTCCGCTTCCGCGCCGCTCGGCGGCGCGCCCGTCCCGGCCGGCGCCCCGGCGAACGCCAACGACGGCGCCACCACCGCCGAAGAGGGCGGCGGCGTCCGCCCGCAGCTGGTGCTGGCCGACACCGGCGGCGTGGACACCACCCCGTACGTCTTCGGCGGCATCGCCTGCCTGGGCGTCGGCGCGGGCTTCGTGGTCTTCTCGGCGAGCCGCGGCCGCGCCCACTGACACGGAAAGCCGGAAGGGCCGGCCCGCACCGCGGCGGACCGGCCCTCTCGCGGCCCCGTCACAGCAGCGGGCCGGTCACCTTCTCCACGGCCTCGACGAGCGCGCCCGAGCGGACGAACTGCTCGGCGGCGGCCAGGTCCGGCGCGAGGAAGCGGTCCGGGCCCGGACCGCCCACGCCGGCGGCCCGCGCCGCCTCGATCGCCGCGGCGGAGGCGGGCGCCGGGACCAGCCCGGTGCGCAGCTCGATCCCCCGGGTGGCCGCGTACAGCTCGATGGCCACGATCCGGGTCAGGTTGTCGATGGCGGTGCGCAGCTTGCGGGCGGCGGACCAGCCCATCGAGACGTGGTCCTCCTGCATCGCGGAGGACGGGATGGAGTCGGCGGACGCCGGGACCGCCAGCCGCTTCATCTCGCTGACCAGGGCGGCCTGGGTGTACTGGGCGATCATCAGGCCGGAGTCGACGCCGGCGTCGTCGGCGAGGAACGGCGGCAGGCCGTGCGAACGGTTCTTGTCGAGCAGGCGGTCCGTACGCCGCTCGGCGATGGAACCGAGGTCGGCGGCGGCGATGGCCAGGAAGTCCAGTACGTACGCGACGGGCGCGCCGTGGAAGTTGCCGTTGGACTCGACGCGGCCGTCGGGCAGCACGACCGGGTTGTCGACGGAGGAGGCCAGCTCGCGGGAGGCCACCAGGGCGGCGTGCGCGATGGTGTCCCGGCCGGCGCCGGCCACCTGGGGCGCGCAGCGCACCGAGTAGGCGTCCTGCACGCGGGGGGCCTCGTCGTGCTGGAAGTGGCCGGTGAGGCCGGAGTCCTTCAGCACGGCGGCCATGTTGGCGGCGGAGGCGCCCTGGCCGGGGTGCGGGCGGATGGCGTGCAGCTCGGGGGCGAGCACCTTGTCGGTGCCGAGCAGCGCCTCCAGGGACAGCGCGGCGGTGATGTCGGCGGCGGTGTAGAGCCGGCGGAGGTCGGCGAGGGCCATGCAGAGCATGCCGAGCATGCCGTCGGTGCCGTTGAGGAGCGCGAGCCCCTCCTTCTCGCGGAGCTCGACGGGGGCGATGCCGTGCTCGGCGAGCAGCTCGCCGGCGGGGCGGACGGTGCCGTCCGGCCCCTCGGCGTCACCCTCGCCCATGAGCGCGAGGGCGCAGTGGGAGAGCGGCGCGAGGTCGCCGGAGCAGCCGAGGGAGCCGTACTCGTGCACGACCGGGGTGATGCCGGCGTTCAGCACGTCGGCCATGGTCTGCGCCACCTCGGGGCGCACGCCGGTGTGCCCGGACGCGACCGTCTTGAGCCGCAGGAACATCAGCGCGCGGACCACCTCGCGCTCGACGCGCGGACCCATGCCGGCGGCGTGCGACCGGACGATGTTCCGCTGGAGCTGGGCCCGCAGCTCGGGCGAGATGTGACGGGTGGCGAGGGCGCCGAAGCCGGTGGACACCCCGTAGACGGGCTCGGGCTTCGCGGCCAGCGCGTCGACGACGGCCCGCGCACGGGCGAGGGCGTCCAGCGCCTCCCCGGACAGCTCGACGCGCGCGTTGCCGCGGGCGACGGCGATGACGTCCTCGGCGGTGGTGCCGGACGTCCCCACGACGACAGTGTGCATATCCATATTCAGCACCCTACGGACTGAATCCCAACCTGTCACTAGCCCACTGCCCGAAGCGACGCGCCCGATCCCCCGGCCCGGCCCGGCCCGCCAGGCGCCCGACGCCCGGGCGGGCCCGCTCGGGCTGGACGGCCCGACCGGGGTGCCGCCCTGCGGGCCGGCTCCGGGGGCAAATCCAGCCTCGCCGGCGCTTGAGGCGACCTTCAGCCCCGCCGGCGATTGAGGCGGCCTTTCAGCCTCGCCGGCGTTTGAGGCGCGGGGTGCGGGGCGGAGCCCCGTGTGCTCGGGCGGAGCACCGGGCGCGCGGCCGCGGCTCCGCCCGGGCCCGCTCAGACGCCGCTCGGGCTGGATCGCGCGGCCCGGCTCCGGCGCGTACCCGGGACCCGAGCGGGCCAGCGGCGCGGCGGCGGTCAGGTGGGGCGGCCCCGGAAGCGGCGGCGGTCCGCCGACCCCGTGGGCGCCGCGTCGGCCAGCCGCACGACCGCCGTGTCCCGCCCCGCCACCACCGGCCCCGCCGCCCTCGCCGCCTTCGCCTTGTACTGCGCCGCGTCCGCCAGCCGGAACAATCGCCGCGAGGTCTTCACCGCCCCGATGTCGTCCCCCGTCGAAGCGACCCCGCAGGCCACCCCCTCCCCCAGCTCCAGCTCCCCCGCCCGCGCACACACCAGCTCCGCCACCCGCACCACCTCGTCCGCCGACGGCCCCGCCGACACCACGCAGAACTCGTCCCCGCCGAGCCGCGCCACCAGCGCGCCCGGCAGCATCGCCCCGCACAGGCTCAGCACCGAGCCGAACCGTTCCAGCAGCCGGTCCCCCGTCGCGTGCCCCAGCGTGTCGTTGACCCGCTTGAGCCCGTTCAGGTCGCAGACCACCAGGCTGACCACCACCCCGCCCGCCCGGTGCCGCTCCAGCGCCTCGTCCAGCGCCATGTCCACGGCCCGCCGGTTCGCGAGCCCGGTCAGCGGGTCGGTGAAGGCCAGCCGACGGGCCTCCTCCAGCCGCTCGTTCTGGGCGAGCCCGGCCGCGATCACCGCCGCCAGCACCGTCGCGAACTCCGCGTCGTCCTCGTCGAAGTCCGGCAGCCCCTCGTCCCGGGCCACGTACAGCTCGCCCCAGGCCCGCCCGCTCAGCACCAGCGGCGCCACCACGCAGGTCGCCCGCCCGCGCCGCCGCAGCGCCTCCCCGCGCCGGCCCGGACGGCCACCGGCCGCGCTGTCCACCCAGGCGTGCGGGCCGCCGCCCCCGGCCCAGCGCTCGTGCAGGAACTCGGTGATCTCCGGGAAGTCGTGCACCGGGTAGGACTCGTCCTCGGGGAACTCCTCCTCCCCGGCCCGCCGCTCCCCCTCGTTGACCAGCACCCGCAGCCGCCCCCGCTCCCGCTCCCACGCGGAGATCGCGGCGAAGGACCCGTCCATCGCCGTGCGCGCGCCCCGCGCGGCCGCCCGCACGCTGTCCCGCGGCGTGTGCGCCGCCGCCATGGCCTGCGCGAGGCTCACCACGGCCCGAAGCCGCCCGTCAACTCCCATCACCCCAGGTTAGGGAGTTTTGTCCGATTCAGTGATGGTTGGTACTGCATCCGGCCCCCGCCCCATCACCCCCCGTGACCGATCGGGGCGCCACCACGACTGTGCGCTACTCCCCCGGCCAGTTCGGCTTGCGCTTCTCGTTGAACGCCGCCACGCCCTCCGCCCGGTCGCCGGAGAAGGCCACCGTCCGCCACGCCGCGTCCTCGATCTCCAGCCCGGCCGCCAGGTCCATGCCGTGCCCGAGCCGCAGCGCCCGCTTCGCCGCCCGCAGTCCGACCGGCGAGTTCGCCGCCATCCGCCCGGCCAGCTCCAGCGCCCGCTCACGGTCGCCGCCCGCGGCCACCACCTCGTCCACCAGGCCCAGCGAGACCGCCTCGGCGGCCTCCACCCGGCGCGCGGTGAAGATCAGCTCGGCGGCCCGGGCCGCCCCCACCCGGCGCGGCAGCAGCTGCGTACCGCCGCCGCCGGGGATGACCCCGACCGAAACCTCCGGCAGGCCCACCACGGCCGTCTCGTCCGCGACGATCACGTCGCAGGCCAGCGCCAGCTCGAAGCCGCCGCCCAGCGCGAACCCGTGCACCGCGGCGATCGTCGGCATCGGCAGCTCCAGGACGCCGCCGTACGCGCCCCGCGTGGTCGGCCGCTGCCGCACCAGCTCCGCGTCCGACAGGGAGTTCCGCTCCTTGAGGTCCGCGCCCACGCAGAACGCCCGCTCGTGCGTGGACGTCAGCACCACCACGCGCGCCCCGGGGTCGGCCGCCAGCGCCGCGCAGGCCGCGCCGATGGACCGCGCCATCTCGGTCGACACCGCGTTCATCGCCTTGGGCCGGTCCAGCACCAGCTCCACGACCCCGGTCGGCTCCTCGCCGCCGTGCCGCCGGACCACGACGAACTCCCCGAACCGCTGCTCCTGCTCGGCCATTGCCAGACCCTCCCGGTTAACGAGCGTTACCGCATCACCCGGGGATCTTAGAACTCCGGCGGGTCAGCAACCAGGGCTCCACCACACCGAGGCCGCGGACCGGCCGCTGCCACATCGGCTGGAGCGCGAACCGGTACGTCCGGTCCTCCTCGGCCTCCTTCTCCGAGACCGGGGCGTCACCCGTACGGCTGAGCTCCTCCGCCAGGGCCCCGTCGACCAGGACCGCGTCCTTCGGGGCTATGGAGGTGAGCCGGCTCGCGAGGTTCACGGTGGTGCCGAAGACGTCGCCCATCCGGGTCGTCACCGTGCCGAAGGCCATGCCGACCCGCAGCTCCGGCATCGACGGGTCGGCCTCCATCGTCTCGACCAGCCGCAGCGCGATCTCGGCAGCGGTGCCGGGCTCGTCCGCGACGAACAGGACCTCGTCGCCCAGCGTCTTGATCAGCCGGCCGCCGTGGGCGGCGACCAGGTCGGCGGCGGTCGTCTCGAAGGCCTCGACGAGCTCGCCGAGCTCCTCCTCCTCCAGTCGCCGCGTCAAACGGGTGAATCCGACGAGGTCGGCGAACCCGACCGCGAGCCGCCGGTCGACCATCTCCTCGTCGTCCGCGGCCTGGACCACGCGGCCGGTGGCCGCGGCGAGCTGCCGCCGCCACACGTAGACGAGGAACTCCTCCAGCTCCGGCAGCAGCAGCTCGACCAGCGGGTACGTGACCTCGGTGCGGGTCATGCCCGGCTCCGGCGGCTCGGTCAGACCCTCCAGGAAGGAATCGATCTGCCACTCGGCCAGTCGGGCGGTGGTCTGGCCGGTCGACCGGGCCACCTGCACCGCCATCGGCTCGCTCAGCAGACCGGCCTCGACGAGGCCGGCGAGCCGGCGCAGCGCGAGTACGTCCGCCTCGGTGAGCGCCTTCGCCTGGCCGATGTCCGCGAAGCCCATCGCACGCCAGAACCGGGACGCCAGCTCCATGGAGACCCCGGCGGTCCGCGCCGCCTGGAACGGCGTGTACCGCCGCTCCGCGCCCAGGATGAGCTGCTCCAGCCGGATCGCCAGCGGGTCCGCGGTCGGCTGCGCCGTGTGGTCCACCTCGTGGTGCGGGGTGTGCTGATCCCGCCCGATCGGCGTAGCGGGACCGGAGGAGGCGGGAGCGCCGGAACCAGCGTCGTCGACGGTCAAGGGCCGCCTCCTGTCCATTCCGTGCGCACTGCCCTGCCGAACGCCTAAACCATACGGCAGGTGTGCCGTAGCTCACTCGCCAGTCCACCCGCCCCCGCCCGGGACCGCACCCCGGCCCGCCCGGACCCCGCTCGCCCGGGCCGCCCCATCCAGCCCGAGCGACGCTCGAACGGGCCCGACCGGAGCCCCGGGGCACCGAGCCCGAGCAGCGCTTGAGCGGGCCCCGGCGGAGCCAAGCCCCACAGCCGACGCTCCGCCCGACGCCCCGGGGCTCCGCCCCGAACCCCGCTCCTCAAACGCCGGAGGGGCTGGATTTCCCCGCCCGGCACCGGCCCGCAGGGCCAAACCCCGCGGCGCCCCACCAAGCCCGAGCGGCGATTGAGCGGGCCCAGCCCGGGTCCCGGGCACCTGGCGCAGCCGGGCCGCGCCATCCAGCCCGAGCGGCGATTGAGCGGGCCCCGGCGGAGCCACCGCCCGGCGGCGGGTACACGGCCGACCCCACGCCGGGCCGGGTACGGGCGCAGCCAGGCCGGGCGCGGGCCGGGCCGGGCAGGGGCCCGGGCACAGCCGGGGAGGGCCGCGGTGGAGCCGGGCCGGGCGCGGTGGAGCCGGGCCGGGCGCGGCCGGGCGGGTCAGTGGCCGCGGAGGTGGATCACGTCGGCCGCGCCGACCGCCGAGCGCTCGCCTTCCGCCGTCCGCACGACCAGCCGCCCCTCCGCGTCCACCGCCTCCGCCGTCCCCGTCAGCTCCCGCCCCCCCGGCAGCTCCGCCCGCACGTGCCGCCCGAGCGTCGCGCAGCCCGTCGCGTACGTCTCCTGCAGGCCGCTCGCCGCCGGGTCGCCGCCCGCGTCGCGCCAGCGCCCGTACCACTCCTCCAGCGACCGGAGCACCGCCCGCAGCACCGGGTCCCGGTCGGTCACCGCCGCCTTCGCCAGGGCCAGCGAGCCCGCCTGCGGCACGGGCAGCTCGTCCTCCGTCAGCGTGACGTTCAGGCCGATGCCCAGGACGATCCCGTCCGCGGTCCGTTCCGCCAGGATGCCGCCGGCCTTCCGCTCCTCGCCGTCCACCGTCACCAGCAGGTCGTTCGGCCACTTCAGGGCCATGTCCACACCGGCCCCCCGGGACAGCCCGGTCGCCGTGGCCACCCCGGCCAGCAGGGGCAGCCAGCCCCACTGCTCGGCCGGCACCGCGGCCCCCGGCTTCAGCAGGACGGAGAAGAACAGCCCGGACCGGGCCGGCGCCACCCAGCTGCGGTCCAGCCGGCCGCGTCCGGCGGTCTGCTCCTCGGCGACCAGCACGGCGCCCTCGGGCAGCTCGGCCGCCCGGGCCGCGAGGTCCCCGTTCGTGGACCCGGTGGATTCGACGACCTCCAGGGAGGTCCAGAGGCTGCCCTCGGTGACGAGGGCCCGGCGCAGGGAGGCGGCGGAGAGGGGCGGCCGGTCGAGGTCGGACCAGCGTCCGGCTGAGGCATCTGATGGCGTCATGCAAGTCAATGTAGGTGTGTCAAACGCCGCACTGTGCCGCGCCATGCCCGCCGATACGCTACGCACCAGTAGCCAGCAGTAGTCAATCAACTGACCAGGCAGTGGACACCACCAGGGAGCCGCGACCCCGATGTCTCAACCCTCAGAGCCGATCGACATCCACACCACCGCGGGGAAGATCGCGGATCTGCAGCGACGGATCCACGAGGCCACCCACGCCGGCTCCGAGCGGGCCGTCGAGAAGCAGCACGCGAAGGGCAAGCTGACGGCGCGTGAGCGCATCGCCCTGCTGCTGGACGAAGGGTCCTTCGTCGAGCTGGACGAGCTCGCCCGGCACCGTTCGACCAACTTCGGCCTCGAGAAGACCCGCCCGTACGGCGACGGCGTGGTCACCGGCTACGGCACCGTCGACGGACGCCCGGTCGCCGTGTTCTCGCAGGACTTCACGGTGTTCGGCGGGGCCCTCGGCGAGGTCTTCGGCCAGAAGATCATGAAGGTGATGGACTTCGCGCTGAAGACCGGCTGCCCGGTCGTCGGCATCAACGACTCCGGCGGCGCCCGCATCCAGGAGGGCGTCATGGCCCTCGGCATGTACGGCGAGATCTTCCGCCGCAACACCCACGCCTCGGGCGTGATCCCGCAGATCAGCCTGGTCGTGGGCCCCTGCGCGGGCGGCGCGGTGTACTCCCCCGCGATCACCGACTTCACCGTGATGGTCGACCAGACCTCGCACATGTTCATCACCGGTCCGGACGTCATCAAGACGGTCACCGGCGAGGACGTCGGCTTCGAGGAGCTGGGCGGCGCCCGCACGCACAACACCACCTCGGGCGTGGCGCACCACATGGCGGGCGACGAGAAGGACGCGATCGAGTACGTCAAGTCGCTGCTCTCCTACCTCCCTTCGAACAACCTGTCGGAGCCGCCGGCCTTCCCCGAGGAGACCGACACCGAGGTGTCCGACCTCGACCGCGAGCTCGACGTCCTCATCCCGGACAGCGCCAACCAGCCGTACGACATGCACACCGTGCTGGAGCACGTGCTGGACGACGGCGAGTTCCTGGAGACCCAGGCGATGTTCGCGCCGAACATCCTGACCGGCTTCGGCCGGGTCGAGGGCCACCCGGTGGGCATCGTCGCCAACCAGCCGATGCAGTTCGCCGGCTGCCTGGACATCAACGCCTCCGAGAAGGCGGCGCGGTTCGTCCGGACGTGCGACGCGTTCAACGTCCCCGTGCTGACCTTCGTCGACGTGCCCGGCTTCCTGCCCGGCGTGGACCAGGAGTACGGCGGCATCATCCGGCGCGGCGCCAAGCTGATCTACGCCTATGCCGAGGCCACCGTCCCGCTGATCACCGTGATCACCCGCAAGGCGTTCGGCGGCGCGTACGACGTGATGGGCTCCAAGCACCTGGGCGCCGACCTGAACCTGGCCTGGCCGACGGCGCAGATCGCCGTCATGGGCGCGCAGGGCGCGGTGAACATCCTGCACCGCCGCGCGATCGCCGAGGCGGAGGCCGCCGGCGAGGACGTGGAGGCCACCCGGGCCCGCCTGATCGCCGAGTACGAGGACACCCTGCTGAACCCGTACACGGCCGCGGAGCGCGGTTACGTCGACGCGGTGGTGATGCCGTCCGAGACGCGGGCACACATCGTGAAGGGACTGCGGCAGCTGCGCACCAAGCGGGAGTCCCTGCCGCCGAAGAAGCACGGCAACATCCCCCTGTAGGCCCGAGGAGGTCCAGTGATCAAGGTCGTCAAGGGGAACCCCACCCCGGAGGAGCTGGCCGCCGCACTGGCGGTGGTCCAGGCGCGCGCGGCGGCACTGGCCTCGGTGCCGCCGGGCGCGCCGGAGCCGGTGGACCAGTGGGCGGATCCGGCCCGGGTGGCGCGGCGGACGCTGCCGCAGCCGGGGCCGCGCGCGTGGGGCCGTACGTACTGGCCGGGTTAGCCGGGCCGGCGGTCCCCGGAGGGCGCCTGAGTACCCGTACTCAGGCGCCGCCGGGGCCCCGGGGAGCAGGATCGGGGCATGCTCTGGTCCGATCCCGAGAACGAACCGCCGAAGGACATGCGCGAGGCGCAGGCGATGCTGCGCAGGCTCGTGGTGGTGCTGGCGGTGGCCGTGGCGGTGCTGGTCTACGTGCTGGGCGTGGGCCGGTTCTGACCGCCGGTCGGCCGGGACGGCGGCCGGGCCTACGATGAGCGGCATGACTGCTGCCGCCGCCGCACCGCGTTCCCTGGTCCTCGCCTCCGCTTCGCCCGCGCGGCTGAACCTGTTGCGCCAGGCGGGGTTCGCGCCGCACGTCATCGTCAGCGGCTTCGACGAGGACTCGGTGGACGCCGACACGCCGGCCGAGCTGGCGCTCGCGCTGGCGGAGGCCAAGGCGGCCGTGGTGGCGGCGCTGCCGGACGCGGCGGGGGCGCTGGTGATCGGCTGCGACTCGGTGCTGGAGCTGGACGGCGAGGCGCTGGGCAAGCCGGCGGACGCCGAGGAGGCGACGGCGCGCTGGAAGGCCATGCGGGGACGGGCGGGCGTGCTGCGCACCGGCCACTGCGTGGTGGACACGGCGACCGGGCGGCAGGTGTCGGCGACGGCCTCGACGACGGTCCGCTTCGGCGAGCCGACGGACGCGGAGGTCGCGGCCTACGTGGCGAGCGGGGAGCCGCTGCACGTGGCCGGGGCGTTCACCCTCGACGGGCTGTCCGCGCCGTTCATCGAGGGCATCGAGGGCGACCACGGGAACGTGATCGGCCTGTCGCTGCCGCTGCTCCGCTCGCTCCTCGGCGAACTGGGCGTGTCCATCACGGAGCTGTGGGCCTGACCTCCGTCCGCTCGACCCGGGCTCGGGGCCGTACGGGGGCCGGGTGGAGCAGCAGGGTGAGGACGACCAGGCAGAGGATCGTCATCGTCACGGCGAAGGCTGTCCAGCCGACCAGGCCGACGGACAGTGCGCCGAGCACGCCGTGGGTGACGGCGGCCGACACGAGGGCCACCCGGGCGAACCTGCCGGGTGGGCGGTCGCGGAGGGCCGTCAGGGCCAGCAGGACGGCACAGCACAGCAGGAAGGCGGCCAGGCCGACCCCCATGACGTAGGTTGCCGTGGACATGACATTCGGGTCCATGCCGGCGATCGACATGGACTGGTTCCGGGTGGTCCTCCCCAGCACCAGGTGGACCAGGCCGAGGACGGCCGCTTCCCCGACGAGCACCAGCGCGGCCGCCCCGGCCACCAGTCTGCGCACCATGCCCCGGAGGCTACTAACGGGTAAACCTCGGGACAAGAGGTCTCACACGGGCAAAGAATGATCGGGGCGTTGGTAGGGACCCCACAAAGA
Source organism: Streptomyces sp. NPDC012888 (assembly GCF_042900645.1). NCBI lineage: Bacteria > Bacillati > Actinomycetota > Actinomycetes > Kitasatosporales > Streptomycetaceae > Streptomyces > Streptomyces sp. NPDC012888. Next base: position 357,808 of record NZ_JBIBBM010000006.1, on the reverse strand, counting down.
AAAGTCGGGGCCCGCTGCGCCTGGGCACAGAGACCTTGACCACACGACAGGGCTACTGTGCCGTAGGGGACGCCCCCGACCTGGGGCGCCACAAGGGTTCCCGGACTCGAAACGGCCTCGAATCACCCTCCGTGTGGGCAAGCTCACCTCTGGGGACGGGTCGAAAGCCCGTGTCGGCTGTCCCTAAACTCAGCTTGTTTCCAGGAGGGAGTCATCGTGCGCAAGGTGCTCATCGCCAACCGAGGCGAAATCGCGGTCCGCGTTGCCAGGGCATGCCGGGACGCCGGGATCGCGAGCGTCGCGGTCTACGCCGACCCGGACCGGGACGCTCTGCACGTCCGCGTCGCCGACGAGGCTTTCGCGTTGGGCGGTGACACCCCGGCTGCCAGCTACCTCGACATCCAGAAGGTGCTCCAGGCCGCCGCGGACTCCGGCGCGGACGCCGTCCATCCGGGTTACGGGTTCCTGTCCGAGAACGCCGAGTTCGCTCAGGCCGTCCTCGACGCGGGCCTGACCTGGATCGGCCCGCCGCCGCAGGCGATCCGCGACCTCGGCGACAAGGTCGCCGCCCGCCACATCGCCCAGCGCGCCGGCGCCCCGCTGGTCGCCGGCACCCCGGACCCGGTCTCCGGCGCCGACGAGGTCGTGGAGTTCGCCAAGGAGCACGGCCTGCCCATCGCCATCAAGGCCGCCTTCGGCGGCGGCGGCCGCGGCCTGAAGGTCGCCCGCACGCTCGAAGAGGTCCCGGAGCTCTACGACTCCGCGGTCCGCGAGGCCGTCGCCGCCTTCGGGCGCGGCGAGTGCTTCGTCGAGCGCTACCTGGACAAGCCGCGGCACGTCGAGACCCAGTGCCTCGCCGACCAGCACGGCAACGTGGTCGTCGTCTCCACCCGCGACTGCTCGCTCCAGCGCCGCCACCAGAAGCTGGTGGAGGAGGCCCCGGCCCCGTTCCTCTCCGAGGCCCAGAACGCCGAGCTGTACGCCGCGTCCAAGGCCATCCTGAAGGAGGCCGGCTACGTCGGCGCCGGCACCGTCGAGTTCCTCGTGGGCCTCGACGGGACCATCTCCTTCCTGGAGGTCAACACCCGCCTCCAGGTGGAGCACCCGGTCACCGAGGAGGTCACCGGCATCGACCTGGTCCGCGAGATGTTCCGCATCGCCGACGGCGAGGAGCTCGGCTACGGCGACCCGGTGCTGCGCGGCCACTCCTTCGAGTTCCGCATCAACGGCGAGGACCCGGGCCGGAACTTCCTGCCCGCGCCCGGCACGGTCACCCGCTTCGCGCCGCCGACCGGCCCGGGCGTCCGCCTCGACGCGGGCGTGGAGTCCGGCTCGGTCATCGGCCCGGCCTGGGACTCCCTGCTCGCCAAGCTGATCGTCACCGGCGCGACCCGCGAGCAGGCCCTCCAGCGGGCCGCGCGCGCCCTGGCCGAGTTCGAAGTGGAGGGCATGGCCACGGCCATCCCGTTCCACCGCGCGGTCGTCTCCGACCCGGCGTTCGCCCCGACGGACGGCACCCCGTTCAAGGTCCACACCCGCTGGATCGAGACCGAGTTCGTCAACGAGATCCCGGCCTTCGCCGCTCCCGCCGCGGAGGACGTGGAGGACGAGCCCGGCCGCGAGACCGTGGTCGTCGAGGTCGGCGGCAAGCGCCTCGAGGTCTCCCTGCCGTCCTCGCTGGGCATGACCCTGGCCCGTACGGCCGCGGCGGGCGGCGCGAAGCCGAAGCGCCGCGCGGCGAAGAAGTCGGGCCCGGCCGCCTCGGGCGACACCCTGGCGTCCCCGATGCAGGGCACCATCGTCAAGGTGGCCGTCGAGGAGGGCCAGCAGGTCCAGGAGGGCGAGCTGATCGTGGTCCTGGAGGCCATGAAGATGGAGCAGCCCCTGAACGCGCACCGCTCGGGCACGATCGTCGGCCTGACGGCGGAGGTGGGCGCGTCGGTCACGTCCGGCGCCGTGATCTGCGAGATCAAGGACTGACGCCCTTCCCGCACCCGCACGGAGCCCCCGCCGCCGGTCCCCCGGGCCGGGGGCTCCCGCACACCCCGGGCACGCCGTGCCGGCACTTGCGGCGCGGGACACGGGGAGCCCCGAAGCCCGGGCGGAGCCCCCGCCGGGCCGCTCAAACGCCGCTCAGGCTCTACGTGCCGCCGAGCGGCGGCAGTTCAGCCCCGCCGGCGCTTGAGGCGCGGGGCACGGGGCAGAGCCCCGAAGCCCGGGCGGAGCCCCCGCCGGGCCGCTCAAACGCCGCTCGGGGTCCACGTACCGCCGGGCGGGTCAGCGCCGGCGGAGGTCTGCCACGCGGGGGCGGTCGGCCGGGTCCGGGACCGGGGCCGCGCTGCGGAGTTGCGCTGCGGGGGTCCCGCGGCGCTGGACCGGGAGCGGGGAGTCGCGGCGCGGCTGGCGGCGGCCGGGGAGGCCGTCCACCCCCGCCGCCGGGCCCGCGCCGGCGACCGTGACCTGGACGCCCTGGTCCGCGAGGGCCTGGAGTTCGGCCGCGGCCCGGTCGTCGTGGGACGGCGGCTCGTCCGTCACCAGGCGCGTGATCACGTCCGTCGGCACCGTCTGGAACATCGTGTCGGTGCCCAGCTTCGTGTGGTCCGCCAGGACCACCACCTCCGCCGCCGCCTGGACCAACGCCCGGTCGACGCTCGCCGACAGCATGTTGGACGTGGACAGCCCGCGCTCCGCCGTCAGGCCGCTGCCCGAGAGGAAGGCGCGGGAGACCCGGAGGCCCTGGAGCGACTGTTCCGCCCCGCTGCCGACCAGGGCGTAGTTGGAGCCGCGCAGCGTGCCGCCGGTCATCACCACCTCCACCCGGTTGGCGTGGGCCAATGCCTGGGCGACCAGCAGCGAGTTGGTGACCACCGTCAGCCCGGGCACCCGGGCGAGCCGCCGGGCCAGCTCCTGGGTCGTGGTCCCCGCGCCGACGACCACGGCCTCGCCCTCCTCGACGAGGCCGGCCGCGACATCCGCGATGGCGGTCTTCTCCGCCGTCGCGAGGTGGGACTTTTGCGGAAAGCCGGACTCCCGCGTGAAGCCGCCCGGCAGCACCGCACCGCCGTGCCGGCGGTCGAGGAGTCCTTCTGCCTCCAGCGCCCGCACGTCCCGACGTACGGTCACTTCGGAGGTCTGGACGACGCGGGCGAGCTCACGGAGCGATACCGCCCCGTTGGCGCGCACCATTTCGAGGATCAATTGGCGACGTTCTGCAGCGAACACGAAACAGACGGTAATGCCAACGACCGTCTGCTTTCAGCTCTTTGCGCCGGAATACCGAAGTTGTTCGCACCGTGGGTCGACTAGTGGTATACGCGGCCCACCGGCCGGGTGAACCCCGTGCGACACGACGAACCCCCGCCCCAACCGCCTTGACCGGCGCGGGGGTTCGGCCGGGTCACGCCCCGCCGGCGGCCTTGCGGGTGTGCAGCTGGCGGGCCACCTCGGCGATCGATCCCGACAACGAGGGGTACACGGTGAACGCGTTTGCGATCTGCTCGACCGTCAGGTTGTTGTCGACCGCGATCGAGATCGGGTGGATCAGCTCGCTCGCGCGCGGCGAGACCACCACGCCGCCGACCACGATGCCCGTGCCCGGGCGGCAGAACAGCTTCACGAAGCCGTCCCGGATGCCCTGCATCTTCGCGCGCGGGTTGCGCAGCAGCGGCAGCTTCACCACGCGTGCGTCGATCTTGCCGGAGTCCACGTCGGCCTGGGTGTAGCCGACGGTCGCGATCTCGGGGTCGGTGAAGACGTTCGAGGAGACCGTCTTGAGGTTGAGCGGGGTCACCGCGTCGCCGAGGAAGTGGTACATCGCGATGCGGCCCTGCATGGCCGCGACCGAGGCGAGGGCGAAGACGCCCGTGACGTCGCCGGCCGCGTACACGCCGGGCGCGGAGGTGCGGGAGACCTTGTCGGTCCAGATGTGGCCGGACTCCTTGAGCCGGACCCCGGACTCCTCCAGGTTCATGTCCCTGGTGTTCGGGATCGCGCCGACCGCCATCAGGCAGTGCGTGCCGGAGATGACCCGGCCGTCGGCCAGCGTGACCTCGACCCGGTCACCGACCCGCTTGGCGGACTCGGCGCGGGCCCGCGAGATGACGTTCATCCCGCGGCGGCGGAAGACGTCCTCCAGGACGGCGGCGGCGTCCGGGTCCTCCCCGGGCAGCACCCGGTCCCGGGAGGACACCAGGGTGACCCGGGAGCCCAGCGCCTGGTAGGCGCCGGCGAACTCGGCGCCGGTGACGCCGGAGCCGACCACGATGAGCTCCTCGGGGAGCTCCTCCAGGTCGTAGACCTGGGTCCAGTTCAGGATGCGCTCGCCGTCGGGCTGGGCGTCGGGGATCTCGCGCGGGGTGCCGCCGGTCGCGATGAGGACGGCGTCGGCGGTCAGGATCGTCTCCGTGCCGTCGGCCGTCGTGACGATCACGTCGCGGGTGCCGTCGATGCCCTGCGGGCCGCCCAGCTTGCCGCGGCCGCGCATGACCTTGGCGCCGGCCCGGGTGACGGAGGCGGTGATGTCGTGCGACTGGGCGAGCGCGAGGCGCTTGACGCGCCGGTTGACCTTGCCGAGGTCCACGCCGACCACGCGGGCCGCCTGCTCGATGTGCGGGGTGTCGTCCGCGACGATGATCCCCAGCTCCTCGTAGGAGGAGTCGAAGTTGGTCATGACCTCGGCGGTCGCGATGAGGGTCTTGGAGGGGACGCAGTCGGTGAGCACCGACGCCCCGCCCAGGCCGTCGCAGTCGACGACGGTCACCTCCGCGCCGAGCTGGGCGCCCACGAGCGCCGCCTCATACCCGCCGGGTCCACCGCCGATGATCACGATCCGGGTCACGAAAAGTCCGCCTCACGTCTACCCGGCCGGCTGCCGCCCTCGGCCGGTGTGTCCGGGGGGTCTCCCCGGGGGATGCATTCCGTGCTCCATTGTCCCGCACGCTTCAAGGTGCTTCCGCCCGGGGCGCCCCATCCGGGGACGGGCCGGGACCAGCCGGACCAGCCGGGGACCGGCCGGGAGCGCGGTGACCGCCGGCGCTCCCGTACCCTCGACCTCATGTCGCTCTACGCCGCGTACGCCGGCAACCTCGACCCGCGGCTGATGACGCGCCGCGCTCCGCATTCCCCGCTGCGCGGCACCGGGTGGCTCCAGGACTGGCGGCTGACCTTCGGCGGCGAGCAGATGGGCTGGGAAGGCGCCCTCGCGACCATCGTCGAGGCCCCGCGCCATCAGGTGTTCGTGGCCCTGTACGACATCGCTCCGCTGGACGAGGACTCGATGGACCGGTGGGAGGGCGTCGGGCTGGACATCTACCGCCGGATGCGGGTGCGGGTGCACACGCTGGACGGCGAGGAGGCCGCGTGGGTGTACGTCCTGAACGGGTACGAGGGCGGGCTGCCCTCGGCGCGGTACCTGGGCGAGATCGCTGACGCGGCGGAGATGGCGGGCGCGCCGCACGACTACGTCATGGAACTCCGCAAGCGCCCCTGCTGACGCCCCGGCCCCCGGCCACCCCCGCCCAGCCCGGGCCCCCGGCACCTGGCGCAGCCGGGCGGAACCCCTGTCCCGGCCCGGCCGCGGCGCGGCGGCGCAGGAGGCCTCCCCCGGGGCGCGATTCGCGGCACCGCGCCCAAATCGTCGGAAACGACAAGGCAACGATCCGAACACCGTGAGCTGTGCCATCTACGCGCGTAGGGATTGAGCGGCTACCCTCGTCCGCGTGAACGCATCTGTTACCGACCCCCACGCCGCCGCCACCGCCGCCGCCGCGCGTCTGCGTGAGCTGACCGGCGCCGAGACCCACGATGTCGCCCTCGTGATGGGCTCCGGCTGGGCCCCCGCCGCCGAGGCGCTCGGCGCCCCCGAGGCCGAGTTCCTCGTCACCGAGCTGCCCGGCTTCCCGCCGGCCGCCGTCGAAGGGCACGGCGGCAAGGTCCGCTCGTACAAGATCGGCGACAAGCGCGCCCTGGTCTTCCTGGGCCGCACCCACTACTACGAGGGCCGCGGCGTCGCCGCCGTCGCGCACGGTGTCCGCACCGCCGTCGCCGCCGGCTGCAAGACCGTCGTCCTGACCAACGGCTGCGGCGGCCTGCGCGAGGGCATGAAGCCCGGCCAGCCGGTCCTGATCAGCGACCACATCAACCTCACCGCCACCTCGCCGATCGTCGGCGCGAACTTCGTGGACCTCACCGACCTGTACTCGCCGCGCCTGCGCGCGATGTGCAAGGAGATCGACGAGACCCTCGAAGAGGGCGTGTACGTCCAGTTCCCCGGCCCGCACTACGAGACCCCCGCCGAGATCAACATGATCCGCGTGATGGGCGCCGACCTGGTCGGCATGTCGACCGTGCTGGAGGCCATCGCGGCCCGCGAGGCCGGCGCCGAGGTGCTCGGCATCTCCCTGGTCACCAACCTGGCGGCCGGCCTGTCCGGCGAGCCGCTCAACCACGAAGAGGTCCTCCAGGCCGGCCGCGACTCGGCCGCCCGCATGGGCCAGCTGCTCACCCAGGTCCTCGCCCGGATCTGAGCGGGACGACCAGCCGTACGCGACCGACGAGACAGGTGGAAGTAGTGCAGGACGCGCAGCACCAGCAGGACGACCAGGACGACGACCTGATCGCACGGGCCCGGGCCTGGCTGGCCGAGGACCCGGACCCGGAGACCGCCGAGGAGCTCCGCGCGCTCGTCGCCGCCGACGACCGCACCGAGCTCGCTGACCGGTTCTCCGGCACCCTGCAGTTCGGCACCGCCGGACTGCGCGGCGAGATCGGCGCCGGCCCGATGCGGATGAACCGCTCCGTGGTCATCCGGGCCGCCGCCGGCCTCGCCGCGTACCTCAAGGCCAAGGGCCACGAGGGCGGCCTGGTGGTCGTCGGTTACGACGCCCGCTACAAGTCGGCGGACTTCGCCCGCGACACCGCGGCCGTCATGACCGGCGCCGGGCTCCGCGCGGCCGTCCTGCCCCGCCCGCTGCCCACGCCCGTCCTGGCCTACGCGATAAGGCACCTGGGTGCCGTCGCCGGCGTCGAGGTCACCGCGAGCCACAACCCGCCCCGGGACAACGGCTACAAGGTGTACCTCGGCGACGGCTCGCAGATCGTCTCGCCGGCCGACGCGGAGATCGCGGCCGAGATCGCCGCGGTCGGCGCGCTGGCCGGCGTACCGCGCCCGTCCGAGGGCTGGGAACAGCTCGGCGACGAGGTCCTGGAGGCCTACCTGGCGCGTACGGACGCGGTCCTGACCCCCGGGTCCCCGCGGACCGTGCGGACCGTGTACACGGCCATGCACGGCGTCGGCCGGGAGGTCCTGACGGCGGCCTTCGCGCGGGCCGGCTTCCCGGCGCCCGCGCTGGTCGCCGAGCAGGCGGACCCGGACCCCGCGTTCCCCACCGTGGCCTTCCCCAACCCGGAGGAGCCGGGCGCGATGGACCTGTCCTTCGAGGCGGCCCGCGCGGTGAACCCGGACATCGTGATCGCCAACGACCCGGACGCCGACCGGTGCGCGGTGGCCGTGCCGGACGCCTCCGCCGACGGCGGCTGGCGGATGCTGCGCGGCGACGAGGTGGGCGCGCTGCTGGCCGCGCACCTGGTCCACAAGGGCGCGCGCGGCGTCTTCGCGGAGTCGATCGTCTCCTCGTCCCTGCTGGGGCGGATCGCGGAGTCGGCCGGGGTCGGCTACGAGGAGACCCTGACCGGCTTCAAGTGGATCTCCCGGGTGGAGGGTCTGCGGTACGGCTACGAGGAGGCGCTCGGCTACTGCGTGGACCCCGAGGGCGTCCGCGACAAGGACGGCATCACCGCCGCCCTGCTGGTGGCGGAGCTGGCCTCGGTGCTGAAGGAGCAGGGTCGCACCCTGACCGACCTGCTGGACGACCTGGCGATGGAGCACGGCCTGCACGCCACCGACCAGCTGTCCGTGCGGGTCCAGGACCTGTCGGTGATCTCCGACGCGATGCGCCGGCTGCGCGAGCAGCCGCCCACGGCCCTGGCGGGACTGCGGGTGGTCTCGGCGGAGGACCTGACCCGGGGCACGGACAGGCTGCCGCCCACCGACGGCCTGCGCTACTACCTGGACGGCGACTACCGGGCGCGGGTGATCGTCCGCCCCTCCGGCACCGAGCCGAAGCTGAAGTGCTACCTGGAGGTCGTGGTCCCGGTCGCCGACGCCTCCGACCTGGGTCCGGCGCGCGGCCGTGGCGCGGACGTGCTCGCGGCGATCAAGAAGGACCTGGCGGCGGCCGCCGGCATCTGATCCGGACCGCAGGCCGCGAAGGCCCCCGACCTGCCCGGTCGGGGGCCTTCGTGCGCCCGGCGCGCCGTGCTGCGCCATCCGTGTTGTGCTCGTAAGTGGGAACGACAGGCAAGCGAACGGCAACCAAGGAGGAGCCATGGCGAAGAACCTGCGGGCCCGGGACATCATGACCGAGGGCGTGCAGTGCGTCGGCGAGCACCAGTCCCTGCTGGACGCGGCGCGGATGATGCGGGACCTGAACGTCGGCTGCCTGCCCATATGCGGCGACGACCAGCGCCTCCAGGGGTTGATCACCGACCGCGACATCGTGGTCCGCTGCTGTGCCGAGGGCAAGGACCCGGCGACGATGATGGCCGGCGAGCTCGGCGGCAACCTGCACTGGATCGACGCGGACAGCGAGGCGACCGCGGCCGTGGACACCATGGAGACGCACCAGATCAAGCGCCTGCCGGTGATCGACGTCAGGAACGGGCACCGGCTGGTCGGGATGATCACCGAGGCCAACCTCGCGAAGAACCTCTCCGACGAGGAGATCGCCGAGTTCGCGGTACGCGTGTACGCGGCCAACTGAACCCGGCGCCCCACAGCGGCCCGGTGGCGGAACCTGTGAGCGGCCCCCGCCACCGGGCCCCCTCGCCCCCGCTCAGGTGCCGGCGACGGGCCCGACCTCCGCGAGCACCCGGTACGTCGGGGCGCCCGGCACGGCGTACTCGGTGGTGCCGGACAGCGCGGCCAGGGCGGCCTCGATCGCGGCCAGCCGGCCGGGGGTGTCCGAGGTGTCGAGGAAGGCCCGGTAGTGGGCCTCGCTCGCCCAGGTCACCACGTTGCTGACGCGCAGCCCGTCGGTGCTGGCGTGGAACCGGGCCGACACGTAGCCGGGGTGGCCGGCGACCCACCGGTGGAGCAGCGGGACGAAGGCGGCGACCAGCTCCCGCTGGGTCGCGGGCCCGTCGACGGCGTACTCGATGATGGAGGCGAACTCTCCGCTCAAGGGGGCTCCCCGGGTCGCGTGCTCCGTCCCGGCGGGGCCGCCGCCGGGACCGTACGCGCCGATCCTCGGACCTCGAGCGCGGTCGAGGTCAAGGCCGTCCGGCCGCGAGGCCGTCAGCCCGCCGGCGTGGCCCCGGCGTCGCTTCCGGTGGGCCCGGTGCTCGCGGCGGGCGGGGCGACGGAGCCGGGGCCGGTCCCCTCCCCCGGCCGGGTCTCCGCCGACGGCTCAGGGGAGGGTTCCGGCGAGGGCGCGTGGGCCGGGGACGGGGTGGTCCGTACGAGTTCGCCCAGCGTCGGCACCGACTCGGGCCGGGCCCGCATGGCGTCGGTGCACTCCCACTTGCGCGGCGGGTCCGCGTCCGGTCCGCCCAGCACCACCGGGCCGGACCCGGCCGACACGGCCTCGCTGCCCGCGGTGGTGCACACCAGCTGGGCCAGCGCCACCGGCGGCAGGTCCTCCGGCTTCCGGCTCAGCCGCAGCGTGCCCCGGGGGTCTCCCGGCCGCGCCGGGCCGGCGGTCAGCCCGGGCGGCACACCGGTGCTGAAGCCGGCGTCGCGTTCCGCCTCGGAGGGGACGCGTTCGAGTTCCTCCAGCAGTGCCTGCGCGACGAGCACCAGGGGGTCCTTCGTCTGCCGCTTCTCCGGGACCGGCACCACCCGTTCGACGCCCACCAGCTGCGAGCCGCAGACCAGTTCGATGGTGGCGCGGAACCCCTGCACCCCCTGGGTGGCCTTGTCGGCCGGGGTGTCGCAGGAGACCCGGGAGGGCGCCGGGCCGACGTCGACGGGCACGGTCGTCGCCCGGATCCCGCACCCGCCCAGGAGCAGTGCCACGGCGGCCGTGCCGGCGGCCACCGCCGCCGTCCGCGCGCTCCCGTCACGTCTGAGCAGCGTCACCGTCGATCACCTTCCCCACGTCGACCGGCAGCCGCAGCGTGAACAGCGCGCCGCCGTCGGGCGCGTTGGCGGCGGTGATGTCGCCGCCGTGGATGTGTGCGTTCTCCATGGCGATGGAGAGGCCGAGCCCGCTGCCGTCGGACCGCGGCCGCGAGGCGCTCGCCTTGTAGAAGCGGTCGAAGACGTGCGGCAGTACGTCCTCGGGGATGCCCGGCCCGTTGTCCTTCACGGCGACGACCAGCCGGTCGTCGGCGACCCGCACGGAGACCCGGACCGGCGAGCCGCCGTGCTTGAGCGCGTTGCCGATGAGGTTGGCGAGGATGACGTCCAGCCGCCGCGGGTCCAGCCGGGCCACGATCCCCCGCTCGGCGTCGAGTTCGACGGCGTCCAGCCAGGCCCGCGCGTCGATGCAGGCGGTGACCTGGTCGGCGACGTCCACGTCGTCGAGGACGAGCCGGGCGGTGCCCGCGTCGAAGCGGGTGACCTCCATCAGGTTCTCCACCAGGTCGTTGAGCCGCCGGGTCTCGCTGACCACCAGCTCCACGGCCGGCGCGATCATCGGGTCGAGGCCGTCGACCTCCTCCTCCAGCACCTCCGTGACGGCGGTCAGGGCGGTGAGCGGGGTCCGCAGCTCGTGCGACATGTCCGCCACGAAGCGCCGGCTGGCCTCCTCCCGGGCGCTCATGTCCGCGACCTTCTTCTCCAGCGCCTCGGCCGTCTTGTTGAACGTGTGCGAGAGGTCGGCGAGTTCGTCGGTGCCGGAGACGTCCAGGCGGGTGTCCAGCTCCCCCTCGCCCAGCCTGCGGGCGGCGTCGCCGAGCCGCTGCACCGGCTTGAGCACCGTGCGCGCCGCGGCCTGCGCCAGCAGCGCGGAGCCGAGCAGGGCCAGCACGGTGGCGATGCACAGCGACCAGCCCAGCGCGTTCAGGTCGTCCCGCTCGGTGGCCAGGGACTTGTACATGTAGCCGGTCGGGCCGCCGCCCACGATCCGGGTGCCGCCGACCAGGTACGGGTTCCCGCCGGGCTTCGTCCGCTGCCAGTACATGTGGTACTCGGCGTCGTTGGCGGCGGTCACCTTCTGCCGGTCGTTCACCGCGTGCCGCAGGGACCTGGGCACGTCGGCCAGGGTGAACGCGTCGGGCCCCGCCGACCCGGTCACCTGTACGCCGCCCTCACGCTCGTCGACCAGCAGCACGCTGTACCCGGGCGCGCTGCCCGCCATCAGCTCGGCGGTGCGCTGGAGTTCCTGCGGGGTGGGGTCGCCGGGCAGCGCGGCGGCCCGGTTCTGCATCTCCTGCCGGAAGTCGCCGAGGGCCGCGTCCTGGGTGCGGGTGAGCACGGCCTCGCGGTTCAGCCAGTACGCGATGCCCGAAGCGGACACCGCGGCCGTCAGCGCGACGAGCGCGAACACGACCAGGAGCCGCAGCCGCAGGCTGGTCCAGCGCCGGCCCGGGCGCAGCCGGCGGATCACTGCGGGGAGTCCAGGCGGTAGCCGACTCCGCGCACGGTACGGATCAGCGTCGGCGAGGACGGGACGTCCTCCACCTTGGCGCGCAGCCGCTGGACGCAGGCGTCCACCAGCCGGGAGTCGCCGAGGTAGTCGTGCTCCCAGACCAGCCGGAGCAGCTGCTGGCGGGAGAGCGCCTGGCCGGGCCGCCGGCTGAGTTCGAGGAGCAGCCGCAGCTCGGTCGGGGTGAGCTGGAGGTCGTCGCCGTTCTTGGTGACCGTCATGGCGGCCCGGTCGATGACCAGGGAGCCGAAGGTCGCCGAGTCGCTGGCCTCGCGCTCGCCGCGGCGCAGCACGGCGCGGATGCGGGCGTCCAGGACGCGACCCTGCACGGGCTTGACCACGTAGTCGTCGGCGCCGGACTCCAGGCCGACGACCACGTCGATGTCGTCGCTGCGGGCGGTCAGCAGGATGATCGGCAGCTGGTCGGTGCGCCGGATCCGCCGGCACACCTCGAAGCCGTCGATCCCGGGCAGCATCACGTCGAGCACGATCAGGTCCGGGCGCTGCTCGCGCAGCAGCTTCAGGCCGTCCTCGCCGGTCGCCGCGGTGGCCACGCGGTGGCCCTGGCGGGACAGGGAGAGTTCGAGGGCCGTGCGGATGGCGTCGTCGTCCTCGATCAGCAACAGGAAAGGCACCCGCTCATTCTGGCCCATGCCCCGATCGGAGTTCGACCGTCGGGACGGCGCGGATCCCTGTGACAGGGCTGTGACAGTCGGCGGACACCCCGGTTATGTCGGCCGGGCAGTCTTTTGCCATCGGACAGGACGGACTCCAGGACGGGGAGGCGCGAGATGAGCCCGCTGCACAGCACCACCACCAGCGCGGTTGTCACGCGGCTGCACGACGTGAACCGCCGCGCCGGAGTCCGTACGGTCTCCCGGCAGCGGCCGGCACACGCGGTGGCCGCCTCTGTCACCGCTATCGACGCGAACCAGTACCAGGCGGTTCCCGCTCAGCGCACTTCTTCCGCGGCGGCCCCGTCGCCGTCCTCGGAGGCCGAGTTCACGGCGTACGTGCGGGAGCGCCGGGCCGCGCTGTACGCGACGGCCTTCCACCTGACGGGCGACCGGCACGAGGCCGAGGACCTGCTGCAGAGCGCGCTGTTCTCGACGTACCGCGCCTGGGACCGGATCACCGACAAGGCGGCCGTCGGCGGCTACCTGCGCCGGACGATGACGAACCTGCACATCAGCGCGTGGCGCCGGCGGAAGCTCAACGAGTACCCGACCGAGGAGCTGCCGGAGACGGTGGGCGACTCGGACGCGATGCGCGGCACGGAGCTGCGCGCGGTGCTGTGGCAGGCCCTGACCCGGCTGCCCGAGCCGCAGCGGACGATGCTGGTGCTGCGCTACTACGAGGGCCGCACGGACCCGGAGATCGCGGAGATCCTGGGCATCAGCGTGGGCACGGTCAAGTCGAGCATCTGGCGTTCGCTGCGCCGGCTGCGGGAGGACGAGGCGCTGAGCTTCGGCCGTGACGAGGCCGAGTCCTTCGAGGAGCTCGTCGCCTGAGACGGGCCACCGGACCAGCGGCCGGGGGGAACCGTCCTGCGGGGGTGGGGCGGAGGCCATGGGGAGAGGGGCGGGAGCAGCCGGTCGGGGGTCCGGCTGCTCCCGCCCCTTCGTCTTGCCCGGTGTCCGTCCCGTCCGTACGTACGCGTTCAGACGGTGGCGGTGGCCGGGGCCGTGCCGGCGGTGCGGTGACGGCCGGCCGCGGCGGCGGTGAGCCGCCCGAGGGCCTCGTCACGGCCACAGGGGTGGGCGCCGAGGGCGGTGTGCCGGGCGACGATGCCGCGTTCGGCCCGCATCAGCCGCCAGCCGCGGCGCAGCAGGAACAGCACCGACTTGCGGCCCTCGCGCAGGTCCCGGGCCAGGCGGCGGCGGAAGGTGGTGGAGGGGCGGCCGCGCAGGCAGATCGCGTCGGCGAGGAGGCCGAGCTCCTGGCAGCGGGCGGCGATGTCGGCGGCGAAGATGCCCTCCGCGATGAACAGCGGCGTGCGGGCGATGTCCAGGGTCTCGGTGCCCGTGCGGGAGCTGGTGGCGAGGTCGTACACCGGCACCTCGGTGCGTCCGGTGGCGCAGAGTTCGGCGACGGCGGCCACGGCCGTGTCGGCGTCCCAGGACAGCGGGGAATCCCAGTCGATGTCGGAGCTGCCCTCGACCAGCGGGAGGGTGGGGTCGTCGCCCTCCTTGTAGAAGTCGTCGAGCCGGAGCACCGGCAGCCCGGAGCGGGCGGCGAGCGAGGACTTGCCGGAACCCGAGGGCCCGGTCAGCAGGACGACGCGCGTGGGGAGGGGAGATGAGAAGCTCACGGGACACCAGTCTGAACCATTCCCCCGGGTAGGGGATCCCCGTACCGGGCCATTGGTATCGAGCATCACACCTCGATTACGGTGGGTGCATGGGACGTCACGCAGCATCCGTATCCCGGCAGGCCCTGCGCAGCGCCGGTCTGACCGTATCGATGGCCGGCGCGGCCCTGGCGATGGCCGCGGGCACCGCACAGGCCGAGGTCTCCGTGCCGCACGCGGTGGCCGGGGTGACCGACCCGCTGACCAGCCTGAAGGTGAACCCGCTCGCGGGCACGGGCGTCGACCCGCTGGACAACGGGGTGGGCACGCAGGTCGCCGACTTCCCGGCGGTGGGCACCACGATGGTCACCGGAGTGCTCACCCAGGGCCCTTCGGTGGGCGAAATCCCCACGGCGGCCGTCTCGTCGCTCCTGGGGCCCCTGGGCGGGGCCCGGTAACCGGCCCACCGGGCAACCGGCCACCGGGTACGCGAAGACCCCGGCAGACGGGGGATGTGCTGCCGGGGCCGGTCTCGCGGTGCCCGTCGGTCAGTACGACGAGCCGGACGCGCCCAGCGAACCCGTGGGGTGCCAGACGGTCTTGGTCTCCAGGAACGCCGTCATGCGGTGCGTGCCCGGGTCGGCGGTCCAGTCGTCCACAGGCTGTGGACGCAGGACGCGCTTGAGGTTGTCGGCCGCGGCGATCTCCAGCTCCTTGGCGAGCGCCTGGTCGGCACCGGCCAGGTCGATCGCGTTGACGTCCTGGTGCGCCGCCAGGTGCGGGCCCATCTCGGCGGCCTTGCCGGACAGGATGTTGACGACGCCGCCGGGCAGGTCGGAGGTGGCCAGCACCTCGCCGAGGGAGAGGGCCGGGAGCGGCGCCTTCTCCGAGGCGATGACGACCGCGGTGTTGCCGGTCGCGATGACCGGGGCGATCACCGAGACCAGGCCCAGGAAGGACGAGTCCTGCGGGGCGACGACGGTGACGACGCCGGTCGGCTCCGGGGTGGAGAGGTTGAAGAACGGGCCCGCGACGGGGTTGGCCCCGCCCACGATCTGGCCGATCTTGTCGGTCCAGCCCGCGTACCAGACCCAGCGGTCGATGGCCGCGTCCACGACCGCGCCGGCCTTGGCCTTCGACAGGCCCTCGGCCTCGCCGACCTCGCGGACGAACTGGCCGCGGCGGCCCTCCAGCATCTCGGCGATGCGGTAGAGGATCTGGCCGCGGTTGTAGGCGGTCGCGCCCGACCAGCCGCCGAAGGCCTTGCGGGCGGCGACGACCGCGTCACGGGCGTCCTTGCGGGAGGACAGCGGGGCGTTGGCCAGCCACTTGCCCTTAGTGTCGGTCACCTCGTACACCCGGCCGCTCTCGGAACGGGGGAACTTGCCCCCGACGTACAGCTTGTAGGTCTTGAAGACGTGCAGGCGCGTCGGCTCAGACATCGAGGTAGGCCTCCAGACCGTGGCGGCCGCCCTCGCGGCCGAAGCCCGACTCCTTGTAGCCGCCGAACGGCGAGGTCGGGTCGAACTTGTTGAACGTGTTGGCCCACACCACACCCGCGCGGAGCTTGCCGGCGACCGCGAGGATGCGGCTGCCCTTCTCCGTCCAGATGCCGGCGGACAGGCCGTACTGGCTGTTGTTGGCCTTGGCGACGGCCTCGTCGGGCGTGCGGAAGGTCAGCACGGACAGCACCGGGCCGAAGATCTCGTCGCGGGCGACGGTGTGCGCCTGGGTGACGCCCGTGAACAGCGTCGGGGCGAACCAGTAGCCGGCGGACGGCAGTTCGCACGCCGGGGACCAGCGCTCGGCGCCCTCCGCCTCACCGGTCTCGGCGAGCGCGGTGATCCGGGCGAGCTGCTCGGCGGAGTTGATGGCGCCGATGTCGGTGTTCTTGTCCAGCGGGTCGCCGAGGCGCAGCGTGGACAGGCGGCGCTTGAGGGAGTCCAGCAGCTCGTCGTGGATCGACTCCTGGACCAGCAGGCGGGAGCCCGCGCAGCAGACCTGCCCCTGGTTGAAGAAGATGCCGTTGACGATGCCCTCGACGGCCTGGTCGACGGGGGCGTCGTCGAAGACGATGTTGGCGCCCTTGCCGCCCAGCTCCAGGGTCAGCTTCTTGCCGGTACCGGCGACCTGGCGGGCGATGGCCTTGCCGACCGCCGTGGAGCCGGTGAAGGCGACCTTGTTGACGTCCGGGTGCGCGACGAGCTCGGCGCCGGCGTCCCCGTAGCCGGGGATGATGTTGACGACGCCCTTGGGCAGGCCCGCCTGGCGGCAGACGTCGGCGAAGAACAGCGCGGAGAGCGGGGTGGTCTCGGCGGGCTTCAGCACGACGGTGTTGCCGGTGGCCAGCGCCGGAGCGATCTTCCACGCCAGCATCAGCAGCGGGAAGTTCCACGGGATGACCTGGCCGGCGACGCCCAGCGGGCGCGGGTTCGCGCCGTAGCCGGCGTGGTCGAGCTTGTCGGCCCAGCCGGCGTAGTAGAAGAAGTGCGCGGCGACCAGCGGGAGGTCCGCGTCGCGGGTCTCCTTGATCGGCTTTCCGTTGTCCAGCGTCTCCAGGACGGCCAGCTCGCGGCTGCGCTCCTGGATGATCCGGGCGATGCGGAAGAGGTACTTCGCGCGCTCCGAGCCGGGCAGAGCGGACCACTTCTCGAAGGCGCGGCGGGCGGCCCCCACGGCGCGGTCGACGTCGGCGGCACCGGCCCGGGCGACCTCCGACAGCACTTCCTCGCTGCTCGGGCTGATGGTCTTGAAGACCTTGCCGTCGGCGGCGTCGGTGAACTCGCCGTCGATGAAGAGACCGTAGGACGGCGCGATGTCGACGACCGAGCGGGACTCGGGGGCCGGTGCGTACTCGAATACAGATGCCATGGTGATCAGTCCACCGTCACGTAGTCGGGACCGGAGTAACGCCCGGTGCTGAGCTTCTGCCGCTGCATGAGCAGGTCGTTCAGCAGGCTGGAGGCGCCGAACCGGAACCACTCGTTGGTCAGCCAGTCCTCGCCCACGGTCTCGTTGACCAGGACCAGGAACTTGATCGCGTCCTTGGTGGTCCGGATGCCGCCGGCCGGCTTCACACCGATCTGGATTCCAGTCTGCGCCCGGAAGTCGCGCACGGCTTCGAGCATCAGGAGGGTGTTGGCGGGGGTGGCGTTGACGCCGACCTTGCCGGTGGACGTCTTGATGAAGTCGGCGCCCGCGAGCATGCCGATCCACGAGGCGCGGCGGATGTTGTCGTACGTGGACAGCTCGCCGGTCTCGAAGATCACCTTCAGGCGGGCGGCGGTGCCGTCCTCGCGGACGCACGCCTCCTTCACGGCCTTGATGAGCTCGTACGTCTCCAGGTAGCGGCCGGCGAGGAAGGCGCCACGGTCGATGACCATGTCGATCTCGTCGGCGCCGGCGGCGACGGCGTCCCGGGTGTCGGCGAGCTTGACCGGCAGGGCCGCGCGGCCGGCCGGGAAGGCGGTCGCGACGGACGCCACCTTGACGTCGGCACCGTTCAGCGCCGCCCGGGCGGTGGCCACCATGTCGGGGTAGACGCAGACGGCCGCCGTCATCGGGGTCGTCCGGTCGGTCGGGTCGGGATTGACGGCCTTGGCGGCGAGCGCCCGGACCTTGCCCGGGGTGTCCGCGCCTTCCAGCGTCGTCAGGTCGATCATCGAGATGGCCAGGTCGATGGCGTACGCCTTGGCCGTGGTCTTGATCGAACGGGTGCCGAGGGCGGCCGCGCGGGCCTCCAGGCCGACGGCGTCCACGCCGGGGAGCCCGTGCAGGAACCGGCGCAGCGCGCTGTCGGACGTCGTCACGTCAGCGAATGCGGTGAGGGTGGTGGGCATGGTCACCACATGAGCATATCTACGCGCGTAGCGAGCTGTCACCCCCCGGCGCTCCTTCGAGCCGCACGTGACACATCTGTAATGGGCGCGCGGGCGCGCGCGTCGTTCCGAAGGTGCCGTGACGGTGACGTGACGGAAGGGGGCCCCTTCCGTACATACAAGATCACTAGACTGAGCCCCGGCCGAACAGGACCGCGCGGCATGCGGCTGCCCCTCCCGCCCGCGACAATGCTCCAAGGAGTCGTCATGCGCCCCGCCCTCCGATCCTCCCTCGTCGCCGCCGCCCTCGCCGGCACCGTGCTGGCCCCGGTGGCCGGCAGCGCGTCCGCGTCCGGCGCCGGCGCCGGGCAGGGGGCCCAGGCCCGGCCCCAGGCCCCGGTCGAGGTCCCGGCCGCCGACGACAGCCGCTACCTGGGGCAGGCGGTCTACCTCGGCGAGGGCCAGCTGGCCGTGCTGCGCAACACCAGCGAGCACGGCCCCGAGGTCTGGATCCGCACGGTCGGCCGGAACTGGAAGCCGGGCCGGACGTACATGGTCCGGGTCGCCGGCCTGCTCGACTCGGCCCGTACCAAGGAGCGGATCGGCGGCCTGGACCTGGAGCTCACCCGCGCCGACTCGGACCGCCCGGTCCTCACCGTCGCCAAGGCCGGCGCCGCCACCCGCTCCCACTCGCTGCCGGTCCGCGACTCCGACGTGGGCCGCGGCTGCGTCTCCCAGACGACCCGCCTGGACCTCGGCGCGGGCGTGTACGCCGACCTGACCACGTCGCCGCGGGGGCCCAAGGCGGTGCTGCGGGAGTGGGGCGGGGAGAAGGCCTTCGCGACCCTCAGCCGGGCGCGGACCTCGCTGCCGGCCTCGGCCGGGATCACGGTCCGCGTCCTGGACGCGGCCACGGCGGCGCCGGTCCTGGAGTGGAAGACCCAGGGCGGCCCCGCCGGCCCCGGCCACCACCCGTTCCCGCCCCTCCCGACGGGCTGCGCCCCGACGGCGTAGCCCCACGCCCGCGCCGGGCGGCACGTCCAGCCCCGGCGGCGTCTGGGGGCGCGGGCCCGCGTGGTCGGGCGGAGCGCCCGCCGGACCCGCTCAAGCGCCGCTCGGGCTGGAGACGCCCCGCCGGACCCGGCCGCACGGGCAACGCCCTCGCCGGGCCATCCAGCCCCGCTGGCATCTCCAGCCCGGCCGGCACGTCCAGCCTCGCCGGCGTTTGAGGCGCGGGGTGTGGGGCAGCGCCCCACGAGCCCGGGCGGAGCCCCCGCCGGGCCCGCTCAAACGCCGCTCGGGCTTGATAGGCCCCACCGGAGCCCGGCCGCGCGGCCAACGCCTGGGCCAGGCCATTCCAGCCCCGCCGACGATTGAGGCGCGGGGTGTGGGGCAGCGCCCCACGAGCCCGGGCGGAGCCCCCGCCGGACCCGCTCAAACGCCGCTCGGGCTGGAAACGCCCCGCCGGGACCCGGCCGCGGGGCGGCGCCCCGCGGCCGGGCGGACGCCGCTCGGGCCGGGCGGCCCCGCCGCGGGGGCGGGCGTACGGCAGAATCGGCGGCATGACGAGCCCCTCGCCCTCCGCCGACGAGCCGGTCTACCAGGACCGCGTGTACCGCTCCCCCATGGCCATCGTCGGCGGCGTGCTGATGCTGGCCCTGATCCTGTGGCTGTGTGGTGACGCCGTCCTGCGCGGCGAGGACGCCGCGCCCTGGTTCGGGGCGGCCGCCGCCCTGTTCGCCGTCCCGCTGACCGTGGCGTTCACGCTGCGGCCCGCCGTGTACGCCAACGCCGACCGGCTGCGGGTGCGCAACCCGTTCCGGACCGTCGAACTGCCCTGGGCGAGCGTGGACGCCCTGCGGTCCTCCTACTCGGTCGAGGCGCTCAGCGGCGGGGCGAAGTACCAGCTGTGGGCGGTCCCGGTCTCGCTGCGCGACCGGAAGAAGGCCGCCCGGGCGCAGGCCCGCCAGGCCGGGGCCGCGGGCGGCACGGCCGACCCGCACGCCGTGCACGCGCCGCCGCCGCGGGCCCAGGCCGACCGCACCGTGGACGAGCTGCGCGAACTGGCCGAGCGGGGAGCGGGCCGTCCCGGTGCCCAGGGCAGCCCGCGCGTGCGCTGGGCGTACGAGGTCATCGCGCCGGCCCTGGCCGGGGCGGTCCTGCTGATCGTGCTGCTCGTCACCCGCTAGAGCCGGGCCCGGGCGGAACCGCGGGCGCGGGGGCGGCGTCATCGCGGGTGTGCAGCGTCATCAGGCGGGCGGCTACACCGCCATACCACTCCGGCTCCGGGTACTGGGCGGCGTACTGCTGCTCGCCCATTGCGCCCTGGTCGGCTGGCTGGCCCTGCGTCCCCTGGACGTGCCCTGGGTGGCCGCTCCGAACCTGAGCCCGCTGGCGGGGATCCGGGCGGACCTCGCGTACGGGCCGCTGGAGGCGGCCCGCCGGATCGGTTCGGCGCTGGCGCTGCTGGCGCCGCTGGGCGTGCTGCTGCCGCTGGTGAGCGGCCGGCTCGCGCCCTCCCCGCTGGCCGCCTGGTCCTCGCTGTGCCGGACGGTGGCCGCCGGGGCCCTGGTCTCCCTCGTGCTGGAGCTGCTGCAGACCGCGGTGCCGGGGCAGGTCGCGGACGTGGACCAGGTGCTGCTCAACACGGCGGGGGTGGCGCTGGCGCACCTGGCGGTGGTGCCGGTCATGCGGGCGCGGCTGCGGCGGGCGAGGCCCGGAGCTGGCGGAACGGCGGGTTCTCAGGGCTCGACCCCGAGAATTGCCAGGGTCGGATTCGACCCGTGGACCGAGGTATTGACGGCGGCGCGGCGCGAGTATTGAGGCATCGCAGAAAGCGGTCCTCGATAAGGAGAAACCATGAGCGCCCTTGCCCGCCCCCGTGACGGACGCTGGATCGGCGGAGTCTGTGCCGGCCTCGCTCGACGCTTCGGTATTTCCGCGAACACGATGCGTCTGATCTTCGTCGTTTCCTGCCTGCTGCCCGGCCCGCAGTTCCTGCTCTACCTGGCGCTGTGGGTGCTCCTGCCGAACGAGAAGTCGGCTTCGGCCGCCTGGTGATCCCGGTGGCCGGGTGAAAGGCGGCCGCCGCGTTTCACCGGATGTGCCGGCGGACCTTTTCCAGCTGCTTGTCGGCGATCTCGTGCGGTACCTCGGCCCGGGTCTTCGCGCCGGCCACGTTGAGCGCCATCAGCCGCATGACGGTCGCGCCCTGGCGTACGACGACCAGGTGTACCCGGGCCGAGACGCCTTCGGCGGCGGCCACGGTGGACCAGCTGACGGACTCCTCGCCGCCCGTGGGGTACGGGGTGGCCGTGACCTGGCTGTAGGTGCCGGTCTGCTTCTCGACGGTGGCGGAGAACCCGGAACCGCAGGCGGCCACCGCCTCCTTCAGGCGGCTCATCAGCCTCTTCGCGTCGTCGGCGGCGTAGGAGCTGACGGACGCGGAGACGGCCAGGCCCAGCTGCTTCTGGGAGCCGACGCCCCGGTTCACGGTCTCCTTGGCCGCCGGGTCCGGCTTGTCGCCCATGATGTCGGCGAGCGGCTGGCAGGGCTTCTTGTCGGCCTGCGGCTGCCCGTCGGGGGCGCCCGGGTTCTTGCCCTGGGCGGACACCTGGTAGCCGGGCAGGTCGCCCTGGGTCAGCGCGGCCCGCTCCAGCGGGGTGCGCGGCGCCGGGGGTGCGGCCGGGGCGGGCGGCGCGGCCGCGGACCCCTTGGGGTCGGGCGTGTGGCCGGCGGCCGGGCCGGAGTTCGTGCCGCTCTCCGAGCCGCCACAGCCGACGGCGCCGAGCAGCAGGGCGGGCACCAGCGCGGCCGCGGCCGCGGATGACTTCACGCGCATGACGGACATGGCAGACCTCATACCCCGTGTGGTGGGCGGCGGTTGGGGGCGATCGTGGCACACGGCCGGGGGCGGCGCACACCCCGTCGAAAGGGCGTGCGCCGCACCCGTGCACGCGTTCGGCAATCCCGGGCGGTCAGCCGCCGAGCGGGAGCGGCAGACCGCCGAGGAGACCGGTGACCTGGCCGACCGCCTGGCCCGGGTCGCTCTGCTGGCCCTCCTGCGCGGCCTGCTGGTGCGTGAGCGACTCGGCGGCACCCGCGACCAGGGGCAGCGCGTCGGTGGCGCCGATCGAAGGCAGGGCGGAGGCCGAGGCGGTGCCCGCGGCGGCAGCGGCGAAAGCCGCACCGAGAGCGGCGACACCGAGGGTCTTGGCAGCTGACTGCTTCATGAAGAATCGTCCTTGCGACAGGGAATTGAGCGGCTCCGCAAACTAGCCAGTCCAAACCCCGCCCCGCAAACATCCGTAAATACGAGGAACGCCCGGGCGGCGATCCGCCCAGGCGCTCCTCCGGTGTGGCGCTCCGGCCCTATGCGGAGACAGAACCGCTGGTGGAGGCGGTCTGCCGGAACAGCCATTCCGACTTCAGCTCCGCGTAACCCGGCTTGATCACGTCGTTGATCATCGCGAGTCGTTCATCGAAAGGAATGAACGCGGACTTCATCGCATTGACGGTGAACCACTGCATGTCGTCGAGCGTGTAGCCGAAGGTGTCGACCAGGTGCTCGAATTCGCGGCTCATGCTGGTGCCGCTCATCAGCCGGTTGTCGGTGTTCACGGTCAGCCGGAAGTGCAGCCGGCGGAGCAGGCCGATCGGGTG
The DNA here is from genome assembly GCF_042900645.1 of Streptomyces sp. NPDC012888. Classification (NCBI taxonomy): domain Bacteria; kingdom Bacillati; phylum Actinomycetota; class Actinomycetes; order Kitasatosporales; family Streptomycetaceae; genus Streptomyces; species Streptomyces sp. NPDC012888. Next base: position 335,393 of record NZ_JBIBBM010000006.1, on the reverse strand, counting down.
CTCGGCGTAGGAGGCGGCCGCGCCGGTCTGCAGGTTGGAGGTGGGGCACATCTCCAGCGGGATGCGCTTGTCGCGGACGTACGAGGCCAGGCGGCCCAGCGTCACGCTGCCGTCCTCGGCGACCTCGATGTCGTCGATGATCTTCACGCCGTGGCCGAGGCGGTCGGCGCCGCACCACTGCAGGGCCTGCCAGATCGACGGCAGGCCGAAGGCCTCGCCCGCGTGGATGGTGAAGTGGTTGTTCTCGCGCTTGAGGTACTCGAACGCGTCCAGGTGGCGGGTGGGGGGGAACCCGGCCTCGGCGCCGGCGATGTCGAAGCCGACCACGCCGTTGTCGCGGTACCGGTTGGCCAGCTCGGCGATCTCCAGCGCGCGGGCGGCGTGCCGCATCGCGGTGAGCAGCGCGCCGACCCGGATCCGGTGGCCGTTGGCCTTGGCGCGGCGCTCGCCCTCGCGGAAGCCGTCGTTGACCGCCTCGACGACCTCCTCCAGGGTCAGGCCCGCCTCCAGGTGCTGCTCGGGGGCGTACCTGATCTCGGCGTAGACGACGCCGTCCTCGGCGAGGTCCTCGGCGCACTCGGCGGCGACCCGGAACAGGGCCTCCTTGGTCTGCATGACGGCGCAGGTGTGCGCGAACGTCTCCAGGTAGCGCGGCAGGGAGCCGGAGTCGGCGGCATCGCGGAACCAGACGCCGAGCTTGTCGGCGTCGGACTCGGGCAGCTTGTCGTAGCCGACCTGTGCGGCCAGCTCCAGGATGGTCCCGGGGCGCAGACCGCCGTCGAGGTGGTCGTGCAGCAGAACCTTCGGGGAGCGGCGGATCTGGTCCGGCGTGGGCAGGTTGGGGGTGTCGCTCGTCATCCGGGCACTCTACTCCTACGCGCGTAGAGCTCCAGCCCGGCGCCACCCGTCGATACGCAAAGGTGACCGTGCGGACGGGTGGCGTACACCTCGGCGTCTGAGACTGTTCCGCCATGACACACGACGCGTCGCCGGCGCGCGGGGTCCGCCTGGGGCGGGCGGCCGGAGCGGACGGCTTGGGCTCGACGGTCAGCGGGGCGGTCCTCGTCTTCCCCTCCCGGTCCGGACCGGTGCTCCTCTCCCCGGGTCCGGTGCGCCGCGTGATCCGGGAGCTGGCCCGTGCCGGTGGCCCCGACGGGCTGGCCGTCCACCTGGTACAGGAGGCGGACGGGGACCCGGGCGCGGCGGCGGAGGAGGCGGTCCGGCGCTACGGGGACGTACCGGTGTGCCTCGCCGGGTACGGGACGGGCGGCCTGGCGGCGCTGCGGGGCGCCGGGCACGCGGCGGTCAACTCGGTGGTCGCGCTCGCCCCTTGCCTGCCGGACGGGGAGGCGCCGTCCGGGTCACCGGAACCGGTGAATCAGCTGGCCGGTCGCCAGGTGCTGATCGTGCACGGCACGAACGACGGCCGCGCGCACCCCGAGTCGTCGTTCCGGCTGGCCGCGCGGGCGAAGAAGACGAATCGTTCGACCTGCCGCTTCGAGGTCCACTCCGACGGCCACCGGTTACGCGAACACCGGGCCGAAGTCGCCGCCCTGACGGTGGACTTCGTTCTCGGCGCGGTGCTGGGGGGCCGGTGGTCCCGCCCGGTCACCGACGCGCTGGCGGCCCCGCCGCCGCTGGGCCTGCGGATGCCGCTGGCGGCGGGTTTCGGCCGGTCGCTGCGCGGCTGACGGGCCGGGTGCGGAAACGTAGAGTGGAAGACGGACTCGGGGCCCGCTCGGGGGATCTCCCTGGGAGGCGGTCGGTATGGCCGGACTGCAGTTCAAGAACTTCGACACGCCGGACGAGACGCGTCCGTTCGAGGCCGGAATGGGCCGGCTGGACGTGCTGCAGACGGACGGTGGGGCCGTCGGCCGCGCCGTGTTCGAGCCCGGTTGGCGCTGGTCGGAGCACATCAAGCCGATCGCGGGCACGGACAGCTGCCAGTCCGCGCACACCGGCTACGTGGTCAGCGGCCGGATGAAGATCGTGATGGACGACGGCGAGGAGTCGGAGTGCCGGGCCGGCGACTTCATGCAGGTGGCACCCGGTCACGACGCCTGGGTCGTCGGTGACGAGCAGTGCGTCGTCCTGGACTGGACGGGGTTCGCGGACTACGCCAAGCGCGGCTAGAAGCGGCCCCGCGGGCTCGCGACCAGGGCCGCGGCACGTTCCAGGACGCGGTGCACCGACGCGGCGGTGGCGCCGCCGGCCAGCAGGTACGCGTGGTGGCCGTCCCCGGTGGGGGTGGCGCCGACGGTGCCGGAGGTGGGTACCAGCGGCCCGGCGGCGACCAGGCCCGGTACGGTCGCCCGGGCCGAGGCGAGCGCGCCGGGCAGCGCGTCGAGCCGGTGACCCGGCGGGAGGTCCACGTAGCGCAGGCCCGCGTGCCCGGCCCGGGGCCGGCCGGGCGGCTCGGGCAGGTCCAGGGCCGCGGCCGCGGTCGCGGCGTACACGTCGGCGCCGTGCGCCAGCAGCAGCAGGCCGGCGGTCTCCGGGCCGCCGGGGTGCGGGTCGGCCTCCACCAGGCGCGGGCCGTGCCGGGTGAGCACAAGCTCGGTGCGGGCGGGGCCGTCGCGGTGCCCCGCGAGGTCCAGGACCGCCCGTACGTGGGCCCGTACGGCTCCGGCCGTGTCCGGGGGCAGCGGCACCGGCGCGCGGTGGCCGAGCGCGGCGGTCCGGGCGCCGTCGCGGGCGGGCAGGCGGTGGAGCAGGCCGAGGACGCGGTGCCGCCCGGCGCGGGAGACGGTGAGGGCGGTGATCTCGGGGCCCTCGAGCAACTCCTCGACGAGCAGGTCCGTGACGGCGGGGTAGTCGTGGACGGCGGCCGTCGCGTCGGCCGGGCCGCGGAGCGCGCGGACGCCTTCGCCACCGGTTCCTGCGCGGGGCTTGACCACGCAGGGGTAGCCGATCAGGCCCGCCAGGAAGGGCAGGAGCAGGGCGTGCCCGCAGCGGACGAAGGAAACGGGCCGGCCGGGGTGCAGGGTGTTGGCGCGGGCCCGCAGGGCGGCCTTGTCGGTCAGCGCGGTGACCGCCGCGACCGTGGCGCCGGGCAGGCCGAGGGCCTCGTTGGCGCGCGCGGCGGCGAGGGCCGCGGCCTGGCCGCCGAAACCGAACACGGCGGCCCGCCCCTCCCGTACGGCGCGGAGCCGGGCCAGGGCGGCGACCAGCCGCGCGTGGTCGCGCCAGTCGGCGTCCAGCCGGCCGGCCGGGTCCTCGGGGCGGGCCCGGCTTCCCGCGGGGTCGGCGGGCCCCGCCGGGCGGCTGGCGCCGGGTGGGACGCGGGCGCCGGCCGGAGCCCCCGAGAGGTCGTACGCGGCGGGCCGGTCCGCGGCGGGCCCGTACGGACCGGCCGCAGGGACCGGCGCCGCCGCGGGGACCGGGAGGGCGCCTCCGGCCGGCCTCCGGGCCGGGGCCCGGTCGTACGGCCGCAGCGGGGGTGCGCCGGGCCGGCCGGCGGGGACCGGGGCCGGCCGGGTCCACCGGGCCGGCCGTACCGCCCCCTCACGGTCGGATGGCTCCGATGGACCCGGCGCGACCACCACGGTCCGCGCGCCCGTCCTGCGGACGGCGGCGACCACGGCGGGCCGCGGGCTCAGCAGGATCGCCACGGGCGTTCGCTGTCGCATACCGCGCTCCCCCCTCACGCCGTCCCCCCCACTGTGCCGGTTCGGCGCGTGCGGCTGGAGCCCGTCCACGCGCCGTGTTGCCGCCTTGCGGGAACACGAGGGGTTTAGAAGGCGGACGATAGCGGGACGAATGGCCATATGGGTGCCGAGGATCTCGGGAACGGTGCCGGCGAGCTGAGCCCTGCCGCCCGGCGGCTCTACGCGTTCGCCGTCGAACGGCACTCGTTCGCGGCCCCTGAGGCCACGGCGGTGCTCGGCGCCCGCGCCGCGGCCGCCATCACCGAGCTCGCCGCCGCGCATTTGCTCCAGCGGACAGGCGAAGACGAGCGGTGGTGCGCGGTGGCCCCGCGGGCGGCGGCCGCCCGCGCACTGGCCCCGCTCGCGCTGCGGGTGCGGCAGACCCACGACGAGATGGACCGGCTCCGCGCCCGCCTGGAGGCGCTGGTCCCGCAGTACGAGGCGGGGGCCGCCCAGCGGGAGACCGGCGGGCTGGAGCTGGTGACGGACCTGGGCGCGGTACGGGGGCTGATCGCCGAACTCGCCGCCCGCTGCGAGCGGGAGCTGCTCACCTCGCAGCCCGGCGGGGGCCGTCCGCAGGGCGCGCTGGAGGACGCGATCGGCCGGGACGAGTCGCTGCTGGAGCGGGGGGTGCGGATGCGGACCATCTACCAGCACACGGCCCGTTATTCGCGGCCGACGGCCGCCTACGTGGAGCGGGTCACCGCGCTGGGCGCCCAGGTCCGCACCCTCGGCGACGGGCTGATGCGGATGCTGATCTTCGACGGGCGGACCGGGCTGATGACCGTCCGGGACGTCAGTGGCGCGGCCCTGGTGGTGCGGGAGCCCAACGTCGTGGACTTCATGGCGGAGGCCTTCGAGCGGTCCTGGCTGGCGGCGGAGCCGTTCCCCGTCAGCACCGGTCCGGACCAGGCCCGTTCGCTGTCCGACGAGTTGCGGCAGACGATCGTGCGGATGCTCGCGGAGGGACTGGAGGACAAGGTGATCGCGCGCCGGCTGGGCATGTCCGAGCGGACCTGCCAGCGGCACATCGCCGAGATCATGCGGGCGGTCGGCGCCAAGTCCCGTTTCCAGGCCGGGTACCTGGCCGCCCTGGCCGCCCCGCCCCGCCCGGCCTCCGGCGCCGACCCGGCTACAGCTCGGGGATCAGACGGCCCCGGCGGGACAGCAGGAAACGCTTGAACTCGGCCACCGGCGGGGTGTCGGGGTGGCCCTCCAACCAGGCCAGGCCGATCTCGCGGACCGCCCGCGGCGCGGTGACGGTCAGTTCGACGACCCCGGGCCTGGGCACCGCGGGCGGCGGCAGCAGCGCCACCCCGAGGCCGGCGGCGACCAGGCCGCGCAGGGTCTCGGCCTCCTCGCCCTCGAAGGCGACGCGCGGGGTGAACCCGGCCTCGGCGCACAGGTCGTCGGTGATCCGGCGGAGGCCGTAGCCGGGTTCGAGGGTGACGAAGGTTTCCTCGGCGGCCTCGGCCAGGCGGATCCGCTTGCGGGAGGCGAGCCGGTGGTCCTCGGGCACGACCAGCCGCAGCCGCTGCTCGTCGAGGCGGCGGGCGACCAGGTCGGGGGCGTCCGGCACCGGCGAGGTCAGGCACAGGTCGAGCTCGCCCGCCCGCAGGCGCTCCAGCATGGCCTCGCCGTAGTTCTGCACGAGGGAGAAGCGGATGCGGGGGTGGTCGGCCCGGAAGGCACGGATCAGGCCCGGGACGGTCTCCGGCCCCAGCGTGTGGAGGAAGCCGAACGCGACCTTCCCGGCGGCCGGATCGGCGTCCGCGACGAGGGAGTCGGCTGCGCGGGCGATCTCGGCGAGGGCGCGCTCGGCCGGGGCGAGGAAGGAGCGTCCGGCGGTGGTGAGCGAGACCGTACGGCCGGTGCGGGCGAACAGGGCGACGCCCAGGTCCTGTTCGAGCCGGACGATGGCCCGGGACAGGGTGGACTGCGGGATGCCCAGCTCGTGGGCGGCGCGGGTGACGTGCTCGTGCCGGGCCACGGTGACGAAGTAGTGCAGGCGCGGGGCCAGCATGTTTGTCACGCTGATGTCTTCTTCGTAACGACTCATTGACAGACACCCCCGTGAGCTGTGCTGATGCTGTGGTGGATCGATTTCCCCGATTCTACGCATTGGACGCATGAACAACGGGGGCCTAGCGTCGAGGTATGCCTCCCGCTCATACCGGGGCGGCCACCACCGTGGCCGCCTCCACTCCGCCGTCCCCGCAGCCCCTCTCCCCCGGCGCCCCCGGCTACCGCCGGATGAGCTTCGCGCTCTTCGCCGCCGGACTCGCCACCTTCGCCCTGCTCTACTCCACGCAGGCGCTGCTGCCCGCGGTGTCCGCCGGGCTCGGCGTGACGGCCGGTCAGGCCAGCTGGACGGTGTCGGCCGCGACCGGCGCGCTGGCGCTGGCCGTACTGCCGCTGAGCGCGCTGTCCGAGCGGTTCGGGCGGACCCGGGTGATGACCTGGTCGCTGGCGGTGGCCGTCGGCGTCGGCCTGCTGGTGCCGTTCGCGCCGAACCTGGAATGGCTGGTGGCGCTGCGCGCCGTGCAGGGTGCGGCGATCGCCGGCGTCCCGGCCTCGGCGATGGCCTACCTCGCCGAGGAGGTCCGGCCGAAGGCGCTGGTCGGGGCGATCGGCCTGTTCGTGGCGGGCAACTCCGTCGGCGGCATGAGCGGCCGGCTGGTCACCGGCTGGGCGGCCCAGCTCTGGGGCTGGCGGGCCGGGCTGGTGGCGGTGGGCCTGATGTCGCTGGCGTGCGCCGTGGTCTTCCTGGTGCTGCTGCCCCGGGCCCGGTTCTTCCGGCCGGCGTCGCTGGACCCGCGGGCCGTGGGCCGTACGGTCGCCGGGCACCTGCGCGACCCGCTGCTGCTGCGGCTGTACGGGATCGGCGCGCTGTTCATGACGGTGTTCGGCGCGGTCTACACCGTGATCGGCTACCGGCTCGTGGAGGAACCCTTCTCGCTGGGCCAGGGCGTGATCGGTTCGGTCTTCCTGATCTACCTGGTGGGTACGGCCGCCTCCGCGGCGGCGGGGCAGCTGGTGGCGCGGCTGGGCCGGCGCGGCGCCCTGTACCTCGCGGTGACCACCACCGCGCTGGGGCTGTTCGTCTCGCTCGCGGAGTCGCTCGCCGCGATCGTGCTGGGCCTGGTGCTGATCACCGCCGGATTCTTCGCCGGCCACGCGGTGGCCTCGTCCTCGGTGAGCCGCACCGCGCGGGAGGGCCGGGCCCAGGCCTCCGCGCTGTACCAGTCGGCGTACTACCTGGGCTCCAGCGCGGGCGGCACGCTGGGCGCGCTGGCCTGGCACTCCGGCGGCTGGGCGGCGACGGTCGGGCTGGCGCTGGCCGCCGTGCTGGGCGTCGTGTCGATCACGCTGTACGGCTCGCGGGCGGCCCGCGCCGGGCGGCGGCTCACGGCGGCCGCGTAGGCCGTGCCCGGGGCGGGAGCGGGGAGGGCGGGGCGTGCCGCTCCGCCCTCCCCGCTCCCCCTCACTGGACGTTCAGGCGCACCGGGTGATGCGGGTCCTCGGGACAGCGGAACACCCGGAGTTCTCCGTACCGGCCCACGTTCAGCCCCGGGGCCCCGCCGCTGCCGAGGGTGAGCAGCAGCCGCATCCGGGCCCCGCACCGGCAGTCGAGGGCCGTGAAGTCGGTGAGGTGCCAGCTGGGCCACCCCCCGGCCTTCCAGCCGGGCAGACAGCCCAGCACCCGGTCGTACTCCAGGTCCCGCTCCTCGGCCCACTCCTCGATCCGCTCGTACAGCCCGGCCGGCAGCTCGTCCTGCTCGGGCAGGTCGAGCACCTCGGCGGGGTCGAGCCGGCAGGGCGCGGGCAGGTACACGTCCTTGGCCCCACCGGGTACGGGCGGCACCGGGGCCGTCTCACCGACGTCCGCCGCGGCCCGGTACCGCAGCTCCACCACGGGGCCCCAGTAGCGGGGCTGCCCCTCCGGTTCGGCGTGGTCCTGCGGGCACCACAGCAGCTGGAGCAGGTCGGTACCGGGCGGCCAGTCGAGGGCCGGCGCGTCCGCCGCGCGGAGCTGGAGCACCGGGACCATCGGCAGCCCGTCGCCGGCAGGCGTCCGCGGCACCAGCCGGACCCGCTCCCAGGCCACCTGGTCCAGGGAGCCGCCGTCCATGATCCGCGACTGGGTCGCCGCCTCCCCGGCGGTGAGCACGTGCGGGTCGCCGGGCCGGTGCCGCTGCCCGCGGCGGCGTTCGACGGCCTGCCACTCCTCCCGTTCGGCGTCGGTCAGCGCCTCCCGCACGTGCACCAGGTGCGGTTGCCGGCAGTGCGGCCAGGGCTCGTCCGCGGGCCACAGCGGCGGCCCGCCGACCGAACTCTCGTGCGGGCCCGGGGTCCCGGGGGCGGGGCCGAGGAGGGTCGCGGTTCGCAGGCAGGGGGTCAGGGCCGGGAAGGCGTCGAGCAGTGCCGGGAGCTGCGGTGTGGTCATCCGGGCAGGCTAGGTCGTCGCGCCGGGATGTCGTACGACGGTTGCATGAGGTGATTTACGCAAGCCGGGCCGCAACCGGACCGGCCGCGGAGGCGTCTTTCCGCCGAGCACACAGCGAGGCGGGGAGGGCGGCGATGGTCGCGACGCGGGGAGCCGGACGGACCGGCGGGATCGGCAGGCGGATGGCGGTGGCGGCGGGGCTGGCCGCCCTGGCCGCACCGGTGGCGGTGGTGGGGACCGCGGGCACGGCGTCCGCGGCGTCCTGCAACCTCACTACCGGGCCCTACCAGCGGCAGGTGGAGCAGTTCCTCGGCCGGCCGGTGGACGGGCGGCAGTCCGCGGCGGACTGCAACGCCATCAAGGCGTTCCAGGCCAAGCACGGCATCACGCCCACCCAGGGCTACGCCGGGCCGCTGACCTGGCAGGTGATGAACACGATGCTCGCGCAGCGGGCCGCGGGCAAGAACCCGAACAAGGCGGGGGCGTGCCCGACCGACCGGGGGCGGATCGCCTGCGTCGACCTGACCCGCCAGCTGAGCTGGGTGCAGGACGGGTCCAAGCTGGTCTACGGCCCGGTGGCGGTCCGCACCGGCAAGGACGGCACGGAGACCCGGACCGGCCTGAAGAAGATCTACTACCGCAGCATCGACCACTGGTCGACGATCTACAACGTGTCGATGCCGTACTCGCAGTTCTTCGACGGCGGCATCGCCTTCCACTCCACCACCAAGAGCATGTGGAACCCGCCGGGCTCCGGTGGGTGCGTGAACATGACGACGACCGACGCCAAGGCGTACTGGAACCTGCTGCGCAACGGCGAGGACGTCTTCGTCTACGGGCGCAAGCCCGGCACGTGATCGCGACTCCCGGTCCGCGGGCTGCCGTTGTCGGTCCCCTCGGGTAGTTTCCGGAGTATCGGGAACGACCCAGGGGGACGGGCGACATGAGCGACATCGCGACGACGCAACCGGAACTGGACGCCGCGCTGGACCGGTACCGGGTCGAGCTCACCGGCTACTGCTACCGGATGCTCGGCTCGTCCTTCGACGCGGAGGACGCCGTCCAGGACACCTACGTGCGGGCCTGGCGCGGTTACGACAGGTTCGAGGGCCGGTCCTCGCTGCGGTCCTGGCTGTACCGGATCGCCACCAACGTCTGCCTGGACCTCCTCGGCGCCGGGAACAAGCGGGCCCGGCCCATGGACCTGACCGACCAGGGCCGGCAGGCCTCGGCGGTGCTGAACACCCGGGCCGAGGTCACCTGGCTGGAGCCGGTGCCGGACGGGCGGGTGCTGCCGGAGACCGCCGACCCGGCGGAGGCCGCGCTCGCCAAGGAGTCGGTGCGGCTGGCGTTCGTGGCCGCGCTCCAGCACCTGCCGGCGAAGCAACGGGCGGTGCTGATCCTGCGGGAGGTGCTGGCCTGGAAGGCCGACGAGGTCGCGGAGCTGCTGGACACCACGGTGGCGTCGGTCAACAGCGCGCTCCAGCGGGCCCGGGCCACGATGGCGGCCCGGCAGGTCAGGCGGACCGAGTCCGCCGACCCGCTGGACGCGGACCAGACCGAGCTGCTCGGGCGCTACCTGGCGGCCTTCGAGGCGTACGACATCACCGCGCTGACCGCGCTGCTGCACGAGGACGCCGTCCTGTCCATGCCGCCGTTCGACCTGTGGCTGAAGGGGCACGACGACATCGCCGCCTGGCACCTGAACCAGGGCATCGGCTGCAAGGGCTCCCGTCTGGTCCCGACCACCGCGAACGGCATGCCCGCCTTCGGCCAGTACCGGCGCGCGGAGGACGGCGACGGGCACACCCCGTGGGCGCTCCAGGTGCTGGAGGTGTCAGAAGGGCGGATCGTCGGGCTCAACGCGTTCCTGGACACCGACCGGTGGTTCCCGCTGTTCGGGCTCCCCGAGCGCCTCCCGTAGGACCTCCCCCAGCCCCGTCAGTTCCAGCAGCGCGGCCAGGGCCGGCGGGGCACCGGTCAACCGCAGCACTCCGCGGCAGCGGCGCGCGGTCAGCGCCATGCGCACCAGGACGTCGAGGTCGGGCAGGGCGGGCCGGGTGAGCGCGCCGAGGTCGCAGACGACCTCGTCCGCGCCCCGCCGGTAGCGGTCGGCCAGGGCCTCGCACAGCGCGGGCACGTCTTCGGCCCGCGTCGCGGGTCCGGGCAGGCGCATCTCCTCCGTGATCGTCACGAAGGAGTTGACCGGTTCCCGGGCCCGGACTCATCGGTGGGCCGGCCGCCGGCCGGGGACGGAACGCCGGACGGGACCGGTGGGTGTCCACCGGTCCCGTCCACCCGCACGAGCGTCCGGGTCAGGCGATGCGGTCCAGGACGATCTGCGGGGCCGTGAAGTCCGTGCCGGCCGGTGCCACGTCGTACGTGCCCTCCAGGGCGGCCAGGGCGTAGTCGAACTTCTCCGGGGTGTCCGTGTGCAGGGTCATCAGCGGGGCGCCCGCGGTCACCGTGTCGCCCGGCTTGGCGTGGAGCTCGATGCCCGCGCCCGCCTGCACCGGGTCCTCCTTGCGCGCGCGGCCCGCGCCGAGGCGCCAGGCGGCCACGCCGACGCCGTACGCGTCCAGGCGGGTCAGCACGCCCGAGGCGGGGGCGGTGACGACGTGCTGCTCGCGCGCGACCGGGAGCTTGGCGTCCGGGTCGCCGCCCTGCGCCGCGATCATCCGGCGCCAGACGTCCATCGCGGAGCCGTCGGCGAGGGCCTTCGCCGGGTCGGCGTCCCTGATGCCGGCCGCGTCGAGCATCTCGCGGGCCAGGGCCAGGGTGAGCTCGACGACGTCCGCCGGGCCGCCGCCGGCCAGGACCTCGACCGACTCGCGTACTTCGAGGGCGTTGCCGGCCGTCAGGCCGAGCGGGGTCGACATGTCGGTGAGGAGCGCGACGGTCTTGACGCCGGAGTCCGTGCCCAGGCCGACCATGGTGCGGGCCAGCTCGCGCGCGTCCTCGATGTTCTTCATGAAGGCGCCGGAGCCGACCTTCACGTCCAGCACCAGCGAGCCGGTGCCCTCGGCGATCTTCTTCGACATGATCGAGGAGGCGATCAGCGGGATGGCCTCGACGGTGCCGGTGACGTCGCGCAGGGCGTAGAGCTTCTTGTCGGCGGGGGCCAGGCCGTCACCCGCGGCGCAGATGACCGCGCCGGTGGTGTCCAGGACGTTCAGCATCTCCTCGTTGGAGAGCAGGGCGCGCCAACCGGGGATGGACTCCAGCTTGTCCAGGGTGCCGCCGGTGTGGCCGAGGCCCCGGCCGGACAGCTGCGGCACGGCCGCGCCACAGGCCGCCACCAGCGGGGCCAGCGGCAGGGTGATCTTGTCGCCGACGCCGCCGGTGGAGTGCTTGTCGGCCGTCGGGCGGGAGAGCGAGGAGAAGTCCATGCGCTCGCCGCTCGCGATCATCGCGGCGGTCCAGCGGGCGATCTCGGCCCGGTTCATGCCGTTCAGCAGGATGGCCATCGCCAGCGCGGACATCTGCTCGTCCGCGACGACGCCGCGGGTGTAGGCGTCGATGACCCAGTCGATCTGCTCGGGGCTCAGCTCGCCGCGGTCGCGCTTGGTGCGGATGACGGAGATGACGTCCATGGCTGTTCATCCTTCCGGACAAGTCGGTTCGTGCGCGACTCTACGCGCGTTGAGGGGAGGGAGGGGAAAGGCCCCCGCATCGGCAGGTGATGCGGGGGCCGGAATCCGCTTCAGCGGAGGTGGTCCGGGCCGAAGGCCTGGGGCAGCATCGCGGAGAGCGGGAGGACGCCCTCCGGGGTGTCGACCTGGAGGTCGGGGCCGCCGAACTCGAACAGCAGCTGCCTGCACCGGCCGCACGGCACGAGCAGCCCGCCCTTGCCGTCGACGCAGGTGAAGTGGGTGAGCCGGCCGCCGCCCGAGGCCTGGAGGGCCGAGACCAGCCCGCACTCGGCGCACAGGCCCAGGCCGTAGCTGGCGTTCTCGACGTTGCAGCCGGTCACCACCCGGCCGTCGTCGGCAAGGGCGGCGACGCCGACCGGGAAGCCCGAGTAGGGGGCGTACGCCCGGGACATGGCGTCCCGGGCCGCCTCGCGCAACGCCTCCCAGTCGAAGGCGGCCGGCGTCGTCACTTGCCCTGGCCCTTGCGGTAGGGCATGCCGTCGGCCTTGGGCATCCGCAGCCGCTGCGCGGACAGGGCCAGCACCAGCAGGGTGGTGACGTACGGCGCCGCGTCCACGAACTGGCTCGGCACCTGGTCGGTCAGCGCGTACCAGACGAAGAGCAGGGCCGCGAAGAAGCCGGAGACGGCGGCCTGGACGTACTTCTTCTTGTACAGCTGCCAGACCAGGACCATCACCAGCAGGATCGCGATCAGCAGCAGCATCGCGTGGACGTTCTCGGCACCGCCGCGCAGCTTGAGGCTGTCGGTGAAGCCGAACAGGCCGGCGCCCAGCGCCATGCCGCCCGGCATCCAGTTACCGAAGATCATCGCGGCGAGACCGATGTAGCCGCGGCCGCCGGTCTGGCCCTCCTGGTAGATGCCCGTGGAGACGATCGCCAGGAAGGCGCCGCCGAGGCCGGCCAGGCCACCGGAGACGACCACGGCGATGTACTTGTACTTGTAGACGTTGACGCCGAGGGACTCCGCGGCGATCGGGTTCTCACCGCACGAGCGCAGCCGCAGGCCGAAGGCGGTCCGCCACAGCACCCACCAGGTGCCCGGGATCAGCAGCAGGACGAGGACGGTCAGCAGCGACAGGTTGGTGACCAGGCCGCCGATGACGCCCGCGACGTCCGAGACGAAGAACCAGTGCTTGCCCTGGAGGTCGGCCATCCAGTCGGACAGCCCGGGCACCGTGATGTTGGTGATCGGCTCGATGCGCGGGGACTGCTTGGAGGAGCCGCCCGGGGCCTCGTCGAAGGTGAAGTTCGACAGGTACTGGGTGAAGCCCAGCGCCAGGATGTTCACGGCCACACCGGAGACGATGTGGTTGACGTTGAAGGTCACCGTGATGATCGCGTGCAGCAGGCCGCCGATGGCGCCGCCGGCGATGCCCATGAGGACACCGGTCCACGGACCCCACTGGTAGCCGGCCCAGGCACCGAACCAGGTGCCGAGGATCATCATGCCTTCGAGGCCGATGTTGACCACGCCCGCGCGCTCGGCCCAGAGGCCGCCGAGACCGGCCAGGCCGATCGGGACGGCGAGCTGGAGCGCGCCGGACACCTGGCCGACCGAGGTGAGGTCGTCGGCTCCGGAGATGACCCGGACCAGCGAGACCAGCGCGAGGCCGCCCGCGATGATCAGCAGGATCCAGGGGAGAGTCAGCTTGCGGCGGCCGCCGGCGGGAGCGGCGCCGGTCGCGGAGACGGTGCGGGTGCTCACGCCGCGACCTCCTTCTCGGTCTTGATGGCGTGGCCGGCGGCCAGCTCCTCGCCGACCTTCTGCTGCTGCCGGCGGATGCCGTAGCGGCGGACGAGTTCGTAGGAGACGACGACCGCGATGACGATCAGGCCCTTCATGATCGTCCCGATCTCCTTCGCGTACCCGGCGGTGTCGAGACCGGCCGAGGTCTTGTCGATGAACGCGATCAGGAGGGCGGCGAAGAAGATGCCGACCGGGCTGTTGCGGCCCAGCAGGGCGATGGTGATGCCGGTGAAGCCGACGCCGACCGGGAAGTTCAGGCTGTAGGTGTGGCTCTCGCCGAGCAGCACCGGCATGCCGGCCAGGCCGGCGACCGCGCCCGAGATCAGCATCGAGGTGATGATCATCTTCTTGGCGTCGACACCGGAGGCCTGGGCGGCGGACTCGCTGGCGCCGGTGGCGCGCAGGTCGAAGCCGAAGCGGGTCCGGTTCAGGACGAACCAGTAGACGATGCCGAGGGCGAAGGCGATGAACGTGAAGCCGTAGATCTCCAGGCCGTCACCCATGGCGACGGCCGGGAACCAGCCGGACTCCGCGATGTCGCCCGTGGTGAGGTCGTTGGAGCCGGGGGGCTGGACGCCGAAGTTCTTCGGCAGGATCAGCCAGGCGATCAGGCTGGTGGCGATCGCGTTGAGCATGATCGTGGAGACGACCTCGCTCACGCCGCGCTTCGCCTTCAGCAGGCCGGCGATGCCGGACCAGAACGCGCCGACCAGCATGGCGACGAGCACGATCATCAGGATGTGCAGCGGGCCGGGCAGTGTGACGGCCGCGCCCACCAGGGCGGAGACCATCGCGGCGAGCCGGTACTGGCCGTCGACGCCGATGTTGAAGAGGTTCATCCGGAAGCCGATGGCCACCGCCAGCGCCGCCAGGTAGTACGTGCCGGCCTGGTTCACGATGAGGACCTGGATGTCCTCGTAACCGGCGTTCTCCACCATGATGCGGAGCGGGTCGATCGGGCTCACGCCCGTGGCCGCCAGGACCACCATGGTCAGCAGGAAGGCGCTGACCAGGGCCAGCGCGGGCCCGGCGAAGCCGAGGATCAGCCGGTCCTTGTCGAATTTCTTCATCGGGCCTCGTCCTCCGTCGTGTCACCGTCGGCAGCGGCGGAGTGGTTGTCGTTGGCTTCCAGGTGTCCGGAGGCCGCGCCGGTCATGGCGGTGCCCAGCTCCTCCGGAGTGATGGTCGCGGGGTCGGCGTCCGCGACCAGGCGGCCGCGGTAGATCACGCGCAGGGTGTCGGACAGGCCGATCAGCTCGTCCAGGTCCGCGGAGATCAGCAGCACGGCCAGGCCATCGCGGCGGGCCTCGCGGATGGCGTCCCAGATCTGCGCCTGCGCGCCGACGTCCACACCACGGGTGGGGTGGGCGGCGATCAGGAACTTCGGGTTGTGGCTCATCTCGCGGCCGACGATCAGCTTCTGCTGGTTGCCGCCGGACAGGGAGGCCGCGGTGACCTCGATGCCGGGCGTGCGCACGTCGTACTCGCGGACGATCCGCTCGGTGTCCTTGCGGGCGGCCTTCGGGTCGAGGATGCCGCGCTTGGAGTTGGGGGCCTCGGTGACGTGACCGAGGATCCGGTTCTCCCACAGCGGGGACTCCAGCAGCAGGCCGTGCCGGTGCCGGTCCTCGGGGATGTAGCCGATGCCGTCGACGCGGCGCTTGCGGACCGGGGCCTTGGTGATGTCCGTGCCGTCGAGCATGATCACGCCGGCGTCCGGGGTGTTCATGCCCATCAGGGCCTCGATCAGCTCGGTCTGGCCGTTGCCCTCGACACCGGCGATGCCCAGGACCTCACCCTTGTGGATGGTGAAGCTGATGTCGTCGAGCAGCAGGCGGCCGACCGGCACGTGCTCGTGGACGTAGGTGTCGTCGGTCGCGCCCTCGGGGGCGGCGAGGGTCTGCGGCTCGGTGCGGACCGACCCGGCCTCGGCCATGGTCAGGCCCTGGACCTGGAGCATCGGGGTGGTGGTGACCGTGGACTCGCGGGTCTCCGGCGACGGCAGCTCGGCGCCGACCATCAGCTCGGCGAGCTGCTTGGTGGTGGCCGTCTTCGGGTCGGCGGTGCCGACCGTGGTGCCGCGGCGGATGACGGTGATGTCGTCGGCGACCTTCAGGATCTCGCCCAGCTTGTGCGAGATGAAGATGACGGTCAGACCCTCGGCCTTGAGCTCGCGGAGGTTGTCGAACAGCGCGTCGACCTCCTGCGGGACGAGCACGGCGGTCGGCTCGTCGAGGATCAGGATCCGCGCACCGCGGTAGAGGACCTTGAGGATCTCCACGCGCTGCCGGTCGGCGACGCCGAGGTCCTCGACCAGGGCGTCCGGGCGCACCCCGAGGCCGTAGGCGTCCGAGATCTCCAGGATCTTCTTGCGCGCCTTGGCACCGATGCCGTGCAGCTTCTCGCCGCCGAGGACCACGTTCTCCAGGACGGTGAGGTTGTCGGCGAGCATGAAGTGCTGGTGCACCATGCCGATGCCGCGGGCGATGGCCTCGCCGGGGCTGTTGAAGGAGACCTGCTCCCCGTCGATGGCGATGGTGCCCTCGTCCGGCTTCTGCATGCCGTAGAGGATCTTCATCAGGGTCGACTTGCCGGCACCGTTCTCACCGATCAGGGCATGAACGGTGCCCTTGCGAACGGTGATCGCGATGTCCTTGTTGGCGACGACGCCGGGGAAGCGCTTGGTGATGCCGTGCAGTTCTACGGCGGGGGGCGGGCTGGACGCGTTGATGACGCACTCTCCTTGGCCGGAAGGAGTCGAAGGCAGGGGACAGGGCGGTGGGTGACGCTATCGCGTCCGCGAGTTCTCTACGCGCGTAGCACTGTCAGAAGTGAAAAGTTGGCACGCGAAACCGGTCCGGGGCCCGGAGCGCTGCGCAGGGCAGCCTCTCCGGACCCCGGCTGGACCAGTCCTTACGGAGCGGTCTTGACCTGGATGGTGCCGGCGATGATCTCCTTCTTCGCCTTCTCCACGGCGGCGAGCAGGTCGGTCATCTTCTTGTACTCGGGGTTGGAGTCGGCCAGGCCGACGCCGTCCTTGTCCAGGCCGTAGCGGATCTCACCGTTCTGCGGCTTGCCGTCCTGGACCGACTTGATCAGGTTGAAGACCGAGTCGGAGACGTCCTTGGTGACCGAGGTCAGGATCTTGTCCTTGTACTTGGCCAGGCCGGCCTGGTTGTACTGGTCGGAGTCGACGCCGATGGCCCAGGCACCCTTGGTGGCGGCGGCCTCGATGGCGCCGGAGCCGGCCAGACCGGCGGCGGCGTAGATCACGTCGGCGCCCTTGTCGAGCTGGCCCTGCGCGGCGGCCTTGCCCAGGTCGGGCTTGGCGAAACCGTCGAAGTTCGGCGGCTGGGTCAGGTACTGGGTGAGCACCTTGGCGTTGGGGTTGGTGTCCTTGACGCCCTGGGCGAAGCCCGCCTCGAACTTCTTGATCAGCGGAACCTCGACACCGCCGATGAAGCCGACCGTGCCGGTCTTGGAGGCCTTGGCGGCGGCGACGCCGGCCAGGTAGGAGCCCTGCTCCTCGTTGAAGACCAGGTTGGCGATGTTCGGGCCGGTGGCCGAGGTGTCGTCGATGAGACCGAAGGTGGTCTTCGGGAACTTCGGCGCGACCTTCTTGATGGCCGGGGCGTAGGCGAAGCCGACGCCGATGACCGGGTTCGAGCCGTTGCGGGCGAGCTCGGTGAGGCGCTGGACCTTGTCGGCCTCGGACTCACCCTCGGTCGGCTCGGCCTCCTTGCCGGTGATCTTCAGGTCCTTTTCGGCCATCTGGAGACCGGCGTAGGCGGCGTCGTTGAACGACTGGTCGCCACGGCCGCCGATGTCGTACGCGATGGCAGCGGACTTCTCGGACGAGTCCGAGGTCGCGTCTCCGGACTGCTTGCCGCCACACGCGGTGACGGAGAGGGCGAGTGCCGCGGACGCGACGCCCACGGTGGCGATCCTGGTGATCCGGCGCAAGGGGAGGCTCCTTCAAAACCTGACCGAAGCGCCACTGACCGGCGCTGGTTTCGCGGCGATCGTAACGCGCGTAGATGTCAGTTAAAGGCCCGTTCATGAGTCGTTATCGGATCGTCGCGAACCGGACAGTGACCGATTGGTAACTCCGGTCCCGCCCGACCCTTGTGTACCAAGGGCCGGACGGGTCCGACGGAAGACGCGCCGATGGTGTAATGCGATCTAGCCCATAGGGCCGTTTCGTGCTCCGTCGATCAGGGCGGCGGCGGTGAAGAACTCGACGCCGACGGCGATCGCGGATTCGTCGACGTCGAAGTCGCCGCGGTGCAGGTCGCGCTTGGCGGTGTCGCCGGGGGTGCGGACGCCGAGGCGGGCCATGGCGCCGGGCACGTGCTCCAGGTACCAGGAGAAGTCCTCGCCGCCGAGGCTCTGCTCGGTGTCCTCGACCGACTCGGCGCCGCGCCGGGCGGCCATGGCCTCGCGGAGGAGTTCGGTGACCACCGGGTCGTTGACCACGGGCGGGACCCCGCGCACGTGGTTGACCTCGAACTTCGCCCCGTGCATGGTCGCGACCTCGTCGATCGCCGCGAGGATCTGGTCGGGCGCCTCGTGCCAGGCGTTGATGTCGAGGCAGCGGACCGTCCCGGAGAGCTCGGCGTGCATGGGGATCACGTTGCAGGCGTGGCCGGATTCGATCCGGCCCCAGGTGACGGACATCCCGGAGCGGGCGTCCATGCGGCGGGAGAGCACCGCCGGGACGTCGACGGCCACCCGGGCCGCGGCGGTGACGAGGTCGGTGGTGAGGTGGGGGCGGGCGGTGTGCCCGCCGGCGCCGGTGAGGGCGACTTCCAGCCGGTCGCAGGCCGAGGTGATCGGGCCGGGCCGCAGTCCGATCCGGCCGGCGTCGACGCGCGGGTCGCAGTGGACGGCGATGATCTTGCCGACGCCGTCCAGGACGCCGGAGTCGATGGCCTCGGTGGCGCCCCCCGGCAGCACCTCCTCGGCGGGCTGGAACAGCAGCCGCACCGGGCGGGGCAGCCGGCCCTGGCGGTCCAGTTCGGCGAGGACCAGGCCGGCGCCGAGCACCACGGCGGTGTGCACGTCGTGGCCGCAGGCGTGGGCGCGGTCGGGCACGGTGGAGCGGTAGGAGACGTGCGTCTTGGCGTCGGGGATGGGGAGGGCGTCGATGTCCGCGCGCAGGGCCAGCATGGGGCGCCGCCCGTCCCAGCGGCCCACGTCACAGATGAGTCCCGTGCCGGAGTCCAGTACCCGTGGTCGCAGCCCGGCTTTCTCCAGCCGTTCCTTGATGGCGGCGGTGGTCCGGTACTCCTGGTGCCCGAGCTCGGGGTGCATGTGCAAGTCCCGGCGGAACGCGATCAGTTCGAGACGCAGGTTCTCCGGGAGCTTGCCGGGCAGCGCGGGCTGAGCGGGCTTTCCGGGCAGGGCGGTCTGGGACTCGCGGGACATCAACTGGTTCACCTGTTGAAGGGTAGGCGTACCCCGCCGCCAACTGGGCGGAGATCAGCAAAAGTTCTACCCGTTCGGGGAGAAAAAACCGTCCTCCGGGCGCATGGGTGCCTTTGCCTAGGGGTAAACTCCGCCGCTCATCCGGTGGCGGGGGCCGTTCCGGCCGGCAGTCTGCGCACGTCCCGGGCGGTGTCGGTGACCCCGGCGAGGAACCCGCGGGCGCGCGGCGAGGCCGTCCCGGTGAGCCAGTCCGGGTCGATGTCGCACACGGCGACGGTCACCCCGGTGCCGGAGAGGGCGTACGGCAGGGTGTGGACGACCGTGGACGGAAAGCTGACGACGGTCCGGCCGACCGGGCCGCGGCGGGCGATCAGCTCCAGCGGCAGGTCGGGGCGGACGATCTCCAGCCCGGTCGCCTCGGCGAGGGCCCGCAGCTTCTCGGAGGACTCGCGGCGGTGGGCGAAGTAGCGGGTGGCCCCGTGCGTACGGGTGAGGGTGCGGACGGCCTGGAGGTAGCGGTCGCGGTCGACGACGCCGGTCTCCACGAGGGAGGTGCCGACGAGGTCCGTGCCCTTGGTGAGGCGGGGCGGGCCGAACCGGGCGCGGGTCCAGGCGAAGTCGTTGACCCGCAGTTCCATGCCGGGCAGCGGGGTGACGGGCATGGAGCTGAACACCTCGACGCGGCGGCTCCGGCCGGGCACGGGGGTGAGGAGGCGCCGGGCCCGCCGGGACACCGGCGCGTACGCCAGTTCCTTGGCGCGGGCGAGGGTGCCGCCGCCGGTGCGGTGCCAGCGGCGCAGGCGTTCGCCGCGGCCGAGCTGGGCCATGAACTCCATGGTGGCGGTGCCGTCGTCGACGACGACGAGGTCCTTGGCGCGGGCGGGCGCGAGGAGCAGCTGCACGAACCGGGAGAACGGGTCGCCGATGACGATCCGCTCGGCGCGGCGGACGCTGCCGGCGAGGGCGCCGAGGGCCTTCAGGGGGGCGGCGGAGGCGCCGCGGGCCTCCTGCCACTGGACGCGGTGGCCCTCGTCGCGGGCCAGGGTGGCGACGCGGCGGAGCTGGCCGCGGGACATGGGGTCGGTGGGCGGGAGCACGACGATGCGGAGCGGCTCCGCGGGGGCCGCCGGGGGCGCGGGGTCCGGGGTCCGGCGTGGCGGCTGGCCGGGGACGGCGTCCAGGACCGGGGCGGTGGATTCGGCGTGGGCCCACTCCAGGACGTTGAGGAGCTGGACGGGGCTTTCGACCAGGGCGAGGGTGGTGGTGGCAGGGTTCACGACGGCTCCTCTTCGGGGGTGCGGAGTCGCTGCGCCGGGCCTCCTCCCCCACCCCGCCCCTTCCCGTGGCGGGGGCTCCGCCCCGGACCCCGCGGGCGCTCCGCGCCCGTGCGCCCGAACGCCGCGCGGGCTTGGAATGCGGGCCCGGGCCGGGCGGAGTCCGGGGAGGGGCGGGGTGGGAGCGGGAGCCCCGTGCAGCGGGCCGGGGGTCAGACCGCGGCGAGGTCACCCTGGACGCGGCGGAGCTTGCGCATGGGGCCGAGCTCGGACTCGTAGACGCGCTTGACGCCGTCACCGAGGGCGGTCTCGATCGTGCGGATGTCGCGGACCAGGCGGGCGAGGCCGCCGGGCTCGACGGAGGCGGCCTGGTCGGAGCCCCACATGGCGCGGTCCAGGGTGATGTGGCGCTCGACGAAGGTCGCGCCGAGGGCGACCGCGGCGAGGGTGGTCTGGAGGCCGGTCTCGTGGCCGGAGTAGCCGATCGGCACGTTCGGGTACTCCTCCTGCAGGGTGTTGATGACTCGCAGGTTGAGCTCCTCGGCCTTCGCCGGGTAGGTCGAGGTGGCGTGGCAGAGCAGGATGTTGGAGCTGCCGAGCACCTCGACGGCGTGCCGGATCTGGGCCGGGGTGGACATGCCAGTGGAGAGGATCACGGTGCGGCCGGTGGCGCGAAGGGCGCGCAGCAGCTCGTCGTCGGTCAGGGAGGCGGAGGCGACCTTGTGGCAGGGGACGTCGAACTTCTCCAGGAAGGCGACGGACTCGACGTCCCACGGGGAGGCGAACCAGTCGATGCCGCGGGCCTGGCAGTGCTCGTCGATGGCGCGGTACTCGTCCTCGCCGAACTCGACCCGGTGCCGGTAGTCGATGTAGGTCATGCGGCCCCAGGGGGTGTCGCGCTCGATGTCCCACTGGTCGCGCGGGGTGCAGATCTCGGGGGTGCGCTTCTGGAACTTGACGGCGTCGCAGCCGGCCTCGGCGGCGGCGTCGATCAGGGCGATGGCGTTGGCCAGGTCGCCGTTGTGGTTGATGCCGATCTCACCGACGACGTAGACGGGGCGGCCGGGGCCGGCGAGGCGCGGTCCGAGGGGGCGGAGCCGGGCGTTCTGGGTCGCGGTCATGGCAGGTGGTGTCCTTCGGTCGGTACGGGGGCGTGCTGTTCGGGGCTCGGGTCAAGCAGGGGGGCCAGTGCGCGGGCGCGGGCCAGGTCGTGGGGGTCGTCGATCTCCAGGACCCGGGACGGGTCGGTGACGACGGGGAGGGTGCGGCCGAAGAACCGGTGCCGGGCGCGGCGGAAGCCGGCGGCGTCCATCGCGTAGGCGGCGCCGGTCTCCAGGAGGTCCTGGGGGCGGTCCTGGCGGCGGGGGCGGGTGGCCTTGTCGTGGTTGACGCCGGCGCCCCCTTCGTCCGGGGTGTGCCGCCAGAGGAAGCCGTGGAAGGGGGCCACGGTGAGGGCCGAGTCGGCCGCGCCGCCGGCGACGGCGGCGGCGACCGACTCGACGTCGGAGGCGGTGAGGAAGGGGCTGGTGCACTGGACCAGGAGGACGGTGTCGACCTGGGTGGAGTGGAGCTCCTCGAAGGAGTCGAGGGCGTGCAGCAGGGCGGACTCGCTGGTCGCGGTGTCCCCGGAGAGGGCGGCGGGGCGGCGGACCACCTGGGCGCCCGCGGCACGGGCGGCGTCCAGGACGGCCTCGGAGTCGGTGGAGACGAGGACGTCGGTGACGGTGGGGGCGGCCAGGCAGGCGCGCACCGCGCGGACCACGAGGGGGACGCCGGCGACCTCGGCGAGGTTCTTGCCGGGGACGCCCTTGGAGCCGCCGCGGGCCGGGACGACCGCGAGTACGCGGCGCGGTGCGCGGGTGCCGGGGCCGGGGCCGGGGCCGGGCCGGGAGGCGGTACCGGGGCCGGGGACGGAGGCGGTGCCGGGGCCGGTGCCGGTGGTCCTGGTGGTGCTGGTGGTGGTCACAGCTCTCCCATGCGGCGGATCACCGGGGCCACCCGCTGGACCCCGTGGCGGTAGGCCCCCCTGGCCGCTTCGCGCAGCCGGGAGCGGAGGTAGCGGCGCAGCCGGGACCGTTCGGCGTGGGGTGCGGCGGCGCCGGGCAGCGGGGTGCCGTCGGGGGCCAGGTGGTGGCGGGCGAGGATCCCGGGCAGGTAGCCGGGGGCGGTCTGGGCCGTGTAGTACGGGGCGGGGGGCGGGAGTTCGGCGCGGGCGGCCAGCTCGGCGGTCCGGGCGCGGGCCGCTTCGTACGGGGCGTCGGAGCGGACACCCTGGGCGGCGAGCCAGGCGGGGTCGCCGGCCGGGAGGAGCCCGGCGTCGAGCTGGTCCCAGGAGGCGAGGCAGCCGGAGCCGAGGAAGTGGTGGTTGCCGAGGGCCTCGCGGATCCCGAGGTCGGTGAGGACGGCGGTGGGGATGCCCCGGTGGAGGGACTCCAGCGCGGCCGTGGACGACACGGTGACCAGCAGGTCGGTGCGGTCCAGGACCTCGCCCATGTTGCCGTAGACCAGGCGGCAGTTGGGCGGCAGCCCGTCGGGGAGCTTGCCGGCGAGCCGCTGGTAGGGGTGCTCTTCGAGGTGGGTGGTGTGCTCGCCGGGCTTGCTGCGGAGCTTCACCAGGACCTCGCGGTCGGGGTGCAGGCGGGCGTGCCGGGCGGCCCGGCCGAGGAGGTAGAGGCGGTCCGCGGGGCTTTCCGGGACGGACGGCTGGACGGCCAGGACCACGGTGCGGGCGCGGTCGGTGACCTGCTCGTACGGGGCTCCGCCGAGGAAGGGCAGGGCGGTCTCGGTGACGGCGGAGGCGTCGGCCCCGACTCCCTCGTAGACGGCGCGGAAGCGGGTCGCGTCGTGGCGGGAGTTGGCGAGGACCACGTCGGCGCCGTGGCGCAGCAGCAGGCCGTCGGCGAGCTTCTCGTAGACCACGCCGACGTAGCCGGTGACGAGGACCGGGCGGGCGGCCGGGGAGGGCCACAGGGCGCGGGCGCCGTGCAGGACCGCCTGGACGGCGCCGCCGACGAGCGCGAGCACGACGAGGTCGTAGTGTTCACGGCGCAGTTCGGCGAGGAACTCCGCGCAGGTGACCTCGGTCAGCCGGTCCGCGGACACGCCGACCTCGCCGAGCTGGCGGGGGGTGGGCGTGGCCCGGCCGCGCAGCAGGAATCCGGTGAGGGTGCCGCCGTCCTCCGCGCATTCGGGAGCGATGCGGTGCGCGGTGAGTGCGCCCCATTTCCATCGCGTATCGGAATCGGCGAGCACGGCGACCCGTGTGATTGCTGGCACGGGCCAGAAGCTATGCCGGAATTCCGGTGATCGGCCCAACGAGCGCACAACGCAGGGTTAACAACCCGTCGACACAATGAGAATCCGCCGAGGGCCGGACGGATATCGGGGCGGGTTAACAGGCTGGTCGCCGTCCGTTCATGCGAATGCCTCGCACGGTCCATGGTGAATGCCGTGCGGCGCCCTAATGTCTCGCGGGTGGTCAAGCTCTCTGTGGTCGTGCCGTTCTACAACGTGCAGACGTACGCGCCGGATGCCCTGAAAAGCTTCGAACTCAACGCGCGGGACGATTTCGAGTTCGTCCTCGTGGACGACTGTTCGACGGACGGGACCCCCGGGCTGCTGGAGCGGGCGGCGCGCGAGCTGCCGGGGGCGGTGCACCTCAGACACGAGCGGAACGGCGGCCTGGCCACCGCCCGGAACACCGGGCTGGACGCGGCGCGCGGCGAGTACCTGGCGTTCCTGGACGGGGACGATTGGCTGGCGCCGGGCCACCTGGCCCGCACCCTCGCCGCCATCGAGGCCCTGGGCTGCGATTTCGTCCGGAACGACCACGTGCAGGTCACGGGCCGTACGCGGACCGTCCAGCGGATCCACTACGGTCCGCAGGGCGTCGTGGCCGACCCGCGCGGCGGGATCCTGCCGGCCGACCGGCCGACCGCGGTGGACTACCCGTACGCGTGGGCCGGGATGTACCACCGGCGGCTGCTGGACCGGGGGCTGCTGCACTTCACCGACGGGCTGCGGACGGCCGAGGACCGGCCGTGGATCTGGCGGCTGCACCGCGGGGCCGGCTCCTTCGCCGCGGTCGGAATGCCCGGAATCTTCTACCGGCGCGGGATCTCCACCTCGTTGACGCAGATCGGCGACATCAGGCAGCTGGATTTCATCCGCGCATTCGACCAGGTGATCGCGGACACCGCCGCGGACCCGGATGCCGACCGACTGCTCCCGAAAGCAGTTCGCACATATTGTGCAATTATCTCGCACCACATCGGATCCATCGAAAGGTTCGAACCGGCCGTGGCGAAAAAACTCCGTTCCATGAGCGCGGAAGCTCTCGGCCGAATGCCGCAGGCGGTACTCCGTGACGCCCTGGACTCGATGGACGTCGAACGCTCCCAGCTGCTGCGACGCCTGCGCCGGCGCACCGGGGCGGCCGCCTGATGAACGGCCGCACCACCCAGGTCTTCCTCGCCTCCACCCTCTACGGCACCGCCACCCTCGCCGCCGCGATCGACGCCGGCGGCTTCGGCACCGCCGACCGGCGCATCCTGCTCACCAGCAACAACGCTCCGGTCCCGGAGGTCTCTCCCGGCCTGGCAGACATGCCCGGCTTCGAGGCCCTGGCCGACCGCTTCGACCACGTGATCGACTGGAACCGGACGATCGAGCCCTACCACCCGAGCAGCTGGTCCCCCCGCCCCGAGGACGTGCCGCTGTGGGAGCGTCAGCTGCGCGCCCTGTGGGACCTCGGCGAGGACCGGGTCGAACTGGTCGTCGAGTCCATCCAGGTCTCCCCCGCCCAGGCGCTGTGCCAGCTCTTCCCCGGCGCCGCCGTCGAGGTCTACGCCGACGGGCTGATGAGCTACGGCCCGACCCGCTTCAAGCTCGAACCGCAGCTCGGCACCCGCATCCGGCGGGTGCTGCACCTGGACCTGGTCCCCGGGCTGGAGCCGCTGCTGCTCACCGAGTTCGGGGTGCCCTCCGAACTGGTGCCCGGCGAGACCTTCCTGAAGGTGCTCGCCGAACTCTCCCGCCGTACGCCGCGGCCCGCGGACGTGCCGGAGGGCTCCGCCCTCCTCCTCGGCCAGTACCTGTCCGCCCTGGAACTCCTCACCCCCGAGGAGGAGGACGCCCTGCACGTGGCCATGGTCCGCGGCGCCCACGCCCTCGGCCACACCGACCTCGTCTTCAAGCCCCACCCGAGCGCCCCCGCCCGGTTCTCCCGCACCGTCGAGCAGGAGGCCGCCCGGCTCGGCGCCCGGCTGCACACCCTGTCCGAACCGGTCCTGGCCGAGGTGCTGTACCAGCAGCTGCGCCCCGCGCTGGTGGTCGGCTGCTTCTCCACCGGGCTGCTCACCGCCGCCACCCTGTACGGCCTCCCCGTCGCCCGCACCGGCACCGGCCGGCTGCTGGACCGGGTCACGCCCTACCAGAACAGCAACCGGGTCCCGATGACCCTGGTGGACGCCCTGCTGCCCGACCTCGACGACGCGCAGGCGGTCCGCGGCTGGAGCGCCCCCGGCCCCGACCGGGTCCGCGCGGAACTGACCGGCCTGCTCACCGCCGTCGGCTACGCCATGCAGTCCCAGGTACTGGCCGCCCGCCGCGCGGACGCCGAGAAGTACCTCGCCGCACACCTGGACGAGCACACCTGGCGGTACTTCAAGCGCCGCCGCCTCACCGCGCTCGGCCTGCCGGGCGGCATCCCCGCCCAGCTGTCCTTCCTGCCCGGCAACAGGACCGTACGCCGGGCCGTACGCCGCATCCGGCGGCTGCGCCGGGCCGCCCTCGGGCGCACCGGGTGAGCGTGACCGCGCTGCCCGCACCGCGGCCGCAGTCCCCCGCCGGGCAGCACCCGGCGGGGACCGGCGGCCGGCTGCGGGCGCTGGACGGACTGCGGCTGCTCGCCGCGCTGATGGTGGCCCTCTACCACTTCGGCGGCCGCGGCGGGGACGTGTCCAGGGCCTGGGGCGTCTCACCGCGCGAGCTGTTCCCCGGGGCCGCGCCCTGGTTCGCGTACGGGCCTCTGGGCGTCCAGTTCTTCTTCGTCATCAGCGGGTTCGTCATCTGCATGAGCGCCTGGGGGCGGCCGCTGCGGGCGTTCCTGGCCTCCAGGGTGGCCCGGCTCTACCCGGCGTACTGGGTGGCGGTCGTCCTCGTCACCGTGGTGTTCGCGCTGCCCACCGTGGTGTGGAAGACCGTCTCGCCGAGCGATTTCCTGGCCAACCTGACCATGCTCCAGCAGCCGATGGGCGCGGAGCGGGTGCTCGGCGTTTGCTGGACGCTGTGGGCCGAGATGCGCTTCTACGTGCTGTTCGCGCTGTGCGTGGTGCTGCCGGGCGGCGGGCGCCGCCGCACCCTGGTGTTCTGCGCGGTCTGGTCGGTCGCCGCGGTGGTCGCCGACGCCTCCGGGAACGAACTGCTGCGCGTCGCGCTGATGCCCGAGTACGCCCCGTTCTTCGTCGGCGGCATCGGCCTGTACCTGGTGCACCGCGACCGCCGGGACCTCCTCGGCTGGGGCGTCGCCGCGCTCGGCTGGCTGATGGGCCAGCACTACGCGGTGGCCGGGCTGTGGCACGCCCCCGACCCGAAGTTCTTCTCCTACCGCGAGCCGGTGGTGATCATCGCCCTGGTCACGGTGGCGTTCCTGCTGGTCGCCCTGGTCGCGGTGGGCCGGCTCGACTGGATGGACTGGCAGTGGCTCACCGTGGCGGGCGCCCTGACCTACCCCTTCTACCTGGTGCACGAGCACCTGGGCTGGGTGGTGATCCACACCCTGCACCGCCGGCTGGACCTGCCCGCGTGGCCCGTCTTCGCGGCGGCCCTGCTCCTGATGGCCGGCCTCGCCTGGCTCATCCACCGGCTGGTGGAGCGCCCCTTCGGGCCGAGGCTGCGCCGGGCCCTGGACCGGCCGGCCGGCTGACGGCCGGCTGACGGCGCCCGCCGGCCGGCGCGGGTCAGCTGACGGCGAGCTTCGCCGCGAAGCCCAGGAAGACCACGCCCGCGGCCGAGGTCGCCCCGGCCGAGAGCCGCTTCCGCCGCCGGAACGCCGCGGACAGCCGGACCCCGCTGAATATCAGCGTGCTCAGGTACAGGAAGCTGCCCAGCTGGAGCAGGCCGCCGAGCAGCAGGAAGGACAGCGCCGGATAGGCGTACGACGGGTCCACGAACTGCACGAAGAAGGACAGCAGGAAGAGGATGGCCTTGGGGTTCAGCAGGCTGACCACCAGGGCCCGGCGGTACGGCCGCTCCCCGGAGCCGGCCTCCGGCCGCTCCGCCGTGCCCTCCGCCGGCTCCCCGGCCGCCGACCCGCGGTCCCGCCACAGGCCCAGGGCCGCGCGGAGCATCCCGACGGCGATCCAGGCCAGGTAGCCGGCGCCGAGCACCTTCACGGCGCCGAACAGCACCGGGCTGGCCTGGAGCAGCGCCCCCGCGCCCACGGCGGCCAGCACCATCAGCACGGTGTCGCCGGTGAACACCCCGGCGGCGGCGCGGTAGCCGTCCCGCACGCCGCGGCGGGAGGCGACGGACAGCACGTACAGCGAGTTGGGCCCCGGCAGCAGGATGATCAGCACCAGGGCGGCGAGATAGGTCGGCAGATCGGTGACACCCAGCATGCGCAGGAGTGTGACATAGGTTTGCTCCTGACACGGCCGGATTTCACCATGTGGAATCGACCGGGACGTGGGTGCCCCAGACGTCCCGGAGCGCCCCGCACACCTCCCCCACGGTGGCCCGTGCGCGCAGCGCCTCCCGCATCGGGTAGAGCACGTTGGCGGTGCCGGCCGCCGCCTCCCGCAGTCCCGCGAGCGCGGCGTCCACCGCCGCCCCGTCCCGCTCCGCGCGCAGCCGGGCCAGCCGCTCGCGCTGGCGCACCTCGATGGCCGGATCCACGCGGAGCGGTTCGTACGGCTCCTCCTCGTCCAGGGCGAACCGGTTGACCCCGACCACCACCCGTTCGCCGCTGTCCGTCTGGCGGGCGATCCGGTAGGCGTTCCGCTCGATCTCGTTCTTCTGGAAGCCCTGCTCGATGGCGGCGACCGCCCCGCCCATCGCCTCCACCCGGTCCATCAGCTCCACCGCCGCCGCCTCCAGGGCGTCGGTCATGGCCTCCACGGCGTAGGACCCGGCGAACGGGTCGACGGTGTGCGGTACGTCGGTCTCGTGGGCGAGCACCTGCTGGGTGCGCAGCGCCAGCCGGGCGGCCTTCTCGGTCGGCAGCGCGATGGCCTCGTCGAAGGAGTTGGTGTGCAGCGACTGGGTCCCGCCGAGGACGGCGGCCAGCCCCTGGACGGCCACCCGCACCAGGTTCAGCTCGGGCTGCTGGGCCGTCAGCTGCACCCCGGCCGTCTGGGTGTGGAACCGCAGCATCGTCGACTTCGGGTCCCGGGCCCCGAACTCCTCGCGCATCACCCGGGCCCAGATCCGGCGGGCCGCCCGGAACTTCGCGACCTCCTCCAGCAGGGTGGTGCGGGCGACGAAGAAGAAGGACAGCCGGGGCGCGAACTCGTCCACCGCCATCCCGGCGGCCCGCGCGGTGCGCACGTAGGCGATGCCGTTGGCCAGGGTGAACGCCACCTCCTGTACGGGCGAGGCCCCCGCCTCCGCCATGTGGTAGCCGGAGATGGAGATGGTGTTCCAGCGGGGGACCTCCTCGCGGCAGTAGCGGAAGGTGTCGGCGACCAGCCGCAGCGAGGGGCCGGGCGGGAAGATGTACGTCCCCCTGGCGATGTACTCCTTGAGCACGTCGTTCTGCACGGTGCCGGTGAGCCGCCCGGCGGGCACCCCCTGCTCCTCGCCCACCAGCTGGTACAGCAACAGCAGCAGCGCGGCCGGAGCGTTGATGGTCATGGAGGTGGAGACCCGGTCCAGCGGGATCCCCTCGAACAGGACCCGCATGTCCTCGACCGAGTCGACGGCGACGCCGACCTTGCCGACCTCCCCGTGCGCGAGGGGGGCGTCCGAGTCGTGGCCCATCTGGGTGGGCAGGTCGAAGGCGACGGACAGACCGGTGCCGCCGCCGGCGATGAGCTGCCGGTAACGGGCGTTGGACTCGGCGGCGGTGCCGAAGCCGGCGTACTGCCGCATGGTCCAGGGCCGTCCGGCGTACATGTCGCGGTGGATGCCCCGGGTGTACGGATAACTCCCGGGCTCACCCAGTTTCGCCGCCGGGTCCCAGTCCGTCAGGACCTCGGGTCCGTAGACGGGTTCGAGGGGCAGTCCGCTCTCGGTGTGTGCCATATGCGACCAAAACCTCCCTAGGCGCCGGCCGTGCGGCGGGCGTCGGTCACGATGGCGCAACATCTCGGCACGGTGTGCAACTGTCCACGCCCGCCGAGCATCGTTCAGGTGGAGACCTGAGAAACGGGGGACGAGAGATGAACCGCCTGAACCACAGAGTCGTCGCGCGCACGTTCGGCATCGCGACGGCCGTCGTACTCGCCGCGACCGCCACCGCGTGCGGACCGCAGGAGGGCAAGCCCGCGGCGCCGGCCGCGCTGGCGCCGTCCGCGGGCGCGAGCGCCTCGCCCGTCGCGGACGACGGCAAGGCGGGCGGGGGCTCGCCGTCCCCCTCGGCCTCGGCCTCCGCGTCCGCCTCCGCGCCGGTCTCGCCCTCGGCCTCCGCGTCCTCGTCCGCCTCGCCGGCCGTGAAGTACGTGATGGCCAACGGCGACGAGAACGAGAAGGTCCGGGAGCTCCAGGCCCGGCTGCGCCAGCTCGGCCACCTGAAGACGGCCCCGACCGCCTTCTACGGCTCCAAGACCACGGCGGCGGTCCGGGCCTTCCAGGGCAAGCACGGGCTGACCGTGTCGGGTTCGGTGGACGAGGCCACCTGGCGGAAGGTGCAGGAAGTCAGCCGCAAGCCCACCACGGACGAGCTGCGCCCGCCGACCACCAACGAGCTGGACACCCCCGACCCGCGCTGCATGCAGGGCCGCGTGATGTGCATCAGCAAGGAGAGCCGCACCCTGGCGTGGATGATCGACGGCAAGGTGGTCTCGTCGATGGACGTCCGCTTCGGTTCGGAGAACACCCCGACCCGTGAGGGCACGTTCAAGGTGGACCGCAAGGAACGGAAGTGGACGTCCACGCTGTACCACACGTCCATGCCGTACTCGATGTTCTTCAGCGGCGGCCAGGCGGTGCACTACTCGGCGGACTTCGCGGCGCGCGGCTACAACGGGGCCTCGCACGGCTGCGTGAACGTCCGGGACATGGGGAAGATCTCGGCCCTGTTCGACCAGGTGAACGTCGGCGACAAGGTCGTCGTCTACTGGTGACGTCCCGGGGCCCGTCGGGCCGGGGAATTGGGGGCGCGGGCAGGGCCGGGGGAACGTGCCCCGCCCGCGCCGGGTGCGCAGAGCCCAGGGGTACGGGGGGAACCCCGGCTCATGCGCGGCCGATGACCAGTCGGCTCGATATGTACTGCGTCGGCGGCGCGGAAAGTGTTACAGCCGCGCGTCCGGAGTGATCGAGAGCACACGCGCGCCGGCCGGCGGGGCCGGAACGGCGGACATGCCCGGGCGCACCGGCGGTGCTTCGAGGATGCCGGAGCCGTCGTCGCCGCCCTGGCGGCCGGACTCGCCCTCCCGGTCGCCCTTGCCCGTGTCACCGCCGGTGCCGTCGAGCAGCCGGTCGCAGAAGCGCCCGATGGTCTGGACGCCCTTGGCGGCGCGGGACAGCCGTTCGCGTCCCTCGGCCGAGATCCGTCCGGCCCGGAAGTCCCGGCAGAGGTCGGCGGCGCGGATGATCCGCTCGCCCGGATCGCGTTCCGGGGTGCCGCCGCCGTCGCCGCCGGGCTCCCTGCTGCGCAGCGTGTCGTGTTGGGGGTCGCGGCCGGTCCCGCCGGTGCCGCCGCCGTCGGTGAACCCGCCCGTGCCGGGCGTGGCCTGGCCGGAGGAGCCGGGGACCGGGGTGCCGGGGGCGGTGCCTCCGTGGTCGTGGCGGGGGTCCGACCCGTCGGTGGTCAGCCCCGGCGCGCGGGTGCCGTCGGCGGGGTCCGGCCGCAGCGGGTTGGCGTCGGTGGTGAGGGAGACGGCCGGGGCGGGTCCGGCGCTGTGGTGCCGGTCCCGGTCGATCAGTCCGGCGCCGGCCGCGGCCGCGACGCCGCCGATCGCCACGCCGGCGATCGCTGCGGCCAGCCCGAGGCGGATCGGGGCGCGGCGCCGCGGGCGCGCGGCGGCGGGGCTGCCGAGGCGTACGACGGTTTCGGCCGGGGCCGGGGCGGCGCGCTCCGTTTGGGCTTCCGTTTCCGGCCGCGCGGGGGCGGTTTCCGGCCGGGCGGCCAGGAAGGCGGCGACGGCCGCGGCCTCGCCGGGGAGTTCCCGGCCGGGGGGAGCGGGCGCGGGCACGACGGCGTCCAGCGCGGCGCGCAGGCGGGCCGCTTCGGCCCGGATCCGGTGATCGGCGACAGGCCCGACCGGCTCTCCGCGCAGCAGTCTGTCCGCTGCGTCCCCGTCCAGCCACCTGTTGCGATCGTCGGCCATCACATGTCCTTCTGCGTCCGCCAACGTGAATGCGTCACACCGGACTGCTCTACGAGATCCGCGCCGGCACCGCGCGGGGAGGGGACCGCGTCCAGGTCCCCGCCGACCGTGCCGCCGCCGTCCGGCCCGGCGCGGCCTGACGCATTATGGCCGACTTCCGCATCGGGATCCGCTCCCATTTCGGCCTTCAGGAGCTCGGCGAGCTTCTTCAGGCCCCGGTGGGCGGCGGTGCGTACGGCTCCGGGGCGTTTGCCGAGGGTCTCGGCGGCGCTCTTGGCGTCGAGTCCGACCACCACGCGCAGGACCACCGCCTCGGCCTGGTCCTGGGGCAGGCGGGCGATGAGGGCCATGGTGCGGCCGGTGGCCAGGGACTCGATGGCCGCGCCGGCGGTGTCGCAGTCGGCGGCCCGCCCGGTGAGTTCCGTCTCGTCGCCGCCGATGGCCGGGCGGCGGCCGCGCATGCGCACGTGGTCGAGCGCCCGGTTGCGGGCGATGCGGGCGGCCCAGCCCCGGAAGCGGTCGGCGTCCCCGGAGAAGGTCCCGAGGTCGCGGGCGATCTGCAGCCAGGCCTCGGAGGTCACGTCCTCGGCCTCGGTGTCGCCGACGAGCGTCCGTACGTACCCGAGCAGACGCGGGTGCACGGAGCGGTACACAGTACGGAACGCGCTTTCGTCGCCGTGCTGTGCCGCGAGCACCGCGGCGGTCAGCTCCGCGTCGTCCCCCAGCAAAGTCCCCAACCCGTTCACTGTCCTGTACGTCCTGCGCAAATCAGCACGTTACGGCTTTCAAGCACCGACGTCCACGAGTTGTACAACGAGCAACCATCCATGCGCGAAGCGAGGTGTGACACAAAACGCACTCGGGACGCTGACAGGGATACGGGCTTGTCGCACGAGTCCGTGTCGGATGGCGGCCGGGGCCTCTCCTGTGGGGGGTGGCGGCCTCGGTCGCCTTCTCCGTGCCGGTCACCTCTCTTTACACCTCCCCGGCCCTTCTCGTCCGGGTGAAATCCGGCCGTCCCGTACGCCGGTCCCGTTCCGGCGTCGATAGCGTTGCGGCACACCCCGACACGTCCCGAGGAGCCCCCCGCTGTCCAGCCACCTCCCGGCCCAGATCCGCGGCAGCGCGTTGGCCCGGTTCAACGCGGCCTCCGCCGAGGAGGCCGAGGCGGCACTGCTGCGCTGCTGCGCCAGCCGGCGCTGGGCGCACCGGGTGGCGGCGCACCGCCCGTACCCGGACGCGGCGGCACTGCTGGCGGCGGCCGACGAGGCCGCGTACGACCTGTCGCCGGCCGATCTGACGGAGGCGCTGCGCGCGGAGCCCTCGGCGCGGCTGCGGGCGGACGCCCCGTACGCGGCGCAACTGGCGCTGGGCGCGGCCCACGCCGAGTACGAGCGGCTGTTCGGACACGCGTTCGTGATCTGCCTGGACGGCCACGACCCGCGGGACCACATCGACGTGGTGCTGAGCGGGATCCAGGCGCGGCTGGCCCACGCGGTGGACGACGAGCGGGCGGTCGCGGCGGACGAACTGCGCCGGCTGGCCCGCGCTCGGCTGCTGTCGCTCGCCGAGGCGTCCGCGGACCTGACGGACCCGGCCGGCGACTTGACGGATCCGGACGGCCATCTGCGCCCGGTTTCACCCTGTTCGCCCTTGTGGGATAGCCCGTCCGTGCCTGTTTGATCACACCGTTGGCCCCGGCGCGGAGGAACCGACAACACGTCGCTACGATGTCCGGGGCCGGTGGACCGTACCCGGCCGGGCCCGACCGACAAAGAAGCCGGCGGCCCTCGCCTCGCTTCCGGAGGGTTTTCCGTGCCGGCTGGAACGCTGTACCGCGGCCGGGAAGGAATGTGGTCCTGGGTGGCTCATCGAGTCACCGGCGTCCTCATCTTCTTCTTCCTGTTCGTACACGTCCTCGACACCGCTCTCGTCCGCGTCTCGCCCGAGGCGTACGACGATGTCGTGGCCACCTACAAGACTCCGATCGTCGCGCTGCTGGAGTACGGCCTCGTGGCCGCCATCCTCTTCCACGCGCTCAACGGTCTCCGTGTGATCGCCGTGGACTTCTGGTCCAAGGGCCCGCGCTACCAGAAGCAGATGCTCTGGACCGTCGTGGGCATCTGGGTCGTGCTGATGGCGGGAGCCATCTACCCCGTCCTCGGCCACGCGGCTGCTGAACTGTTCGGGAAGTGACGCCGATGTCCTCTGACACCTCTTCCGCGATCGGCGACGTCGAGGGCGCGAGCCTGTACGACGTCGACAACCCCGCCCCGTACATCGAGGCGCCGCGCAAGCGCACCGGCAAGACCCCGCGGTCCACCCGCGGGAACTTCGAGATGGTCGCGTGGCTGTTCATGCGCCTCTCGGGCATCGTGCTGGTCGTCCTGGTCATCGGCCACCTGCTGATCCAGCTGGTGCTGGACGGCGGCGTCTCGAAGATCGGCTTCGCCTTCGTGGCGGGCCGCTGGGCGTCCCCGTTCTGGCAGATCTGGGACCTGCTGATGCTGTGGCTGGCGATGCTGCACGGCGCCAACGGCCTGCGTACCGTCATCAACGACTACGCGGAGCGCGCGAACACGCGCCTGTGGCTGAAGGGCCTGCTCTACACCGCCACGGTGTTCACCATCCTCCTGGGCACGCTGGTGATCTTCACCTTCGACCCGAACATCCGCTAGGCAACGGGGCTGAGGCGACACACTCATGAAGATCCACAAGTACGACACCGTCATCGTCGGCGCCGGCGGCGCCGGCATGCGCGCCGCCATCGAGGCGACGAAGCGCAGCCGCACCGCCGTGCTGACGAAGCTCTACCCCACCCGCTCCCACACGGGCGCCGCGCAGGGCGGCATGGCCGCCGCGCTGGCCAACGTGGAGGAGGACAACTGGGAGTGGCACACCTTCGACACGGTCAAGGGCGGTGACTACCTGGTCGACCAGGACGCCGCCGAGATCCTGGCGAAGGAGGCCATCGACGCCGTCCTCGACCTGGAGAAGATGGGCCTGCCGTTCAACCGGACCCCGGACGGCACCATCGACCAGCGCCGCTTCGGCGGCCACAGCCGCAACCACGGCGAGGCCCCGGTCCGCCGCTCCTGCTACGCGGCCGACCGCACCGGTCACATGATCCTCCAGACGCTGTACCAGAACTGCGTGAAGGAGGGCGTGGAGTTCTTCAACGAGTTCTACGTCCTGGACCAGCTGATCACCGAGGTCGACGGCGTCAAGAAGTCCGCCGGCGTCGTCGCGTACGAGCTGGCCACCGGTGAGATCCACGTCTTCCAGGCGAAGGCGGTCATCTACGCGTCCGGCGGCACCGGCAAGTTCTTCAAGGTGACCTCCAACGCGCACACCCTCACGGGTGACGGCCAGGCGGCCTGCTACCGCCGCGGCCTGCCGCTGGAGGACATGGAGTTCTTCCAGTTCCACCCGACGGGCATCTGGCGCATGGGCATCCTGCTGACGGAGGGCGCCCGCGGTGAGGGCGGCATCCTCCGCAACAAGGACGGCGAGCGCTTCATGGAGAAGTACGCGCCGGTCATGAAGGACCTCGCGTCCCGTGACGTCGTCTCCCGCTCCATCTACACGGAGATCCGCGAGGGCCGCGGCTGCGGCCCCGAGGGCGACCACGTGTACCTGGACCTGACGCACCTGCCGCCGGAGCAGCTGGACGCCAAGCTGCCGGACATCACCGAGTTCGCGCGCACCTACCTGGGCATCGAGCCGTACACGGACCCGATCCCGATCCAGCCCACCGCGCACTACGCCATGGGCGGCATCCCGACCAACGTCGAGGGCGAGGTGCTGGCGGACAACACCACCGTCGTCCCCGGCCTGTACGCGGCCGGCGAGGTCGCGTGCGTGTCGGTGCACGGCGCGAACCGCCTGGGCACCAACTCGCTGCTGGACATCAACGTCTTCGGCAAGCGCTCGGGCATCGCGGCGGCCAGGTACGCGGCCGAGAACGACTTCGTCGAGCTGCCGGAGGACCCGGCGGCCCTCGTGGCCGAGCAGGTCGAGCGGCTCCGCAACTCCACCGGCAACGAGCGGGTCGCGGACCTGCGCCTGGAGCTGCAGGAGACGATGGACGCCAACGTGATGGTGTTCCGCACCGAGCAGACCATCAAGACGGCGGTCGAGAAGATCGCGGAGCTGCGCGAGCGCTACAAGAACGTCTCGATCCAGGACAAGGGCAAGCGCTTCAACACCGACCTGCTGGAGGCCATCGAGCTGGGCAACCTGCTCGACCTGGCCGAGGTCATGGCCGTGTCCGCGCTGGCGCGCAAGGAGTCCCGCGGCGGTCACTACCGCGAGGACTACCCCAACCGAGACGACGTCAACTTCATGCGCCACACCATGGCGTATCGCGAGGTCGCGGCCGACGGCTCGGACTCCGTCCGACTCGACTACAAGCCGGTCGTCACGACCCGCTACCAGCCGATGGAGCGTAAGTACTGATGGCTACCCCCACCCTCGACAAGGTGGAGGCGGAGTCCGCCGCCTCCCCGTACATCACGGTCACCTTCCGGATCCGCCGCTTCAACCCCGAGGTCTCGGCCGAGGCGGAGTGGCAGGACTTCCAGATCGAGATCGACCCGAAGGAGCGCGTGCTCGACGGTCTCCACAAGATCAAGTGGAACCTGGACGGCTCGCTGACCTTCCGGCGCTCCTGCGCGCACGGCATCTGCGGCTCCGACGCGATGCGGATCAACGGCAAGAACAGGCTCGCCTGCAAGACGCTGATCAAGGACATCAACCCGGAGAAGCCGATCACCGTGGAGGCCATCAAGGGCCTGACGGTGCTGAAGGACCTCGTGGTCGACATGGAGCCCTTCTTCCAGGCGTACCGGGACGTCATGCCGTTCCTGGTCACCAAGGGCAACGAGCCGACGCGCGAGCGCCTGCAGTCGGCCGAGGACCGCGAGCGCTTCGACGACACGACGAAGTGCATCCTCTGCGCGGCCTGCACCTCCTCCTGCCCGGTGTTCTGGAACGACGGCCAGTACTTCGGCCCGGCCGCGATCGTCAACGCGCACCGTTTCATCTTCGACTCGCGTGACGAGGCGGGCGAGCAGCGCCTGGAGATCCTGAACGACAAGGACGGCGTGTGGCGCTGCCGCACCACGTTCAACTGCACGGACGCCTGCCCGCGTGGCATCGAGGTCACGAAGGCGATCCAGGAGGTCAAGCGCGCCTTGATCACGCGCCGCTTCTGACCGTCCGGTCACCCGCAGCACGAGGGCCCCGCACCCCGGTTCCGCACCGGGGGCGGGGCCCTTCTCGCGCGCCGCTCAGGCAGCGGGCTTCGGGGCGACCGTGAAGGGGTAGAGGTGCATGGTGTTGGCGTACCCGCAGGTGTTCCCGGCGGTGATGTAGCGGCCCGCCTCGATGACCTCGCCGAGGGCTTCGCCGGCGCCTCCGGACACCTGGATCCGCATCTTGACGTCCTTGACGGCGCCCGCCTTCACGTACATCGGTACGGCCTGGAAGGCCAGGTGGCCCGGGGGCACCGGCTGCCAGCGGCGCGCCGTCCAGTCCCACCACTGCACGACGGTCTTCCGGTCCTCGCGCACCGGCGCGTACTGCGTGGCACCCGCGTCCACCTGCACGCCCACCGCCTTCAGAGCGCCGTTGGAGGTGTTCTTCACGCGGAAGGTGAAGGGGGTCCAGGTACCGGCGGTCATCTTCTCGGGCATGCCCACCAGCTCGGTGGTCATCCGGGTCTTCGGGTAGGCGTCGCGCGAGGCGCAGGCCGCGAAGGGATCGGCGGGCGCGGCGGGTGCGGCGGCGGCGGCGCCGGCCGAGCCGGGCGCGGCGAGGAGCAGGGCGGGCGCGGCGAGGCCCACCAGGGCACGTCGAAGGTTCATGGTTCCCCCATGTGTGTCTGTCGGTCGGCCCGCGCGTGGTCGGCGCGCGGGGCGGGCTGATCATATGCGTCGCGCGTCCGCTCCTCGGAGCCCCCCTGCGGCAGCGGAGTCCACCGCCCGCCATCTGCGCCTCGAACGCGTTCAAATCCGAGCTTGAACTTGTTCAAAAACAGGCCTAGAGTCAGTCCTGCCAAGACTTTGAACACGTTCAAGGAGGCGGGGGGCATGGACCTCACCGTGGTCGCGTACGTCATCTACCTGTTCATCAGCGTCGGTCTGACGGTCTGGGTCGCGCGGACCCTGAGCCGCAACGGACGCGTCTTCATCGCCGACGTCCTGCACGGCGACGAGAAGCTCGCGGACGCCGTCAACCACCTGCTGGTGGTCGGCTTCTACCTGGTCAACCTGGGCTTCGTCGCCCTCTACCTGAAGTCGGCCGAGGCGGTCGCCGACGCCCGCTCGCTGTTCGAGGCGCTGTCGGTGAAGCTCGGCGTGGTGCTGCTGGTCCTCGGGGTGATGCACCTCGGCAACGTGTGGGTGCTCAACAAGATCCGGCGGCGCGGCATCATGGAGCGCCAGCAGACCCCGCCCGTCGCCCCGCAGGGGTGGACCGCTCCGGCCGGTGCCTAGGCCATGGCCACCGCAGCCGCGCCCGGCCGGCCGGTGAACCGGCTGACCGTCCTCTACGACGCCCAGTGCCCGCTCTGCGTGCACGTCCGGCACTGGCTCCTCGGGCAGCGCTGGCTGGTACCGCTCCGGCTGGTGCCGGCCGGCTCCGAGGAGGCCCGTCGCCTCTTCCCGGAACTCGACCACGGCGCCACCCTGCGGGAGATCACCGTGGTCGGCGACGCGGGCCAGGTCTGGACCGGCCCGGAGGCGCTCGTCGTCTGCCTCTGGGCCCTGGCCGAGCACCGGCCGAAGGCCAACTGGCTCGCCACCCCGGCGGGCCGGCCCTTCGCCCGGGCCACCATGGCCACCGCCGCCGCCTGGCGCGGGGCCACCCGCCCCGGCGGGACGGTGGCCTGTGACGACCGGTGCGCCGTCCCCGGATAGGCTCGGACACCGTGACAGAGCAGAAGGCCCCCAAGAGCGAGCAGACCCGCAC
The DNA here is from genome assembly GCF_042900645.1 of Streptomyces sp. NPDC012888. Taxonomy (NCBI): domain Bacteria; kingdom Bacillati; phylum Actinomycetota; class Actinomycetes; order Kitasatosporales; family Streptomycetaceae; genus Streptomyces; species Streptomyces sp. NPDC012888. Next base: position 296,737 of record NZ_JBIBBM010000006.1, on the reverse strand, counting down.
GCTCATCCTCGAAACCGCGCTCCGGCTGTTCCAGGAGCGCGGTTACGACAAGACGACCATGCGGGCCGTCGCCAAGGAGGCGGGGGTCTCCGTGGGCAACGCGTACTACTACTTCGAGTCCAAGGAACACCTGGTCCAGGGGTTCTACGACCGGATCAGCGCGGCCCACCAGGCGGCCGTGCGGCCCATCCTGGACCAGGAGACCGACCTGCAGACCCGCCTGGCCGGGGTGCTGACCTCCTGGCTGGACATCGCGGCCCCGTACCACGAGTTCGCCTCGCAGTTCTTCAAGAACGCGGCCGACCCGGAGAGTCCGCTCAGCCCCTTCTCCCCCGAGTCGGAACCCGCCCGCAACGAGGCCATCGCCATCCACCGCGAGGTGCTGGCCGGGGCGAAGACCAAGGTCCCCGAGGAACTCGCCGGCATCCTCCCGGAACTGATGTGGCTCTCGCAGATGGGCCTGGTCCTGTACTGGGTGTTCGACCGGTCCGAGAACAGCGAGAAGACCCGCCGGCTCGCCCAGCGCGGCGCCCAGCTCACCACCCGGGGCATCGTCCTGGCCCGGTTCCGGGTGCTGCGCCCCCTGGTCCGCGAGGTCCACGAGCTGTTCACGGACTTCCTGCCGGGCATGGCCCAGACGGCCACCGCGCGCAAGCGCTGACCGGCCTCACGCCCGGTACGAGGCCAGCTCCACCACGGTGATGTCGGACGGGGCGCCCACCCGGACGGGCGGGCCCCAGGCCCCCGCCCCGCGGGACACGTACAGCTGGGTGTCGCCGTAGCGCTCCAGCCCGGCGAGGGTGGGGTTGGCGAGGTCGGCGAGGTAGTTGCCGGGCCAGAGCTGGCCGCCGTGGGTGTGCCCGGAGAGCTGCAGGTCCACGCCGTGCTCCACGGCGTCGTGGATGACCACGGGCTGGTGCGCGAGCAGCACCGCGGTGCGGCTCCGGTCGCGGTCACCGAGTGCCCTGCCGAAGTCCGGTCCCTGGCCCTCGCGTTCGCCGGCTATGTCGTTGACGCCGGCCAGGTCGAAGTGCGGGAGTTCCCGGCGGGCGTTCTCCAGCGGGTGCAGCCCGAGCTCGCGGACGTGGTCCACCCACTGCTCGGCGCCGGAGAAGTACTCGTGGTTGCCGGTGACGAAGTACGCGCCGTGCCGCGCGCGCAGCCGGGCCAGCGGCTCGGCGGCCCGGCCGAGGTCCGCCACCGAGCCGTCGACGAGGTCGCCGACCACGGCGATCAGGTCGGGCCGGGTGCCGTTGACGGCGTCGACGATGCGCTGGGTGTGGGCGCGGCCGAGGACCGGGCCGAGGTGGACGTCGCTGACCACGGCGATGCGGAAGCCGTGCGCCGCGCGGGGCAGCTTGGCCAGCGGGACGGTCACGCGCTTCACCCGCGGGCCGCGCAGCACCCCGTACGTGCCGTAGCCGACGGTCGTGCCGGCCGCCGCGACGGCCGCACCGGCCAGGCTGCGGGCCACGAAGGTCCGGCGGCTCAGCGACGGCCGGGCGGGGTCCGTCCCGCCCGGCTCCGCCCCCGCTCCCGGCTCCGCCGCGGCGGGAACGCCCTGCGGCGCGTCCGCGGCCGGCTCCACGGCCGGCTCTCCCGACGGGGCCACCGGCACCGGCGCCGCGGACCCGGCCGGCACCGCCGACCCGGCCGGCACCCGGGCCGTACGGCGCAGCCACAGCGCGCGCACCGGCTCCGCCACGGCCATCGCCAGCACGAGGTACAGCAGTACCGCGAGCCACAGGTATCCGGGCCAGGACACGGCCTGTTGGAGCGGGAACGGGGCTCCGGCCCGGCCCGCCGTCAGCGCGGCGACCGACAGCAGCGGCAGCACCCAGGCGAGGACCGTCAGCACCCGCCGGGCCCGTGAGCCGGCGGCGGTGGTGTCGCGGACCAGCCGGATCCACAGCCAGCGGTGCACCAGGCCGAGCAGCCCGAGGACGGCCAGGGCGACGACGACGATCAGCACCGTCACCGCTGACCGCCGTTCCCGGGCGCCGTACGTGATTCGCGCCGCAGCGCGCGGACCCCGCGCAACCCGATCAGGCCGACCGCCGTCCCCAGGAGAAAGGACGTGATCGCGAGCAGCAGGTGCACCCAGAAGTACGCGGTCGGGTCACCCGCCCGGTCGAAGGCGAGACCGCTGGCGTCCTTGTACAGGTTCCGGACGAAGGTCACCCAGATGAACCAGCTCCAGACCCCGAACGCGAGCAGGAACCAGGAGGCTGCGCGGCCAAGTTTCATGTGGCCAGTATCCGCTCCGTCCCCAGGACGGACGCGTCGGGGTGGGCTGTCCCGGCAGACGTTGCGGCAGGTTGGCCCAACGAGGAAGGCAGTCTGACAAAAGGAAGGTAATTTCACCATCGTGTCTGCCAAGAAGACCGCGTTGACGGTCCTGTCCGCCGCAATGCTGGCGCCCGCCATGCTCACGGCCCCCGCGCACGCCGACGACCCCAAGCCCGGCGGCGGCGCGCCCCCCGCCCTCGCGCCCGGGAACGCGGCGGCCAAGGCGGTCGCACCGCCCTCCCAGATGTCCACGGTCGGCGGGGCCCGGCTCGGCCAGCCCGGTACGCAGGTCAACCTGCTGCCCGGTGCCCCCGCGCTGCCCACCAACCTCACCGGGCGGTCCTGGATCGTGGCCGACGCCGAGTCGGGCGAGGTGCTGGCGGCACACAACGCGCACTGGCGGCTGCCCCCGGCCTCCACCCTGAAGATGCTCTTCGCGGACACGGTGCTGCCCTCCCTGCCCAAGGACAAGGTGCACAAGGTCAGCTACGCGGACACCGAGGGCATCGGCCCGGGCAGCAGCACCGTGGGCATCAAGGAGGGCCTGGAGTACAGCGTCCACGACCTGTGGCTCGGGGTCTTCCTGCGCTCCGGCAACGACGCCGTGCACGTCCTGTCCGCGATGAACGGCGGCATCGAGAAGACCGTCAAGGACATGCAAGCGCACGCCGAGGAGCTCCAGGCGCTGGACACCCACGTGGTGACCCCGGACGGGTACGACGCTCCCGGGCAGGTCTCCAGCGCGTACGACCTGACCCTGTTCGCGCGGTCCGGGATGCAGAAGAAGGACTTCCGGGAGTACGCGGGCACGGCGACCGCGAACTTCCCCGGCGAGCACAAGCCCGGGAAGCCCCGCGACTCCTTCGAGATCCAGACCACCAACCGGCTGATGACCGGGGCGTCCGGGCTGTCCCCGTACAAGGGGATCGCCGGGGTGAAGAACGGCACCACCTCGATGGCCGGGTCCACCTTCACCGGCGTCGCGCAGCGCGGCGACCGGAAGCTGCTGGTCACGGTGATGAACCCGAGCGCGGGCGGCGGGAACGCCGTCTACCAGGAGACGGCGGCCCTGTTCGACTGGGGCTTCGGCGCGGCCGGCAAGGTCAAGCCGGTCGGCGAGCTGGTGCCGCCGAAGAGCGCCGACACCAAGCCGCACGGCTCCCCCGCCCAGTCCCACGAGAACACCCCGGCGGCGGCCGCACCGCAGGCCGGCGGGTTCGGCACGGCCCTCGGGGTGACCGGCGGGGCGCTGGCGGTGGTGGCCGGCGGGGCGTTCGTGGTCAACCGGCGCTGGCCGCGCCGTCCGCGCGGGCAGCGGACCGGGGTTCACCCCCAGGAGTGATCTCCGCCTCCTGCTCGCGCTCGCCGGCGGTACCGGGGTCCGGGTCGGGGTCGGTGGCGGCGCCGGTGGCGGTCCAGGAGGCGCAGAACAGCAGCACCCGCGCGGTGAGGCTGATCCACAGCAGCAGGGCGATGGGCACGCCGAAGGCCCCGTACATGCTCTTCGCGGCCACCTCCCGCATGTAGCCGCTGAGCAGCAGTTTCAGCAGCTCGAAGCCGACCGCGCCGATCAGCGCCGCCTGCACCAGGCGGCGCCGCGGCGGCTCCACGCCCGGCAGCAGGGTCAGCACGTAGAGCAGCAGCAGGAACGCGGCGAGCACGCCCACCCCGAAGGCCCCGGAGCGCAGCACCACCCCGCCGGCGCCGCGTTCCGGGATGCCCAGCCACTCCCCGAACCGGCCGACCGCGGAGGAGCCCAGCACGGAGGCGAGGGCGGAGACCAGGACCGCCCCGCCCAGCCCCAGCAGGACCAGGCCGTCCTTGCCCTTGCGGACGACCGGGTTGCCCTCGTCCTCGTCGTCCTTGTCCCACACGGCGCGCAGGCAGTCCCGCATGGAGCCGATCCAGCCGATGCCGGCGAACAGCAGGATCACGCCGGCGACCAGGCCGACGGTGCCTGCGTTGTCGACGAGGGCGCCGATGTCGAGCTGGTCGGAGATTCCGGGGACCTGTTCGGCGAGGACCTCCTCCAGCCGCTTGAGCTGCTCGTCGGTGAGCAGCGCGGCGCCGGCCGCGGCGGCGACCGTGATCAGCGGGAAGAGCGCGAGGAAGCTGATGTGGGTGATGGCGGCGGAGAGCCGGCTCCAGTGCTCGCGGTCGAGGCGGTCGTAGGAACGCCACAGGTGGGTCTGCATCAGGCGGGTCACCCAGGACCCGATCAGGGGCAGGTTCTTCAGCCAGTCCATGCCTCACCGTAAATGAGCGCTCGGAAATGGTCGGGATTGCGGCTTTTGCCCGCTACGGTCGTCCACTGTGACTTTTCATGCCCTGGTCCTGCGCAGGCTCCGGTACCTGGCCGTGCGTGCCCTCCCTCAGGGGCGGCGTACGGTCGGCTCGTCCACCGGGGAGCACGCCTGCGCCGGGACCCCGGCCGGGCCGCTGCCGAAGGGGTACTCGCGCAGCTTGCGCCAGACCCCGTCGGAGCCCTGCTCGTAGAGGGCGAAGCCGTCGCAGAGCCAGTCCGCCTCGTAGTCGGCGAGTTCGGCGAAGGCCGCGTCCATCGCCTCCTCGGAGATCCCGTGGGCGACGGTGACGTGCGGGTGGTAGGGGAAGGCCAGCTCGCGGTCGAGCGGGCCGGAGGACGCCCGGACCTCGCCCTGCAGCCGGGTGCAGCCCGCGCCGCCCTCGACGACCTGGACGAAGACGACCGGGGAGAGCGGGCGGAAGGTGCCGGTGCCGGACAGCCGCATCGGGAAGGGACGGAAGGCGGCGGCGACCCGGGTCAGGTGCGCCCGGATCTCCGGCAGCCGGTCCGTCTCCACCTCGGTGGGCGGCAGCAGGGTGACGTGCGTGGGGATGCCGTGCGCGGCGGCGTCCCCGAAGCCGGCGCGCAGCTGCTGGAGCTGGCTGCCGTACGGCTCCGGGACCGCGATCGAAACGCCGAGCGTTACGGTCCCCACGTGTGTCTCCTCGTCGTGTCTGTGCGTCGGCTGTGGCTACGGTGTGCCGCCCCCAGTGTGGGGCCAGCACCCCCCTGTCGGCCAGAGGCTTCGGTCGTCCGCGCTCCGGTCAGGGGCGGGCGGGGAGGAAGCCGAGGTGGTCGTAGGCCTCGGCGAGGGTCCCGGCGGCGACCTCCCTGGCCTTGGCCGCGCCCTTGGCCAGCACGGCGTCCAGCTCGGCCGGGTCGTCCAGGTACTCCTGGGTGCGCTGCTGGAACGGTGTGACGAAATCGACCATCACGGCGGCGAGGTCGGTCTTGAGCGCGCCGTAGCCCTTGCCCTCGTACTTCTCCTCCAGGACCGGGACGGCGGTACCCGTGAGGGTGGAGTAGATGGTGAGCAGGTTGCTGACGCCGGGCTTGTTCTCGGCGTCGAAGCGGATCACGGTGTCGGTGTCGGTGACCGCGCTCTTGATCTTCTTCTCGGTGGTCTTGGGCGCGTCGAGGAGGTTGATCAGGCCCTTGGGGCTGGAGGCGGACTTCGACATCTTGATCGCCGGGTCCTGGAGGTCGTAGATCTTGGCGACCTCCTTGACGATGTACGCCTGCGGGAGCGTGAAGGTCTGCCCGAAGCGCTGGTTGAAGCGCTCGGCGAGGTCGCGGGTCAGCTCGATGTGCTGGCGCTGGTCCTCGCCGACGGGGACGGCGTCCGCCTGGTAGAGGAGGATGTCGGCGACCTGGAGGATCGGGTACGTGAACAGGCCGACGCTGGCGTTGTTCACGCCGCCCTTGGCGGACTTGTCCTTGAACTGGGTCATCCGGCTGGCCTCGCCGAAGCCGGTGATGCAGTTCATGACCCAGCCGAGCTGGGCGTGCTCGGGCACGTGGCTCTGGACGAAGAGCGTGCAGCGCTCGGGGTCCAGGCCGGCGGCGAGCAGCTGCGCGGCGGACAGGCGGGTGTTCGCGCGCAGGTCCCTGGGGTCCTGCGGCATGGTGATCGCGTGCAGGTCGACGACCATGTAGAAGGCGTCGTGCGTCTCCTGCAGGGCGACGTACTGGCGGATGGCTCCGAGGTAGTTCCCGAGGTGGAAGGAGCCGGAGGTGGGCTGGATGCCGGAGAGTGCGCGCGGACGATCAGAGGCCATGCCGCCATTCTCTCAGGTGCGCACCCCCGCCCCGCCCCACCGTCCCGACCGGCACCGGCCCGGAGCGGGGGCTCCGCCCGGACACGTGGGGCGCCACGCCACAGCCCGGAGCGGAGGCCGCACCCTTGAGCCCGAGCGGCGCTTGAGCGGGCCGCCGCCCGGCCGGCCGGGGCCGGCGGGGGCCGGCGGGGTCAGGCCGTGGGGAGGCCCGGGGCCGGGTGGTGGGCCAGGAGGTCGGCCACCTGCCCGCGGATCGCGGCGAGAGCCGACTCGTCGTCCTTGGCCGCCGCCGTGACCGCCCGCGTGATCCAGTCGGCGACCACGGGCATGTGCGTGGTGTTCAGCCCGCGCGAGGTCAGCGACGGCGTGCCGATGCGGATGCCGGAGGGGTCGAACGGCTTGCGCGGGTCGAACGGGACCGTGTTGTAGTTCACCACGATGCCCGCGCGGTCCAGCGCCTTCGCCGCCACCTTCCCCGGGACGCCCTGGCGGGTCAGGTCCATCAGGATCAGGTGGTTGTCGGTGCCGCCCGAGACGAGGTCGAAGCCGCGCTCCCGCAGGGCCGCCGCCAGCGCCTTCGCGTTGGCGACCACCGCGTGGGCGTACGTCACGAACGACGGCTGCGCGGCCTCGTGCAGGGCCACCGCGATGCCGGCGGTGGTCTGGTTGTGCGGCCCGCCCTGCAGGCCGGGGAAGACCGCCCTGTCGATGGCCTTCGCGTGCTCCTCGCGGCACATCAGCATCGCCCCGCGCGGCCCCCGCAGCGTCTTGTGGGTGGTCGTGGAGACGACATCCGCGTACGGCACCGGCGAGGGGTGGGCGCCGCCCGCGATCAGGCCGGCGATGTGGGCCACGTCCGCGACGAGGACCGCGCCCGCCTCCTTCGCGATCGAGGCGAAGGACTCGAAGTCGATCGTGCGGGGCAGTGCCGTACCGCCGCAGAAGATGACCTTCGGGCGCTCCGCCAGGGCCAGGTCGCGGACCGCGTCGTAGTCGATGCGGCCGGTGTCCGGGCGGACGCCGTACTGCACGCCGCGGAACCACGAACCGGTCGCCGAGACGCCCCAGCCGTGCGTGAGGTGGCCGCCCATCGGGAGCGCCATGCCCATCACCGTGTCGCCGGGCTCGGCGAACGCCAGGTAGACCGCGAGGTTCGCCGGCGAGCCGGAGTACGGCTGGACGTTGGCGTGGTCCACGCCGAACAGGCCCTTCGCCCGTTCGACCGCCAGCGCCTCGATCCGGTCGATGTTCTGCTGGCCCTCGTAGTAACGGCGGCCCGGGTAGCCCTCGCTGTACTTGTTCTGCAGGACCGTGCCGGAGGCCTCCAGCACGGCCGCCGAGACGTAGTTCTCGCTGGGGATCAGGCGCAGGGTGTCCGACTGCAGCCGCTCCTCCGCGGCGACGAGCGCGGCGAGTTCGGGGTCGGTGGACAGCAGGGCGGGATGGCGCGCGTTCACGGGGGCTCCTCCGGGGTCGATTTCGGTTCGTACCCCGCGAGGCCCAGGCGAGCGGCCCTGTTGCGGATCTCCGCGCACGACTCCCCCGGAGTTCGTTCTCCGTGCGCCAGTCGCCGTGCGTACCGCACACCTTAGCCGCCCCGACACCCGGAAGGTTTCTCGGTCCGCGATAAGAGCGACCATGACGGTAGAAAGTGATGCCACCTGCGTCACAGGCCAGGCCCGACGAAACGGAGAACCCGTGTCGAGAACAGCTGATGCCATCCGCTCCGCCGACGCGCACAGCGCGCACAACTACCATCCGCTGCCCGTGGTCGTCGCCTCGGCGGAGGGCGCCTGGATGACGGACGTCGAGGGCAGGCGCTACCTCGACATGCTCGCGGGCTACTCCGCCCTCAACTTCGGCCACGGCAACCGGCGTCTCGTCGACGCCGCCAAGGCCCAGCTGGAGCGGGTCACCCTCACCTCCCGGGCCTTCCACCACGACCGGTTCGCCGAGTTCTGCGCGAGCCTGGCCGAGCTGTGCGGCAAGGAGATGGTGCTGCCCATGAACACGGGGGCGGAGGCGGTCGAGACGGCCGTCAAGACCGCCCGCAAGTGGGGCTACGAGGTCAAGGGCGTCCCCGACGGCCAGGCCAAGATCGTGGTGGCCTCGAACAACTTCCACGGCCGGACCACGACCATCGTCTCCTTCTCCACCGACCACGAGGCCCGCGACCACTACGGCCCCTACACCCCCGGCTTCGAGATCGTCCCGTACGGCGACCTCACCGCCCTGGCCGCGGCGGTCACCGCCAACACGGTCGCGGTGCTGCTGGAGCCGATCCAGGGCGAGGCGGGCGTGCTGGTGCCGCCGCCCGGATACCTGCGGGGCGTGCGGGAGCTGACCCGGCAGCGGAACGTCCTGTTCGTGGCGGACGAGATCCAGTCCGGGCTGGGCCGCACCGGCCGGACCTTCGCCTGTGACCACGAGGACGTCGTCCCGGACGTGTACGTGCTCGGCAAGGCGCTCGGCGGCGGCGTCGTCCCGGTGTCGGCGGTGGTCGCCGACCGGGACGTGCTCGGGGTCTTCCGGCCCGGCGAGCACGGATCCACCTTCGGCGGCAACCCGCTGGCCTGCGCGGTGGCCCTGGAGGTCGTCGCGATGCTGCGCACCGGCGAGTACCAGGAGCGGGCCGCGGAGCTCGGCGACCACCTGCACGCGGAGCTGGGCCTGCTCGTGGGCGGCGGCGCGGTCACCGCCGTGCGCGGGCGCGGCCTGTGGGCCGGCGTGGACATCGAGCCCGCGCACGGCACCGGCCGGGAGATCTCGGAACGGCTGATGGAACGCGGGGTGCTGGTGAAGGACACCCACGGCTCGACCATCCGGATCGCCCCGCCGCTGGTGATCAGCAAGGAGGACCTGGACTGGGGCCTGGACCAGCTCCGGGCCGAGCTGTCGGCGTAGCCGCCGGAGCCGCTGAAGCTAGAGGATGACGTGGGGCAGGAAGCGGGCGTACTCGTCCGTGACCAGCCCCGCGGACTCCCGGATGCCCAGCCCCGCCGCCTCGTCCTCGACGACCCACGCGCCGAGCACCACGCGGTTGCCGTCGAACTCGGGCAGCGGGGCCAGGGCCTGGAAGCACACCGGGGCCGCGCCGGGGGCCGGAGCGTACGGCTCGGCGCCCGGCGGGTGCAGGGTGACGCCCGCGCCCTCGCGGCCCAGCAGCGGCTTGGCCACGTAGCCGGCGCCGCCCTCCTCGGCGAGCTCGCGCGGCCCGTCGAGGTAGGCGGGCAGCAGGTTGGGGTGCTCGGGGAACATCTCCCACAGGACCGCGAGCAGCGCCTTGTTGGAGAGCAGCATCTTCCAGACGGGCTCGATCCAGCAGGTCGTGCCGGTGCCGCCGCCGGTGTCGAGGGTGTCGAGGACGTGGGGCCCGAACTCGTCGGTGGTCAGCCACTCCCACGGGTAGAGCTTGAAGCAGCTGCGGATGAAGCGGAGCTTCTCGTCCACGAACCGGCCGGAGAGGCTGTCCCAGCCGATCTGTTCGACGGACAGGGCGTGGGTCCGCAGGCCGGCCTGGTCGGCGGTCTCCTGGAGGTAGGCGACCGTCATCAGGTCCTCGCCGAGCTCGTCGGCCTCGGAGTGCGCGAAGTGCAGCGGGCCGGGCGGGAGCAGCTCGGCCTGCCGGCGCCAGGCGTCGACGAGCCGTTCGTGGAGGGAGTTCCACTGGTCGGCGCCGGGGAAGCGCTCCTCCATCCAGAACCACTGCGGGCTGGCCGCCTCCACGAGGGAGGTGGGGGTGTCGGCGTTGTACTCCAGCATCTTGGCCGGGCCGGTGCCGTCGTAACGCAGGTCGAACCGCCCGTAGAGGGACGGCTGTTCGGCGCGGCGGCGCCAGGACTCCGCGATCAGCGCGCGCAGCCGCGGGTCGGTGATCCCGAGGTCCGCGTAGCGCTCCTGCTCGACGATGTGCCCGGCGGCGGCCAGGCACATGGCGTGCAGCTCCTCGACGACGTCCTCCAGGGCCTCGACCTCGGGGAGGGTGAAGGAGTAGTACGCGCTCTCGTCCCAGTAGGGGCGCAGCGAGTCGTCGGGGTAGCGGGTGAGCGGGTAGATCAGGCCCTGCTCCTCGACGGTCTTCTGCCAGCCGGGGCGGGGCTCGATGGTGTGGCGCCGCACGGGTCAGCCGCCGCTGGAGGAGGAACCGCCGCCGAAGCCGCCGGACTTGACGGCCGACTTGTCGAAGCTGCCGCCGCTCACCTTGCCCTGGGCGTTGGTGTAGCCGCCGTAGTACCAGGCGTGGCCGCTGCTGGAGCTGCCGCTCTTGCACTCGCGGCTGTTGAGGTGGTCCAGCGTGGTCCGGTTGGCGCAGCGGCGGTCGGGCTCGTCGCTGCTGCCGCAGGCGACGAGGGTCGCGGCGAGCAGTCCCATCCCGCCGAGGGCGACGCCGCCGGAACGCATGCGTCGACGCTGAGTGCTGCTGCTGTCCATGTTCGAATGCTCCCCCTGCCGGTGGCGTGCTGCGGACAGACTAGGGCCGGGTGCCGGGGGGACGGAATCCGGCCGCCCCCTTCCCCTCGCGCAGACGCCCCTTTACCCCGCTACGCGCGCTATGCCCGCCCCGAGCAGACGAATTCCGGCCCGCACCCCGGCCCGCGGCCACGCGAGGGCCCGTCCGGCCGGCCGCCCCGGCTCGGCCCGGGTCAGGGCAGGGCTGCCGAGAGCGCGGCCAGCGTCGGGGTCCACGCGCTGTCCGGGGGCGTGCCGTAGCCCACGACCAGCGCGTCCCGCTCCGGCATCTCCGTCTCCGGGTGCCGGAACTGCGCCATCCCGTCCAGCGCCAGACTGTGCCACGCCGCGGCCTGCAGCACCGACCGCTCCGTGCCCGACGGCAGGTCCAGCACCGCGTGCAGCCCCGCCGCGATCCCGGACACCCCCACCCGTCCGCCCACCGCCGCGACCAGCTGGTCCCGCCGCCGGCGGTACCGCAGCCGCATGCCGCGCACGTGCCGGTCGTACCCGCCCGAGGTGATGAACTGCGCCAGCGTCAGCTGGTCCAGCGCGCCGCAGGTCCAGTCGATGCCGCCGCGCGCGGCGAGCACCTCGTCCAGCAGTGCGGGCGGCAGCACCATCCAGCCCAGCCGCAGCCCCGGCGCCAGCGACTTGCTGGCCGTGCCGAGGTACACCACCCGGTCCGGGTCCAGGCCCTGGAGGGCGCCGACCGGCTGCCGGTCGTACCGGAACTCGCCGTCGTAGTCGTCCTCCAGGACGAGCCCGCCGGAGGACCTCGCCCAGTCCACCACCGCCGCCCGACGCTCGGGCGTCAGCGCCGCCCCGGTGGGGAACTGGTGCGCGGGGGTCAGCAGGACCGCTCCCGCGCCCAGCGCGTACAGGTCCGGGGTGCGGGCGCCCGCCCCGTCGACCGTGAGGGGCCTGGTCCGCAGCGACTCGGCGGTCAGCAGGTCCCGGTGGATGTGCAGGCTGTACGCCTCCACCGCCACCTCCCGCACCCGCCGGGCCCGCAGCACCCGCGCCATCAGCATCAGCCCGTGCACGAAGCCCGCGCACAGCACGATCCGCTCGGGGTCCGCGTACACACCCCGGGCCCGCGCCAGGTACCCGGCGAGCGCCTCGCGCAGCTCCACCCGCCCGCGCGGGTCGCCGTACCCGAACGCCTCGTTCGGGGCCTCCGCCAGGGCCTTGCGGGCGGCGCTCAGCCAGGCCGCGCGCGGGAACCCGCCCAGGTCCGGGGAGCCCGGCAGCAGGCTGTACTGGGCGGCGCCCTGCCGGGCGGGCCGCCGTACGGGCGCGGCCGCGGGCCGACGCGGCCTCGCCCGCGGGGCGACCCGGGTGCCGGAGCCCTGCCGGGCCGTGAGCCAGCCTTCGGCGACCAGCTCGGCGTAGGCGTCGGCCACGGTGTTGCGGGCGATGCCGAGGTCGGCGGCGAGCGACCGGGAGGACGGCAGACGTGTCCCGGGCGCCAGCCGGCCCCCGCGCACGGCCTCGCGCAGCGCCTCGGCGAGGCCGGCCCGCAGGCCGCGTCCGGCGGCCGGCTCCACGTGCAGGTCGGCGCCGAGACCGGTCGCGCCGGCCGGCGGATTGGCCCAGGAATCCGTCATGGACATGGACCATATCGGTGGGCTGCCCGCGCCCTACGGTGGAACGCATGACGACGGAAGAGAAGCCCGCCTACGCACCCGAGATCCCCGCCCGCATGAAGTGGCACCAGGTGGTGCCCGAGGTCTACAAGGCGATGAACGCCCTGGAGCTCGCGGCCCGCAAGGGCCTGGACCCGGCCCTGGTGGAACTGGTCAAGCTGCGCGCCTCGCAGGTGAACCACTGCGGGTTCTGCATCGACATGCACTCCAAGGACGCGCTCGCCGCCGGCGAGAGCGTGGAGCGGATCGTGCAGCTGGCCGCCTGGGAGGAGTCGCGGCACTTCTACACCGAGAAGGAGCTCGCCGCCCTCGAACTGACCGAGGCCGTGACCGTCCTGACGGACGGGTTCGTCCCGGACGAGGTCTACGAGAGGGCGGCGAAGCACTTCGACGAGGCCGAACTCGGGCAGCTGATCGCCGTGATCGCGACGATCAACGCGTGGAACCGGTTCGGGGTCACCACCCGCATCCCGGCCGGCCACTACCGCCCGGGCATGCTCAAGCACTGACCCGGAACGCCTCCAGCGCGGCCGTCAGGTCCTGCCGGGTGACGGTCCACTCCCCGGCGGGTCCGGCGGCCAGCAGGGCCCACTTGCCGCCGTCGTCGGCGACGAAGACCCGCTCGACGCCGCGCCGGCGCCCCTTGGACTCCTCGCTGTCGTACTCGTAGACCAGCTCGGCGGCGCTCGGGTCCCCGGGGGCCGGGCCGACGCTGATCTCCCGGTAGTTCGGGGTGCCCTTGCGGAGTCCCCCGGACGCCGCACGGACCGCTTCGAGCGGGGTGAGGTCCGGCTCGGTGACCCGGAAGACCTGGATCAGCGCGGTCCGGTCGGGCGAGCGGTAGAAGACCCCGTTGGCGGAGTCCTCGCGGGTCCAGCCGTGCGGGACGGCCAGGGTGAAGCCCGCCGGGTCGGTGACGGTGTCGTGGCGCCGGCCGTCGGAGCCGTCGGAGCCGTCGGAGCCGTCGCCGCCGGGCGAGGGCGTGACGGGCGCGGACGTCGGCGCGGACGTCGGTTCCGACGGCTCCGACGTCGGCCCGGGCGCCGGCCCGGATTCCGTACCGGGGGTGGTGGGCGCCGCCGAGACGTTCTCCCGGCCCTCGGGCCGCGGTGCGCCGTCTCCCGGTACGAGCCACACGGCGGCGGCGCCGAGGGCGACGGCCGCCACGGCCACGCCGGCCACGACGGGCCCCAGCCGCCGGCCCCGGGGGTGCGGCGGAGTGCCCCCGCCGCCGGGGGCGGGAACCCGCCACAGCGGCTCGGCGGCCGGTGCGGTGACGGGCGCGGCCGGTGCCCACCAGGCCGGTGCGTCCGGTGCCGGGCCCGCCGTGCCGGAGCCGGGGGCGGGGGCGGGCGGCGTGGCCGGTGCTTCCGGCGGCACGACGGCGCCGCCCGGCTGGGCCGGAGTGACCCACACCGGCCCAGCCGGATCCGGACCCGCCACACCACCACCCGAACCGGCCGGGCCGGCCACACCCCCACCAGAACCGGCCGGGCGGGCCGAACCCGTGCCGCCGGGACCGGCCTCACGAGCCGCACCCGCGCCGGCACCGGCCGCGGCCGGGCCCTCCTGCGCCCCCGCATCCGGGGCCTCCGGCACCGGGACGCCGGGAGGCCGCGCGGCCGGGCCCGGAGCCGAAGCCGGACCCGGGCCCGTACCGCCCCCCGCCGGGGGCATCGGCAGCGGGTCGTGGGGCGGGACGGCCGGCTGGGGCGGGGTCGCGGCATCGGGGGCGTCGGGGGCGTCGACCCATCGCTGGGTGCGCGGGTCCCAGCGCGGGGAGCCGGGGGAAGCCACGCCTCAGCCCCCCAGCATGCCGAGCAGGCCGCCCAGCGCGGCCGCCGCGCTCACCGACTCGACCAGCGGCGCCCACCGCTCCAGCGCGCCCCGCAGCCGGGTCAGCACGCCGGGACGGACGTCCTCCGCGTCCTCCAGGTCGGCCGCCGCCCCGTCCAGCTCGGCGTCCAGCGCCGTGCGGTCGGCGCTGCGGGGCAGCCGGACCAGGGCGGCCCGCAGGTCCAGCACCGCCTCCAGCAGCTCCTCACGGCCGGGCCCGTCGGCGTCCCGGCCGCCGTGGTGGTGGGTGACGCTGTTGGTGTTGTTGCTCCCGCCGATGCTGAACGCGCTCCCGCTGACGTCGCCGAAGGTCACCGCCGGCTGTCGCTCGTCCCGGTCATTTGCCGCCATTGGCTCCGCCCTTCCCCCTGGCCGTCCGGCCGACGTGGTTGCTGTGCCCTGAACCGCCCACGCTGAACGCGCTGTTGTTCACGGACTGGATGAACACTCCGCCCTCGGCGACGTTGACCGCGCGCTCGGCGAACTCCTCCGTGTGCCAGCCCGCTTCGTGCAGGGCTTCGACGACACCGGCCACGACCCGGTCCTGGATGGTCTTCAGGTACCGGTCGAGGTCCATGAGGTGGAAGATCGTGCCGTTGTCCTGCGAGGCCAGCTCCCGGACCGAGGCCCACGGGCCCTCGGGGCGGGCGCCGCCGTGCCCGCCGGTGACGATCCGCCACCAGCTCGCCAGGCCCCTGGACAGGGTGAGGACGGACGCCGTGAACGAGCCGGGGGTGTGGGCGACGGCCCACACGGCCTTGCCGAACCAGTGGTTGTCGAGGTGGCGGCGCGCGTCGGCGTCGGCGTTCAGGAACGCCACCGGCAGCGGCAGCAGCACGTGCGGGGCGACCTCCAGCATCAGCATGCCGCCCTGGGTGTGGACCCGTACGAACACGGTGACGACCAGGTTCTCGTCCCAGCCGCCGACCCGGACCCGCAGGAAGTGGCGGCGCAGTTCGCCGCCCTCCTCGACGGCGGCCGCCCGGTGCTCGGCGAAGGCCTGGGGGTGCACGGGAGCGGCGTCCCGGTGCGGCAGCCCAGCGGCGGGCAGGAACACGCACTCCTCGATGACCAGTTCCCGCAGCCGGTCCATGACGGCGGCCTGGGCCTCGGCGGACCCGTGCGGGGAGGGCACCCGCAGCCGCTGCAGCCGGGGCACGATCTTCCCCAGGATGTGGGCGTTGTCGAGCGGCGTCGGCTTGCGGTCCGGCCCCAGGTCGGCGCGCGGGCGCAGCTCGACGGAGAGGTGCCAGGGCCGGAAGGGGTCGCCGGCGCCGCACAGCGGGTCGTTGATGTCGTAGACGACCAGCGGGGACCACTGCTCGTTGCGGATGCGGCGGCGGATCCGCTCGTGGCGGGCGTTGGGGGTGGCCTCGGCGGGGTCGGTGGCGTGGTCGGCGTACCGGCGGGGCGCCAGCTCGGTGGCGATGGTCTTCGCGACGTGGCCGCGCTGCAGGGCGACGACGGTGACCAGCGCGGCGAAGACGGCCGCGACGCCCCACAGCAGGGCGGCGCTCGCGAAGGCGAAGTCGGAGGAGCCGTACGAGGACCCGTAGGAGGAGCCGTACGGCGAGCCGTAGGAGGGCTCGGGGGTGACCATCTCGGCGAGGAAGCCGAACATGCCCGCGCCGAAGCCGAGGACGGCGAGCAGCACGGTGGCCAGTACGGCGACGGCGTAGATCCGCACCACGAGACCGAGGAACCTGAGCAGGCCGGAGTCGCGTCCGCGGAGCCACCGGGCGAGGCTCAGGAAGAGGAACGGCACGAAGAGGAAGAGCAGCACGCCGCCGGTGAGCAGGAAGCCGACGAACCAGGTGCCGAGCACCGCGGCGGCCCAGCCGAGTTCGGCGCGCCGGGCGCGCAGGGCGTGGGCGAGCACGCGGGCCGCGTCGAAGCCGTAGGAGGGGGCGGCGATGCGCTCCTCGTGGACGTACAACTCGTCGATGACCCGGTCGCGGTAGCTGCCGTCTATGTAGGTGCCCGCGCACAGCAGGCGTCCCGCCTCGCTGACGGAGGGGTGGACGGGGGGCCGGCCGTTCCGCGGATCGTCCCAGGCGCCCGAGGGCTGGGAGGGGATGGGGATGTCGGTCACCGACTGACCTTATTTTTGCCCTACATGCAGGGACAGGCGGTTTTACGCCAAAGCGCCCCGGCCGGGTTTGGCGGGGGCGCTTCGGCGCGTTCGGACCGGCGGTGCTGATCCGACGCCGTACCGGGTCGGCCGGGGATCAGATCAGGCCGAGCTCACGGACCGCGTCGCGCTCCTCGACGAGCTCGGCGACCGAGGCGTCGATGCGGGTGCGGGAGAACTCGTTGATGTCCAGGCCCTGGACGATCTCGTACTTGCCGTCCTTGCAGGTGACCGGGAAGGACGAGATGAGGCCCTCGGGGACGCCGTAGGAGCCGTCCGACGGGATGCCCATGGAGGTCCAGTCGCCCTCGGCGGTGCCGTTGACCCAGGTGTGGACGTGGTCGATGGCGGCGTTGGCGGCGGAGGCGGCGGAGGACGCGCCACGGGCCTCGATGATCGCGGCACCGCGCTTGGCGACGGTCGGGATGAAGGTGTCGGCCAGCCACGCCTCGTCGTTCACGACCTCGGCGGCGTTCTTGCCGGCGATCTCCGCGTGGAAGATGTCCGGGTACTGGGTCGCGGAGTGGTTGCCCCAGATGGTCAGGCGCTTGATGTCGGAGACGGCGGCACCGGTCTTGGCGGCCAGCTGCGAGATCGCGCGGTTGTGGTCCAGGCGGGTCATCGCGGTGAAGCGCTCGGCCGGTACGTCCGGGGCGGCGGCCTGGGCGATCAGGGCGTTGGTGTTGGCCGGGTTGCCGACGACGAGGACCTTGATGTCGTCCGCGGCGTTGTCGTTGATGGCCTTGCCCTGCGGCTTGAAGATGCCGCCGTTGGCGGAGAGCAGGTCGCCGCGCTCCATGCCCTTGGTGCGGGGGCGGGCGCCGACCAGCAGGGCGACGTTGGCGCCGTCGAACGCCTTGTTGGCGTCGTCGGTGATCTCGATGCCGCGCAGCAGCGGGAAGGCGCAGTCGTCGAGCTCCATGGCGGTGCCCTCGGCGGCCTTGAGGCCCTGCGGGATCTCCAGGAGTCGCAGGTTGACCGGCACGTCCGCGCCGAGCAGGTGGCCGGAAGCGATGCGGAAGAGCAGCGCGTAACCGATCTGGCCGGCGGCGCCGGTGACGGTGACATTCACGGGAGTGCGGGTCATGGCCTTCTCCGTTAGACAGCTGGCGGTGGGGCGGCGTCCCTGCCCCGTAGTGGGCAGGCTATCCGACCGGGGGAGGGCCCGACCCCCGGGTCCGTGTGGTACGCCGCACACGTCGCCCGGGGTTCGAAGGCGAACGGCCCCCGCCACCTTGCTCCACCTGGAACATCGGCCGGGCGCGGCGCCCTTCGGGCGGGCCGGCCCGGGGGAAGTACGGGCCCGGGCGACTTGACGGACCGTGCCGTGGCGGCGCGTCCCGGCACGCCGCAACGGGCCCGACAGGGGCCCGGCCGGGGCCCGCAACTGGCCCGCCACGGCTCAGCGGACGATGAACCGGACGGTGCTCTCCAGGAACGGGACCTCCAGCAGCGGCCGCGGCTCCATCACCAGGGACAGCAGCGTGATCGCCAGCCCCAGCACCCCGTACGTGGCCACGTCCGTGAACCGGGACCGGACCGCCAGCATGCCCACCGAGGGCAGCGCCTGACGCAGCAGCGCCGCCACGACCAGCGCCACGCCGATGGTCAGGCAGCCGACGCGGGGGTGCCCCAGCGCGGTGAGCAGCAGCCCGACCGCGGTGGCGGCGAGCACGCTGAGCATCGGCCACTGGCGGGCCGGTGCCGGCGCGTCGCCCGGCGCGGCGCGGCCGCCGCCCTCGGGCCGGGCGGTGTCGCGGGTGACGGACGGGAACCGCCGGGACCTCCGCTCCGGGGACTCAGGCCGCACCGGACGCCCGTTCCGCCGCCTCGACCACGTTGACCAGCAGCTGGGCGCGGGTCATCGGGCCGACGCCGCCGGGGTTGGGGGAGATCCAGCCCGCGACCTCGGCCACGCCGGGGTGCACGTCGCCGACGATCCTGCCGCTCTCGTCGCGGCTGACGCCCACGTCCAGGACGGCCGCGCCGGGCTTGACGTCCTCCGGCTTGACCAGGTGCGGGACGCCGGCGGCGGCCACGACCACGTCCGCCTGGCGGAGCAGCCCGGCCAGGTCGCGGGTGCCGGTGTGGCAGAGCGTCACGGTGGCGTTCTCGGACTTGCGGGTGAGCAGCAGGCCGATGGACCGGCCGACGGTGATGCCGCGGCCGAGGACCACCACGTGCGCGCCGTTGATCTCCACCCCGTGGTGGCGGAGCAGCTGGACGATGCCGTACGGGGTGCAGGGCAGCGGACCGGGCTCGTTCAGGACCAGCCGTCCGAGGGACATCGGGTGGAGCCCGTCGGCGTCCTTCTCCGGGTCCATGAGCTCCAGCACCCGGTTGGTGTCGATGCCCTTGGGGAGCGGGAGTTGCACGATGTAGCCGGTGCAGGCGGGATCGTCGTTGAGCTCGCGGATAACCGCCTCGATCTCGTCCTGGGTGGCGGTGGCGGGCAGTTCGCGCCGGATGGACTCGATGCCGACCTCGGCGCAGTCCTTGTGCTTTCCGTTGACGTACCAGCGGCTGCCCGGATCGTCCCCCACCAGGAGGGTGCCGAGGCCGGGGACGACGCCACGGGCCTTGAGCGCCTCGACGCGGGTGGTCAGTTCGGACTTGATCGCGGCTGCGGTGGCCTTGCCGTCGAGAATCTGGGCGGTCATGCACCCATCCTTCCGGATGGACCCGTCCCGGTTCCAGTCGGCCGACCGGGGTGGCGCGCGGGCGGCCCGGTACGGCCCTCCCGTGATGTCCCGGAAGTGTCCGTGACGAGTTGCACTTGCACAACGACAGTCCGAACGGGGTGCGGCACGACTGGACAAGGGCGAGCGGATCGGACCACGATGACGGCGATAGTGCCGCGGGCAGTGCCGGGGGGCGGACCGCACTCACGAAAAGCTCCTCCGCGTGCGAGCCGCGCGTCCCCGCACTCCACGGAGGAACACCCCATATGAGCTTCGGCGATCCGAACAATCCGTACGGGCAGCCGGCCCCGCAGGGCCAGCCCGGTTACGGCTACCCGCAGCAGGCCCCGCAGGGCGTCCCGCAGCAGCCCGGTTACGGGTACCCGCAGGCGGGCATGCCGGCCTACCCGGCGGGCCCGGCGGGCGGCTACCCGGGTGCCCCGGTGCCGATGCCGGGCGGTGTCACCGCGGCCCGCGTCATCCTGTTCATCCAGGGTGGTCTGCAGGCCCTGGTCGGCGTGCTCGTCCTGCTCGTCGGCGGCGTCTTCGCCGCGGCCGCCAGCGACTCCTCCTCCTCCGAGGCGGCGGGCCTGGGCGCGCTGGCCGGCGGCGTCGCCGTGGTGGGCGGCCTGATCCTGATCGGCCTGTCGCTGTGGCCGATCCTGACGGCCGCCAAGATGGCCAAGGGCCGCGGCGGCGTCCGCGTGTCCGGCATCATCTACGGCTCGATCCAGGCCCTGTTCGCGGCCCTCAGCATCCTGGCGAACCTGGTCGCACTGGGCGAGGGCGGCACGGCGGCCGGCGGCGCCGTGTTCTCCATCATCCTGACCCTGATCTCGCTGGGTCTGGGCATCTGGACCATCGCGGGCCTCTCGAGCTCGGCGGCCGGCGCGTACTTCCGCCGCCCGTAATCCCTGCCGTCCGCTCACGGCGAAGGCCGCGCCCCGCAGCGATGCGGGGCGCGGCCTTTTCGTGCGCCGGGGCCGGGCTCAGTGGAAGAAGTGCCGGGTCCCGGTGAAGTACATGGTCACGCCGGCCGCCTTCGCGGCCTCGACCACCTGCTCGTCGCGGACCGATCCGCCGGGCTGGACGACGGCCTTCACGCCCGCGGCGGTGAGGATCTCCAGGCCGTCGGGGAACGGGAAGAACGCGTCCGAGGCCGCGTACGAGCCCTGGGCGCGCTCCGCGCCGGCCCGCTCGACCGCCAGCTTCGCCGAGTCCACCCGGTTGACCTGGCCCATGCCGACGCCGACCGAGGCTCCGTCCTTGGCGAGCAGGATCGCGTTGGACTTCACGGCCCGGCAGGCCTTCCAGGCGAAGGAGAGCTCGGCGAGCTCCGCCTCCGACAGGGCCTCGCCGGTGGCGAGGGTCCAGTTCGCCGGGTCGTCGCCGGCCGCCTGGAAGACGTCGGAGTGCTGGAGCAGCACGCCGCCCGAGATCGGCTTGAGGTCGCCCGGCTGGTGCGGGGTGCCGTCGACCTTGAGCACGCGGATGTTCTTCTTCCTGGCGAGGACCTCCAGGGCGCCGTCCTCGTACGCCGGGGCCGCGATGACCTCGGTGAAGATCTCGGCGACCTGCTCGGCCAGCTCGACGGTGACCGGGCGGTTGACGGCGATCACGCCGCCGAAGGCGGACAGCGGGTCGCAGGCGTGGGCCTTGCGGTGGGCCTCGGCGACGTCGGCGCCGACGGCGATGCCGCACGGGTTGGCGTGCTTGATGATCGCCACGCACGGCCGGTCGTGGTCGTAGGCGGCCCGGCGGGCGGCCTCGGTGTCCACGTAGTTGTTGAAGGACATCTCCTTGCCGTGCAGCTGCTCGGCGTTGGCCAGGCCGCCCGGCTGCCCGTCGGTGTAGAGGGCGGCGCCCTGGTGCGGGTTCTCGCCGTACCGGAGGGTCGCCTTGCGCTCCCAGGCCCCGGCGAGGAACTCCGGCAGCGCGGCCTCGCCCTCGGTCTCCGGCGCGTACGCATTCGTGAACCAGGAGGCCACGGCCACGTCGTAGGCGGCGGTGTGCTGGAAGGCCTCGGCGGCCAGCCGCTTGCGGGCGGTCAGGTCGAAGCCGCCGGACTGGACGGCCGCGAGGACGTCGGCGTACCGCTCGGGGCTGGTCACCACGGCCACCGAGGGGTGGTTCTTGGCGGCGGCGCGGACCATGGAGGGGCCGCCGATGTCGATCTGCTCCACGCACTCGTCGGGGGTGGCGCCGGAGGCGACGGTCTCCCGGAACGGGTACAGGTTCACGACCACGAGGTCGAACGGCTCGACGCCGAGCTCGGCGAGCTGCTCGCGGTGGCTGTCCAGGCGCAGGTCGGCGAGGATGCCCGCGTGCACGCGGGGGTGCAGGGTCTTGACCCGGCCGTCGAGGCACTCGGGGAAGCCGGTCAGCTCCTCGACCTTGGTGACGGGCACCCCGGCGTCGGCGATCCGCGACGCGGTCGACCCGGTGGAGACCAGCGAGACGCCGGCCGCGTGCAGCCCGCGCGCGAGGTCCTCCAGCCCGGTCTTGTCGTACACGCTGATCAGCGCCCGGCGGATGGCCCGCTGCGTGGTGGTCACTGGATCGTTACCTTTCGTCCCTCGATGCGGTAGCCGTGCCGGGCCAGTCGCCCCACGACGTCGACGAGCAGCCTGCGCTCGACTTCCTTGATGCGCTCGTGAAGAGCGGCTTCGTCGTCCTCGTCCCGGACCTCGACCACACCCTGGGCGATGATCGGACCGGTGTCCACGCCGGCGTCCACGAAGTGGACGGTGCAGCCGGTGACCTTCGCCCCGTAGGCGAGGGCGTCGCGCACCCCGTGCGCGCCGGGGAAGGCCGGCAGCAGGGCGGGGTGGGTGTTCACGAACCGCCCGCCGAACCGGGCCAGGAACTCCGGACCCACGATCTTCATGAACCCGGCGGACACGACGAGGTCGGGTTCGTGCGCGGCGGTGGCGGCGGCCAGGGCCCGGTCCCACTCGGCCCGGTCGGCGTACGCCCCGACCGGGCACACGAACGTCGGGATGCCGGCCTTCTCGGCCCGCTCCAGACCGGCGATGCCCTCCCGGTCGGCGCCGACGGCGACGACGCGCGCGCCGAACCCCTCGGGCCCCTGGGGGTGGGAGTCGATGGCATCGAGGAGGGCCTGGAGGTTGGTGCCGGATCCGGAGACCAGCACGACCAGGCGGGAGGCGGCCATGGGGGCCCTTTCTCGCGACTGCTTCTTATGCGATCGTACGAAACTCCGGGCCCACGATTTACGGGGAACCATACGAAGCCTCCGACCGCCTGCAACGATACCGGCACACCGGACGGCCCCCGAGGGACGGTCCCCCGGCCGCGGGGTAGCGTCTGGCGTACAACGCGAACACCGTCACGTACTGGCCCACACCACAGGGGAAGAAACGCACCCGATGCCGGACCGCCGTCAGTCCTCCACCCCGCAGCCGCCCGCGTCGCAGGGCGGCGACGACAACCCCTTCGCGGCGCCCCCGGAGGGGCGACCGGACCAGCCGTGGCAGCCGCGGCAGCCGCGGAGCGGCGCGGACGGTGAGCAGCGGTCCGGCGGCGGCTCCGGGGGCGGCTCCGGCAGCGGCTCCGGCGGGCCGGCCCGCTGGGACCCGACGGACCCGGTCCAGCGCCGGGCCCGCTACGCGCTGCTCGCGGGCATGTGGGGCTTCTTCTTCGGCCTGTTCGGCATCCCGTCGATGGGGCTGCTGCTGGGCGCGCTGGCCCTGTACTGGGGCGTGAGCGCGCTCCGGGGAAAGCCGAAGCCGGCGGCCGGCGTGGAGCCGGGCGGGACGGCCGGCGGCGGCCTGGCCGCCCTCGGCCCGGCGGCCAGGCCCCAGCGGACGGCGGCGGTCAGCGGCCTGGTGACGGCCTCGCTGGCCGTACTCCTGGCGATGGGCTCGTACACGCTCCAGATCGTCTACAAGGACTTCTACGTCTGCCGCGAGGACGCCCTCACGAAGACGGCGGAACTCAAGTGCAACGACGAACTCCCCGACCCCCTCCGCAACGTCCTGGGCGTCCAGAAGTAACCCCCGCCCAAGCGCCCCGCACCCCGAAGCGGCGACCGCACTCCAAATGACGCAGCACCGGCCTGCCCGCCGGGCGGAATGCCGCGCAGCGGCATTTCAAGCCCGAGCGGCGATTGAGCGGGCCCGACCAAGGCTCCGCCCGAACACGCGGGGCGCCGCCCCGCAGCACGCGCCTCGAACGCCGGCGAGGCAGGAAGCGCCGGGCCACAGCACGAAGCGGGGCCGCACTTCCAGCCCGAGCGGCGATTGAGCGGGCCCAGCCGGGGCGCCGCCCCGCAGCACGCGCCTCGAACGCCGGCGGGGGCTGGACAGCGCGGCCCCGGCTTCCGGAGCCTCGCCGGCGACTGAGGCGTTTCGGGAAGGGGCGGGGTGGGGGACATCGCCCGCGCAGCGAACCCCCCGCTAGGACGGCCGGTCCCGCCGCGCCAGAACCCGCGCCCCCGCCACCCGCGGCGACAACTCCGCCCCCGCACGGACCCCACCTGACCCCGCCTCGACAACCGGCTCCCCCGGCGGGGCCACCCCCGGCGAGGCGCCAACCGGCGACGCGCCAACCGGCGACGCGGCAACCGCCCCGGCACCCTCCGACGCGGCCGCCGACGCGACCGCCACCGCGGCCGGGGGCGCGGCCCCTGCGACCGGGGTCGGTGGTACGACCAAGGGCCCGACCAGCGGCTCCGCCGCCCCCCGCAGCGCCGCCCACCGAACCTCCCGCACCCCACTGTCGTGCCAGTCCTCCCCACCCTCCGGCGGCTCCGCCGCCCCCCGCACCGGCCGCGTCCGCCACCCCTGCACTCCCACCGCGACCGGCACCGCGAACACCGCCGTCCACACGGCCGCCGCCGCCCCCGTCGACCACCACACCGGCCCGAACTCGGCCAGCGCCCCCGTGCCGAGCGGCCCGCCGGCCAGGTACGCCAGTACCGCCATCAGCACCCCGCACACCAGCGCCCCCAGACCCGCCGTCAGGGCCGTCTCCCCGTACGAGACGTCACGCGCCCGGCGTACCGCGAACCGGCCGACGACCAGCCCCGCCACCACCGGCACCAGCAGCGCCGCCCAGGTCGCCGGCGAGCCCGGACCGGCCGGGGGCAGCGCCGCCAGCAGCGGGAACAGCGGCAGCGCGGGCGCCCCGGAGAACGCCAGCGGCGTCGCGGTGGCACCCGCGCCGAGCGCGAACCCCGGCCCGAGCCCGTACGCCGCGCCCCACACCACCGCGTTCGGCACCAGCGCCAGCGCCAGCAGCAGCACCGCGAACCGCCCCGACCACACCCCCGTCAGCTGCACGAACGAGTTCTGCACCGCCGCGCCGTGCCACACCAGCGAGGCCCCGGTCAGCAACGCGCCGCCCCCGAGCAGGGCCAGCACCCCCGCGCCCCCCGCGCGCAGCGCCAGCTCGTAGCGGGGGCGCGCGAGCATCCGCCGCACGCCCGCGGGCAGCCAGGCCGGCTGCGCGGCCCACACGCCGCCGGCCGCCGCCAGCGCCGCGACCAGGGGGACGTGCCAGGCCGCGCTGAGCGGGTGCGCGGACAGCGGGCCGCCCGCCGCGTAGGCGGTGGCGCCCGCCCCGACGACGAGGTAGCCGCACGTCACCGCGGAGAAGACGGCGCTGCCCGGCAGCCCCCCTTCGTCGACCGCCAGCCGGGCCGCCCGCCGGATCAGCACCACCGGAAGGGCCACCAGCAGCAACGGCGTCACCCCCACCGGTGCCGGCACGCCGGACAGCGTGTCGTACCTGATCAGCTCCGTCCCGTGAGCGAGCAGCCACACCCCGGCGGCCACGTGCAGCGCCCCGCCCGGACCGCTGTCCGGGTACGGGGAGCTGATCCAGAGCACCATGACGAGCACGGCCAGCGAGCCGAGCCCCAGTCCGGCGGCCATCGCGCCGCCCAGCACACATGCGGCGGCGGCCGAGGTCCGGCGCCGTCCGCCAACCTGCCCGTCCGTCGGCAACGACGTCCCGCGTTCGGTCACTTGGGTCACGAGGCCATGGTCCCAACGACACGCGCTGGGGGCGCGTAACAGGCGAATGACCGTTGTGTCGCCCAATATACGGTTATGTACTTTTTCGCCCAGACCTGCCGGGGTGTGGCATGACCCAGAGTGTGGACACGGCCATGGAGCCGACTGCCCTCCCGTCGCCCAAGGAACGCCGCAGGCTGCGCGAGGCCGCCCAGCTGACCCTCGAACAGGTCGCCGAAGCGGTGGGCGTCACGGCCACCACGGTCCGCTCGTGGGAGGCCGGCCGCACCGAGCCCCGCGGCCGTACGCGCGAGGCCTACGCCGAGCTGCTGGCCGGCCTCGGCCGTGCGGCGGAGGGCTCCGGCACCGGCACCGAACCGGGCCCGGGGGCCGGGCCGCCCACCGAGTCCACCGGCACCACCACCGGCACCGCCCCGCGCGTGTCGGGCGGCGTACGGGCCTTCACCAAGGGCGGCGCGGGCCGGGCCGCACCCGCCGGGACCCGCCCGAAGTCCGCGGCCAAACGGGCCTCGAAGCCGCCGGCCGCCCCACACCCGGCCGGTTCGCGCGGTGCCCCGGCCGGCACCACGGGCTCCCCGCACCGCGACACGTCACGGACCGGCCCCGACGGCCCTCCGTCCGCCACCCCGGCCGACGGCACGTCACCCGACGGGACGTCATTCGACGGCACGTCACCCGACGGGGCGTCACCCGAAGGCACCGCACCGGACACCCCATCAGCCGAAGCCCAGGCCCCGGCCCCGGCCCCGGCCCCGGACGGCGCAGCGGGCCAGGCCCGGCCGGACGCCCCCCTCCCCCGCGCCGACCGCCCCACCACCCCCGCCGAGGCCTTCGACGTCCTCTACGGCCACACCGCCCCCGCCCTGGCCCGCCAGGCCTACCTGCTCACCGGCCACCGGGGGCTCGCCCACGAGGCCGTCGAGCGGGCCTTCCAGCGCGCCTGGGCCCAGTGGCCGGCCGTGGCCACCGACCCCGACCCGGTCGGCTGGGTCCGCGCCGCCGTCCACGAGTACGCGCTCTCCCCCTGGCACCGGTTCCGGCGGGTCCGCCGGCATCCCGGCCGGGCCCCGGCCGACCCGGCCGACCGCGCCCTGCTCGACGCCCTGCTCGCGCTGCCCGCCGCGTACCGCCGCACGGTCCTGCTCTACGACGGCGTCGGTCTCGACCTGCCCGACACCGCCGCCGAGACCGAGGCCACCACCCCCACCGCCGGCATCCGGCTGCTGCACGCCCACACCGGCCTGGCCGCCCGGCTGCCCGAACTGGAGGGTGTGCCGCCGGACAAGCAGTCCGCGGTCCTGCACGAACGGCTCGGCTCCCTCATCCCGGCCGTCCGGCTGGAACCACGCCCCGCCAGGGCCGTACGGGCGTACGCGGAGTACCGCGCCCGGTTCTGGAGCCGCGCGGCCATCGGTGTGACCACGGCGATCGCGGTGGCCGCCGCGTACACCGCGGTCACCGCACCGGACCACTACGAGCCGCCGATCGCCCCGGGCCACAACGTCGCCGGCGTGCCCCCGCACAAGGGGCCGGAGCAGCTGACCGAGGCGGACCGGCAGCTCCGGGAGAAGCTCCGCTCGGAGCCTGCCCCCGGCCCGGAACGCCTGGTCCCGCGCACCGACTGACCCGGCCGCGGACGCCGGACACGGACACGGAGACGGAGACGGAGACGAGACCAGACGGCACGGGCGCGGCCCGCACCCGGAGTGGGTGCGGGCCACGCCCGTGCTTCCGCTGCTGCGGCGAACCGTCCGGCAGGTCAGCCGTTCAGGATCGCGCGCGCCAGCTCGGCGGTCTCGGTCGGCGTCTTGCCGACCTTCACGCCGGCGGCCTCCAGGGCTTCCTTCTTGGCCTGTGCGGTGCCAGAAGAACCGGACACGATCGCGCCCGCGTGGCCCATGGTCTTGCCCTCGGGGGCGGTGAAGCCCGCGACGTAGCCGACGACCGGCTTGGTGACGTTCTTCGCGATGAAGTCCGCCGCACGCTCCTCGGCGTCGCCGCCGATCTCGCCGATCATCACGATCAGCTCGGTCTCCGGGTCGGCCTCGAAGGCCTCCAGGGCGTCGATGTGCGTGGTGCCGATGACCGGGTCGCCACCGATGCCGACGGCGGAGGTGAAGCCGATGTCGCGCAGCTCGTACATCATCTGGTAGGTCAGGGTGCCGGACTTGGACACCAGACCGATCTTGCCGGGCTTGGTGATGTCGCCCGGGATGATGCCGGCGTTGGACTGGCCGGGGGTGATCAGGCCGGGGCAGTTCGGGCCGATGATCCGGGTCTTGTTGCCCTTGGCGGTGGCGTACGCCCAGAAGGCGGCGGAGTCGTGCACCGCGATGCCCTCGGTGATGACGACCGCGAGGGGGATCTCGGCGTCGATGGCCTCGACGACGGCGGCCTTGGCGAAGGCCGGCGGGACGAAGAGGACGGAGACGTTGGCGCCCGTCTTCTCCATCGCCTCGGCGACCGAGCCGAAGACCGGGACCTCGGTGCCGTCGAAGTCGACGGTGGTGCCGGCCTTGCGCGGGTTGACGCCACCGACGATGTTGGTGCCGTCGGCGAGCATCAGCTTGGTGTGCTTCATGCCCGTGGCACCGGTCATGCCCTGGACGATGACCTTGCTGTCCTTGTTGAGGAAGATAGCCATGGTGAGTCTGTGACCTCGTCCCTTTACTTCGCAGCCGCGAGCTCGGCGGCCTTGTCGGCCGCGCCGTCCATGGTGTCCACGCGCTGCACCAGCGGGTGGTTCGCGTCCGACAGGATCTTGCGACCCAGCTCCGCGTTGTTGCCGTCGAGACGGACGACGAGCGGCTTGGTGACCTCTTCGCCCTTGTCCGCGAGCAGCTGGAGCGCCTGGACGATGCCGTTGGCGACCTCGTCGCACGCGGTGATGCCACCGAAGACGTTGACGAAGACCGACTTGACGTCCGGGTCGCCGAGGATGATCTCGAGACCGTTGGCCATGACGGCGGCGGAGGCGCCACCGCCGATGTCGAGGAAGTTGGCGGGCTTCACGCCGCCGTGGTTCTCACCCGCGTAGGCGACGACGTCCAGGGTGCTCATGACGAGACCCGCGCCGTTGCCGATGATGCCGACCTCACCGTCGAGCTTGACGTAGTTGAGGCCCTTCGCCTTGGCCGCGGCCTCCAGCGGGTTCGCCGCCGCGTGGTCCACGAACTCCTCGTGGCCGGGCTGGCGGAACTCGGCGTTCTCGTCGAGCGAGACCTTGCCGTCGAGGGCGATGACCTCGCCGGAGGCGACCTTCGCGAGCGGGTTGACCTCGACCAGGAGCGCGTCCTCGGCGATGAAGGTCTTCCACAGGGTGACGAGGACCTCGGCGACCTTCTCGGCGACCTCGGCCGGGAACTTCGCCAGGGCGACGATCTCGCGGGCCTTCTCGATCGTGACGCCCTCGTTGGCGTTGACCGGGACCTTCGCGAGCTTCTCGGGGGTCTCCTCGGCGACCTGCTCGATGTCCATGCCACCCGCGACCGAGGCCATGGCCAGGAAGGTGCGGTTGGTGCGGTCGAGCAGGTAGGAGACGTAGTACTCCTCGAGGATCTCGGGAGCGGTCTCCGCGATCATCACCTTGTGGACCGTGTGGCCCTTGATGTCCATGCCCAGGATGTCCGTCGCGCGGGCGACGGCCTCGTCCGGGGTGGCGGCCAGCTTGACGCCGCCGGCCTTGCCGCGGCCGCCGACCTTCACCTGCGCCTTGACGACCGACTTGCCGCCCAGCCGCTCGGTCGCCTCGCGGGCCGCCTCAGGCGTGTCGATGACTTCACCGGCCAGCACCGGTACACCGTGCTTGGCGAAGAGGTCCCTCGCCTGGTACTCGAACAGGTCCACGCGCGTCCGTCCCTTGTCTTTTAAAGATTCGCAGTGTTCGCGGTTGTCTGCGTGGGCGTGCCGCGAGGGCAACGTGACGGCGCTGTCACAGGGGAAGCGCACACGGTGACCGTGGACGCGGCATGTCCGTCCGGCAGGTTATCCCCGTGGGACACAGGTCCCTAAATCGCAGCTCACACGAGAGCGGTGATACCTGTCACAGATCCCCTCACGGTTGAGCTGGAGATTCGTGTGATCCGACCATTTCCTTCTTCTCCAGCGCGGCGGCCATCACGTCGGGGAAAAGGTCCGGCGTACAGGCGAACGCGGGGGCTCCGAGGGCCGCGAGAGCGGCCGCGTGTTCCCGGTCGTAGGACGGCGCGCCCTCGTCGGACAGGGCCAGCAGGGCCACGAACTGCACTCCGGACGCCTTCATCGCCGCGACCCGCTTCAGCATCTCGTCGCGGATCCCGCCCTCGTAGAGATCACTGATCAGGACGACGACGGTGTCGGCGGGCCGGGTGATCCTCGACTGGCAGTAGGCGAGGGCGCGGTTGATGTCGGTGCCTCCGCCGAGCTGCGTACCGAAGAGGACGTCGACCGGATCGTCCAGCTGGTCCGTCAGGTCCACGACGGAAGTGTCAAACACGACGAGGCGGGTGGCGATGGACCGCATCGAGGCGAGGACCGCGCCGAACACCGAGGCGTAGACGACGGAGGCGGCCATCGAGCCGGACTGGTCGATGCAGAGGATGACCTCCTTCTGCACCGACCGGCTCGCGCGGCCGTAGCCGATCAGCCGCTCGGGCACCACGGTGCGGTGCTCGGGCAGGTAGTTCTTCAGGTTCGCCCGGATGGTCCGGTCCCAGTCGATGTCCCGGTGACGCGGGCGGCTGATCCGCGCCGACCGGTCCAGGGCTCCGGTGAGGGTGGCCCGGGTACGGCTCGCCAGCCGCTGCTCCAGCTGTTCGACCACGCGGCGGACCACCGCCCGGGCGGTCTCCCGGGTGGTCTCCGGCATCGCCTTGTTGAGCGACAGCAGGGTGCCCACCAGGTGCACGTCGGGTTCGACGGCCTCCAGCATCTCCGGCTCCAGCAGCAGGGAGGCCAGCCCCAGCCGGTCGATGGCGTCACGCTGCATCACCTGCACCACCGGGCTGGGGAAGTACTCCCGGATGTCGCCCAGCCAGCGCGCCACCGACGGCGCCGAGCCGCCCAGCCCCGCCGACCGCTCGCCGGAGCGCCGGCCCGTCCCGGCCGGGCCCCCGCCGTACAGCGCGCCGAGCGCGGCGTCCATCGCGGCGTCCCGCCCGGCCAGCGCGCGGCCGGTGCCCTCGCCCTCTCCCCCGCCGAGCACCAGGCGCCACCTGCGCAGCCGCTCGCCGTCCGGTCCCTCCGGCGATGCCGCTGCCGCGTCCGCCCCTGCCACCGTCGCCGCCGCCATCCGTCCGTCCCCCTCGTGTCGTCGTGTCGTGGTGTCGTCGTGTCATGCCGTGCCGTGTCGTGTCGTGCCCTCTCGTGCCGGCCTCCGCCGCCCCGTGGCGGGGGTCCGGTCAGGCCGCCGCGCCGAGCAGCAGCCGCACCAGCGGCAGCACCGCGTCCGCGCGGGCCGGGTCGAGGTCCGGCGCGAAGCCCTCGGGCCCGCTGCCGGCGCCGGCTCCCGTACGGCCGGGGCCGCCCGGTCCGCGGCGGACCAGCTCGCCCAGGGTGCGCCGGACACCCGGCTCGTACGCCCCGAACGTGCGCCGCAGCAGCGGCAGGACGTCGGTGAAGGCGCCCGCCGGCACCTGAGTCAGCCAGGCGTCGATCAGCGCGAGCAGCCCCTCGTCGTGGACGAGCAGGGTGCCGCCGCCCGAGCCGCCTCCGGCGAAGCCCTCGATCCAGCCGGCCGCGTCGGCCGGCGCGGCCGCCCGGGACAGGGCCAGCCCCATCAGCCGGGCCGTCTCCGCGTGTTCCAGCCGGCCCTCGTCCAGCAGCAGCCGCACGGCCCGGCCGCGTATCGCCCCGGGGACCGTGTCCCGGCCGGCCAGCGTGCGCAGGACCGCCGCCCAGCGGTCCCGCAGCCCCTGTCCCCCGGCGCCCGCGCCACCCGGCTGTCCCTCCCGGTCCGCGGCCAGCAGCCCGATCGCCCCGTGCACGGCGTCCACGTGCGCCCGGAGCTCCGCCGCGCCGTCGGCGTCGAGCCCGGCCGCGCAGGCCGGTGGCAGCGCCACGCAGATCCGCTCGGCCAGCCCCGCCGCGACCGTGCCCAGTGCGGCGGTGTCGGTGCCCCGCACGTCGCCGTAGCGCAGCGAACGCGCGAGCGCCGGCAGCGCCTTCGCCAGGCCGGCCACGTCGGTGTCCAGGGCTGCCCGGTCGGCGAGCGCCCGCAGTACGGCGGGCAACGCCCCGGCCAGACCGGCCAGCAGACACCGCTCGGCCAGCGCGGTGACCGCGCCGAGCTCCGGCGCGGCGGCCGCGTCGGCCTCCGCCCTGGCGGTGGCGGCCGCGTGGACCGTGTTGCCCCAGACGGCGGCCTCGGCCACCCGCACCGCGAGCTCCGGCTCCCAGCGCAGCCGCCAGGTCTCACGGAAGGTTCCGGTGCTGCCCCGGGAGGCCGTGGGCACGCCCCAGTCGACTCCCAGGAGCCGCAGCCGGTGCAGCAGCAGGCTGCGGGCCGCGTCGGTGTCCTTGCGCAGGTCGAGTTCGAGTTCGCGTTCGTCCGCCGCGGGCTTGAGCCGCAGTGAGCGCTGGAGGCGGGTGAGGTCGCGCTGGAGCGGCACGGCCGGGGCGGTGTCCGGGACCTCGCCCAGTACCTCCCCGACGACCAGCCGGTCCTCGATCAGCGCGAGCGGCACGTCCGAGCCGTCGCACATCACGGCACGGGCCGCCTCCAGGGTCTCGGCGAGGCCCGCCAGGGGACGGCCGCGGACGGCCGCGAGGGTCTCGGCGAGCCTGACCGCCTCGATGACGTGGGCCGAGGACACCTGACGGTCCTCCGCGCGGAGCAGACCGGCGATCCGGGTCAGCCAGCGCTCCACCGGCCGGTCGGGCGCGGCGAACAGGTGCGCGTACCAGCCGGGGGAGGCGATACCGGCGCCGTAGCCGCCGGACCGGGACAGCCGGCGGTGGGTCCACGGCACCCAGGCGGTCTCCACCTTCACCTTGGGCAGTCCCGCGAGCAGGGCCCGGTCGGCGGCGACGGTGGTCCTGGCGCGCAGCGCCGGGACGTGCCAGGCGCCGCACACGACGGCGTAGCCGGGGCCGAACTCCCGCCGCGCGGCCCGCATCCGCTGCCGCATGTGCGCCTCGCGGACCGGGTCCCGGGGGTGTCCGCCGTCCCCGTAGGCCTCGCGGAGGGCGGTCATGGCGTCGGCCAGGGCCTCGAAGGGGGCTGTCGGCCCGGCGGGACCGGCGGCGCGGTGCTCGACCACGTCCTCCCACCACCGCTCGGGGTCGTCGTAGCCGGCGGTGTCGGCGAGGACGGCGAGCGGGTCGAGCCGCAGCCGCTCGCGGTCCGGTTCGCCGGCCGCCTCGGGGTCGCCGGCCGCCTCGGGGTCGCCGGGCCCGGCCGGGGCCAGGGTGTGGGCGGCGGGCAGGTCGATGAACCTGACGGGTACGCCGGCCTCCTGGGCCCAGCGGATGGCGACCCATTCGGGGGAGAACCCGGCGAGCGGCCAGAACGCGGCCCGGCCCGGGTCGTCCGCCGCGTGCGCGAGCAGCGCCACCGGGGGGCGCATGTCCGGGTGGGCGGCGAGCGGGAGCAGCGCGTCCCCCTCGGGCGGGCCCTCGATCAGCACCGCCGCCGGCCGGGCCGCGTCGAGGGCGGCCCGTACGGCCCGGGCGGAGCCGGGTCCGTGGTGCCGTACGCCGAGGAGCAGCGGCTCCGGACCGGCGGTGCTCATGCGGTCACCTCGCGGCAGGCGCGGTAGAAGTCCTTCCAGCCGTCCCGCTCGCGGACGACGGCCTCCAGGTACTCCTGCCAGACGACCCGGTCGGCGGCCGGGTCGCGGACGACGGCGCCGAGGATGCCGGCGGCAACGTCGGAGGGGCGGAGCACGCCGTCGCCGAAGTGGGCGGCGAGGGCGAGGCCGTTGGTCACCACCGAGATGGCCTCGGCGGTGGAGAGGGTGCCGCTGGGCGACTTCACCTTGGTGCGCCCGTCGCCGGTGACGCCCTCGCGGAGTTCGCGGAAGACGGTGACCACCCTGCGGATCTCGTCCAGTCCCTCGGGGGCCCGGGGCAGGTCCAGGGCCCGGCCCATCTGGTCGACGCGGCGGGCGACGATGTCGACCTCGGCGTCGGCGGTGGCGGGCAGCGGCAGGACCACGGTGTTGAAGCGGCGGCGCAGCGCGCTGGAGAGCTCGTTGACCCCGCGGTCGCGGTCGTTGGCGGTGGCGATGAGGTTGAAGCCGCGGACCGCCTGCACCTCCTCGCCGAGCTCGGGGACGGGGAGGGTCTTCTCGGACAGCACCGTGATCAGCGAGTCCTGTACGTCGGCCGGGATCCGGGTGAGCTCCTCGACGCGGGCGGTCATGCCCTCGGCCATGGCGCGCATGACGGGACTGGGGACGAGGGCCTCGCGGCTGGGTCCGTGGGCGAGCAGCCTGGCGTAGTTCCAGCCGTAGCGGATCGCTTCCTCCGGGGTGCCCGCGGTGCCCTGCACGAGCAGGGTGGAGTCGCCGCTGACGGCGGCGGCCAGGTGTTCGGACACCCAGGTCTTGGCGGTGCCGGGCACGCCGAGCAGCAGCAGGGCGCGGTCGGTGGCCAGGGTGGTGACGGCCACCTCGACGATGCGGCGGGGGCCCACGTACTTGGGGGTGATCACCGTGCCGTCGGCGAGGGTGCCGCCGAGGAGGTAGGTGGCGACGGCCCACGGGGAGAGCTTCCAGCGGGCCGGCCTGGGCCGGTCGTCCTGGGTGGCCAGGGCTTTCAGTTCGTGGGCGAAGGCGTCCTCGGCGTGCGGTCGCAGCGCCTCGGTCCCGGTGACGTTCTCGGGCGTGGTCATGGGTCCCCCTCCAGGCTCGGCAGCCGCTTCACGACTGCTGTGACCACGGTGCACCACCCCACTGACAACGCCCTTTGTTCGAACCGTTGTTGCAGGTCAGAGTGATTGTCAGTGGGGGTCCGTACGGTGGTTCCCATGAATGCGCAGGACGTCCGCTGGACAGCGGAACAGGTACTGGCCCTGGCTCCTGACGACACGTCACGGAAGGCCGGGGCCAAGCTCGGTGGAGCGGGCCCCTGGTCGGCGACCGGAGGTTCCGCTTCCGGTGCGGTGTGGGGGATGTGCAAGGGCAGCGGCAGCACGCCGTACCGGACGGTCGTGGACCTGTCCGGGCCGGCGTACACCTGCTCCTGCCCGAGCCGGAAGTTCCCGTGCAAGCACGCCCTGGGGCTGCTGCTGCTCTGGTCGGCGGAGGGCTTCGGGGATCCGGCCGAGGCGCCGGACTGGGCCGGGGGGTGGCTGGCCGCGCGGGCGGCGAAGGCCGCGGCCCGGACCGCTCCGGCCAAGCCCGTGGACGCGGAGGCGGCCCGGAAGCGCGCCGAGCGGCGCGCGGCCCGGATCGACGCCGGCGTGACCGAGCTGGAGCAGCGCCTGGCCGACCTGCTGCGCGGCGGACTGGCCGGGCAGGAGCAGGCGGGATACGGCGCGTGGGAGGAGACGGCCGCCCGGATGGTCGATGCACAGGCGCCCGGACTCGCCGCGCGGGCCCGGGAGTTGGGGACCATACCGAGCTCCGGCGCGGGCTGGCCCGGCCGGATGCTGGAGGAGTGCGGGCTGCTGCACCTGCTGGACCGGGCCTGGCTGGGGGTCTCCGGGCTCCCGGAGCCGCTGGCCGCCACGGTCCGGGCGCGGGTGGGTCTGACCGCGGCCGCGGAGGGGGCGGCCGCGGTCAGGGACCACTGGCTGGTGCTCGGGCAGTACGACACGGTCTCCGCGGACGGCCGGCTGATCACGCGGCGGATCTGGCTGCGCGGCCGGGACAGCGGACGCACCGCCCTGGTCCTCGACTTCGGTCCGCCGGGCCGCCCGCCGCAGCTGGCGCTCCCGGTGGGCCTGGTGCTGGAGGCCGAGGCCCGGTTCCGGGCCGGCTCGGCCGGCCTGCGGGCCGACCTGGGCGAGCGGTACGCGGCTCCGGCACCGCACCACGGTCCGCCGCCGGGGGTCCGGCCGGGCGCGGCGCTCGACGCGTACGGGACCGCCCTGCTGGAGGACCCGTGGCTGGAGTCCTGGCCGGTGGTGCTGGAGGGGGTGGTGCCGGTGCCGGGCGAGCTCGGCTGGCGGCTGGCCGACCCGGAGGCCGGGGAGGCCCTGCCGGTGCGGACCGCCGGGGGGCGGCCCGCACCGGCGGGGCTGTGGCAGCTGGCCGCGCTGTCCGGGGGCGGTCCGGTGACGGTCTTCGGGGAGTGCGGACACCGGGGCTTCACCCCGCTGACGGCCTGGCAGCCGGGGTCGGCGGAGCCCGTCGCCCTGGGCTGACCGGCCGGGGCGCGAGGGGCGGAGCAGGACAGGACCGGGAACCGGGGGGACCGGGGGGCCGGGTGGAGCGAGCAGACGGGGGACCGTGAGCGACAACCACGCGACGTGAGCGGGCCGGCCGGGCCCCGCGGAGGGGGCGGGGCCCGGCCGGTGGACGATCCGAGGGAGGGGCAGTGGTGCACGGGCAGGCGACGGAGGGGAACGGACACGTGGACGCGGTGGAAGAGGACTGGGAGGCCCTGGTCGGCACGGCCCTGCTGGGCACCGAACGGCGCCGGGGCGGGTCTCCGGAGGCACTGCTGGACGCGGCCGCGGTGCAGGCGCTCCGGCGGCGTGCCGGACTGCGGCCCGCCGGGGCGGGCGCGCTGCCGGAACCGGCGGCGCCGGATCCGCGGCCCGAGCCGCCGGAGCCCGCCCGGCGGCGGCTGGCCGAGCTGCTGGCCGGCCGCACCGGTCCGGGCGGCTCCGGCCGGCGCGGGACGGCGCCGGACCTGACCGAGCTGCTGCCGCAGTGGCTGGCCGCGGCCGCCCGCCACGGCTACCGGGCACCGGCCGCGCAACTGCCGGCCCTGCTGGACGCGGCCCGTGCCCGCACCGACCTGCGGCCGCAGGCGCTGGCCCTGGCGGGGAGCCGCGGGCACTGGCTGGCCCGGCTCAACCCGGAGTGGCGGTTCGCACTGCGCGCCCGAGCCGGCGGCGCGGACCGGCCGCACCCCGAGGACGCGGAGGGAGTGGACCGCCTCTGGCAGGAGGGCCTGTTCGCGGAACGGGTCGCCCTGCTCGGAGCGGTACGGGCGTACGACGCGGCGGCCGCCACGCGGCTGCTGGCCACCACGTGGGCGACGGAGCGGGCCGAGGACCGGCTGATGTTCCTGGACTCACTGCGAGCCGGCCTGTCGGACCGGGACGAGCCGTTCCTGGAGCAGGCGCTGGGCGACCGCAGCCGCAACGTCCGTGCCCTCGCGGCCGAGTTGCTGTCGGCGCTGCCCGGGTCGGCGCTGGCGGCCCGGATGGCGGAGCGCGCGCTGGCCTGCGTGGGACCGGAGGGGGTGGAGCCGCCGGCCGCGTGCGACGCCGGGATGCAGCGGGACGGGGTGGTCAAGCGCCCGCCGGCCGGGCGCGGCGAGCGGGCGTGGTGGCTGGGGCAGCTGGTGGAGGCGGCCCCGCTGGGGTGCTGGCGGGACCGGTTCGGTGGGCTGGGGCCGGCGGAGATCGTGGCGCGGCCGGTCGCCGACGGCTGGGCGGAGGAACTCCACGCCGCCTGGTGCCGGGCGGCGGTCCGGCAGCGGGACCCGGAGTGGTCGAAGGCCCTGCTGGGTCCGGCGAGCGCGCCGCCCGCCGCCGGACCGGGCACGGCCTCGCTGGCGGAGCGCGCCAAGCTGCTGGAGACCCTGGAGGAGGGGGAACGCGCGGCCTGGGTGGCCGAGTTCGTCCGGTCCCACGGCCTCTCGGAGGCGTTCCAGCTGCTCGGGGTGTGCGCGGTGCCGTGGGCCGAGCCGCTGGGGCGGGCGGTCGTGGACGCCCTGGACGCGGCGAGACGGGCGGGCAGCTACCCGTGGAGCTTCAGCGGGGTGATGGGCCTGGCGGAACGGTGCCTCGACCCGGCGGAGGCCGGGCGACTGGAACCGCACGCCGCGGCCCCGGAGGAGCCCGCCGAGGCGTCGCCCGGCGCGGCGGCGTACTGGGCGGAGGCGTTCCAGCGGCTCGTCGCCACGCTACGGCTCCGCCAGTCCATGCTCGCCGAACTCGCCCCGGCCTGACCACGGCACGCGCCCGGGCGTCCGGGCGCCCGGCCCGTCAGGGGAAACGGGAGGGGAGGGGGGTCAGGCCGCCCGGGCGATGTTGGAGCGGACCCAGTCGACGATCGCCGTCGTGGTGGCGCCCGGCGTGAAGATCGCCGCCACGCCCTTCTCCTTCAGCGGCGGGATGTCCTCCTCCGGGATGATGCCGCCGCCGAAGACCTTGATGTCCTCCGCGTCGCGCTCCCTGAGCAGTTCGAGCACCCGCACGAACAGCGTGTTGTGCGCGCCCGACAGGATCGACAGGCCGATCGCGTCCGCGTCCTCCTGGATCGCGGTGTCGACGATCTGCTCGGGGGTCTGGTGCAGGCCCGTGTAGATGACTTCCATGCCCGCGTCGCGCAGGGCGCGCGCGATCACCTTCGCGCCGCGGTCGTGGCCGTCGAGACCCGGCTTGGCCACCACCACACGGATCGGACCGGTCACACCCATCGCACTGCCTCCCGAGTGAACGAACGTTAAGTACAGCATCCCGCACGACACCGTTTCGCGGTCAACCGGGAGGGGGAAATCACAGAACAAGCACCGTACGGGGCGCCACGACACCGTGCCGACAGCCGCGCGGCACGGTGTCGTGGCGCTGCGACACGGGGGTGCGGCGCTGCGGGGGGAGGTGTCCGGTGGGTATGTCCGTCCCGCTCTCCGTGCCCGCGTCCGGCGCGGCCCTGCGAGCCGCCGTGCTGGAGCTGCTCGTGCTCGCCGGCCATCTGCTGCTGTACCCGTCGGGGGCGCGGCAGGAGCGCCCGGCTCCGGTCTCCGGAAACGGAACCTCCGCCGGCGCCGGCTCCGTGGCCGTACGGCCGCCGGTTCTGCTGCTGCACGGGTTCAGCGACAACCGCTCCGTCTTCGTGCTGCTGCGCCGTGCCCTCGGTGCGGGCGGCCGCCGGGTGGAGGCGTACAACTACTCGCCGCTCACCGTCGACCTGCGGGCCGCCGCCCAGCTCCTCGGCCGGCGCGTCGAGGAGCTCTGCGCCGGTTCCGGACAGGACCGCGTGGACCTCGTCGGCCACAGCCTCGGCGGTCTGGTGGCGCGCTACTACGTACAGCGGCTCGGCGGCGACGCCCGGGTCCGCACCCTCGTCACCCTCGGCACCCCGCACGCGGGTACCACCGTCGCCCCGTTCCTGGACGCGCACCCGCTGGTCCGGCAGATGCGCCCCGGTTCGGCGGTGCTGGCGGAGCTGGCAGCGCCGGCGCCCGGCTGCCGCACCCGATGCGTGGCGTTCTGGAGCGAGTTCGACGAGCTGATGGCCCCGACCGCCAGCGCCCGGATCGACCATCCCGACCTGATCTCCGAGAACGTGCAGGTCACCGGGATCGGGCATCTCGCGCTGGCCGTGCATCCGGCGGTGATCGAGGCGGTCCGGAGGGTCCTGGACGGTCCCGTCCGCCTGTCCGGCGCGCCCCCGGGGGCCGCTTCCGTCGCCTAAGCGGAATCAACCGGAGTCGAACAGATTTCGAACTCAGGGCCAAGGCTCGTCCTGGGCGCGACCGAAAGACGGCCGAATGCCCGGTTCCTGAAGACCCGGAACCCGCCGAAGATTGTCGTCGCCCGGAACCGCCGGGTACAGTCACGCCACTGCTCTCCTCCGGGGTAACCAGGTCCCCGGCCACCCAGGCCCCCCACTGCCGAGGCGAAAGAGAAGTTGGTGAACGACCGCCCCTTGTCGGGCCAGTACCCGGTTTCCGGGTATGACGGCCTTTCCACCAGCTCTTTCACCGGCGATCTGGGCTACGGCTCCTACGAGACGCAGGCCCAGGGCTTCGACTACACCGCCGGTTTCGACGCCTACGGCAACGGCTACGCGACGCCGGACGCGAGCGGCGTCTACGACACCACCGCCTGGTCCGCCGCGATTCCCGCGCAGGCCGCCCCCGAGGACACCACGGGCCAGTGGTACGCCGCCGGTTACCAGCCCGCCGCGTTCGGCTACGACGCCTCCCAGGAGCAGACGGGCCACTGGGCGGTGCCCGGGTACGCGGCCACGGCCGGCACGGAGACCGGGGCGTACGACGCCACCGCCTGGAACACCGTGGCGCAGGAGGAACTGCCGCAGCAGTACTCCTACGGCTACGACCAGCCGCAGGACACCGCCGTCTTCGAGCCCGTCGCGCCCGGCGTGCAGGGCCCGGCCGCGGACGGGTTCGCGTTCCAGGAGACCGCGTTCTCCCAAACGCCCTTCGCCGAAGCGCAGTTCACCGACGCGCCGTTCGCCGGGGCCCCGTTCAGCGAGAGCCCCTTCTCCGAACCCTCGTTCCCCGAGGCCCCGTACGGCGACGCGCCGTACGACGACGAGGCCCCCTACGCCGACGAGCTCCCGGAGCCCGGCGCACTGCACGCCGCCGAGACCCAGACCATGCCGCAGCAGCCCGCCGCCGACACGGCCCCCGGGCCGCGGGCCGCCCGCCGGGCCGCCGCGAAGAACACCAAGGTCTCCAAGACCAGCGGCGCGGGCAAGACGGGCGCGGGCAAGGGGGGCGCGGGCAAAGCCGGCGCCGCCAACAGCCGCCGCCGGACCCCGGCGAAGCGTTCCGCCCTGCTGACCGTGGCCGTTCCCTCCGTGTGCGTGATGGGTGTGGCGGGTGTCGCCGCCGCCTCCGTCGGGGGGCTGACCGACGCGCAGAAGCCGGTCGAGGAGACCAAGACCCTCGCCGCCGCCGATCCGGCGTCCATCAAGCCGGTCGCCGCGAACAACAAGCTGGACACCCAGCTCACCGCGCTCAGCGCCGACGCCGGCGACTTCGCCGACCGTGCCAGCCGCACCCAGGAGCGCATCGACCTCCGCGTGGCCCAGGAAGAGGCCCGCAAGAAGGCGGCGGAGGAGGCGGCCCGCAAGGAGGCCCTCCGCCCGAAGTTCGCGCTTCCGGTCAAACAGCACGGCCTGAGCGCCTCGTTCGGACAGTCCGGCGGCATGTGGATGTCGGTCCACACCGGGATCGACTTCCCCGTCGGCTACGGGACCCCGGTGATGGCCGCCACCGACGGCGTCGTGCGCACCCAGTACAACAGCGCCTACGGCAACATGGCCATAGTGACCTCGCCCGACGGCACCGAGACCTGGTACTGCCACCTCAGCAGCACGAAGATCCGCTCGGGCAAGGTCAAGGCCGGCGACGTCATCGCCTACTCCGGCAACTCGGGCAACTCCACCGGACCGCACCTCCACTTCGAGGTACGGCCCGGCGGCGGGTCACCGGTCGACCCGACCTCGTGGTTCCGCAGCCACGGCCTGAACCCGAACTAGAGCTTCTCCACCGGCGCGTAGCGCAGCAGCAGCCGCTTCGGCTTGGCGTCGCCGAAGTCGATCGTGGCCTGCGCGTCGGCGCCCGCGCCCTTGACCTCCATGACCGTGCCCAGGCCGAACTGGTCGTGGGTGACCCGGTCCCCCACCGCCAGGGAGATCACCGGCTTCTCCGAGGCCCGCCGGGTCGCGAAACCGGACGGACCGGTCTTCTTCCGCGACGAGGACAGGAAGGCCTCCGGCGAGGTGCCGAACGAAGTGCCGCCCGAGCCGCGCCCGGCCGACAGGGGTCCTGCCGGCTTCTGCGACGCACCGGTCCGCTTCCACGACAGGTACTGGTCGGGGATCTCCTCCAGGAACCGCGACGGCGGGTTGTAGGAGGGGGTGCCCCAGGCACTGCGCATGCTCGAGCGGGTCAGGTAGAGCCGTTCGCGGGCGCGGGTGATGCCCACGTACGCC
Source organism: Streptomyces sp. NPDC012888 (assembly GCF_042900645.1). NCBI lineage: Bacteria > Bacillati > Actinomycetota > Actinomycetes > Kitasatosporales > Streptomycetaceae > Streptomyces > Streptomyces sp. NPDC012888. Next base: position 255,832 of record NZ_JBIBBM010000006.1, on the reverse strand, counting down.
AGCCGCCGCTCCTCCTCCAGTTCCTTGGTCTGGCCCAGCGACCTCATGTGCGGGAAGACGCCGTCCTCCATGCCGGTCAGGAAGACCACCGGGAACTCCAGGCCCTTGGCGGTGTGCAGGGTCATCAGCGTGATGACCCCGGAGCCGTCCGGGTCCTCGTCCGGGATCTGGTCGGAGTCCGCGACCAGGGCGACCTGCTCCAGGAACTCGGCGAGGGTACCCGGCCCCTCCGTGCTCTCCGTCCTGGCCTGCTCGAACTCCAGGGCCACGGCGGCGAGCTCCTGGAGGTTCTCGATCCGGGTCTCGTCCTGCGGGTCGGTGGAGGCCTGGAGTTCGGCCAGGTAGCCGGTGCGCTCCAGGACCGCTTCGAGGACCACGGCCGGGCCGGCGCCCGAGTCGACGATGGTGCGGAGCTCCTCCATCAGCACGTTGAAGCGCTTGACGGCGTTGGTGGAGCGCGCGGCCATGCCGTACGCCTCGTCGACGCGGCGCAGCGCCTGCGGGAAGGTGATCCGCTCGCGGGCCGCGAGGGCGTCGATCATCGCTTCGGCCCGGTCGCCGATGCCGCGCTTGGGCACGTTCAGGATGCGGCGCAGCGGGACGTTGTCCTCGGGGTTGGCCAGGACGCGCAGGTAGGCGAGGACGTCCCGGACCTCCTTGCGCTCGTAGAAGCGGACGCCGCCGACGACCTTGTAGGGCAGGCCGACGCGGATGAAGATCTCCTCGAAGACGCGGGACTGGGCGTTGGTCCGGTAGAAGACGGCGACGTCCCCGGCCTTCGCGTCGCCCGCGTCCGTCAGCCGGTCGATCTCGTCGGCGACGAACTGGGCCTCGTCGTGCTCGGTGTCGGCGACGTAGCCGACGATGCCGGTGCCGGTGCCGGCCTCGGTCCACAGGTTCTTGGCGCGGCGGTTCTCGTTGCGCTCGATGACCGCGTTGGCGGCGGAGAGGATCGTCTGGGTGGAGCGGTAGTTCTGCTCCAGCAGGATCGTGGTGGCGTCCTTGTAGTCCTCCTCGAACTGGAGGATGTTGCGGATGGTCGCCCCGCGGAAGGCGTAGATCGACTGGTCGGCGTCGCCGACGACGCACAGCTCGGCGGGCGGCAGGTCGGGGTAGCCGGGGCCGACCAGCTCGCGGACGAGGGTGTACTGGGCGTGGTTGGTGTCCTGGTACTCGTCGACCAGGACGTGCCGGAAGCGGCGCCGGTAGTGCTCGGCGACGTCCGGGAACGCCTGGAGCAGGTGCACCGTGGTCATGATGATGTCGTCGAAGTCGAGCGCGTTGGCCTCGCGCAGCCGGGACTGGTACATGCCGTAGGCCTGCGCGAGGGTCTTCTCGAACCCTCCCCCAGACTCCGTCCGGGAGGTACCCCCAGCGGCCTGGTCGGCGAAGGCCTCGGCGTCGATCAGCTCGTTCTTCAGGTTGGAGATCTTGGCGCTGAACGACTTGGGCGGGTAGCGCTTCGGGTCCAGGTCGAGGTCGCGGCAGACCAGCGCCATCAGGCGCTTGCTGTCCGCCGCGTCGTAGATCGAGAACGACGAGGTGAAGCCGAGCTTCTTGGACTCGCGGCGCAGGATGCGCACGCACGCGCTGTGGAAGGTGGAGACCCACATGGCGCCGGCGCGGGGGCCGACCAGGCCCTCGACGCGCTCCTTCATCTCCCCGGCGGCCTTGTTGGTGAAGGTGATCGCGAGGATCTGGCCGGGGTGCACGTTGCGGGCGGCCAGCAGGTGGCCGATGCGGTGGGTGAGCACGCGCGTCTTGCCCGAGCCGGCGCCGGCCACGATGAGCAGGGGGGATCCGGCGTGCACCACGGCGGCCCGCTGCTGCTCGTTCAGCCCGTCCAGCAGGGCCGCCGGATCGATGACGGGCTTCTCGGAGCCGTTCCGGTAGTAGCGGTCCCCGCTCAGGGGCGCGTCGAAGCGACCTCCGAAGAGGTCGTCGGCGCCCTCCTCCGGGGCGTACTCCTCGGGCGGGGGCGGCGGCTCCTCCTCGGAGGGGGTGAGGTCCGCCAGGAAGCTGTCGTCAAAGAGGCTACTCATCGCCTTCCGAGTCTAGGGGGCGCCGCCGACAGCCGGGGGCCGCCGGGAAAAGCCGTGGGGGCCGCCCCGTACGCTCATCGCATGGACGTACTGATCAATGTCTTCGTCGGCCTGCACATCATCGGTATCGCCTCGCTGCTCGGTGGGTTCCTGACCCAGATGAAGGCGATGGGCGCGGGTACCGCCCGGTTCACCCCGGCGATGCTGCACGGCGCGCTGACCATGCTGCTCACGGGCGTGGCGCTGGTCGGTTTCCGGGAGATGGAGGGTGACGGGCCGAACCACATCAAGATCGGCGTGAAGCTCGCCGTGCTGTTCGTCGTCCTGGCGCTGGTCTACGTCAAGCGGGACGAGGAGCGGGTGGAGAAGGCCCTGTTCGGTGCGGTCGGCGGACTGACCATCCTCAACATCTTCATCGCCGTTCTCTGGAAGTAACGTCCCTACACACCGATCGGTCACATCCGATCAGTTCGGATCATCTCCTCATCGGCCCGTTACCCGCGGGTCTAGCGTCCTCCCCCAAGACGAACGGAAGGACGCACGTGGCCAGTCATCGAAAGCCCAGGCAGCGCCCACTCTCCGGCGGCACGGTCCGCTCGGTCCGCACGGCCGCCACCCTCGCCCTCGCCGGCGCTGCCACCGCCACCGCGTTCGAGGGCACCTCGCAGGCCGAGCCCCGCCCGACCCCGGCGCAGGTCAAGGCAGAGGTCGACCGGCTGTACGAGGAGGCCGAGGCCGCGACCGAGCGGTACAACGGGGCGAAGGAGAAGGCCGACCTGGCGCAGCGGTCGCTGACCGGGCTGCGCGACGAAGCGGCACGCAGGACCGACCGCCTGAACACCGCCCGCAACGCCCTGGGCTCACTCGCCGCCTCGCAGTACCGCAGCGGCGCGCTCGGCCCGGCGATGCAGCTCGTCCTGGCCGACAGCCCGCAGGAGTACCTGGACCGGGCGGCCCTGCTGGAACGCGCCGGCGACCGGAAGGCCGTCGAGATCGCCACCGTGCGCCGCCGGCTGGAGGAGGTCGGCGCGCTGCGGGAGCAGGCCGCCGGCCGGCTGGCCGACCTCCGCGAGCAGCAGGCCGAGCTCGCCCGGCACAAGCGCACCGCCGAGGCCAAGCTGGACGAGGCCAAGCGGCTGCTGGCCCGGCTCACCGCCGAGGAGCGGGCCCGGCTCGTGGCCGAGGACCCGCACTCCGGCCCCGCGACCGCTCCCCCGCCCGCCGCCCGGCCCGCCGCACCCGTCCGGAGCTCGCGCGCCGCCCGCGCCGTGGCGTTCGCGTACGGGGCGATCGGCAAGCCCTACGTCTGGGGGTCGACCGGCCCCGGCTCGTTCGACTGCTCGGGCCTGACCCAGGCGGCCTGGCGCTCGGCCGGGGTGTCGCTGCCGCGCACCACCTACACCCAGATCAACGCGGGACGGCGCGTCTCCCGCTCCGAACTCGTCCCTGGTGACCTGGTCTTCTTCTACTCCGGGATCAGCCACGTCGGCATGTACGTCGGCAACGGGCAGATGATCCACGCCCCGCGCCCGGGCTCCACCGTCCGCCTGGCGCCGATCGACTCCATGCCCTGGGCGGGCGCGAGCCGCCCGGCCTGACCGGCCGGGGGCGCGGCGGGGCGCGGCAGGCCGGTCAGCCGGTAGCGCGGCCCCCGCTCAGCCGGCCGTCACACCAGCCGGCGGGCCGTGGCCCACCGGGTCAGCTCGTGCCGGTTCGACAGCTGGAGCTTGCGCAGCACCGCCGACACGTGCGACTCGACCGTCTTCACCGAGATGAACAGCTGCTTGGCGATCTCCTTGTACGCGTACCCGCGCGCGATCAGCCGCAGTACCTCCCGCTCCCGCTGCGTCAGCCGGTCCAGGTCCTCGTCCACCGGCGGCGCGTCCGTCGAGGCGAAGGCGTCCAGCACGAACCCGGCCAGTCGCGGGGAGAACACCGCGTCCCCGTCCTGCACCCGGAAGACCGAGTCCACCAGGTCCGTGCCCGTGATCGTCTTGGTGACGTAGCCCCTGGCGCCTCCGCGGATCACGCCGATGACGTCCTCGGCCGCGTCCGACACCGACAGCGCCAGGAACCGCACCGGGTTCTCCGCCGCCGCCATCAGCGGTGCGCAGCGCCGCAGCACCTCGACGCCGCCGCCGCCGGGCAGGTGCACGTCCAGCAGGACCACCTCCGGGCGCGTGGCCGTGATGACGGTGACCGCCTGGTCCACGTCGGCCGCCTCGCCGACCACCTCGACCCCGGTCCGCGCCGTCTCGCCGATCTCCGCCTGCACACCCGTGCGGAACATGCGGTGGTCGTCGACGAGCACCACCCGCACGTGCCGGCCCTGGCCCTCCTGGCTCCGGGTCTCCTCGGTCATTGCGCGCTCGCCGCCCTCTCCATCTCCAGCTCGACTTCCGTGCCGCCGCCGGCCGCGGACCGCAGCCGGGCGGTCCCGCCGTTGCGCTGCATCCGGCCGATGATCGATTCTCGTACGCCCATCCGGTCCTGCGGTACCGCGTCGAGGTCGAAACCCGGCCCCCGGTCGCGTACCGACACGAACACCGTGCGCCCCTCCACCTCGGCGAAGACCTGGACGGGTCCGCCCCCGCCACCGTACTTGGCCGCGTTCACCATCGCCTCGCGCGCGGCCTGGAGCTGCGCGCCCAGCCGCTCGTCGAGCGGGCAGTCGCCGACCACGACCACCTCGATGGGCACGCCGTGCAGGTCCTCGACCTCGGCCGCGGCCCGCTTGACGCCCTCGGCCAGAGAGGCCGGCTCGTCCGCCTCGTCCTTGCCGGTGCCCTCCGGCTTGTACAGCCAGTTCCGCAGCTCCCGCTCCTGCGCGCGGGCCAGACGGCGCACCTCGCCGACGTCCTCCGCGTTGCGCTGGATCAGCGTGAGGGTGTGCAGGACGGAGTCGTGGACGTGCGCGGCCACCTCGGCGCGCTCCTGGGCGCGGATGCGCATCAGCCGCTCCTCCGACAGGTCCTGGGTCATCCGGATCAGCCAGGGGCCGGCGAGCAGGGCTATGCCGACGAGCACCGCGAGCGCGGCGGTCAGCACGTTGCCCAGCTGCGCGGCCGAGCCGCGTACGACGACGAACACGGTCAGGCCCACGCCGACCAGCACCACCCCGGCCACCGCCCGGCCCGCCTGGAGCAGGCGCGCGTTGCGCCCCCCGGCGGCCGTCCAGTGGGCGCGGCGGGCGTTGTCGGCCTGCCGCCACACCAGCACCACGCCGGCGCCGACCAGCAGGGTGGGCCACAGGTAGCGGCCGGAGTCCCCGCCGGCCTGCACCTTGGCCCCGAAGGTCGCCATCCCCGCGGCGAGCACCAGCAGCGCGACGACCTGCCCGGTGTCGGGGGTACGCAGCCGCCGCCGGCCGTCGGGCAGCGTCTCGAACAGGGAGCGGCCGGCCGGCTTGCCGCCGACCCCGAGCGGGACGAACACCCAGAACGCCGCGTAGAGCAGGACGCCCAGCCCGTCACCGAAGAGGAACAGGCCGAAGAAGGCCAGCCGGACCCAGAGCACGGGCAGCCCCAGGTGTCCGGCGAGGCCGCGCGCGACCCCGCCCAGCATCCGCCCGTCGGCACTGCGGTAGAGCTTGCGCGCGGGCTGCTCCTCGGCGTCGGGGGCGTGCGGGTTCGAAGGTGCTGCGGTTCCTGCCGGCATGCCCCGATGGTCACACGCCCGCGGCCCCCGGCACATCGGGGCTGGCCCCCGGGTTTCCGGCGGGTGTCCTCGGGGGTTTCTCAGGGTCCGGCCAGGGTCGGGCCGGATTCCGGGGGGCCGTGGCCGCCCTTCACCATGGACGCATGACCGAAGCCCAGCACTCCCCGCCTGCGGACCGGGATCCGACCGCCGACCGCCCTCCGCTGCGCCGCGTCAAGCGCGACAAGGTCGTCGCGGGCGTCTGCGGCGGCCTCGGCCGGTACTACGACCTCGATCCCGTGGTGTTCCGGATCGTGCTCGGCGTGCTCGCCCTCACCGGCGGCCTCGGTCTGATCTTCTACGGCTTCGCCTGGCTGTTCCTGCCCCTGGACGGCGAGGAGGAGAGCGAGGCGAGGAAGCTGCTCACCGGCCGGATCGAGGGCGGCACCCTGGCCGCCGTGCTGGCCGCGCTGGTGGGGTGCGCGGTCTTCCTGACGATGCTGGACAACAACGGCATCGGCTTCTTCTCGGTGCTGGTCATCGTGGCCTTCGCGGGCGCCGCGCACTGGTCGCAGCGCCGCCGGGGCGCGCCCGCCGCGGGGGCCGCGGGCGCCGCCGAGGCCGAGCCGGCCGGGGACCGGCCCCGGGTCGACGCCCCTCCGGAGGCGCAGGCCCCGCCCGTGCCCGGTTCGCCGTCGTGGTGGCGGGACCCGCTGGTGAAGGACGGGGCGCCGGGCACCGGCTACCTGTGGGGGCCGGCCGGCCCGGACACCGCCGCGGCCGGCCCGCCGCCGGGTTCGGGCGGCCCGCACGCCGAGGGCGGCCCGCCGTCGTCGCGCGGCCCCCGCCGGCCGCGGAGCCGGCTGGCCTGGCACGTGTTCGGCGCGGCGCTGACCGCCGGCATCGCCGGTGCCGCCGCGAACTGGCAGGGCGAACCCCTCGGTCACGCCCTGCAGATGGGCCTGGCCTGCGCGCTCGCCGTGTTCGGCCTGGGCCTGCTGGTGAGTTCCCTGTTCGGCCGCACCGGCCTCGGCACCGTACTGCTGGCCCTGGTGACGGCGGCGCTGCTGGGGGCGGCCGCCGCTCTGCCCCGGGACATCGGCACCGACTTCCGGCAGGTCGACTGGCGGCCGGCCGCCGTCGCCGAGGTCCGGCCCTCGTACGCGGCGGACACCGGCCTGGCCACCTTGGACCTGAGCCGGCTGGACGTGGCCAAGGGCACCAGGCTCGGCGTGAACGCCGCCATCAGGGCGGGCCGGCTCAAGGTGATCCTGCCCCGCGAGGTCACCGCCGAGGCCGACGTCCGGATCCGGGTCGGCGACATCCAGATGCCCGGTGACCGCGCCGACCGCATCGAAGGCGTACGCGACCAGCGCCGGACGGCGACCCTGCCGCCGGCCGCCGGCACCGAGGCCGGCGGGACGATCGAGCTGCACCTGACCGCGGGTGTGGGACAGGTGGAGGTGGCCCGTGCGACGTCATGAGTTCCAGCCGGGACGGCTGGTCGCGGGTGTGGTGCTGCTGGTCGCGGGCCTGCTCTACCTGCTCGACGCGACCGGGGAGTCCGACGTGCCCTGGTGGCTGGTCGTGCCGATGGCCGTGGGCGGGCTGTCCCTCGCGGCCGTCCTCGGCCTGATCACCTACGCGGTGCGCCGGGACCGGCGGGCCCGGAGCAGCGAGTCCAGCGACCAGTAGGCGGCCCCGGCCAGCAGCAGCGGCAGCCAGGCCATCAGGTAGACCAGGTCGTTGCCGTAGTAGTACGGGGTGACCTGCCAGCTCACGGTCAGCCACAGGCTCAGCGAGATCAGCGCCCCGCCGGCGGCCGCGACCCGGGCGAACAGCCCGGCCAGCGTGCCGAGCCCGACCAGCAGTTCCCCGACGGCCAGCAGCACCGCGAAGCCGACCGGGGACCTCAGGGCCAGGTCGACCAGGCCGGGGACGGCGGAGGTGTCGCGCACCCCCCGCATCAGGTTGCCGATGGACCCGTCACCGGAGGCGGACAGGAAGGCCGGGTCGAACAGCTTGTCCAGACCCGCGTAGACGAAGGTCACACCGAGGAACACGCGCAGCGGCAGCAGGGCGTACCGGGCGGCCCGGCTCCGCGGGTCGGCGGGCGGGGCGGCCGGGGCCTGGAGTTCGGTTCGGGTCACACGCCATGTGTACCGCGATACCCGTCAGTCGGCCACGTCGATGGTGCAGCGGTTGGACTCCACACCGGCGGCGGTCACCACCTGCACCTCGGTCCGGCCGGGCTCCACCTCGGCCGGGACGGGCACCACCAGCACCGTGTCCGAGGGGTTGCTGAACCCCCCGGCGACCGGCACCAGCGGCACGTGCACGTGCACCGCGCCGATCCGCACCACCAGGCAGGCCAGCATCTCCGGCGTCTGGGCGCCGGGCGGCAGGAAGCCCACCCCGCGGATCTCGATGTCGTCGCCGGTCCGCACGGCCGAGTCCAGGTCGCCCGGTTCGCGGGTGCGCACCACGGACAGCACCAGGGGGCGGCTGCCCTCCGCGTACTTGGCGGCCAGGTAGACCGCGGCGGACAGCGCGACCAGCAGGGCCAGCGCCCACGGCAGCCGGGGCAGCCGGTCCGGGAAGCGGGCCAGCGAGACCGCCGCGTAGGCCAGCACCACGGTGGCCACCAGCACGTACTGGGCGTCGGGGAAGCTGCCCCGCCCGGAGTCGTCGGTGAGCAGGTCCGCGCCGCGCGGCCGGTCGGCGGGCAGCTTCTGCAGCCGCTGGGCCAGGATCCGTACGGCCACCACCCGGCGGACGAGTACGGCCACCCCGGAGGTCAGCGCGACCACCGCGAGCAGCGGCAGGGCCCGGGACAGCTCCAGACCCGCGTACAGCGCCTGCCGTTCCGCGCCGGGCCCGGAGGCCGCCAGCCGCAGGGCGGGCAGCAGCGCCGCGAAGGCGGTGAGCAGCAGCCAGGCGCAGGCCACCGCCTTGGAGGTGGACAGCCGGTTGTCCTCGCCGACCATCGGGGCCAGCAGCCCGCCGCGCAGGGTCTGGGCGCGGGCGGCGACGGTGAGCAGGCCGGCGAGCAGCAGCGCGGCCAGCAGGCCGGCGGTGCGGGCGGTGGACCAGCCGGTGCCCAGCGCGGTCCCGACCTGGACCAGCAGCAGGACGCCGGCGGCGATCCAGACGGCGAGCACCGCCCGCCGGGACAGCAGGTACAGCCAGGAGTGCCCGGCCTCGCGGCCGCGGTCGGCGACCGTGCGGGCGGAGAGCGTCAGCTCGTCGGACACCCACTGGCGGGAGGCGCCGGCGGAGCGGGCGACGGCGGCGGGCAGCCCCTGGCCGGCGGCGAACTCGTCGCGCAACTCCTGGAAGGCGAGGGCCGCGCGTCTGTGTCCTTCGCGGGCACCGTGCGGGCAGTCGTCGCAGGTGCAGGCGCCGCCGTGGGTACTTCGGTGGATCTCTTGGACAGCCACGAGCGTGCCGCCTCTCTCACTACCGTGCAACTACCGGGCAATGCCTGCGAATTGTGCACCACTGCGGCAGTGCTCCGGATTCCGCACGATGTCAGAGCAGGTGATTGTCCGTTCATGATGTTGACGCCAGGCTCCGGCGGAGCGGTTGGTAGCTGACCCAGGCCGCGAGGTCGGTGCCGAACCGCTCGCGCGTGGCGACGGCGCTGCGGTGGTCGAGGAGCACCGGCTTGCCGGCCGCCCGGGCGAGCAGCTGCACCCGGGCCGCGCGTTCCATGGAGACCAGCCACCAGGCGGCCGCGTCGACGGTGGCGCCGACCGTCAGCAGGCCCCTGTTGCGCAGGATCAGCGCCTTGCGGGGGCCCAGCGCCAGTGCGACGCGCCGGCACTCCCCGGGGTCGCCGGCGACCGCCGTGTACTGGTCGAGCAGGGCGTGGTCCTCGTAGAACGCGCAGGCCTCCGGGCCGATGGGGGCGAGCAGCTCGCCCAGCGCGGCGAGCGCCCGGCCGTGCGGGGTGGGGGTGTGGACGACGGCCACCACGTCGGGGCGCGCCCGGTGGACGGCGGCGTGCACCGCGAAGGCGGCCTCGTTGACCCGCCGCCCGCCGTCGAGCACCCGCCCGTCGCCGTCCACGAGCAGCAGGTCCCCGGAGGTCAGCTCGGCGAAGGCCCGGCCGAAGGGGTTCACCCAGTAGCAGTCCCGGTAGGCGGGGTCGCGGGCGGTGACGTGGCCGGCGACGCCTTCCTCGTAGCCGAGCGCGCCGAACAGCCGCAGGGCCTCGGCGAGCCGCTCCTTGAGGTGCTCCCGCTCCTCCCCGGGGCCGGTGAACCGCGGCGGCAGGTCGAACGCCAGCCGCTCCACGGGCACGGGGTCCGGCGGCGCGGCCGCGGGCGGGGTCGGTTCGGCCATGGTCGCCCCTTCCTCTTCCTCGGCCACGCCTCGTCGGGGCGCAAGGTACTGGCCCGGGCGCGAGGAGGACAGAGGCGTGCAGGGACGGAACGCCCGCAGGGGCCGCCCGTGCAGGGCGCGGAGACGACGGTGCCGCCGGCCGGCCCCGAGGCCGGACGGCGGCACCGTCACGCGGGGTGCGGGACCCCTACTCCCACTCGATGGTGCCCGGCGGCTTGCTGGTGCAGTCGAGCACCACGCGGTTCACGTCGGGGACCTCGTTGGTGATCCGGGTGGAGATCTTCGCCAGGACCTCGTACGGCATGCGCGTCCAGTCGGCGGTCATCGCGTCCTCGGAGGAGACGGGGCGCAGCACCACGGGGTGGCCGTAGGTGCGACCGTCACCCTGGACGCCGACGCTGCGGACGTCGGCGAGGAGCACGACCGGGCACTGCCAGATCTCGCGGTCCAGGCCGGCCGCGGTGAGCTCCTCGCGGGCGATCGCGTCGGCCTCGCGGAGCAGGTCCAGGCGCTCCTTGGTGACCTCGCCGACGATGCGGATGCCGAGGCCGGGGCCGGGGAAGGGCTGCCGCTGGACGATCTCCTCGGGCAGGCCGAGTTCCTGGCCCACCATGCGGACCTCGTCCTTGAACAGCTGGCGCAGCGGCTCGACGAGCTCGAACTCCAGGTCCTCGGGGAGGCCGCCGACGTTGTGGTGCGACTTGATGTTGGCGGTGCCGGTGCCGCCGCCGGACTCGACGATGTCCGGGTAGAGGGTGCCCTGGACGAGGAACTCGACCGGGCTCTCGTCGGGGGCCTCGGCGATGATCTCGGCCTGGGCCTGCTCGAAGACCCGGATGAACTCGCGGCCGATGATCTTCCGCTTCTCCTCGGGGTCGGAGACCCCGGCGAGGGCGCTGAGGAACCGGTCCTGCGCGTCGACGACCTTCAGCTGGACGCCGGTCGCGGCGACGAAGTCCTTCTCGACCTGCTCGGTCTCGTTCTTGCGCATCAGGCCGTGGTCGACGTAGACGCAGGTGAGCTGGTCCCCGATGGCCTTCTGGACCAGGGCCGCGGCGACCGCGGAGTCCACGCCGCCGGACAGGCCGCAGATGGCGCGCTTGTCGCCGACCTGCCGGCGGATCGCGGTGATCTGCTCCTCGACGATGGAGCCGGTGGTCCAGTTCGGCTGGATGCCGGCGCCGCGGTAGAGGAAGTGCTCCAGGATCTGCTGGCCGTGCGTGGAGTGCATCACCTCGGGGTGGTACTGCACGCCGTACAGCTTCTTCTCGTCGTTCTCGAAGGCGGCGACCGGCACCACCTCGGTGGAGGCGGTGACGGTGAAGCCCTCGGGCGCCGCGGAGCAGGCGTCGCCGTGCGACATCCACACCGACTGGTGCTCGGGGGTGCCCTCGAAGAGGGTGGATCCGGCCTTGGTGACGGTCAGGGAGGTGCGGCCGTACTCGCGGGCACCGGTGTTGTCGACGGTGCCACCGAGGGTGGTGGCCATCAGCTGGAAGCCGTAGCACATTCCGAAGACCGGGACGCCGGCCTCGAAGAGGGAACGGTCGAGCTGAGGGGCACCCTCCTCGTACACGGAGGACGGGCCGCCGGAGAGGATGATCGCCTTGGGGTTCTTGGCCAGCATCTCGGCCACGGGCATCGTGCTGGGCACGATCTCGCTGTAGACCCGGGCCTCACGGACGCGGCGGGCGATGAGCTGGGCGTACTGCGCGCCGAAGTCGACAACGAGGACGACGTCCGGTGCGGCGGGGGATGCGACTGGCACGGGGCGGCCTTCCGGCGGAAAGAGGGTGTTGTGTTGTCGATTCTAACGGGGGAGCCACCCGAGGCTTCGTCTCACCATCCGAACCTGCTTGGCCCCGGCGGTGGCGGCGGGCAATAATCGCTGCCATGCGCGAGCAGCTGAGCTTCCTCTTTACCTATGGCACCGGTCGGTCCGGTCGCCATGGGTCCGCGTGATGCTCGCCTGAGCCGCAGACTTCCGAGAGCGCCCCGGTCCGACAGGACCGGGGCGCTCCGCGTTTCCCGCTCCTGCCGGCCCACGTCCGAGAAACCGCAGGAGAGACCATGACCACCGCCACCGCCACCGCCGCCACCGCCCCCGAGCAGCTGATCGCCGACTCCCGCGCCCGGATCGACGCGATCGACGACCGGATCATCGGACTGATCCAGGAGCGGATGGCCGTGTCCGCCGTGATCCAGGAGGCCCGGATCTCGTCGGGCGGCCGCCGGGTGCACCTGTCCCGCGAGATGGAGGTGCTCGCGCACTGGCGGGACGCCCTCGGCAAGCCGGGCACCTCGCTGGCGATGACCGTGCTGGAGCTGTGCCGGGGGCAGGTCTGAGCCTCCGCCGCACGTCACCGGGCGCGGGTGCGCGTCACCCGTCCGGGCCGTGACCGCCTTCGGCGGGCGTCGTTGGTGAGGTTGTCACGCGTGGCTCCGCCGGAGCGATGAGACGCACGGCCCGTGGACCGTACGTCGTGGGACCTCGCTCCGGCGCGTGACCGGACGGCAGGGGACAGCAGCCCGGTCACCCATGAGGACGGCCGGCTCCGGGGACGCCCGGGGCCGGCCGTTCCCTCGCGCCGGACGGCCGGTGCGGCTCCCGCGGCTTCCGCCGGGACCGCGCTCCCCCTCCGAGCGCGGTCCCCGCGGACCGCACCGTTGAGACAAGCGGTCGGCGCGGAAGGTTGTACGGGATCACCGGCCATCCGTCCGGAAACCGCCGTGATGCCGATCACACGGCGAAGGCGGCAACCGCGTTCGGTGTTCACCGGTCTGAACCGGCATGAAGAAGTCACTCTCCCTCCTGGCCGCGGCCGGCCTGACGGCCGTGGGGCTGACCACCCCCGCCATGGCAGCGGACCCCGTGTACGAGCTCGTCGGCCCGTCCGAACTCGCCGTCCACGCCTACCCGACGTCCGGCGAGCCGCGCGTGACCAGCCTCGGCCTCACGGCCGGCAGCGTCTGGGACCAGCCCGCCAAGCCCGCGACGTTCAAGGTCGACCTGAGCAGGCTCGCCGGTGTGGTGGACGTCGCCGCTCCCGGGGGGCTTTCGCCCCTGCGGTGCACCACCGCGGGAACCACCATGACCTGCCACAACCCGGTCGCGCGGCAGCTCTTCCTGGACGTCTCCGCCGCCAAGGGCTCCAAGGCGGGGGCCTCCGGCGAGCTGGCCGTCACCGCCACGACCGAGGGCGGCACGATCAAGCCGTTCACCACGCGCATCAAGGTCGGCGGCCCCGACCTGCGGATCGCCGACCCGAAGCTGCCCGGCAAGGCGAAGACCGGGGACGAGCTGCCCCTCGCCGTACGCTTCGAGAACACCGGTTCCATCGCCGCCAAGGGCGTGGACCTCTCCATCGAGAGCACGCTGGGCACGGTCCTCGCGGAGAAGTACGACAACTGCGCGTACGGCGCCGGGGACCTCGGCGGCTACGAGGGCGTCACCGCGGCCACGTGCACCCTGGAGGGCGACTTCGAGCCCGGCACCGCCTACGAGGTGGTCGAGCCGCTGACCCTGGAGGTCACCGGGGCCGCGCTGCGCGAGTCGGTGGAGATGAGCGTCTTCGAAGCGGGCAAGGGCCCCAAGGGCGCCGCCGCGAAGCGCGGGGCCACCGGCAAGAAGCTCACCTTCAAGCCGGTGGGCAAGTCCGCCGCCAAGGCCCCGAAGGCCGCGGACCTCGACCGGTCCGACAACACCTTCCGGACCCGTTTCGAGGTCGGCAACACCGCCGACCTGGCGGCCATCGGCGCCACCGTCCAGGCGAAGGCCGGCCAGACCGTCAAGGTGGACCTCGGCTACCAGAGCCACGGCCCCGCCTGGTTCGACCACCAGATGCCGGGCGCGCGGGGCAGCTGGATGGAGTTCCAGGTGCCGGAGGGCGCCACCCTCACCAAGGTGCCCGGCACCTGCTTCGGCTTCGAGGCCGACGGCACCGAGCACGCCCCCGGGAAGGTGTCGGACACCCGCAGCTACCGCTGCGGCAGCGTGAGCGTGCTGCCGGGCGAGAAGGAGCTCCACTCCTTCGAGCTGAAGGTCGACAAGGTCGTGTCCGGCGCCAAGGGCGCCATCAGCGTCAGCGGCCACGCCCCGGATCCGGTCCAGGGCAACAACAAGGCCGAGCTGGTCCTGAACGCCGGGGTCACCCCGCCCTCCCCCACGCCGACGCCGACCGCGACCTCGACCGGCACCCCCGCCCCCACCGCGTCCGCCTCGGCGACGCCGGCCCCGGTCACGAGCACCGGGGGCAACGACGTCCGGCCCAACGGCAACCTCGCCGACACCGGCAGCAGCTCCGTGCTGCCCCTGGCCGGCGGGGCCGCCGCGGTGATCGCCGCCGGTGCCGCGCTGGTCGTGGCGTTCCGCCGCCGGGCTGCCGGCCGCGCGTGACGGCGTGAGCGCGTGACCGCGTGCCGCGGACCGCGTACGGAAGGCCGGAGCCCCGGCGGGACCCGACGTCCCGCCGGGGCTCCGGTGCGTCGGCCGGTCAGGTGGTGGGCTGCCTGGGCGGGACCTCCGGGACGGCCAGGAACGGCAGCCGGAGCGCACCGAACGCCTTCTCGGGCACGGCCGGGGCCACCGGCTCCACCGCGGCCAGCCGCGCGTACGGCTCGCCCTGGGCCGGGCGCGGGTCCGCCTCGCCCTTGTTGGGCCAGTACGACATGGCCCGCTCGGCCTGCGCGGTGATGGTCAGCGACGGGTTCACCCCGAGGTTGGCCGAGACCGCCGAGCCGTCCACCACCGAGATGCCCGGGTGTCCGTACAGCCGGTGGTACGGGTCGACCACCCCTTCCTCCGGGGAGGCGCCGATCGGGCAGCCGCCCAGGAAGTGCGCGGTCAGCGGGGTGCCCATCAGCTCGCCCACGTTGCTGCCGGGGAAGCCGTTGATCTCCTCCGCCAGCAGGGTGGCCGCGCGGGTGGCGGCGGCGATCTGGGTGGGGTTGGGCGCGCCGTGGCCCTGGCGGGCGGTGAGCAGGCCCTTGCCGATGCCGCGCGGTTTGCGGTACGTGGTCAGCGAGTTGTCCACGGACTGCATGACCAGGCCGATGATGGTCCGCTCCGACCAGCGGCGGTTGGAGAGCGAACGCAGCAGCTGGAGGGGGTGGGCGGCGGTGCGGGCGAACCAGGCGGCCACCCGGTGCTCGGAGTAGGGCACCTGGAGGACCGTGAGGAAGCCCATCGCGTTGGAGCCCCTGCCGTAGCGGACCGGTTCGATGTGGGTGTCCGCGTCGGGGTGGACGGACGAGGTGATGGCCACGCCCCTGGTGAAGTCGGCCCGGCGGGCGTGGCCGTGGCGCCTGCGGTAGCGGCGGTCGTCGGTCTGGGCGCCGACCAGGCCCTCGGAGTTGGTGCGGGTCAGGTCGCCGAGCCGGGCGGAGATCCGCGGCAGCTCGCCGCGGTCCCTCATGGTGTGCAGCAGGGTCTGGGTGCCGTACGTGCCGGCCGCGAGGACCACCCGGCGGGCGCGCAGCGTCCTGGCCTTGCCGCGGCGCCGGGCGTCTGTGGGCACCGTGCGGATCCGGTACCCGCCGTCGGGGTGCTCGGCGAGGGCGGTCACCGTGGTCATGGGGTGGATGACGGCTCCGGCCCGCTCGGCGAGGTGGAGGTAGTTCTCGTTGAGGGTGTTCTTCGCGCCGTGCCGGCAGCCGGTCATGCACTCGCCGCACTCGGTGCAGGCCCTGCGGGAGGGCCCGGCGCCGCCGAAGTAGGGGTCGGGGACCTCCTCGCCGGGGCGGGCCCGCGGGCCGTCGCCGGTGTTACCGGCGTCCTCTCCGTCGCCGAAGAACACGCCGACCGGGGCCATGTGGAAGGAGTCGCCGACGCCCATCCGCGCGGCCACCGCCTTGAGGTGGACGTCGGAGGGGGTCATGGTCGGGTTGAGCCGGACCCCGAGCATCCGCCTGGCCTGGTCGTAGTACGGGGCCAGTTCCTCCTGCCAGTCGGTGATGGCGGCCCACTGCCGGTCCCGGAAGAAGGCGGGCGGCGGCACGTACAGGGTGTTGGCGTAGTTGAGGGAGCCGCCGCCCACCCCGGCGCCGGCCAGCACCATGACGTTGCCCAGCAGGTGGATGCGCTGGATGCCGAACAGGCCGAGGGCTGGGGCCCACAGGTAGTTCCGCAGGTCCCAGGAGTTGCGGGGCAGTTCCTCGCGGGTGAAGCGGCGGCCCGCCTCCAGGACGGCGACCCGGTAGCCCTTCTCGGTCAGCCGCAGCGCGGACACCGAGCCGCCGAACCCGGAGCCGACGACGACGACGTCGTAGTCGTACGCGTGGTCGCCGTCGTGGGCGTCGGCGTCGGCGTCGGTGTGGGCGTGGGCGTGGGTGTTGTCGTGGGCGTGGGTGTTGTCGTGCGCGTTCTCGTCGAGCGACACTGGCGCGCCTCCTAGCGCATGCGAAGGGCCTTCATGACCTTGAGGCTGCGGGTCATGAACGCGGCGTACCTGTCGTCGTCCATGCCCAGGGAGGGCGCCATGGGGAGCAGTCGCTGGTGGGCGACGGTCTGCGCCTCGGTGTACTTGAGGATGCCCTCGGAGCCGTGCCGCCGGCCGAGGCCGGAGTCCTTCATGCCGCCCATCGGCGACTGCACGCTGCCGTAGGCCGGTGCGTAGCCCTCGTTGATGTTGACGGTGCCGGTGCGCAGCCGGGCGGCGACCTGGTGGCCGCGGCGGGCGTCCTTGGTCCACACGCTGGAGTTGAGGCCGTAGGGGGTCGCGTTGGCCTGCTCGACCGCCTCGTCCTCGTCGGTGAAGCGGTAGATGGAGACCACCGGCCCGAAGGTCTCCTCGGCGCACACCGCCATCGGGGTCTCCACCCCGTCGAGGATGGTGGGCTCGTAGAAGAGCGGGCCTATGTCGGGGCGGGCCACTCCGCCCGCGACCAGGGTGGCGCCCTTGGCGACGGCCTCGTCGACGTGCCGCTGCACGGTCTGGAGCTGGCGTTCGCCGACGAGCGAGCCCATGTCGGCCCCGTACGCGAGGGAGGCACCGAGCCGCATGGCCCTGGTGCGGGCGGCGAAGCGCTCCACGAAGGCGTCGGCGATCGAGGCGTGGACGTAGAGCCGCTCGATGGAGATGCAGAGCTGACCGGCGGAGGAGAAGCAGGCCCGCACGGCCCCCTGGGCGGCCTTCTCCACGTCGGCGTCGTGCAGCACCAGCATGGCGTTCTTGCCGCCGAGCTCGAGGGAGACGCCGACCAGGCGGGCAGCGGCCCCCTGGGCGACCTCGCGGCCGGTGCGGGTGGAGCCGGTGAAGGAGACGTAGTCGGCGTGCCGGACCACCTCGGGGCCGACCACCGGGCCCTCGCCGAGGACCACCTGGAAGACCTCGGCGGGCAGGCCGGCCTCGACCAGCAGGTCGCGGGCCCACAGGGCGGTGAGCGCGGTCTCGGTGTCGGGCTTCATCACCACGGCGTTGCCGGAGACGAAGGCGGGCAGCGCGTCGCCGACCGACAGCTCCAGCGGGTAGTTCCAGGGGGCGATCTGGCCGACGACTCCGCGGGGCTGGCGCAGTTCGGTGACCTTGGTGAGGGTGGGCATGGCGCCGGCGTGCCGCCTGGGCCGCAGGTAGGCGGGGGCCTTGCGGCCGTAGTGGCGGGCCGCGACGGCGACGGCCTGCACCTCTTCGTGGGCGTGCAGCCGCGCCTTGCCGGTCTCCAGCTGGATCAGGTCGAGGACCTCGGCCTGCCGGTCGAGCACCAGGTCGTGGAAGCGCAGCAGGACGGCGGCCCGCTCGCGGACCGGTACGGCGGCCCAGGCGGGCTGGGCCGCCCGGGCCCGCCCGAAGGCGGTGGCGACGTCCTCCGGGGTGGCCTCGGGCAGGTCGGCGAGCTTGGCCCCGGTGAAGGGGGTGTGGTTGGCGGTACGGCCGGAGCCGACGACTCCGCGGGTCAGCCGGGTGACCAGGTCGGGGGTCACCACATCGGCCGCGGTGCGGGCACCGGCCGGCGCGGCGGCCACCGGATTGGTGGGCGCCGGCGCGGTGCGGAGGGGGGCGGGGGCCTGGGAGTCCGTCATGCGGGTGAGCGTATTGCGCCCCGATGGCTTTGGGTACCCGCCGGTAACCGGATTTTGGGTTTTACGCCAGCGATCGCTGGCAGGGTGGCGCGATCCGCCTCACGGGGCCGGCTGCCAGCCGCTGAGCACGGTGTCGAACTGGGCCCGCGTGGTCGCCCAGTCGGCGGCCGGCCCCGCCATGTAGATCGCGTACTCCTTGCCGTCCGGAGCGAAGTACATCTGGTCGATGGCGCGCCGCGGCCCCGGGAAGTCCTTCTTCTCCTGCCAGGTGAACTCCCACAGGGCGGCCTGGGTGCGGCCCCGGAAGGTGTTCGGGTGCAGGGTCACCCGCTGGTAGGCGGACCGGGCCCGGACCTGCGTCTCCAGGTCGAGCAGGTGGGCGTACGGGTCCCTGTGGGTGGGGGTCGGGTCGACGCTGATCCGGATCCGGTGCTTCCCGTTGTCCGGGGTGTAGTCGATCTGGTCGCCGTCCATCTGGCGCCGCCAGCCCTCGGGGACGAAGAGCGTGAACCCGGCCGGGTCCTTCACCTTGCGCCAGCCGTCCGGTACGCGGGCGGCACCGGCGCCGGCATCGGCCTTGCCGTCGGTGCCGCCGGAACCGCCGGTGCCCCCGGATCCGCCGGAGGCTCCGGTGGAGGAGCCCGCCGTCGTGCCGCCGGTGCCCTCCGCCTCGTCGCCGCCGTAGTACTTCAGGGCGCCGAACACTCCGCCGCCGCCGAGCAGCGCCGCCACCACCGCGACCAGGGCGGCCCGGCGGATCCGGCCCGGCTGCCGCGCACCGGCGGCCGGGCCCCGGCCGGGGCGGGCGACGGTCGCGGCCGTGGTCGCGGGGCCGTGGGCGGGGCCGTGGGCGGGGGCGGTGCGGCTGCCGGGGTGCGGGTGGGGGACACCGGCGCCGTCGTGCGGGTACGCCGTCGTGGTGGCCGGGGGCGCCGGCCGGTCCGCGGGTGCGGCGGGCCCGCCCGCCGCCGGACGCTCCTCCGGCGCGAAGGACCGCGTCGGCACGTACGCCTGGGCGGCCTTCGGCTCGCGCCCCTCCATCGCCTCCAGCAGCATCCGCTCGGCCTCCGCGGCGGAGGGCCGGTCGGCCGGGTCCTTGCGCAGCAGCGCCGTGATCACGGGACCGAGCGGACCGGCCTGCCGCGGGGGCGGCGGCTCGTCGTTGACCACGGCCGCCAGGCTGGAGATCGGCGAGGTGCGGCGGAACGGGGAGCGGGCCTCGACGGCCGTGTAGAGGGTGGCCCCGAGCGACCAGAGGTCGGAGGCCGGGTCGGGGGCACCGCCGGTGACCCGCTCGGGGGCGAGGTAGTCGATGGAACCCACGAGTTCGCCGGTGCGGGTGATCGACGTGTCGCCCTCGATGGCGGCGATGCCGAAGTCCGTGAGCAGCACCCGGCCGTCCTTCGCCAGCAGCACGTTGCCGGGCTTGACGTCCCGGTGCAGTACGCCGACCGCGTGCGCGGCGCGCAGCGCACCGAGCACGTGCAGGCCGATCCGGG
Organism: Streptomyces sp. NPDC012888; assembly: GCF_042900645.1. Classification (NCBI taxonomy): domain Bacteria; kingdom Bacillati; phylum Actinomycetota; class Actinomycetes; order Kitasatosporales; family Streptomycetaceae; genus Streptomyces; species Streptomyces sp. NPDC012888. The sequence continues at coordinate 236,291 of NZ_JBIBBM010000006.1, read as the reverse complement.
CGGCCTCGCGGGGCTCGATCCGGCCGGCCGCCTTCGCGGCGTCCGCGAGGGAGGGCCCGTCGACGTACTCCATGACGATCCACGGCCGGTCGTCGTGCTCGAACACGTCGTGGACGGTGACGACGGCCGGGTGGGCGATCCGCGCCGCGGCCCTGGCCTCCTTCTGGGTGCGGGCGTGCAGGACGGCGCGGTCGGCCTCCGCGACGTACAGACCGGCCGTCAGTTCCTTGACGGCCACCGTCCGGTGCAACAGCTGGTCGTGCGCCCGCCAGACCTTTCCCATTCCGCCGCGCCCGATGGGCTCGGCGAGCCGGTACCGGCCCACGAGGACGTCGTCCTCGCCGACTCCCGCGCCTCTGCTGTGTTCCACGAAACCCCGCCGCTCTGTCACTTCGGACGCCAGATTACGGAGCGCTCGGGCATGCCCGAAGCCAAGCGGGGTCCGTGAGACCGCACTGTGACGCAATTGCCGTAGTGACGGATGGTCAGGCACGGCCCGGATCACCTCAACGGCCGGGCCGATAACTCCCCGTGGCCTTCGCGAACACGTCGGCGACCTTCTCCTGGCCGTCCTGCGGGCCCAGCACCATCACCACGTGGTAGCGGCCGCCGAGCGCGACCACGTGGTTGCGGACGTACAGGCTGCGGCCGTTGGCGTCGGTCCAGGTGTACGTGCCCTCGGCCATCAGCTTCTGCCCGACCTTGGTCTGCTTGGTGCCGCTGGAGGAGGCCCAGGTGGAGGCCCGGAACGGCTCCAGCTCGCGCTCCTTGTCCTTCTGGTAGGTCAGCGGGTCCGGGTTGCCCTGGTAGGCGTCCCTGCCGGGGACGACGATCAGTTCGTAGTCCCCGTCGGAGTAGCGGACCTGGCCCGCGTCGTTCTTGGCGCTCCGCTCCCAGCCGTCGGGCACGAACAGCTCGAAGCCCTCGGCGTCCTGGGCGAGGGCGTACCCGCCGGGCGCGGTGGCCGGCGGGGGCGTGGACTGGGGGGTCGTGCCCGGACCGGCGGTCGGCGGCGCGGTGGTCTGGGGGGCGGGGGCCGGTGGGGCGCTGCCGCCGGGGGACGGGGTCACGGGGGCCGAAGTGCGGGTCTGCGCACCGGCCTTGTCCGGGTCGAGGTCGCTCCCGGCACCGCCACCGCCACCCGTGGGCATGAGGAACACGGCGTACGCGACGGTTCCGGCCATGCCGACGAGGACGGCGAGCAGCAGGTTGCGGCCCAGGGAGCGGGCGCTGCGCGGGCGGCGCGGGGGGTTCTCCTGCCGGTGCCGGCCGTGGTGGACCTCGGCCCGGCGGCGTACGGCGGGCAGCCGGGCGGGGTCGAAGGGCGGCAGCGGCAGCGGGTTGCCGGCGTCCTCGGGCTCGGGCGCGGACCGGACGAGGGAACGCAGCCAGCCGCGGAGTTCCTCGAAGTCGGGCCGCTCGGTGGGGTCCTGGCGCAGCAGTGACTCCACGACGGGGCGCAGCGGGCCGCACTCCTCGGCGAAGGCGGGCGGCTCGCTGCAGACCATCTCGACGAGTTCGGCGGTGTTGTCCTCGGGGTAGGGGGCGTGGCCCTGGACGCACCGGTAGAGCAGGGCGCCGAGCGCCCACAGGTCGGTGGCGGGGCCCACGGGTGCGGCGAGCTGCCAGTTCCCCTGGACGGGACGGGCCTGTTCGGGCGCCCAGCGCTCGGTGACGGCTCCCACGACGGTGATCCGCGTCTGGCGGGCCCGCTCGGCCTCCAGCCCGCCGGCCGGACCGGCTCCCCAGCCGCCGGGCGTCCCGGCCCGGGCGCGGGCGTGGGGCTGGGGCTGGGGCTGGACGTGGGCGGGCTCCAACCGCGGCTGCGGCTGCGAATGCGCGTGCGCCTGGAGCTGGGACTGGGGTTGGGGCTGGGACTGCGCGGGCAGTTGGGGCTGCGCGGGCGGTTGGGGCTGCGGCTCGGGCCGGACCGCCGGGGCGGTGGGCGCGTCGGCCTGGTGGAAACCCTGGGGCAGGGCCGGCTGGGCGGGCAACGCGGGGCGGGCGTACGGCACCGGCGGGACCGCGATCGGCGCCTCGGACGCCCGCGCCTGGGACGCCGGCGCCTCGGACGCCGACTGGGACGCCACCTCGGGCAGCTCCTCCGACGGCGCTTCCGTTCGGGCGGGAGCGGGAGCGGGGACGGGCGCGACGGCGGCGGCCTCCGGTCCGCCGCCGTAGGGGTACGAGTAGCCCTGGGGCAGCCGCGATCCGCGCGGGCGCGGCTCCGGGGCCTGCCCGGGCTCCACGGCCCGGCGTTCCTCGGTGACCCGGGCTGCGGCACGGGTGCCGGCCCGGTACGCGGCCACCGCTCCGGCGCGGGCGGCGGCCTTCAGGTCGGGCCGGTCCTCGGCCCGCGGCCGTCCCGGGGTGATCCGGTCGGCGTACGCGGGCCCCTGCGGCTCGGCGGCCCGCCCGGACCGGGCTTCCGCGGGACCCTGCGAGGGCCCGGCCCCACCGGGGCCGTCCGTGGGCGCACCACCGGTCCACTGGCCCGGTACGCCCCCGCCCGGCCCGGGCACGGGCGTACCGGGCCGCTCCTCCGCCGGGACCGGACCGGCGGACCGGGGCGCGGCCACGCCGCCCGGCCCGGGCACGGTCGTGGCGGGCTCGCCGTCCCCGCCCGGTGCCCGCCGGGCCGCGGCGACGCCGCCGGGGTCGTCGGACCACCACGGGGTGGGCACGCCGCCCCGGCCCGGCAGGGACGCGGTGCCGCCGGTCGACCGGGGGAGCCCGAGGGTGTCACCGGGGTGGCCGCCTGGCGCGGCCGGGAGGGGGCTGCCGGGCCACTGGGGCGGACCGGGCGGACCGGGCGGACCGGGCGGACCGGGCGGACCGTGGTCGGCAGAGCCGATGGGCGGCTCGGCGTCCTCGAGGTCCGGGACGGGGTCGTAGCCGCAGAGCGCGTCCTCGGCGGCGCCGGCCGCCAGCCCGGTGAGCACGACCCGGCCGTCGTCGCAGACCAGCACCGTGCGCACGGTGATGTTGCGGTGGGTCCAGCCGTGCGCGTGCAGCACCCGCAGGGCCGTCAGTACGTCGGAGGCGACCTCCGCGGCCCGGTACGGGCTCAGCGGTTCGTCGGCGATCAGCGACGCGAGCGGCCGGGCGGGCACGAGTTCGCTCACTATCCACAGCGAGCCGCCCTCGGCGAACACGTCGAAGACCTGGTCCAGCCGGGGGTGGTCGGGGATCCGGGCCGCCGCCTGGGCGGCCTCGATGGCCCGCCGGACCGCGGGGAGTTCACCCGGGGAACGGACGTCCGGCGCGGGCCGTCCGTCGAGCACCTCGGCGTCCACGACCTCCGGCAACGGCACCTGACGGATCAGCACTTCCTGCCCGCTGCGCGTGTCGAAGGCGCGCGTCTCGACCAGTTCGTACGCGTCGGAGGGCGGCAGCGGCAGACGGTAGCGGTCGGCCAGGATGCGCCCCGCGTAGTCCTCCACTCCGGATCCCCCGTTTCCCCCGATGACCCCTCGAACACGATACGTCGCACACCGCGCCCGCGTCCCGGTCCTTCGCGAGGTCGCCCGCGGTCAGCCGGTCAGCCCAGCGGCTGGAAGGTGTCGAAGGCCGTCTGCCGCATCTGGGTGCACTCCGGGCCGTCCCACTGGTCGGCCGGGCAGCTGATCATGATGGCGTAGCCGTGAGTGGCGTCGATCTTGAACCCGCGGTTGAGCACCCGGATCCGCATCCCGTTCTGGGTGCGCTCGAACTCCCAGTCGGCGACGGTGGGATAGCCGCGGTAGTCCCGCACGCCGAGGCCGAGCAGCCGGTAGTCCTGACTGCTGCCGGCGACGGCCGGGGCGAGCTGGGCCCAGGCCAGCCGGGCGTCGTCCCCGGGCCGCTTGTTGAAGTCGACCTGGATCCGCGGGAATCCGCCGTCCTTGCTGTATATGCCGCCGGAGTCCTTGCCCGCGATGCCGGTGAGGTGGAAGCCCTCGGGCATCGCCATGCTGAAGCGGAACTTCTGGTCGGTGAGCATCCGGTAACCGGCGGGCAGGCTGCCACCCACGCCGGAACCGCCCGTGGCGCCGGAGGTAGCGGAACCGGAACCGGAGCCGGAGCCGCCCTGTCCGGCGGTGGCGGTGCCGCCGTCCGGACCGGTGCCGTTGCCCTGGCCGTTCCCGCCGCCCGAGGTGCCGGGCACGGGGCTGGTGCCGCCCTTGCCGTCGGGGGTGGTGCCGCCGTTGCCGCCGGGTACGGGGCTGCCGGAGGCCGTGGTGCCGGGGGTGGCGCCGCCCTTGCGGGCGTCGCCCTTCTGCCCTTCGTCGCCGCTGAACGCCCATACGACCAGGGAGCCGACGACCGCGAGGACGACCACCAGGGCCGCCACCGCCAGCGCTATGGTGCGGCGCTGCATGACGTCGGTGAGCGGGGCCACGACCGTGGCCGGGCGGCCGCCCGCGGAGGCGGTGGCCGGCGTGCCGGCGTCGCTCCGGTGCTCGGCGGACGCGGCCTCCGCCGTGCCGGCGGTTGCCGCCGCGGCCGAGGCTGCGGCGGCCTTGCGGGCCGCCTTCAGCGCCTCGCGGGCACGTTCGCGCTGCTCGCGCTCCTTGCGCGCCGCGGCCTTGGCCGCGGCCTTCTCCGCCGCCTTGTCGGCCGCCGCCTTCTCCGCGGCCGCCTGGGCGGCCGTCAGGGAGACCACCCGGGTGCGCTCGGAATCCCGCCCGTCCTCCGGCTCCTCGGGCGCGTTGATGACAGCGGCCAGCAGGTTCCGGGTCCGGGCGTCGTCGAGCCGGCGGGCGGGGTCCTTGACCAGCAGGCCGTAGATGACCTCGGCCAGCGGACCCGCGTTCTTGGGCGGCTCGACCGGCTCGGTCATCACGGCGGTGAGCGTCGCGAGCGCCGAGCCCTTGTCGTACGGGGGCACGCCCTCCACCGAGGCGTAGAGCAGGCCGCCCAGCGACCACAGGTCGGCCGGGGGGCCCGGCTTCTGCCCGCGGGCGCGTTCCGGCGAGATGTAGGAGGGGGCGCCGACGAGCATGCCGGTGGAGGTGACGGAGGGGTCGCCCTCCACCTGGGCGATGCCGAAGTCGGTGAGGACGACCCGGCCGCTCTCGGCGATCAGGACGTTGGACGGCTTCACGTCACGGTGCAGGATGCCCTCGCCGTGCGCGGCCTTGAGCACGTCGAGCACGGCGAGACCGACCTCGGCCGCGCGGCGGGGGGTGAGGGTGCCGCGCTCGCGGATGTACTCGGCGAGGGAGAGGCCCTCGATGAGCTCCATGACGATCCACGGGCGGTCGTCCTCGTCCACCACGTCGAACACGGTGACGGCGCCGCCGCTGCGGATCCGGGCGATCGCCTTGGCCTCACGCAGGGTGCGGGTGACCAGCCGGCGCTTCTCGTCCTCGTCGACACCGGAGTGGAACCGCAGTTCCTTGACGGCGACGGTCCGGCCGAGGATCTCGTCGAGGGCCCGCCAGACGGTGCCCATGCCGCCCTTGCCGAGCACCCGCTCCAGCCGGTACCGGCCGGCGAGCAGCCTGCCCTCGTCCTCGGCGGTCCCGCCGGTGGTCCTCGCGGCGGCCTCCGGCTCCGCGGAGCCCTTGGCGCGCTCGGCGGTCCCGGCGCGGGTCTCCGCCCTGGTGTCGCTCCCGGCCCGCTCCGCCGCGGCCTTTCCGGTACGCGCCTTCCCGGCCCCCGCGGACCGCGCCCCCGCAGCCCCCGCAGCCCCGGCCCCGGCCGCCCCGGCGGTCGCCGCCTCGTCACCGGCCCCGGAACCGGCGTCGTCGGACTCGGCCTCCGCGGCCGGCTTCGCGTCCGCCTCCGCGGCCGGCTTCGCCGTGGTGGACCCGGCCGCGTCCGGCCCGGACCCGGCACCGGCACCGGCACCGCTCGGTTCCTCGTCCGCCGCGGCGGCCGGCCGGCGCTTCTCCGGTGATTTCGTCAGGTCGGTGGGGCGCCCTTCCGCGCCGACACCAAGATCGTTACCGGTGGAGACGTCCGGCTCGCTGTTGTGCTCCGGCTTCGACATGCGTCCCCTCTGCGATCGTGGCGCCCGCTCCGGCTGCCCCGGGATCCGGCCGGCTGTACATAACCCGCCCCGGCCGAACCCTCATTGTTCCTCACTCCGGGACGGACGGGCCCCCGGGGTCGGCGGTTCCACCAACCCCGAACGGGTTCGCGCGCCGTCAGAGCGGGACGATGTCCGGGGCCCCCAACCGGGCCGCGTCCGCGGTCTGGTCGTCCGGCTGCCGCTGGGACTCGCGTTCCGCCTGGACCCGCTTCTCGTAGTGTTCCACCTCCTTCTCCACCTGCTGGGCGTCCCAGCCGAGCACCGGTGCCATCAACTCCGCGCATTCGCGGGCCGAACGGGTCCCCCGATCGAAGGTCTCGATGGAGATCCTGGTGCGCCGGGTCAGTACGTCGTCCAGGTGCCGGGCCCCCTCGTGCGAGGCCGCGTAGACCACTTCGGCGCGCAGGTAGTCCTCCGCTCCGCCGAGCGGCCGGCCCAGCCCGGGGTCCTTCTCGATGAGGTCCAGCAGCTCCTCGGTCAGCGATCCGTAGCGGTTCAACAGGTGTTCCACGCGCACGACATGAAGACCCGTCCGGGCCGCGATCCGGGCCCGGGCGTTCCACAGCGCCCGGTACCCCTCGGCGCCGACCAGCGGGACGTCCTCGGTGACGCAGGCGGCGACCCGCTGGTCCAGTCCGTGCACCGCCTCGTCCACCGCGTCCTTGGCCATCACCCGGTACGTCGTGTACTTGCCGCCGGCCACGACCACCAGTCCGGGCACCGGGTGCGCCACCGTGTGCTCCCGGGACAGCTTGCTGGTGGCGTCCGACTCGCCGGCCAGCAGCGGGCGCAGGCCCGCGTACACCCCCTGCACGTCGTCCCGGGTGAGGGGGACCGCCAGGACCGAGTTGACGTGCTCCAGCAGGTAGTCGATGTCCGCGCTGGACGCCGCCGGATGGGCCTTGTCCAGGTCCCAGTCGGTGTCGGTGGTGCCGACGATCCAGTGCCGGCCCCAGGGGATCACGAACAGCACGGACTTCTCCGTCCGCAGGATCAGCCCGGTGGTCGAGTGGATCCGGTCCTTGGGGACGACCAGGTGGATGCCCTTCGAGGCGCGGACGTGGAACTGGCCGCGCTCCCCGATCAGCGCCTGCGTGTCGTCGGTCCACACCCCGGTGGCGTTGACGACCTGCTTGGCCCGCACCTCGTACTCGCCGCCGCCCTCCACGTCCCGCACCCGCGCGCCGACCACGCGTTCACCCTCGCGGAGGAACCCGGTCACCCTCGCCCGGTTGGCGCAACCCGCCCCGTAGGCCGCGGCCGTCCGGACGAGCGCGGTCACGAACCGCGCGTCGTCCATCTGGGCGTCGTAGTACTGGAGGGCACCCACCAGGGCGTCCTTGCGCAGGCAGGGCGCCACCCGCAGGGCCCGCCGGCGCGTCAGGTGCCGGTGGACCGGCAGGCCCCGGCCGTGTCCGCTGGAGACGGACATGGCGTCGTACAGCGCGACCCCGGAACCGGCGTAGAACCGCTCCCAGCCCTTGTGCTGGAGCGGGTAGAGGAACGGCACCGGCTTCACCAGGTGCGGGGCGAGACGCTCCAGCAGCAGGCCGCGTTCCTTCAGGGCCTCCCGGACGAGCGCGAAGTCGAGCATCTCCAGGTAGCGCAGGCCGCCGTGGATCAGCTTGCTCGATCTGCTGGAGGTGCCGGACGCCCAGTCGCGGGCCTCCACCAGCCCCGTGGACAGGCCCCTGGTGACCGCGTCGAGCGCGGTACCGGCCCCCACGACGCCGGCCCCGACCACCAGCACGTCCAGTTCCCGCTCGGCCATCCGGGCGAGCGCCTCGGCGCGCTGCGCCGGTCCGAGTGTCGCTGTCCTCACCACTGCCTCCCGTTGGTGTGCGGGTAGCCCCGCTCACATCCCCCGTGACCACCAAGTCTGACCTCGCGCACCCACATCAGCCACCGCCTGTGGACAACACAACGGAGACCACTACCCCACAATGCGACAGATCGGTCATATATACGCCTAGTCTGACATAGCGCCAGCTTCCCCTGTCCACAGGACTTGCGCGCACAGGCCCCTCATGTCAGGGAAGGGACGGCACCCCCATGCCCGCAGATCTCGCCGTCATCGGACTCGGCCACCTCGGCCTCCCGCTCGCCCAGGCCGCCGTCGCCGCCGGTATCGAGACCGTCGGCTACACCTGCGGCCCCGCCACCGACACCAGCCTCACCGCCGCCGAGCTCCGCCGCATGTCGGCGGCCGGCTTCCGGGTCGCCACCGACCCCGCCGAACTCGGCCGGGTACGCACCGCCGTCATCTGCGCACCCACCCGGCTCGGCCCCGACCGCGCCCTCGACCTCTCCGCCGTCGGGGAGGCCGGCCAGGCCCTCGCCGCCCGGATGCGCCCGAACACCACCGTCATCCTCGAGTCCGCCGTACACCCCGGCGCCACCGAGGACTACCTGCGGCCCATCCTCGAATCGGGCTCCGGCCTCCGGGCCGGCCGGGACTTCCACCTGGCCTACTCCCCCAGCCGCCTCGACCCCGGCAACCGCACGCACACCATCGGCAACACCCCCAAGGTGATCGGCGGCCTCACCCCCGCCTGCACCGAGTCCGCGGCCGCCTTCTACGCCCGCCTGACCGAGAAGGTCGTCCGGGCCCGCGGCCTGCGCGAGGCCGAGACCGTACAGCTGCTGGAGACCAACTTCCGGCACGTCAACATCGCCCTGATGAACGAGATGGCGGTGCTCTGCCACGACATCGGCGTGGACCTGTGGGACGTCGTCCGCTGCGCCGAGACCAAGCCCTACGGCTTCCACGCCTTCCGCCCCGGCCCCGGGGTCGGCGGCCACGGCATCCCCCTCGACCCCACCTACCTCCCCCACTCCTCCCGCACCCCCGGCCACCCGCTCCGCATGGTCGGCCTGGCCAAGGAGATCAACGACCGGATGCCGCAGTACGTCATCCAGCGCTGCGCCACCCTGCTGAACGAACACGGCAAGTCCGCGCGCGGCGCCCGCGTCCTGCTCCTCGGCGTCACCTACAAGCCCGACCTCGCCGACCAGGAGGGCTCCCCGGCCCGCGAGATCGCCGGCCGCCTCCTCGACCTCGGCGCGCTGATCAGCTACCACGACCCGTTCGTCGCCGGCTGGCGGGTCCGCGACCAGCCCGTCCCCCGCGCCGAGTCCCTCTACGAGGCCGCCGCCAACGCCGACCTCACCCTCCTGCTCCAGCACCACCGCACCTACGACATGCAGGGCCTGGCCGTGAAGGCCCAGCTCCTCCTCGACACCCGGGGCGCCACCCCGGCCGGCGCCGCCCACCGCCTCTGACCCGGCCCGGTCCGGCGGGCCCCGTACGGCGGGCCCCGTACGGCGGTCCCCGTACGGCGGGCCCCGTACGGCCGCGCCCCGTACGCCGAAGGGCCGGCGCCCCACTCGCGCGGGGTGCCGGCCCTTCGGGCTGCCGTCGGGAGGGTCAGCGGCGGTGCTGGGAGTCCGCCACGGTGACCTCGACGCGCTGGAACTCCTTGAGCTCGCTGTAGCCGGTGGTGGCCATCGAGCGGCGCAGGGCGCCGAACAGGTTCATCGAGCCGTCCGGGGTGTGCGACGGGCCGGTCAGGATCTCCTCGGTGGTGCCCACCGTGCCGAGGTGGACCTTCTTGCCGCGCGGCACGTCCTCGTGGACGGCCTCCATGCCCCAGTGGTGGCCCTTGCCGGGTGCGTCCGTGGCGCGGGCCAGCGGGGAGCCGATCATCACGGCGTCCGCGCCACAGGCGACGGCCTTGGGCAGGTCGCCGGACCAGCCCACGCCGCCGTCGGCGATGACGTGCACGTAGCGGCCGCCGGACTCGTCCATGTAGTCGCGGCGGGCCGCGGCCACGTCGGCGACGGCGGTGGCCATCGGGACCTGGATGCCGAGCACGTTGCGGGTGGTGTGGGCGGCGCCGCCGCCGAAGCCCACCAGCACGCCGGCCGCGCCGGTGCGCATCAGGTGCAGGGCCGCCGTGTAGGTGGCGCAGCCGCCGACGATGACGGGGACGTCGAGCTCGTAGATGAACTGCTTCAGGTTCAGCGGCTCGGCGGCGCCGGAGACGTGCTCGGCGGAGACGGTGGTGCCGCGGATGACGAAGATGTCCACGCCCGCGTCCACGACGGCCTTGGAGAACTGCGCGGTGCGCTGCGGGGAGAGGGCCGCGGCCGTGACCACGCCGGAGTCGCGCACCTCCTTGATGCGCTGCCCGATCAGGTCGGCCTGGATCGGCGCCGCGTAGACCTCCTGGAGGCGGCGGGTCGCGGCCTCCTCCGGCAGCTCCGCGATCTCGTCCAGCAGCGGCTGCGGGTCCTCGTACCGGGTCCACAGGCCTTCGAGGTTCAGCACGCCGAGGCCGCCGAGCTCGCCGATGCGGATCGCGGTCTGCGGGGAGACCACCGAGTCCATGGGAGCGGCCAGGAACGGGAGCTCGAACCGGTAGGCGTCGATCTGCCAGGCGATCGAGACCTCCTTCGGGTCGCGCGTACGCCGGCTCGGGACGATGGCGATGTCGTCGAAGGCGTATGCCCGGCGGCCGCGCTTGCCGCGCCCGATCTCGATCTCAGTCACGTGTGGTGGCCTTTCCCTCTGGGTCTGCCCGTCCAGTATCCCCGAACGCCGGAGCCGCGCGTTCCCGTGACCGCCGTACGGACACCCGCGCCCGCCGCCCCGCGCCCGGGAACGCCGGAGGGCGGGCCCGGGTGCTCCCCGGACCCGCCCTCCCGCGACACGGGGGCGGTCAGCCCTGGCGGCTGTAGTTCGGCGCCTCGACCGTCATCTGGATGTCGTGCGGGTGGCTCTCCTTCAGACCCGCCGAGGTGATCCGGACGAACCGGCCGCGCTCCTGCAGCTCGGGGACGGTACGGCCGCCGACGTAGAACATCGACTGGCGCAGACCGCCGACCAGCTGGTGGACGACCGCCGCGAGCGGACCGCGGTACGGGACCTGGCCCTCGATGCCCTCGGGGATGAGCTTGTCGTCGCCGCCCACGCCCTCCTGGAAGTAGCGGTCCTTGGAGAAGGACTTGCGGTCGCCGCGGGACTGCATGGCGCCGAGCGAGCCCATGCCCCGGTAGGACTTGAACTGCTTGCCGTTGATGAACAGCAGCTCGCCCGGGGACTCCTCGCAGCCCGCCAGCAGTGAACCGAGCATGACCGTGTCCGCGCCGGCGACCAGGGCCTTGGCGATGTCGCCGGAGTACTGCAGGCCGCCGTCGCCGATGACCGGGACGCCCGCGGCCTTGGCGGCCAGCGAGGCCTCGTAGATCGCGGTGACCTGCGGGACGCCGATGCCGGCGACCACGCGGGTGGTGCAGATGGAGCCGGGGCCGACACCGACCTTGATGCCGTCGCAGCCGGCGTCGATCAGCGCCTGGGCGCCGTCGCGGGTGGCGACGTTGCCGCCGATGACGTCCACCGAGGAGTTCGACTTGATCTTGGAGACCATGTCGCCGACCAGCCGGGAGTGGCCGTGCGCGGTGTCGACCACGATGAAGTCCACGCCGGCCTCGATGAGCGCCTGGGCGCGCTCGAAGGCGTCGCCGGCGACTCCGACGGCGGCGCCGACCAGCAGGCGGCCGTCCCTGTCCTTGGCGGCGTTCGGGTACTTCTCCGCCTTGACGAAGTCCTTGACCGTGATCAGGCCCTTGAGGGTGCCCGCGTCGTCGACCAGCGGCAGCTTCTCGATCTTGTGGCGGCGCAGCAGCTCCATGGCGTCCACGCCCGAGATGCCGACCTTGCCGGTGACCAGCGGCATCGGGGTCATGACCTCGCGCACCTGGCGGGAGCGGTCCGACTCGAAGGCCATGTCGCGGTTGGTGACGATGCCCAGCAGCTTGCCGGCGGCGTCGGTGACCGGGACGCCGGAGATACGGAACTTCGCGCACAGCTCGTCGGCCTCGCGCAGGGTGGCGTCCGGGTGCACGGTGATCGGGTCGGTGACCATGCCCGACTCGGAGCGCTTGACCAGGTCGACCTGGTTCGCCTGGTCGGCGATGGAGAGGTTGCGGTGCAGTACGCCGACGCCGCCCTGGCGGGCCATCGCGATGGCCATACGGGCCTCGGTGACCTTGTCCATGGCGGCGGACAGCAGCGGAACGTTCACACGGACGTTCTTGGAGATGTAGGAAGAGGTGTCGATCTCGTCCGGGGCCATGTCCGACGCGCCGGGAAGAAGGAGCACGTCGTCGTAGGTCAGACCCAGCGTCGCGAATTTGCCGGGTACTCCATCGACGTCGCCGTTGACAGTCATGACACCTTCCCAGATGGTCTTGCTCAGCGCGGATGTCCATGCTAACGGGATCGCGCGGCGTCTCATTCCACGATGAAGATCGACCGGAAGTTTCGTCTGTTCGTACGAGATTCGGACCGGTCACTGCTCGGCGAGCGCGCGCAGCCGGCTGAGCGCCCGGTGCTGCGCCACCCTCACCGCGCCCGGCGACATGCCCAGCATCTGGCCGGTCTCCTCGGCGGTCAGGCCGACCGCGACCCGCAGCACCAGCAGCTCGCGCTGGTTCTCGGGCAGGTTGGCCAGCAGTTTCTTCGCCCACTCGGCGTCGCTGCTCAGCAGCGCCCGCTCCTCGGGGCCCAGCGAGTCGTCCGGCCGCTCGGGCATCTCGTCGGAGGGGACGGCCGTGCTCCCCGGGTGGCGCATGGCCGCCCGCTGGAGGTCGGCGACCTTGTGCGCGGCGATGGCGAAGACGAAGGCCTCGAAGGGGCGGCCGGTGTCGCGGTAGCGCGGGAGGGCCATCAGCACGGCGACGCAGACTTCCTGCGCCAGGTCCTCGACGAAGTGGCGGGCGTCGCCGGGCAGCCTGGACAGCCGGGTACGGCAGTAGCGCAGGGCCAGCGGGTGTACGTGGGCGAGCAGGTCGTGGGTGGCCTGCTCGTCGCCCTCCACCGCGCGGCGGACGAGCCCACCGACGGCTCCGGCGCCGCCTCCCGCGGGGGCACCGGCCGGGGCCGTGGCCGCAGCAGACCCCTTGGCCTCGTCGTCGCGCATCAATCCATGGTGCCTCGGCGCCGGAGCATTCGCGGCACCGTGGTCGGTGTTGTGCACCGAAGCGTTATGAGCGGGCGCGCCTGACGTCATTCCCTGCGCCCTCCCCTCCCGCTCGGCCGAATAGTCCCGAGGACTCCACATCTCCAAGGATGCGGCACACCTCAAGGATGCGGCATCACGTCCGAAGCGACACGTCCCCCGGATTGTGCCCCGCCAATCCCGGGCCGAACACCGGGCGTGCCGCCCCGTCCGCCGGAGGCGGACGGGGAACCGGTCGCCCGGGGGCCGGCGGTCAGCGGACCAGGCCCCAGCGGAAGCCGAGCGCCACCGCGTGCGCGCGGTCCGAGGCGCCGAGCTTCTTGAAGAGCCGGCGCGCGTGGGTCTTGACGGTGTCCTCGGAGAGGAAGAGCTCGCGGCCGATCTCCGCGTTGGAGCGGCCGTGACTCATCCCCTCCAGCACCTGGATCTCGCGGGCGGTCAGGGTGGGGGCGGCGCCCATCTCGGCGGAGCGGAGCCGGCGGGGGGCCAGTCGCCAGGTCGGGTCGGCGAGCGCCTGGGTGACCGTGGCCCGCAGCTCGGCGCGCGAGGCGTCCTTGTGCAGGTAGCCACGGGCGCCGGCGGCGACCGCGAGGGCCACGCCGTCCAGGTCCTCGGCGACCGTGAGCATGATGATGCGGGCGCCCGGGTCGGCCGAGAGCAGCCGGCGGACGGTCTCGACACCGCCGAGGCCGGGCATCCGTACATCCATCAGGATCAGGTCGGAGCGGTCGGCACCCCAGCGGCGGAGGACTTCCTCGCCGTTGGCAGCCGTCGTCACACGCTCGACGCCGGGCACGGTGGCCACCGCGCGACGGAGCGCCTCTCGGGCAAGCGGGGAGTCGTCGCAGACGAGAACGGACGTCATGACCGCCCTCCGCAGCTGCTGATGCGCGTCACCTTGAGCCTCCAGGCTGGTACGTATCGTCACCTGTGCGGTCGATGCCCTCGGACACCTGTCCGGGAACTTCTTCGTTCAACCGCCTTCGCACTCTCAACGATGGTCACTCGAAAGAGTTACGGGTCGGACGGACACCTTCGGCACTCTACGTGAGGAAGCGAACACGGCGTTGGAGCGACAAGCCATCCGTCCTCCATCTGGAGGTATGCCCTATTTGGCGGCTTTCCTTCCGTTTCGCATGTGTCTGAGGCTAGATTCCGAGTGAGTCATATTTACATCTACTACGACAGTAGGTGTGGAGACTTGGACCGTATCCGTCTCAGTACCGGCACCAAGAGGACTAGCAATGGCAGATTTCTCCCGCCTCCCCGGACCGAACGCCGACCTCTGGGACTGGCAGTTGCTGGCAGCCTGCCGCGGGGTCGACAGCTCACTCTTCTTCCACCCGGAGGGCGAGCGGGGTGCGGCCCGGAGCGCGCGCGAGGCCTCGGCTAAAGAGGTCTGCATGCGATGCCCGGTGCGCGCGGAATGCGCCGCGCACGCGCTGGCCGTCCGTGAGCCCTACGGGGTGTGGGGCGGCCTCACCGAAGACGAGCGCGAGGAACTGATGGGACGGGCCCGGCACCGCCTCATCCCCGCCAGCAGCGTGACCGGCGGCCCCACACCGCCACACTGAGCGCCGCCACCCCCGGGGGCAGGCACGGACACCTGAAGGAACGTTTCTTCGAATCCGGGACCGGGAGGACGCCCCCCGGCCGCCGGCCCCTAACGGCCGCCGGCCCCTAACGGCCGGCGGCCCGCTCCAGTTCGGCGAGGGTCGCCGCCACCGCCGGGACCCGCGCCAGGTCGGGCAGGGTCAGCGCGACCACCTCGCGCTCCACCGCCGGCTCCACCGCCACCGTGCGCGCGCCCTTCGTGCGTACGGACTCCACGGCCAGCTCCGGCAGCACCGCCACGCCCAAGCCCGCGCCGACCAGACCCACCACGGCCGGGTAGTCGTCGGTGGCGAAGTCGATCCGCGGGGTGAACCCGGCGCCTTCGCAGACCTCGACCAGGTGGCGGCGGCAGCGCGGGCAGCCCGCGATCCACGGCTCCTCGGCGAGGTCCGCCATTTCGACCCGCTCCGCACCGGCCAGCCGGTGGCCCTCCGGCACCAGGCCGACGAGCCGGTCGGTGAGCAGCGGCCGCACGACCAGGTCCTGCCACTCGCCGACGTCCGGGGTGCCGGCGTACCGGAAGGCCAGGGCCACGTCGCAGTCGCCCTCGCGCAGCATCTCCACCGAGCGCGGCGGCTCCGCCTCCACCAGCGAGATGCGGGTCCCCGGGTGCCCGGCGCGCATCGCGGCCAGGGCGGTCGGCACCAGGGTGGAGCTGCCGCTGGGGAAGGAGACCAGGCGGACCCGGCCGGCCCGCAGTCCGGCGATGGCGGCGACCTCCTCCTCGGCGGCGGTCAGCCCGGCCAGGATCCCCGCGGCGTGCCGGACCAGGGCTTCGCCGGCCTGGGTGAGCCGCATCTCGCGGCCGGTCCGCACCAGCAGCGGGGTGCCCGCCGAGTGTTCCAGGGCCTTCATCTGCTGGGAGACGGCGGGCTGGGTGCAGCCCAGTTCGCGGGCTGCGGCGGAGAAGGAGCCGGTGCCAGCGACCGCGCGCAGGACCCGGAGATGACGTGCCTCGATCACTCCTGAAGCATAAGACGAACTTTGACCGGAGTGCGAACAATCCCCTCGCGGCTTTGGGCACACGTCCGCTAGCTTGGCGCACATGCACCTCATTTCCGTGAACCTGGGCAAGGCGGCCTCCGTCGCGTACACCGACACGGAAGGCGGGCTCACCGGCATCGCCAAGCGCCCGGTGGAGGGCCCGGTCCGGGTCTTCGCCCCGGGCCCCAAGGGCGTCGGCGGCTCCGGCCTCGAAGGCGACGACGTGTGCAGCAGGCGCCACCACGGCGGTGACCACCAGGCCGTCTACGCGTACGCGCGCGAGGACCTCGAGTGGTGGGAGCTGGAACTGGGCCGCGAGCTGCCCGGCGGCGTCTTCGGCGAGAACCTCACCACCTCCGGCATCGACGTCAACGGGGCGCTCATCGGAGAGCGTTGGCGGGTCGGCGCGGACGTGGTGCTGGAAGTGGCCTCGGCCCGAATCCCCTGCCGCACCTTCCAGGGCCATCTGGACGAGCGGGGCTGGGTCAGGACCTTCACGCGGGCGGTGCTGCCGGGCGCGTACCTGCGGGTGGTGCAGGAGGGGTACGTACGCGCCGGAGACCCGGTCGAGGTGCTGCACCGGCCGGACCACGACGTGACGGTCGCGATGCTGTTCCGGGCGCTCACCACCGAGCGGGAGCTGCTGCCCCGCACGCTGGCGGCGGGCGAGGCCCTGGAGCCGGAGGCGCGGGAGGCGGCGCGGGCGTACGCGGAGCGGCTCGGGGCGACCGTGACCGCGGACGTGCGGAACTGAACGGAACCGACGCTCCGGGCGGCTAGGTTGCCCGTATGACGACTGCGCTGATCACAGGTTCCACGGCGGGCATCGGTGCCGCCTTCGCACGGCGGCTCGCGGCCCAGGGGCACAACCTGGTCCTGGTCGCCCGCGACACCGAGCGGCTGGGCGAGCAGGCCACCGAACTCCACGACCGGCACGGCATCGAGGCCGAGGTGCTCCGCGCCGACCTGTCCACCGAGGAGGGCATCGGCGCGGTGGAGGCCCGGCTGGCGGATGCCAGGCACCCGGTGGACCTGCTGGTCAACAACGCGGGCTTCGGCAACAAGGGCCGTTTCCTCGAGGTCCCGATGACGGACGAGCTGACCATGCTCAAGGTCCACGTCGAGGCGGTGCTGCGGCTGACCGCGGCGGCGACCGGGTCGATGCGCTCGCGCGGGCGCGGCGGGGTGGTCAACGTGGCCTCGGTGGCGGCGTTCCTACCGCGGGGTACGTACGGGGCGAGCAAGGCCTGGGTCGTGCAGTTCACCCAGGGCGCGGCCCGGGACCTGGCCGACTCGGGGGTCCGGCTGATGGCGCTGTGCCCGGGGTTCGTGCGGACGGAGTTCCACCAGCGGGCCGGCATGGGCACCGACAACATCCCCAACTGGATGTGGCTGGACGCGGACAAGCTGGTGGCCGAGGCCCTCGCGGACCTGGCGCGCGGCAAGACGCTGTCGGTCCCGGACCCCCGGTACAAGGCGCTGATGGGCGTGGCCAAGCTGGTGCCGCGCGGGCTGCTGGGCGGGATCTCCTCGCGGACCGGGCGGAAGTACGGCCCGCAGTAGCGACAAGCGAAAGGGGCGTACCGGAATAAAATGGTCATGTCCTATCTCGCCCGGGAGACGCCATGACATTCGTACAGATTATCGATTACAAGACGCGCAGGTACGACGACCTGTCGGACCTCCTGGACCGCTACGTGGCCCAGAGCCAGGGTCGGCGGACGGTCACGCACAGCCTGATCGGCAAGGACCGCGACGACGAGGAACACTTCGTCGACGTCGTCGAGTTCCCCTCGTACGAAGAGGCCATGCGGAACTCCCAGCTCCCGGAGACGGACAGGATGTTCCAGGAGATGGTGTCGCTCTGCGACGGCATGCCCAAGTTCACCAACCTCGACGTGGTGCGGGACGAACAGCTCAACAAGCACCTGGCCAACCGGGTGTTCGAGGACGCCCTCATGCACGGCAACATGGGCGTCATCGAGGAGTGTTTCGCGACGAACTGCATCGACCACGACGCGGGCAAGGAGGAGTCCACCGTCATCGGCCGGGACGCGATGCGCGCCGACATGGAACGGTGGCGCGGCGCCTTCGACATGACGTTCGAGCCGATGGCCCAGCTGGCCGAGGGAGAGTTCGTCACCACGGTGTGGAAGTGGCGCGGTACCCACAAGGGTGAGTTCATGGGAGCGGCACCCACGGGAAAGACCTACGAGATGACCGGGAGCACCACGTTCCGGTGCGTCAACGGCGAGATCACCGAGGCCTGGTGGAGCTACAACGTCGCCGACCTGCAGCGCCAGATGGGCGCGTCCGGCACTCCGTACGCGACCTAGGACCCAGGGGGTCCGGCACGGGGAAGGCCCCGCTCCGCATCACGCGGAACGGGGCCTTCGCACGCTGTGGCGCGTTCAGTGGCCGATCAGTGGCTGTGGCCGTGACCGTGGCCGTGACCGTGACCGTTGTCCTCCTCCTCGGCCGGCTTCTCGACGACCAGGGTCTCGGTCGTGAGCAGCAGCGAGGCGATGGAGGCGGCGTTCTCCAGGGCGGAGCGGGTGACCTTCACCGGGTCGATGACGCCGGCCTTGACCAGGTCGCCGTACTCGCCGGTCGCGGCGTTGAAGCCGTTGCCCTTCTCCAGCTCCGCCACCTTCGAGGTGATGACGTAGCCCTCGAGGCCGGCGTTCTCGGCGATCCAGCGCAGCGGCTCGACGACGGCGCGGCGGACGACCGCGACACCGGTGGCCTCGTCGCCCTCCTTGCCGAGGTTGTCGGCGAGCACCTTGGCGGCGTGGACCAGAGCGGAGCCACCACCGGAGACGATGCCCTCCTCGACCGCGGCGCGGGTCGCGGAGATGGCGTCCTCCAGACGGTGCTTCTTCTCCTTCAGCTCCACCTCGGTGGCGGCGCCGACCTTGATCACGCACACGCCGCCGGCCAGCTTCGCGAGGCGCTCCTGCAGCTTCTCGCGGTCCCAGTCGGAGTCCGTGGCCTCGATCTCGGCCTTGATCTGGTTGACGCGGCCGAGGACGTCCTCGGAGGAGCCGGCGCCGTCCACGATCGTGGTGTCGTCCTTGGTGACGGTCACGCGGCGGGCGCTGCCCAGCACGTCCAGACCGGCCTGGTCGAGCTTGAGGCCGACCTCCTCGGCGATGACGGTGGCACCGGTGAGGGTGGCCATGTCCTGGAGCATCGCCTTGCGGCGGTCACCGAAGCCGGGGGCCTTGACCGCCACCGCGTTGAAGGTGCCGCGGATCTTGTTGACGACGAGGGTGGAGAGGGCCTCGCCCTCGACGTCCTCGGCGATGATCAGCAGCGGCTTGGAGCCACCCGCCTGGATGACCTTCTCCAGCAGCGGCAGCAGGTCCTGGATGGAGGAGACCTTGCCCTGGTGGATCAGGATGTAGGGGTCCTCGAGGACGGCCTCCATCCGCTCCTGGTCGGTGACGAAGTACGGCGAGAGGTAGCCCTTGTCGAAGGCCATGCCCTCGGTGAACTCCAGCTCCAGACCGAAGGTGTTCGACTCCTCGACGGTGATGACACCGTCCTTGCCGACCTTGTCCATCGCCTCGGCGATGAGCTCGCCGACCTGCTGGTCCTGCGCGGAGAGCGCGGCCACGGCGGCGATGTCGGTCTTGTCCTCGATCGGGCGGGCGGTGGCGAGGAGGTCGTCGGAGACGGCCTTGACCGCGGCGTCGATGCCCTTCTTCAGGGCGGCCGGGGAAGCACCGGCGGCGACGTTGCGCAGACCCTCGCGGACCAGGGCCTGAGCCAGGACGGTCGCGGTGGTGGTGCCGTCACCAGCGATGTCGTTGGTCTTGGTCGCCACCTCCTTCACGAGCTGGGCGCCCAGGTTCTCGTACGGGTCGTCGAGCTCGACCTCGCGCGCGATGGTGACACCGTCGTTGGTGATGGTGGGGGCGCCGAACTTCTTGTCGATGACGACGTTGCGGCCCTTGGGGCCGATCGTCACCTTGACCGTGTCGGCAAGCTTGTTGACGCCGCGCTCGAGGGCGCGACGGGCGTCCTCGTCGAACTTCAGGATCTTCGCCATGGGAGCGGTTCAGCCCTCTCGAAAAATCTGGGTTTCAAACGAACCGCGCCCCTCGCCGCCCGGCTTCAGCGGGGTGACCAGGGGCGCAGCTCGAAGCATTTCTGCTGGGTGAATTACTTCTCGATGATCGCGAGCACGTCGCGAGCCGAGAGGACGAGGTACTCCTCGCCGCTGTACTTCACCTCGGTGCCGCCGTACTTGCTGTACAGCACGATGTCGCCGACGCTCACGTCGAGCGGCAGACGCTGGCCGTCCTCGAAGCGGCCCGGGCCCACGGCGAGGACGACGCCCTCCTGGGGCTTCTCCTTCGCGGTGTCCGGGATGACCAGGCCGGAGGCCGTGGTCTGCTCGGCGTCGAGCGGCTGGACCACGATGCGGTCCTCAAGCGGCTTGATGGCAACCTTGGAGCTGGCGGTCGTCACGATCCGACCTCCCCCTTCGGAGATCTCACGGGGTTAACTGTCTGAGGTGGCGACCAGGTGGATCCGTCGTCGCGGGTGCCGGACCTGCCCGTCGCTGTGTTGGCACTCACCGGGGGCGAGTGCCAGGGCCGAGACTATTCCGGCGATTAGCACTCGGTCAAGCGGAGTGCCAATTCGACCCGGTGGGCGTTGCGGAATCACGCCCTCCGGGCGGTTCCCGACGACGCCGGAAGCGAGCATGCCCCACCGACGGCCCCGGTACGCACGGCGCGCCACGGGCACCGGTTCCCGGGGGCAGGGCCGGATGGCGGGCGGAGGAACGATTCTTCGGCGGCCGTCCGGCTGACCGTGCTCCCGGCGGGGACATGACCGCCCGGCGCGGAGGGAACCCAGTGGCCGCAAGTCCCCACCCCCACACCGTGAGGAAGCCCTCCATGCGCATCCGCCACACCCTCGGTGCCGCCGCCGGCGCCGCCCTGCTCGTCCTGGCGCTCCCCACCTCGGCCGGCGCGGCCGAGGGCACCTTCACCTACGAGTACCGCTCCGAGGACCGGGCCATGCAGAGCGGGCAGCTGAGCGACCCGCCGAGCGAGGTGTGCATCACCCTGGACGAGGCGAACGACCCGTCCGAGGTGCCGCCGGCGCACAGCGCCGTCAACGGCACCGACGAGACCGCCACGGTCTTCGCCGCGCCCGACTGCACCGGCCCCTACACCGACATCGAGGCGGACGAGGAGGGCTCCACGCAGCTCACCTTCCGCTCGGTGATCTTCCACGACTGACCCGGCCGGTCACGGGGAAGGGCCCCGCCGCGGTTCCCGCGGCGGGCCCGCCGGTCCGCCGGTCCGCCGGTCCCAGGAACCTCGGCGGGGACATCGACGTCGTAGTTGATATGAAGATAAAGCGCCGCATTCGCGAGCAGACCGGACCGAAGGCCCCCTTCGACGGCGGCACGAGCCCGTGCGCGGGCTGACGCCCCGTACGGTGGCCGGCTCCCGCCGCCGAACCGAAGCGCTGCTCCTCGTCCTCGTCGTCGGCATCACGGTCTTCGGCCACGCCAACGCGGGCCTGGCGATGCACGGTGAACCTCCGCCGGACCTGGCCGGATTCGCGATCAGCATGACCCTGCTGGCCCTGGTGGCCCACCTCGGTGTCCGCCGGTTCGCCGCGTACGCCGATCCGCTGGTCCTGCCGCTGGCCATGCTGCTCACCGGGATCGGGCTGGTCCTGCTGCACCGCCTCGACCAGGGCTACATCGACCGGTACGGCTCGGCCCCGGTCGCGCCGGGGCAGCTGATGTGGAGCGTCATCGGCGTGGCGGCCTGCGTGGCCGTCGTGGCCCTGCTGCGCGACCACCGCTACCTCCAGCGCTTCATCTACATCACCATGGCCGTGGCGCTGGTCCTGCTGATCGCCCCGGCGTTCTTCGGCGCCGACAAGTACGGCGCGAAGCGGTGGATCGTCATCGGCGGCCTGTCGCTCCAGCCGGGCGAGTTCGTGAAGATCATGATCGCGGTGTTCTTCGCCGGCTACCTGGTGGTCCACCGCGACACCCTGGCGCTGGCGGGGCGCCGGTTCCTCGGCGTGCAGCTGCCGCCGATGCGTCAGCTCGGCCCGATCATCACCGTGTGGATCGTGTCCCTGCTGGTCCTCGTCTTCGAACGGGACCTGGGCACCTCGCTGATCTTCTTCGGCGTCTTCGTGGTGATGCTGTACGTCGCCACCGAACGCACCAGCTGGATCGTCACCGGCCTGCTGATGGCGGCCGCCGGCGCCTTCGTGGTCGGCTCGACCGAGGCGCACGTCAAGAACCGCGTACAGGCCTGGCTCGACCCGATGGCGATCTTCCTGCCGGAGGACCAGCGGCCCAAGGGCCTGATCTCCGACCAGTCCGCTCAGGCCCTGTTCAGCTTCGGCACCGGCGGGATCTCCGGCACCGGCCTCGGCCAGGGACACCCCGAGCTCATCGCCTTCGCCGGGCGCAGCGACTTCATCCTCACCACGGTCGGCGAGGAGCTCGGCCTGGCGGGCCTGATGGCGGTCCTGCTGCTGTACGGGCTGCTGGTCCAGCGGGGCCTGCGGATGGCCCTGGGCTCGCGGGACCCGTTCGGCAAGCTGCTGGCGGTCGGCCTGGCGTCGGGCCTGGCCCTCCAGGTCTTCATCGTCACCGGCGGGGTGACCGGCCTGATCCCGCTGACCGGCAAGGCCATCCCGTTCCTGGCCAGCGGCGGGTCCTCACTGCTCGCCAACTGGATCATGATCGCCCTGTTGCTGCGGATCAGCGACAGCGCCGAGCGCCAGCGCGAGGCGGACTCCCGGGCGGCGGCGGAGTCCCGTGACCCCGGAGGGCTGGTGGCGGTGGGGTGACGGGCCGGGCGCGCTCACAGGTAGTCCTCCAGGCGGCCTATCCGGTAGCCCTGTTCCTGGATCTTCTGGAGCATGCGCGTGGTCATCTGGGTCTCCGTCGAGCCCTTGAGCTCGGCCGGACCGCGGAAGTGGGCCAGGATGATGTCACCGGGCCGGAGGGCGGAGCCCTCGGCGTACTGGAGGTCGCGGATCTGCATGGACACCCGCCAGGTGACGAGCGCCTCGACCCCGCACTCCTTCGCGGCCCGGAGGGTGTCGTCGTTGTAGGAGCCGTACGGGGGGCGGAAGAGGCGGGGGCGCTGCCCGAAGCGCTGGGCGAGCTTGTCCTGCTGGCCGCATATCTGGGCCTTCTGCGCCGCGTACGACAGCTTCTGCAGGTTGGGGTGGTTCAGCGTGTGGTTGTTGATCGTGCTGCCGTTGCCCTGGTCCCGCAGCTGCTGGAAGTGGTCGTAGCCGCTCGACGCGACGCTGTCCGTCAGGAACATGGTGATCGGCAGTTTCAGGTCGGCCGTCTGCCGGAGGAACCGCGGGTCCTTCTCCCTGCCGTCGTCGAAGGTCACGAAGACGATCTTCTCGCCGGCCGGCACGGGTATTCGGTCCACCACCGGCACCCGCCCGGGCGCGGCCTTCGGCAGCGCCGGCTTCTGCGCCGGCCGGGGCGCGAACTCCAAGGGCCGGGACAGGCCCCAGTGCTTGTACGCGAGGGAGGGGTCCGCGGCCTTGGAGGGCGAGGGGCCGGCGGAGGCACCGGCCCCGCCGCCGCCCTGCACCTGGTCGGTGGTCTTGCGGCCCAGCCGTTCGATCGGGTCCACGCTCTCCCCGCAGCCGGCGAGGAGGAGCGTCAGCGCGCCGGCCGCGATCAGTCCGGTCGCCCGGTTCCCTCGGGCCGACGGCCGGCGCGCTCGCTTCACAGGTAGTCCTCCAGGCGGGCCACGGCGTAGCCCTTCTCGGTGACGGTCTTCATGACCTGACGGATCATGTCAGGCATGGTGCCCTTCCAGTCCTCGCGCCCCCTGAAGTGCGTGAGGATGATGTCTCCGGGATGCAGGTCCCTGTCCCACTCCCGATAGTCCAGACGGTTGGGGAAGGCCTCCGCGTTCCACAGCGGGACGTGTTTGATGCCGCAGGACTTGGCGGCGCGCAGGGTGTCCTCGTTGTAGTTGCCGTAGGGCGGGCGGAAGACGGTCGGCCGCTTGCCGAACTGCTTCTGGATGGTGTCCTGCATGCCGCAGATCTCCTGGCGCTGCTTCTCGTAGGAGAGCGCGGGCATGTAGCGGTGGTTGAGGCTGTGGTTGTTGAGGGTGACGCCCGCCTCCTGCATCCGCTTGAAGTAGGGGTAGTCGTCCCGTACGAGGTAGTCGCTGAGGAACGCGGTGTAGGGGATGTCGAGTTCCTTCATCATGCGGATGAACTCGGGGTCCTTCTCCGCTCCGTCGTCGACGGTGAGGAAGACGACGTTCTCCTCGGTCGGGATGGTCGTGAACACCGGCGGCAGGCCCTCGTGGTCGTCGACCTCGAAGCCCTCGCGGGTCTCGATCTCCGGCTTCTCCTTGGGCGCGGCGGGGGCCGTGAGCGGGGTCTTGAGCAGTCCCCACTTCTTGGCGGCGGCGATCCGCGCGGCCTGCTTCTGCTTGAGCCGTGTCGCCTGGTCGACCGCTCCGGCGGCGCCGGCCGCGGCTCCGGCCTTGGGCTTCTCGCCCTTGGTGGGCGGCTTCTCCGCCTCGGACGAGCAGGCGGTGCCCAGGGCGGCGAGGAGCAGCGCGGCCAGCGCCACCCCGGACCGACCGCGCGCACCGGCTACCCGGCGAGTGTTTTGTTCCTTTTTTCCTACTAGCTGCATAGCAGCGCATATTGTCAGGCCGGGAGCCCGACACTCCGGACGACACCGCCACCGCGCCGCACCTTCCACCGGCTGGCGGACACCGCCCCGCGCTGGCGGACAATGAGCCGGTGAACCCGCACGACTTCGCCGCCCTGCTGACCCCCGAGGGCAGCGCCCTCCTCGACTCGCTGCGCGACTACGACCCGGCCCGGGAGATCGCCGTGGCCACCCGGCTGCGCCGCGAGCACCCCGCGGAACTGGTCTCGGCCGCCCTCGGCCAGGCCCGGCTGCGGCAGCGTGCGGTGGCCAAGTTCGGGGCCGCGGACGCGCACCGGATGTACTTCACGCCCGGCGGGGTCGAGATGGCCACCCGGGCGAGCGTGGCGGCGTACCGCGCCGGGCGCGTGGCCGGCCTCGGCGTGCGCAGCCTGGCCGACCTCTGCTGCGGCATCGGCGGCGACGCCATCGCCCTGGCCCGGGCCGGGATCCGGGTGCTGGCGGTGGACCGCGACCCGCTGACCGCGGCCGTGGCGCGGGCCAACGCCGCGGCGCTGGGCCTGGCGGAGCTGATCGAGGTGCGCGAGGCCGACGTGACGGAGGTCGACACCTCCGGGTTCGACGCGGTGTTCCTGGACCCGGCCCGGCGCGGGGGCCGCGGCCGCACCTTCGACCCGGAGGCGTACTCGCCGCCGCTGTCCTGGGCCGTGGCGGCCGCCGGTACGGCCCGGCACGCCGCGATCAAGATCGCCCCGGGCATCCCGCACGAGGCGGTGCCCGCCTCGGCGGAGGCCGAGTGGATCTCCGACGGCGGGGACGTGAAGGAGGCCGTGCTCTGGTTCGGCACCGCCCCCGGCACCGTCCGGGCCACCCTGCTGCCCGGCCCGCACACCCTCCACCCCGAACGACCGCTGCCCGACCCGGAGCCGGGCCCGGTGGGCCGGTACCTGTACGAACCCGACGGCGCCGTCATCCGCGCCCACCTGGTCGCCGAGGTCGCGGCGGCGGTCGGCGGCCGGCTGATCGACCCGACGATCGCCTACGTGACCGCCGACGAACTGGTCCCGACCCCGTACGCGACCGCGTACGAGATCACCGACGTGCTGCCGTTCAACCTCAAGAAGCTGAAGGCACTGCTGCGGGAGCGCGAGGTGGGCGTCCTGACGGTGAAGAAGCGCGGCTCCGCCATCGAGCCGGAGGAGCTCCGCCGGAAGGTCAAGCCGCAGGGCCGGAACGCGGCGACCGTCATCCTGACCCGGGTGGCGGGTGCCCCGTCGATGCTGATCGGTGGTCCGGCGCGGCCGTAGCGGGCGCGGCGGAACGGGTCAGGGCACTCCGCGCCCACCGGTGGTGGGCGGCGGCCCGCGCGGCACCCAGCACCCCGGTGACCCACCAGATGGTGCCGAGGCCCGCGCAGTAGGCGGCCCGGTCGTAGGTGACGAGGCCCGGGCCCGCCGCGGCGGCGAACCCCGAGGCCGTCCAGACCCCGACGGCGCACAGGGCGAGGGAGCTGAGCAGCCAGAGCAGGCAGCGGCCCGGCGCGCGCAGCCGGGCCACCAGGGCCGGGTCCGCCGGGCGCGGCCCGGACCGGGCCCAGGCGTCCAGCAGCCGGCGCACCTCGCGGTCCCGCCGCACCCCCCAGACCAGCCAGAAGCCGGCGGGGACCAGCACACCCAGGCCGAGGACCCCGAAGGCCACCCCGATCAGCACGCCCAGCCGGTCGCCCTCGTCGAAGGACAGCCGGGCCATGCCCACGAAGGACCACCCCAGGGCGAACACCGCCGCGAGCGCCCACAGGAGCAGCAGCCGGCCGGGCCCGATGCCGGCCCGGGCCAGCTCGGCCAGGGCCCGCTCCCGGTCCTCGTGCGGGGTCTCCCCGTCCGGCCGGGCGCGCAGGTACGCGGGCGGAGGCGGAAAAGGAAGATCACTGCGAGGCATGCGCATGACCATATCGGGGCAGGCCCGCACGAGCCCCCTGCTCCCCCGACCCGGCGTCATGTCGGCGGGCACGCCCGACACCCTCCCCTTAGGACACGGACTCGAAGCGCCAGCGGTGCACCGCCCGGGTGATCAGGTCGGCGGCGGGTTCGGGCAGTTCGGGCAGCTCCGCGGTCAGCTCCTCGGCCTCCCACCAGGTGATGACCAGCACCCGGTCCTGGGGGGCGCGCAGCAGCTCGCGGCGCAGCGGCTCGCGGGCCAGCACCTGCGCGCGGGCCCACTCCAGCAGCTCGTTCCCGCGGCCGGCGGTGGCGCGGGCCTCCCACATCAACGCGACGGTCAGGCTCACGAGTACAGGTTGTCCTTGCTGAGCTCGTGCACGTGGTCGTGGTCGCTTCCATGGCCGTGCGCGTGCCCGTGCCCGTGCGCGTGGCCGTGCGCCGTGCCCGGCACGTGCGGGTCGGTCACCGGCAGCGAGGAGTCCGCCGACAGGTCCCAGTCCGAGGCCGGGCGGTTCCGGGCCACCATCTCCGCGCCGAGGGCCGCGACCATCGCGCCGTTGTCGGTGCACAGCTTGGGCCGGGGCACCCGCAGCACGATCCCGGCGTCGTCGCAGCGCTCCTGCGCCAGCGCCCGGAGCCGGGAGTTGGCGGCCACGCCACCGCCGATCATCAGGTGGTCGACGCCCTCGTCCTTGCAGGCGCGGATGGCCTTGCGGGTGAGCACGTCCACGACCGCCTCCTG
This sequence comes from Streptomyces sp. NPDC012888, assembly GCF_042900645.1. NCBI lineage: Bacteria > Bacillati > Actinomycetota > Actinomycetes > Kitasatosporales > Streptomycetaceae > Streptomyces > Streptomyces sp. NPDC012888. Next base: position 209,308 of record NZ_JBIBBM010000006.1, on the reverse strand, counting down.
GAAGGAGGCCGCCACGTCCCGCACCGGCACCTCCTCGCCGGCGTTGCGCTTGGCCTCGATCCACCGGGCCACGGCCGTCTTCAGCCCGGAGAAGGAGAAGTCGTACGCCGGGTCGCGGGGCCCGGTCAGCCCGCGCGGGAAGTGGATGGCGCCCGGGTCGCCCTCCTTGGCCAGGCGGTCGATCACCGGCCCGCCGGGGAAGCCGAGGTCCAGCACCCGGGCGATCTTGTCGAAGGCCTCGCCGGCCGCGTCGTCGATGGTCGCGCCGAGCGGCCGTACGTCGCTGGTGATGTCCGGGGCCAGCAGCAGCGAGGAGTGCCCGCCGGACACCAGCAGGGCCATGGTCGGCTCGGGCAGCTTGCCGTGCTCCAGCTGGTCCACGCAGATGTGCGAGGCCAGGTGGTTCACCCCGTACAGCGGCTTGCCCAGGGCGTAGGCGTACGCCTTGGCCGCCGAGGTGCCCACCAGCAGGGCGCCGGCGAGGCCGGGGCCGGCGGTCACGGCGATGCCGTCGAGGTCCCGGGCGCTCACCCCGGCTTCCTTCAGGGCCCGTTCGATGGTCGGGACCATCGCTTCCAGGTGGGCGCGGGAGGCGACCTCGGGGACGACACCGCCGAAGCGCGCGTGCTCGTCGACGCTCGACGCGACCGCGTCCGCGAGCAGGGTGGTGCCGCGGACGATGCCGACGCCGGTCTCGTCGCAGGAGGTCTCGATGCCGAGGACGAGGGGTTCGTCAGCCATGGTTCTCACTTCGCACGGGTACGGAGCTTGCAGGATCACTGAGGCGCATCACGAGCGCGTCGACGTTGCCGGGCTGGTAGTAGCCGCGCCGGAAGCCGATCGGCTCGAAACCGAAGCGCTCGTAGAGCTTCTGGGCCCGGGTGTTGTCCACCCGCACCTCCAGCAGCACCTCGGCGCATTCGAACGCGGTGGCGGCGCGCAGCAGGTCGGTGAGCAGCCGGGCACCGAGGCCGGTCCCCCACTGGTCGCGGGCGGCCGCGATGGTCTGTACGTCGGCCAGGTCGCCGGCGGCGGCCAGCCCGGCGTAACCGACGAGCCGCCCGGTCCCCGGCTCCTCGGCCACCACGTAGTGGCGGGTGGCGTGCGGGCCGCGCGCGTGGGCGAGTTCGGACCAGAACATGCCGGCCGACCAGGCGTCCTCGGGGAACAGCTCGTGCTCCAGTTCCAGCACGGGCTCGATGTCCCACCAGCGCATCTCGCGCAGCAGGGAGGTCACTTGGGGGTGACCACCTTGTAGTTCTTGGGCACCTGGGCGTCCGGGCGGCGGAGGTAGAGCGGGACCGGCGGGAGGAAGGCCTCTTCCCCGCCGGCCCTCAGGCGCTCGGCGGCGAGGGCGGCCAGGGCGGCGGCGGACTGGTGCTCGGGTCCCGTCGCGCCGGCGAAGACCTCGGGGTACAGCAGGGCACCGGCGCCGACCGCGGGCAGGCCCGCGACCTGGTCGGCGATCTCGGCGGGGCGGTCCACGGCGGGGTCGCCGACGCGGGTGCGGGGGTCCTCGTACCGGGCCCAGTAGACCTCCTTGCGGCGCGCGTCGGTGGCGACCACGAAGGGACCCTCGACACCGGCGGCCCCGGCCGCGTACGCGATCCCGTCGAGGGTGCACAGGCCGTGCACGGGCACCCCGCCGAGCGCGGAGGAGAAGGCGGCGGCGGTGGCCAGGCCGACCCGCAGCCCGGTGTAGGGGCCGGGGCCGACGCCGACGACGATGCCGGTCACGGCGTCGAGTGCCCGGCCGGCCTCGGAGAGCACCGCGTCGACGGCGGGGAGCAGCAGTTCCCCGTGCCGGCGGGCGTCCACCTGGCTGGTCTCGGCGAGGACGGACTCGCCGTCGTGCAGGGCGACGGTGACGGCGGGCGTGGCGGTATCTACAGCGAGCAAGAGCACGCGAACAGCCTACGACTCCGCGGCCGCGGGGCCGCCCGCGCCCGTCGCGGCCCGGTCCGCCGGGTACCGGCTGCTACCTTCGACCCAGGTATTTCGGGGAAGCACCGGGGAAGGTGGCGCAAGGTGGGACGCAGCAGCTCGGGAATCGTGGCCGGGCTCACGGCGGCGGCCGTCGCCGTGGTCGGCTTCCTCGCCTACCAGGCGTCGGCGACCGCGCCCGCGAAGCCGGCCGCCGTACGGTCGCAGCAGCCCGCGCCGGGCGCTCCGGGCCGGGCCGCCACCCCCCAGGACCCCTCGAAGCCCCCGCAGGTGCCGCTCGACTCGGGCGAGGGCAGGCGGGTCGTCTACTCCGTCGGGCAGAAGCGGGTCTGGCTGCTGGAGACCGCGCCCGGTGCGGCGCCGAAGACGTTCGCGGTGGTGCCGAGCACCGTGCACCCGAAGCCCGGCACGTACTCGGTGACCTCGCGGTCGGGGTCGGTGACCGGTTCGGACGGGAAGCCGGTCGAGCACGTGGTGCGGTTCACCAGCACGGACGGCGTGGTGATCGGTTTCAGCGCCCGGGTGGACGGTCAGCTGCCGCAGCCCGACCCGTTGAAGAAGACCGGCGGCATCCGCATGACGCGCGCCGACGGCGACGCGATGTGGGGCTTCGCCACCATCCAGTCGAAGGTCGTGGTCGTCCCCTGAGCGGACCGCGGGCCGCGTCACGAGCCGCGTACAAGCCGCGCACAGGCCCTGTTCCAGGCCGCGTTCCACCCGAACGGGTGAGGGTGATGCGGCGTCAGGCCGCAGTCAGGCCGCCTCGGACGCCGGGGCGGCCTTTTCCGTACCCGGACCCGCGCCGGGGTCCGACGGCCGCGCGGGCGGCGGCGTGGAGACCGCGCTCGCGGCGGCGCAGGAGGCGAGCAGCGCCTGCATGGACAGGGCGGAGGGCGCCGGCGGAACGGCCGTGACCGGCCGGACAGGACGGACCGGCGGGACCGGCGGGGCCGTGGGGGCCTGGGGGACCGCCCCGGCGGTCTCCTCCACGGCCGCCGCCGGGGCCGGAAGGTCGCCCCGCTCGCGCTCTGCTGCCGACATGGCTGCCTCCTGGGCCCGGGTACACCGTAGTTAGGTAGACCTAACCAGCTCTCGGTACCATGTCATCACGGGCGCCGCCGACGGCGCAATATGTTGCCGACGAGTCGTCGGGAAACGGGCCCGCCCGGCGGCACTCGACGGGGGGTCCCTCCAGGCCGGCTCAAGCCGGCTCCACCAGCCGCTCGAGGGCGTCCGCGTCCCAGCGCGAGCCGATGCCCCGCACGGTGACCTCGCGGACGTCGTCGAGCACCTCCTCGTGACCCACCGCCCGGGCGATCACCACGTGCAGCCGGTCGTCCGACAGGTCCTCCACCTTGCCGTCGCCCCACTCGACCACGACCACCGACTCGGGCAGCGACACGTCGAGGTCCAGGTCCTCCATCTCGTCCAGCCCGCCGCCGAGGCGGTACGCGTCCACGTGGACCAGCGCCGGCCCGCCCACCAGCGAGGGGTGCACCCGCGCGATCACGAAGGTCGGCGAGGTGACCGCCCCGCGCACGCCCAGGCCCTCGCCCAGCCCGCGGGTCAGCGTGGTCTTGCCCGCGCCGAGCTCGCCGGTCAGCAGTACGAGGTCGCCCGGGCCGAGCAGGGCCGCGACGCGGCGGCCCAGGTCCTGCATGCGCTCGGGGGAATCGACGGTGACGGAGACGACGGCCTCACCGGCCTGGCTGTGCACTGCTTCCATAGGAGCCAACGGTAGTGGCTGCCGGCACCGCCCCGGCGCGCGCCAGCAGATCGGCGAGCAGCCCGGTGACCTCCTCCGGCCGCTCCAGCATCAGCAGGTGGCCGGTGCTCTCCAGGACGACCAGCTCGGCCTGCGGGAGTTCGGCCGCGATGGCCTCGCTGTGCTCGGGCGGGGTGATCATGTCCTTGTCGCCGGCGGCCACGGTCACCGGGATTCCGGCCAGCTCCGCCAGCGCCCGGGTCTTGTCGTGCGCGGAGAACGCCGGGTAGAACGCGGCGACCACGTCGATCGGCGTGGCCTCGATCAGCCGCTCGGCGAACCGGACGACGCCGGGGTCCACCTCCCGTGAGCCGAACGAGTAGCGCTTGATCATGCCCGCGAACAGGTCGGCGGTGGCCCGGCGCCCCCGCTCCACCAGCTCGGCCTGCGAGCCGAGGGCGCGCAGCACGCCCGGCAGCACCCGCCGCACCGCGGACATGCCGGCGGCGGGCAGCCCGTACGTGACCTCGTCGAGGCGGCCGCTGGAGGTGCCGATCAGCGCGACGCCGGTCACCCGGTCCCGGACGAGCTCGGGGAACTGCTCGGCCAGCGCCATGATCGTCATACCGCCCATGGAGTGCCCGACGAGCACCACCGGGCCGTCCGGGGCCGCCGCGTCCAGCACCGCCTTCAGGTCGCGGCCGAGGACGTCGATGGAGACCGGCACCGCGTCGCCCTGGCCCGGCGCGCGCTCGGACCCGCCGTGGCTGCGCTGGTCCCAGTACACGCCGCGCACCACACCGCGCAGCGCGGCGCGCTGGAAGTGCCAGGAGTCCTGGCTCAGGCAGTAGCCGTGGCAGAAGACGACGGTCACCCCGCGGGCGGACCTGCGGCGCAGCGGGCCGGGCCGGGTGCCGTCCTCGGGCAGCTCGTCGACCTCGTAGTACAGCCGGGTGCCGTCCTCGGCGAGGGCGGTGCCGGGGGTGCCGCGGAGCGAGCCGTACGGGCCGGCCGCGTCCAGGGCCAGGCGGGCCTTCTGGCGCATGCCGCGGCCCACGGTGAGCCGTTCGACGGCCACGCCGGCCGCCGCGCCCGCCGCCAGCACGCCGATCGCGGCACCCGCCCAGCCGGCCTTGCGCCAGTTCTCGCTCACGCGCCCTCCAACTCAGCTGCCCAGGTACACGCGGGGCACCCGTCCCCCGATCCGGGTGACGATCTCATACGCGATGGTGTCCGCCGCCCGTGCCCAGTCCTCGGCGGTGGGTTCGCCGTGCCGTCCGGGGCCGAAGAGCACGGCCTCGTCACCGGTGCGGACCCCGGTGTCGGCGTCCAGGTCCACGACGAACTGGTCCATGGCCACCCGGCCGGCGGCGGTCCGCACCTTCCCGCCCACGAGCACCGGGCCGCGGCCGGAGGCGTGGCGCGGGATGCCGTCGGCGTAGCCGGCGGGGATCAGCGCGAGGGTGGTCGGCGCGGAGGTGACGTAGTGGTGCCCGTAACTGACGCCGTGTCCCGCCGGGACGTCCTTGACCAGGGCGACGGAGGCCTTGAGGGTCATGGCGGGGGTCAGGCCCAGCTGGGCGGAGGTGCCGAGCTCGGGGGCCGGGGAGACGCCGTAGACGGCCAGGCCGGTCCTGACGAGGTCGAAGTGGCTCTCGGGGAGGGTCAGGGTGGCGGGCGAGTTGGCGATGTGCCGGACCTCGGGCTCGACCCCCTCCTTCTCGGCGTACTCGACCATCTCCCGGAAGGCGTCGAGCTGCCGCTGGACGGAGGGGTGGCCGGGCTCGTCGGCGCAGGCGAAGTGCGACCACAGGCCGGTCACGCGGACGCTGCCCTCCGCCTGGGCGGCGACGGCCGCCTGGACGAGGCCGGCCCAGTCGGCGGGCTGGCAGCCGTTGCGGCCGAGGCCGGTGTCGGCCTTCAGCTGGATCCGCGCGGTCCGGCCGGCGGCGCGGGCGGCCGCCCGCGCCTCCTCCAGGGCCCACATGCCGCTCACGGCCACGTCGACGTCGGCCTCGACGGCCTCCCGCCAGGGCCCGCCGGGAGTCCACAGCCAGCACATGATCCGGCCTTCGAGACCGGCCGCGCGCAGCTCCAGGGCCTCCTGGGGGGTGGCCGTGCCGAGCCAGGTCGCACCGGCCTGGAGGGCCGCCCGGGCGCACGGCACCGCTCCGTGCCCGTAGGCGTCCGCCTTGACGACGGCCATCAGCTCGGCGCGGGGCGCTCGCTCGCGCAACGCGCGCACGTTCCCGCGGACGGCGTCCAGATCGATCTCGGCGTGTACGCGCGGCGGTGTCTCGTTCATCGCGCCCAGTCTCTCAGACCCCCGCCCCTCCCCCACCGGCCCACACACCCCGGGCGCGCCGCACCCCCACCGGGCCGTCCGAGCCGGGCCCCACCAGTGCCGCCCGGCCATCAGCCCGGCCGGGACCCGCCCGCGCGGCCAACGCTGGGCTGGGCCACTCCAGCCCGCCGGAACCCGGCCGCGGCGCCAACGCCCGGGCCAGACCAATCCAGCCCCGCCGGCGATTGAGGCGCGGGGCGTGGGGCAGCGCCCCACGAGCCCGGGCGGAGCCCCCGCCGGACCCGCTCAAACGCCGCTCGGGCTTGGTAGGCCCCGCCGGAACCGGCCCGCCCGGGCAACGCCCCCGCCGGGCCATCCAGCCCGGCCGGCACATCCAGCCTCGCCGGCGATTGAGGCGCGGGGCGTGGGGCAGCGCCCCACGAGCCCGGGCGGAGCCCCGCCGGACCCGCTCAAACGCCGCTCGGGCTGGGGGCGCGCCGCCGGAGCCCGGCCGCGCGGCCAACGCCTGGGCCAGGCCATTCCAGCCCCGCCGGCACATCCAGCCCCGCCGGCGATTGAGGCGCGGGGTGTGGGGCAGCGCCCCACGTGGCCGGGCGGAGCCCCCGCCGGACCCGCTCAAACGCCGCTCGGGCTTGGTAGGCCCCGCCGGAACCGGGCCGCCCGGGCAACGCCCCCGCCGGGCCATCCAGCCCGGCCGGCACATCCAGCCTCGCCGGCGATTGAGGCGCGGGGTGTGGGGCAGCGCCCCACGAGCCCGGGCGGAGCCCCCGCCGGGCCCGCTCAAACGCCGCTCGGGCTGGAAATCCCCGCCGGAACCCGGCCGCGCCGCCAACGCCCCGGCCAGACCACTCCAGCCCCGCCGGCGATTGAGGCGCAGGGCGTGGGGCAGCGCCCCACGTGGCCGGGCGGGCGCGGCCGCCGGGGCGGGGGCGCTCAGGACGGGGTGAGGGAGCGCCAGGCTTCCGGGAGGGCCAGGGCCACCTCGTGCGCCGTGACGGGGGCACCGCGCGCCGCGAGGCGCCCGGCCCGGCCGTGCAGGTACGCGGCGACCGCCGCCGCGTCCGGCGCGTCCAGCCCCGCCGCCAGCAGCGAGCCCGCCAGCCCCGACAGCACGTCCCCGCTGCCCGCCGTCGCCAGCCATGGCGACCCCGTCGGGTTCACCCGCACCCCGTCCCGGTCCGGCGCCGCGACCAGCGTGGTCGCACCCTTCAGCAGCACCGTCGCCCCGTACCGCCGGCTCAGCTCACGCACCGCCCACAGCCGCCGCGACTCCACCGCCTCCCGCGCCACCCCGAGCAGCGCCGCCGCCTCCCCGGCGTGCGGGGTCAGCAGCGTCCCGGCGGTCCGGGCCCGCACCACTTCCGGGGACAGGCCGCGCAGCCCGTCCGCGTCGACCAGCAGCGGTACGTCCCCCTCCGGGAGCCGGGCCGGTTCCGCGCCCAGCCCGGGCCCCAGCACCCACGCCTGCACCCGGCCCGCGCCGATCAGCACCTCGGGGTACCGGGCCAGTACGGCCTCCGCGGCCGGCCCGACGTACCGGACCGCCCCCGCGCCGCCCCGCAGCGCGCCGGCCACGGCCAGTACGGCCGCGCCCGGGTACTGCGCCGAGCCGGCCACCAGCCCCACCACACCCCGGCGGTACTTGTCGCTGGCCGCCGTGGGCGCGGGCAGCAGCGCCCGCACGTCCGCGTCGTCGAAGGACTCCAGCGCGGGCCGGGGCGGCAGCACCGGGCCCAACCCGATGTCCACCAGCCGCACCTCGCCCGCCCGCGACGCCCCCGGGTCGACCAGCAGCCCCGGCTTGTACGCGCCGAAGGTGACGGTGAGGTCCGCGGTGACGGCCGCGCCGGGCACCTCCCCGGTGTCGGCATCCACCCCGCTCGGCAGGTCCACCGCGACCACCCGCGCCCCGGCCGGGATCCGGTCCACCAGCGCCGCCGCGCCCGGCCGCAGTCCGCCCCGGCCGCCGATGCCGAGCAGCCCGTCCAGCACCAGGTCCGCCCGGCCGGGCACCCGGTCCTCGACCCGGCCGCCGGCCCGCAGCAGCGCGGCCAGCCCGCCGGGGTGGACCCGGCCGGGGTCCATCGGGACGGCCCGTACCCGGGCGCCGCGCCGGGCCAGCCGGGCCCCGGCGTACAGCGCGTCGCCTCCGTTGTCGCCCGGGCCCACCAGCAGGACCACCCTCGATCCGGAGACCCGGCCCAGCAGCCGGGCGCACTCGGCGGCCAGCCCGGCCGCGGCCCGCAGCATCAGGGCGCCGTCCGGCAGCCCGGCCATCAGTTCGCGCTCGGCGGCGCGCACCTCGTCCACGCGGTAAGCGGTTCGCATGGGCTCAGCCTTCCGCGATCACCACCGCCGACGCCACCCCGGCGTCATGGCTGAGCGAGATGTGCCAGGAGGCGACGCCCAGTTCCTCGGCCTTGCGCGCGACCGAGCCGGACACCCGCAGCCTCGGCTGGCCGCTGTCCTCGACGTACACCTCCGCGTCGGTCCACAGCAGGCCGGGCGGAGCGCCCAGCGCCTTGGCGAGGGCCTCCTTCGCGGCGAACCGTGCCGCGAGGGAGGCGATTCCGCGCCGTTCACCGCTGGGCAGCGTCAGCTCCGCGTCGACGAACAGCCGTTGCGCCATGCCGGGCGTGCGCTCCAGCGCGGCCTCGAACCGGTCGATCTCGGCAACGTCGATGCCCACGCCGATAATCACAAGCCGCCACTCCTCGTTCTCACTCCACCGTCACGGACTTGGCGAGGTTACGCGGCTGGTCCACCTCGTTGCCGCGGGCGGTGGCCAGTTCGCAGGCGAACACCTGCAGCGGCACCGTCGCCACCAGGGGCTGGAGCAGCGTCGGCGTGGCCGGGATGCGGATCAGGTGGTCGGCGTACGGCACGACCGCCTCGTCGCCCTCCTCCGCGATGACGATCGTCCGCGCCCCGCGCGCCCGGATCTCCTGGATGTTCGACACGATCTTGTCGTGGAGCACGGACCGGCCGCGCGGCGAGGGCACCACGACCACCACCGGCAGGTCCTCCTCGACCAGCGCGATCGGCCCGTGCTTCAGCTCGCCCGCCGCGAAGCCCTCGGCGTGCATGTACGCCAGCTCCTTCAGCTTGAGCGCGCCCTCCAGCGCCACCGGGTAGCCCACGTGCCGGCCGAGGAACAGCACGGTGTTCTTCTCCGACAGGGACCGGGCCAGCGCCCGCACCGGCTCCATCGTCGCGAGCACCTCGTCCACGGCCCGCGCGATGTCCGACAGCTCCCGCACGACGGCCCGCACCTCGTCGCCCCACTTGGTGCCCCGCACCTGGCCGAGGTAGAGGGCCACCAGGTAGCAGGCCACCAGCTGGGTGAGGAAGGCCTTGGTCGAGGCGACCGCCACCTCGGGCCCGGCGTGCGTGTACAGCACCGCGTCGGACTCCCGGGGGATGGTGGAGCCGTTCGTGTTGCAGATGGCCAGCACCTTCGCGCCCTGCTCGCGGGCGTGCCGGAGCGCCATCAGGGTGTCCATGGTCTCGCCGGACTGCGAGATGGCCACGACCAGGGTGCGCTGGTCGAGGATCGGGTCCCGGTAGCGGAACTCGCTGGCCAGTTCCGTCTCGCAGGGGATCCGGGTCCAGTGCTCGATCGCCAGCTTCGCGATCAGGCCCGCGTGGTAGGCGGTGCCGCACGCGACGATCACGACCTTGTCGACCTCGCGCAGCACGGAGGCGGGGATGCGGACCTCGTCCAGGGTCAGCGACCCGCTCCCGTCGATCCGGCCCAGGAGGGTGTCGGCGACGGCCTTCGGCTGCTCGGCGATCTCCTTGAGCATGAAGTAGTCGTAGCCGCCCTTCTCGGCCGCGGAGGCGTCCCAGTCCACGTGGTACGCGCGGACCTCGGCGGGCGTGCCGTCGAAGTTGGTGACCACCACTCCGTCGCGGCGGAGTTCGACGACCTGGTCCTGACCCAGCTCGATCGCGGACCGGGTGTGGGCGATGAACGCGGCCACGTCGGAGGCGAGGAAGTTCTCGCCCTCGCCGACGCCCACCACCAGCGGGGAGTTCCGGCGGGCGCCGACCACCGTGTCCGGGTCGTCGGCGTGCACCGCGACCAGCGTGAACGCGCCGGCCAGCCGCCGGCACACCTGCCGCATGGACTCCGCCAGGTCCTGCGTCGAGGAGAACGACTCCGCCAGCAGGTGGGCGACGACCTCGGTGTCGGTCTCGGACTCCAGGCGGTGCCCGCGCCCGGCCAGCTCCTCGCGCAGGGCGGCGAAGTTCTCGATGATGCCGTTGTGGACGACGGCCACCCTCCCCGAGTTGTCGAGGTGCGGGTGGGCGTTGACGTCGGTGGGCCCGCCGTGGGTGGCCCACCGGGTGTGCCCGATGCCCGTGGAACCGGCCGGCAGCGGCCGGCTGACGAGCTCCTTCTCCAGGTTGACCAGCTTCCCGGCCTTCTTGGCGGCCGCCAGTCCCCCGTCGGCGAGCACCGCCACCCCGGCCGAGTCGTAGCCGCGGTACTCCAGCCGCTTCAGTCCGGCGATGACCACATCGAGCGCCGACTGCGCTCCCACGTAACCCACGATTCCGCACATAGGCGGCAGCGTACGCCCGCGGTGGCGTCCTGCCGGGTAGCGGAACGGGACGAGAACCCCGCTCCGGCGAATGTGCGGGAGCGGGGTTGACGCCGGATCAGGCCGGTGGTCAGCCGAGCTTCTTGGCCTGCGCCTCGATGACGACCTTGGGCTGCTCGGCCGTGCCGGTCAGGCTGATCGAGGAGAAGGTGGCGAGGGTGTTGCCCTTGCGGACGGCGACCACGTGGGTGGTGATCTTCTCGTCGCCCTCGCCCATCATCACGGTGTACGCGGCGGCCTCGTCGCCGGCGGTGACCGAGGGCCCGGCGGCGACGCTGCCGATCTTCACGGGCGTACCGGCGGCGGTCGCGGTGTAGCCGGCCGCGCAGGCGGTGCCCGCCTTCTTGACCGAGGCGAACGCCTCCGCGGCGCCGTCACCGTCGTAGGAGGTGAGGGTGATGCCGGTGACGGTGGAGCCGAGCGCGCCCATCGCCGCCTTGGCCTTCTCCTCCGGGGAGGCGTCGGCGCCCGGGCTCTTCGGCACGGCGGTGAGCTTGGTGCGGGCGGCCCCGGTGGCCGTGCCGACCTTGCCGAAGTACTGCGCCTGGACCAGCGGCTTGCAGTCCGCCTTGTCGCTGGTGGCCTCGGACCCGGTCTTGACCTCCTCCGCGGTGACCTCCTCGAACTTGTGATCGGCCAGCTCGGTCGTGGTCACCAGCAGCGGCGCCAGCTCGGCGTCCGTCTTGCCCTTGGCGTCGGACGCGGCCGGAGCCGAGGCGGAGGCCTTGGCGTCGCCCTTGGGCGCGTCCTTCCCGGCGTCCCCGGAGCCACCGCAGGCGGTGACGAGGAGCGCCAGGGAGACGGCGGACGCGGACATGACGGAGCGGCGGACAAGGGTGTTGCGCACGGTGGATCCCCCCGAAGAGATGTGAGCGGAAAAGACCGGCCGCGCTCCCTGGGAACGTCCACAGGGGACCGCGCGGGATCCGGAGGTGATCAAATCTACGGGCGGGCAGCCCCGGCCCTCCGGCACTTCCGTCGATCGTGACGCGGCTGGTACACCGGCACAGCCCAATCGAAACCAAGATCGGTACAACCATTCGCGGCGCACGTGACCGACCCCACCACCCACAACCGCGCCGGAACGCCGACAATGGCGGTGTGATCACTTCGCCGCCACGAAGCGCACCCGGCAGCCGGCCCCGCACCGCGGACGTCTCGCCGTACGTAGACCTCAGCCGCGCCGAGTGGAGCGCCCTGCGCGAGCGGACCCCGCTACCGCTGACCGCCGACGAGGTGGAGCGGCTGCGGGGGCTCGGCGACGTCATCGACCTCGACGAGGTCCGGGACGTCTACCTGCCGCTCTCCCGCCTGCTGAACCTCTACGTCGGCGCCACCAGCAACCTGCGCGGTGCGCTGAACACCTTCCTGGGCGACGCCGGCCGCAACGGCCACGGCGCGCAGGCCGGCACCCCCTTCGTCATAGGCGTGGCCGGCTCCGTCGCGGTCGGCAAGTCCACCGTGGCCCGCCTGCTCCAGGCCCTGCTGGCCCGCTGGCCCGAACACCCCCGGGTGGAGCGGGTCACCACCGACGGCTTCCTCTACCCGCTGGAGGTCCTGCGGGAGCGCGGCCTGCTGTCCCGCAAGGGCTTCCCGGAGTCGTACGACCGGCGCGCGCTGACCCGTTTCGTCGCGGACATCAAGGCCGGCAAGGACGAGGTCACCGCCCCGGTGTACTCGCACCTGATCTACGACATCGTGCCGGACGAGCGGCTCGTCGTACGCCGCCCCGACATCCTCATCGTCGAGGGGCTGAACGTCCTGCAGCCGGCCCTGCCCGGCAAGGACGGCCGGACCAGGGTCGGTCTCGCCGACTACTTCGACTTCAGCGTGTACGTGGACGCGCGCGCCGAGGACATCGAGCGCTGGTACCTCAACCGGTTCCGCAAGCTGCGCGAGACCGCCTTCCAGAACCCGCACTCCTACTTCCGCAAGTACACGCAGGTCTCCGAGGAGGAGGCCCTGGAGTACGCGCAGACCATGTGGCGCACGGTGAACCGGCCCAACCTGCTGGAGAACGTCGCCCCGACCCGGGGCCGCGCCAACCTGGTCGTCCGCAAGGGACCGGACCACAAGGTGCAGCGGCTGAGCCTGCGCAAGCTCTAGCGACACATCGTCCGGCCCCGGCCGCCCGTCCGGCTTAGGGTCTGGGCATGCTGCATCTGAGGTTGATCACTCCGGCAGACCGGACGGACGCCGTGGTGTCCGCCATCGAGTCCACGGTCGGCACCACCCACCTGGTCGTGCTCCCGGGCGCCGCCCGCGAGCCACGGGGCGACCTGGTGCTGTGCGACGTCGCCCGGGAGGCCGGTGACGAGCTGCTGCACGAGCTCCGGCAGCTGGGCATCGACGAGGACGGCTCGATCGCGGTCGAGAGCATCGGCCTCTCGCTGTCGAGGCGCGCCGAGGAGGCCGAGGAGGAGGCGCCCGGCGAGCCGGCCGACGCGGTGATCTGGGAGCAGCTGGCCGAGTCCACCCACGAGGAGTCCACCCTCACCATCACCTACGCCGCGTTCATGATCCTCGCCACGATGATCGCGGCCTGCGGTGTGGTGCTCGACAACGCCGTCCTGATCGTCGGCGCGATGGCGGTCGGCCCGGAGTTCGGGCCGCTCGCCGGGGTGTGCACCGCCGTGGTGCAGCGGGCGCCCAGGCTGGCGGCGCGCTCGTTGGCGGCCCTGCTGATCGGTTTCGCCGCGGCGATCGCCGCCACCACCGTGTTCAGCGTGGTGATGGACGCCGTGGGCCTGTTCGACCGGGCCCAGCTCGACGATCCGCGACCGAACACCGGCTTCATCTGGCAGCCGGACCCGTTCTCGTTCGTGGTGGCCGTGCTCGCCGGAACGGCCGGCATGCTGTCGCTGACCTCGGCGCGGGCCGGCGCGCTGGTCGGTGTCGCCATCTCGGTGACCACCGTCCCGGCCGCCGCGAACGCGGCCGTGGCACTCAGCTACGGCGAACTCGGGCAGATGTGGGGCTCGGCCGAGCAGCTGCTGCTCAACCTCGGCGGGATCATGCTCGCCGGGGTGCTGACCCTGTACGGCTGGAAGCTGCTGTGGAGCACCCAGCGGGGCCGCTGGAAGCGGGTCCTGCCCCGGCGCTGAAGCGAGGCGGCGCCGGGCCCGGCGGGGCGGCACCGGCGGAGCCGGTCGGCCCCGCCGGTGCCGCTCCGCCGGTCGGCCGGCCCCCGCGGGTCAGCCCAGCGCGGACTTGACCGCGTCGGCGAGGCGCCCGGCCACCGAACGCGCCTGCTCCAGGTCGGCGGCCTCGACCATCACCCGTACGAGCGGCTCCGTACCCGACGGGCGCAGCAGCACCCGCCCGGTGGTGCCCAGCTCGCGCTCCGCCTCGGCCACGGCCGCGGCCAGCTCGCCGGAGGTGGCGACCCGGGACTTGTCCACGTCCGGCACGTTGACCAGCACCTGCGGCAGCCGCCGCATCACGCCGGCCAGCTCGGCCAGCGAGCGGCCGGTGGCGGCGACCCGGGCGGCCAGCATCAGGCCGGTCAGGGTGCCGTCGCCGGTGGTCGCGTGGTCGAGGATGATCACGTGGCCGGACTGCTCGCCGCCCAGCGCGTAGCCGTTCTCCTTCATCGACTCCAGCACGTAGCGGTCGCCGACACCGGTCTGGACGAGCTCGATGCCCTCCGCCTCCATCGCCAGCTTGAAGCCGAGGTTGGACATGACGGTGGCGACGACGGTGTTCTTCCGCAGCTGGCCGGCCTCGCGCATGGCCAGGGCCAGAACGGCGAGGATCTGGTCGCCGTCGATCTCCTCGCCCGCGCCGTCCACGGCCAGGCAGCGGTCGGCGTCGCCGTCGTGGGCGATGCCGAAGTCCGCGCCGTGCTCGACCACGGCCCGCTTGAGGAGGTCCAGGTGGGTGGAGCCGCAGTCCTCGTTGATGTTGAGGCCGTCCGGCTCGGCACCGATGGTGATCACCTCGGCGCCGGCCCGGGCGAAGGCCTCCGGGGAGACGCGGGCGGCCGCGCCGTGCGCCTCGTCCAGGACGATCCGCAGACCGTCGAGGCGGTTCGGCAGCACGGCGATGAGGTGGGCGATGTACTTGTCGAAGCCCTCGTCGTAGTCGGTGACCCGGCCGACGCCCGCCCCGGTCGGACGCTGCCACGGGGCGCCGGTGCGGTGCTCCTCGTAGACGCCCTCGATCCTGTCCTCCAGCTCGTCCGCGAGCTTGTGCCCGCCGCGGGCGAAGAACTTGATGCCGTTGTCGGGCATGGCGTTGTGGCTGGCGGAGAGCATCACGCCGAGGTCGGCACCCAGCGCACCGGTGAGATACGCCACCGCCGGGGTGGGCAGCACACCGACGCGCAGGACGTCCACGCCCGCGCTCGCGAGACCGGCGACGACCGCGGCCTCCAGGAACTCGCCCGAGGCGCGGGGGTCGCGGCCGACCACGGCCGTCGGCCGGTGACCCTCGAAGGTGCCCGCCTCAGCGAGCACATGGGCGGCCGCCACGGAGAGGCCGAGCGCCAGCTCAGCCGTCAGATCCGCGTTGGCGACACCGCGTACACCGTCCGTGCCGAAGAGTCGTCCCACTTTTGTCCTCCGAGTTCGCGCTGGGTACTTCTTTGTACGTAACCGCGTGTGACAGGTATGCCGCGGGGGGCGGTAAACGAACCGCCCCGGCAGCACAGAGCGTGCCGCCGGGGCGGATTCGTGCAGTGAGCAGGCGAGATTAACGCTTGCTGTACTGCGGAGCCTTGCGGGCCTTCTTGAGACCGGCCTTCTTGCGCTCGACCGCACGGTCGTCACGCGAGAGGAAGCCGGCCTTCTTCAGCGGGCCGCGGTTGTTGTCCACGTCCGCCTCGTTCAGGGCGCGGGCCACGCCGAGGCGCAGGGCGCCGGCCTGGCCGGAGACGCCGCCACCCGCGATGCGGGCGATGACGTCGTAGCGGCCGTCGAGCTCGAGGACCTTGAACGGCTCGTTGACTTCCTGCTGGTGCACCTTGTTGGGGAAGTAGTCCTCAAGGGTGCGACCGTTGATCTTCCACTTGCCGGTGCCCGGGACGATCCGGACGCGGGCGATGGCGTTCTTGCGACGGCCCAGGCCGGCGGCCGGCTGCGGGTCGCCGAAGCGGGAGGCCAGGGACTCGGAGGTGTAGTCACCCTCCGGCGCCTCGGACTCGAAGGTGGTCACAGCGTCGTAGGTCTCGTCGCCCTCGACGGGGGCTTCGAAGGTGGTCTCGGCCACGATTCTCCTCAGAATTCTCTGTGTCTTAGGGGGTGGCCGGGATTACTGCGCGACCTGGGTGATCTCGAACGGCACCGGCTGCTGGGCAGCGTGCGGGTGCTGGTCGCCCGAGTAGACCTTCAGCTTCGAGAGCATCTGACGGCCCAGGGAGTTCTTGGGGAGCATGCCCTTGACGGCCTTCTCCACAGCCTTCTCCGGGTTGTCACGGAGCAGGTCGTCGTAGCGCACGGAACGCAGACCACCCGGGTAGCCGGAGTGGCGGTACGCCATCTTCTGGGACGCCTTGTTGCCGGACAGGTGGACCTTGTCGGCGTTGACGATGATGACGAAGTCGCCCATGTCCATGTGCGGAGCATAGGTCGGCTTGTGCTTGCCCCGGAGGAGGGCAGCGGCCTGGGTCGCCAGACGGCCCAGGACAACGTCCTGGGCGTCGATGACGAGCCACTGGCGCGAGATGTCGCCGGGCTTGGGGCTGTACGTACGCACGGTTCGTAGCCTTCGCTTCTTCAGTGATGGGTCCTGACAAAGGTCACCACGGACGATCACGACAGCCCTGGTGCACTACGGGGACGCAACCCGTGTGTACCGCTGGTCATCGGCCCGGTGGACCGGCGTAAGGGCCCTTTCACGTGAGAATGAACAAGCCAATACGCATAACGAACCAGCAGAATACCTGCGCTGCCCCGTACGGGTCAAAACGCCGGTCGGGATCCCGCCTGGGCGGACTCTCCGGCGGACCCCGGCGCGCACACGGCACCTGCCGTTCGTTCGTCCCCCAGACTACCCCGACCGCGGACCGCGCACCCCCGCATCAGCGTCACCGCGAGGACGCACAGCGTGAAGCAGTCCTTGAACGCCCGCCGTTCGGAGACGAAGAACCAGTTCCACGGCATGCCGATCACCTGCGGCACCACGGCCGCCCAGAACCAGGGCGAACGCGAGGCGGAAGCCGGCCGGACCAGCGACGCGAGCAGCAGCGGCAGCACCACCAGCAGGTAGTGGTCGAAGGACGGCCGGGACACCAGGAACGCGGCGAGCATCACCATGCAGGCCGTCTCCACCAGCCGCAGCGCCCCGTCGCCGTCGTCGGGGCGCAGCCAGCGCCGCCGGGCCGCCCACAGGCCCGCCGCGGCGAGCGCCCCGGCCACCGCCACCGCCACCGGAGCGGGCACCGACAGGCGCGGCAGCACCGCGATGGGCGAGGCGTCCCAGGGCAGCGCGTACGCGTCCTGGCCCTGGAGCAGGAACGGCAGGGTCTTGGTGAAGAACAGCGACGGGCTCGGCATCAGCAGCGCCCCCACCAGGGACATCGCCGCCGGAACCAGCACCGCCGCCGCCAGGCCCCGCCACTGCCGGGCCAGCAGGAACAGCAGCCCGACCGGAACCAGCATCGGCTTCGCGGCGATCGCCAGCCCGACGACCACCCCGGCCGCCGCCCAGCGCCGGCGGTGGGCCAGCAGCAGGGCGGCCGGCAGCGCGGCCGCCGACACCGCGGTCCAGTTCCCGATCAGCACCAGGTTGACGTACGGCTTGAAGCCGATGGCCAGCGCCGCGAACCCGACCCAGGCGAAGCGGGAGCCGCGCGGGACGGAGAACAGCCGCAGCGCGCACCACCACCCGAACACCAGCAGCGCCGACATCCCGACCGGCAGCACCCAGCGCAGCACCCCGGTGGGCAGCAGCGCCTGCGGCACGGCGACCAGCACCGCGCTCGGCAGGTACAGGAACCGCTTGTCCTCGTACGGCGAACCGCCCGCCAGCAGCGTGTCCGCGGCCCCGACCACGAAGGCGTTGTCGCTGCCCCAGTTCTCCCGCAGGCTCGTGGACACGCAGATCCCGAGCACCACGGCCAGCGACACCGCACGCCACCCGCGCGAGGCGGGCCGGAGCAGCCACCCCAGGAGGGCGTGCCCCCGCCCGGCCACGTCCAGCCCCACCACCGCGCCTCCTACCGCTCCGCCGCTCTACCGCTCACGCTGCACGCGACGCTCGTCCCACACCGGTTCCGAAGTCTCCCGCACCACCCCGTCCGACCCGAACACCAGGTAGCGGTCGAAGCTGCGGGCGAACCAGCGGTCGTGCGTCACGCACAGCACCGTGCCGTCGTAGGACTCCAGGCCGTCCTGGAGGGCCTCCGCGGACTCCAGGTCGAGGTTGTCGGTCGGCTCGTCCAGCAGCAGCGCCGTGGTGCCCGCCAGCTCCAGCAGCAGGATCTGGAAGCGGGCCTGCTGGCCGCCCGACAGCCGCTCGAAGGGCTGGTCGCCCTGGCGCTCCAGCTCGTAGCGGCGCAGCACCGACATCGCCCCGCCGCGGTCCTTCGCGTGCTCGGTCCACAGGATGTCGACCAGCGTGCGGCCGAACAGCTCCGGGTGGGCGTGGGTCTGCGCGAAATGGCCGGGAACCACCCTCGCGCCGAGCCGGAACGCGCCCGTGTGGGCCACGTCCTCCCCCGCCAGGAGCCGCAGGAAGTGCGACTTGCCCGAGCCGTTCGAGCCGAGCACCGCGACCCGCTCCCCGTAGAAGACCTCCAGGTCGAACGGCTTCATCAGACCGGTCAGCTCAAGCTTCTCGCAGGTCAGCGCGCGTACGCCGGTACGGCCGCCGCGCAGCCGCATCCGGATGTCCTGCTCCCGCGGCGGCTCGGGCGGCGGGCCGGCCTCCTCGAACTTCCGCAGCCGGGTCTGCGCGGCCGCGTACCGGGAGGCCATCTCGTGGCTGACCGCCGCGGCCTGCCGCAGGGTGACCACCAGCTTCTTCAGCTGGGCGTGCTTCTCCTCCCACCGCTTCTTCAGCTCCTCGAAGCGGGCGAACCGCTCCTTGCGGGCCTCGTGGAAGGTGTCGAAGCCGCCGCCGTGCACCCAGACGTCCGAGCCGTCGGGCCCCGGCTCCACGCTCACGATCTTCTGCGCGGCCCGGGACAGCAGCTCCCGGTCGTGGCTGATGAACAGCACCGTCTTCCGGGTGGCGCGCAGCTGGTCCTCCAGCCAGCGCTTCCCGGGGACGTCGAGGTAGTTGTCCGGCTCGTCCAGCAGCAGGCACTCGTCCGGGCCGCGCAGCAGCGCCTCCAGCACCAGCCGCTTCTGCTCGCCCCCGGAGAGCGTGCGCACCTCGCGGAACTGCGCCTTGTCGTACGGCACGCCCAGCGCGGCGGTGGTGCAGACGTCCCACATGGTCTCGGCCTCGTACCCCTGTACGTCGGCCCAGTCGCTCAGCGCCTGCGCGTACGCCATCTGCGCGGCCTCGTCGTCCACCGTCATGATCAGGTGCTCGGCCCGGTCCACGGCCTCGGCGGCCGCCCGGATCCGGGGTTGGGAGACGGAGACCAGCAGGTCGCGCACGGTCCGCTCGTCCCGTACCGAGCCGACGAACTGGGGCATGACCCCGAGGCCGCCGCTGACCGTGACGGAGCCTCCGTGCGGCGCCAGCTCACCGCTGAGCAGCCGCAGCAGGGTGGTCTTGCCGGCGCCGTTGGCGCCGACGAGGGCGACCACCGACCCCTCCCCCACCCGGAAGGAGGCGTCGGAGAGCAGCACCCGCCCGTCCGGAAGGTAGTACTCCAGATGGCCGGCTTCGAGATGTCCCATGGCAGGCATTCAACAGCCCCGCCGGGGACTCGCCCAAACCCTTTAGCAGCAGCCGGCACCCGGCAGGGTGCGGACGTTGCGCGCCTGACGGCTGCGTTCCGCGAGCAGCTCGTCGGCCGGGTAGCCGACCTCCTCCAGGGTCAGCCCGTGCGGCCGTACGACGTGCACCGCGGAGTCCCGGACGCCGGCGGCCAGCACCTTGCCCGGCCAGTCCACCGGCCGGTGCCCGTCGCCGACGTGCAGCAGCGCGCCCACCAGCGACCGCACCATGTTGTGGCAGAACGCGTCGGCCCGGACGGTGGCCGTGACGATCCCTTCGGCATCCCGTTCCCAGCTCAGCTGCTGGAGGGTGCGGATGGTGGTGGCGCCCTCGCGCTTCTTGCAGTAGGCGGCGAAGTCGTGCTCGCCGAGCAGCGCCTTGGCGGCCTCGTTCATGGCGTCCACGTCCAGCGGCCAGTCGTGCCACAGCACGTGTCCGCGGAGCAGCGGGTCGACGCCGCCCCTGTGGTCGCCGACCCGGTAGGCGTACCGGCGCCAGATCGCCGAGAACCGGGCGTTGAAGCCGGACGGGGCCTCGGCGACCCGCCACACCCGCACGTCGTGCGGCAGCCGCCCGGCGAGGCGGCGCATCAGCACGTCCCGGTGGTCCGCCCAGACCGCCGCGGGCAGGTCGAGGTGGGCCACCTGCCCGCGGGCGTGGACGCCCGCGTCGGTCCGCCCGGCCACGGTGAGCTCGACCGGGTCGGGCAGCCGCATCACGGTCTGCAGGGCGGACTCCAGCTCGCCCTGGACGGTCCGCCGCGCGGTCTGCTTCGCCCAGCCGGAGAAGCCCTTGCCGTCGTACGACAGGTCCAGCCGCACCCGGACGTAACCGGGCTCCACCTCGTCACTCACGTGCCACATCCTCTCAAACGTGCGGAACGGGCCCGCCCCCGAAGGGACGGACCCGTTCCAAGCCTCACGGCCGAAGGCGATCCGGGAACCGGATCAGGCCGCGGGATCATCCCCGCAGCAGCGGGGAGGAGGCCGTCAGGCTTCCTTGGTCTCCTCGGCCGGGGCCTCGGCGGCCTCGGTCTCGGTGGCCTTCGCCTCGGCGGCCTCGTCGGCCTCCTTGACGGCGCGCTTGGTGGCGGCCTCGGCCTCGGCGACGGTCGCCTTCTTGGCGATCTCGCCCTCGACCAGCTCGATCACGGCCATCGGGGCGTTGTCGCCACGACGGTTGCCGATCTTGGTGATGCGGGTGTAGCCACCCGGGCGCTCGGAGTAGCGCGGGGCGATCTCGGTGAAGAGCGTGTGCACGATGCTCTTGTCCGTGATCGTCTGCAGCACCAGGCGACGGTTGTGGATGTCGCCCTTCTTCGCCTTGGTGATCAGGCGCTCGGCGACCGGACGCAGGCGGCGGGCCTTGGCCTCGGTCGTGGTGATGCGGCCGTGCTCGAAGAGCGACTTCGCGAGGTTCGCGAGGAGCAGCTTCTCGTGCGCGGCGGAGCCGCCGAAGCGGGCGCCCTTGGTGGGACGCGGCATGGTTCTCTCCTAGGTGTCTGCCCCGGCCGTGTCAGGTACCGGAGTCAGTATCCGAGCGGGCGGTCGCCCGTCGGAGACCCGCGCCCCGGTCAGGGGCGCGGGGAACCGCGCGGCCGGCCAGGACCGGCCCGCAGTCGAAGAACGGCAGTCAGCTCAGTACTGCTCGGTCTCCACGAAACCCGCGTCCGCGTCGTCGTCGGCGCCGAAGGCGTCGGCGGCGGCGGTCGGGTCGAATCCGGGCGGGCTGTCCTTGAGGGCCAGGCCCATGCCGGCCAGCTTCGCCTTGACCTCGTCGATCGACTTCGCACCGAAGTTGCGGATGTCGAGCAGGTCGGCCTCGGAACGGGCGACGAGCTCACCCACGGAGTGGATGCCCTCGCGCTTGAGGCAGTTGTAGGAGCGGACGGTGAGCTCCAGCTCCTCGATCGGCAGTGCCAGGTCGGCGGCCAGGGCGGCGTCCGTCGGGGACGGGCCCATGTCGATGCCCTCGGCGTCGATGTTGAGCTCGCGGGCCAGACCGAACAGCTCGACCAGGGTCTTGCCGGCGGACGCCATGGCGTCGCGCGGGCGCATGGCCTGCTTGGTCTCGACGTCGACGATCAGCTTGTCGAAGTCGGTGCGCTGCTCGACACGGGTCGCCTCGACCTTGTAGGTGACCTTGAGCACCGGGCTGTAGATGGAGTCGACCGGGATGCGGCCGATCTCCTGGCCCAGCTGCTTGTTCTGGACGGCGGAGACGTAGCCGCGACCGCGCTCGACGGTCAGCTCCATCTCCAGCTTGCCCTTGCCGTTGAGCGTGGCGAGGACGAGGTCCGGGTTGTGCACCTCGACACCGGCCGGCGGGGCGATGTCGGCGGCGGTCACCAGGCCGGGGCCCTGCTTGCGCAGGTACATCACGACCGGCTCGTCGTGCTCCGAGGAGACGACCAGCTGCTTGATGTTGAGGATGAGGTCGGTGACGTCCTCCTTGACGCCCGGCACGGTGGTGAACTCGTGCAGGACGCCGTCGATGCGGATGCTCGTGACGGCGGCACCCGGGATCGAGGAGAGGAGCGTACGGCGCAGGGAGTTGCCGAGGGTGTAGCCGAAGCCCGGCTCCAGCGGCTCGATCACGAACCGCGAGCGGTACTCGTCGACGACCTCTTCGGTCAGCGAAGGACGCTGAGCGATAAGCATGTCTTTTTCCTTCAGTCGTGGACGCCCACTATTTGACGTCCGACTAGTGACAAGGGTACGGGCGGCACGACCCCCGGAGGGGGCGTACCGCCCGGACACTCAAGAACGCACGGGTGCGTCCGCTGCGTCAGACGCGGCGGCGCTTCGGCGGGCGGCAGCCGTTGTGCGGGGTGGGGGTGACGTCCTGGATCGAGCCGACCTCGAGGCCGGTGGCCTGGAGGGAGCGGATCGCGGTCTCACGGCCGGAGCCGGGACCCTTGACGAAGACGTCGACCTTGCGCATGCCGTGCTCCTGCGCGCGGCGGGCGGCCGACTCGGCGGCCATCTGCGCGGCGAAGGGGGTGGACTTGCGCGAGCCCTTGAAGCCGACGTGGCCGGCGGAGGCCCAGGAGATCACGTTGCCGGACGGGTCCGTGATCGAGACGATCGTGTTGTTGAACGTGCTCTTGATGTGCGCGTGGCCGTGAGCGACGTTCTTCTTTTCCTTGCGGCGCACCTTCTTGGCAGCGCCCTGACGACCCTTGGGGGGCATCTCTTACTCCTACGGGAGGTGGTCGGTCCTACAGCGCAAGACCGCTGAACAGGACTACTTCTTGCCCGGCTTCTTCTTGCCGGCGATGGCGCGACGCGGACCCTTGCGGGTACGGGCGTTCGTGCTGGTGCGCTGACCGTGCACCGGCAGGCCGCGGCGGTGGCGGATGCCCTGGTAGCACTGGATCTCGATCTTGCGACGGATGTCGCCCTGGATCTCGCGGCGGAGGTCACCCTCGGTGCGGAGGTTGGCGTCCACGTACTCGCGGATCTTGACGAGGTCCTCTTCGGCCAGGTCACGAACGCGGGTGTTCGGGTTCACGCCGGTGGAGGCGAGGATCTCCTTGGACCGGGTGCGCCCGATACCGAAGACGTAGGTGAGTGCGATCTCCACACGCTTTTCGCGCGGGATGTCGACACCGGAAACGCGTGCCATTCAATGGCTCCTGTGTGTTCGGGGGTCTTCCACAGAGCCGCTCCCGGCCGCCGTACGAGGTACGAACCGGGTCCCCGGCCCCCGCCGGAGGTGCCGCCGGCCCTCGGAAGGGCTGGGCGGGCTCTGCGTATGTACGTTTTGTTGCGTCGCGCGAAGAACTGCGAAGTGCAGGTCGGTCGGCGTGCGTCAGCCCTGGCGCTGCTTGTGGCGCAGGTTGTCGCAGATGACCATGACCCGGCCGTGACGGCGGATCACCTTGCACTTGTCGCAGATCTTCTTGACGCTCGGCTTGACCTTCATGTTCTTAAGGTTCTCCGGGTCAGTGCCACCACCCGCGCGGAGCGCGAGTGCGGGGGCAAGATCTACTTGTATCGGTAGACGATCCGGCCACGCGTCAGGTCGTAGGGAGAGAGCTCCACGACGACCCGGTCATCCGGGAGGATACGGATGTAGTGCATCCGCATCTTTCCGCTGATGTGCGCGAGGACCTTGTGACCGTTCTGGAGTTCCACCTTGAACATCGCGTTCGGGAGGGACTCGATCACGGTGCCCTCAATCTCGATGGCACCTTGCTTCTTGGCCACGCTTCGCCTTTCAGGATCGGCTACCTTGATCAGCCGTGTGCGACCCGCAGGCATGCGGATGCACGTAAGCCGACGAGTCAGTCTACGTCAGGGCACCCAGAAAGACGAATCCGGAAAGTTTGCCCATCACTCTAGATCATTACTCGGGGTGGTGCGGGTTCAGGCTAGGGGGTCCGGAGCGGTGGTGACGCCGTACTCCGCGAGCTTGGCCTTCCCGCAGTCCGGGCTGGTCAGGACGATGGGGCCGTCCTCCGTCAGGGCGACCGAGTGCTCCCAGTGGGAGGACCAGGTGCCGTCCGTGGTGATGACCGTCCAGTCGTCGGCCAGGACCTCGGTCTTCGCCGTGCCGAGGGAGACCATCGGCTCGATCGCCAGGCAGACGCCCGGGACCAGCTTGATGCCCTTGCCCCGCTTGCGGGAGACGTAGTTCAGCAGGTGCGGGTCCATGTGCATCTCGCTGCCGATGCCGTGGCCGCCGTAGTCCTCGATGATCCCGAACTTGCCGAGGCTGTGGTCACCGGTGGCCGGCCGCGGCTGCCGCTTGATGTACGACTCGATCGCCTTCGAGATGTCCACCAGCCGGTTGCCGAGCTTCATGGCGGCGATGCCCGCCCACATGGACTCCTCGGTCACCCGGGACAGCTCCACCAGCTCGGGGGCGTGTCCGGTACCCACGAACGCCGTGTACGCGGCGTCGCCGTGCCAGCCGTCGACGATCGCGCCCGCGTCGATCGAGATGACGTCCCCGTCCTTCAGGACGGTCTTGTCGTCCGGGATGCCGTGGACGACGACCTCGTTCACCGAGGTGCAGATGGTCGCGGGGAACCCGCCGTAGCCGAGGAAGTTCGACTTGGCGCCGTGGTCGGCGATCACCTTGCGGGCGACCATGTCCAGGTCCCGCGTGGTGGCCCCCGGAACGGCGGCCTCCCGGGTGGCCGCGTGGATCGCGGCGACCACCAGGCCGGCCTCCCGCATCTTCGCGATCTGCTCGGGAGTCTTCAGCTGGACCATTGCGAACTGTGCCTTCCACCGGTGAATCGGACGTTCTCAACAGTACGGCCGCGGCGTCCACCGGACACCGCGGCCGTACAGGGCTACTGCGTGTTACTTGTTCAGCGCTTCCATCGCGCGCTGGGTGACCTCGTCCACCTTGCCGAGAGCCGAGATCGTGACCAGAAGGCCCTGGGCCTTGTAGTAGTCGATGATCGGCTCGGTCTGCGTGTGGTAGACCTCCAGCCGGTTGCGCACCGTGGCCTCGGAGTCGTCACCGCGCTGGTACAGCTCGCCGCCGCAGTGGTCGCACACGCCCTCGGCCTTCGCCGGGGCATAGGTCACGTGGAAGACGTGCGCGGAGTCGTTGCGGCAGATGCGGCGGCCGGCGATCCGCTTGACCACCTCTTCCTCCTCGACCTCCAGGTCGAGGACGGCGTCGAGCTTCATGCCCTCGCTGTTGAGCATGGCGTCCAGCGCCTCGGCCTGCGAGACGTTGCGCGGGAAGCCGTCGAGCAGGAAGCCGTTCGCGGCGTCCGGCTGCTCCATGCGGTCCTTGGCCATGCCGATGGTGATCTCGTCGGGGACGAGGTCGCCGGCGTCCATGAAGGCCTTGGCCCGCTTGCCGAGGTCCGTGCCCTGGCTGATGTTGGCGCGGAAGAGGTCACCCGTGGAGATGTGCGGGATCGACAGGTTCTTGGCGAGGTACGCGGCCTGCGTGCCCTTGCCCGCACCGGGAGGTCCGACGAGGACGATTCGCATCAGCGGAGGAACCCTTCGTAATTGCGCTGCTGGAGCTGGCTCTCGATCTGCTTCACGGTTTCCAGACCCACACCCACGATGATGAGGATGCTCGTCCCGCCGAACGGGAAGTTCTGGTTCGCTCCGAAGCCGGCCAACGCCATCGTCGGCACAAGAGCGATGAGACCCAGGTACAGCGACCCCGGCCAGGTGATCCGGTTGAGCACGTAGCTCAGGTACTCGGCAGTAGGTCGACCGGCCCGGATGCCCGGGATGAAGCCACCATACTTCTTCATGTTGTCCGCGACTTCCTCCGGGTTGAACGAAATCGCCACGTAGAAGAACGCGAAGAAGACGATCAGGAGGAAGTACATCGAGATGTGGAACGGGGCGTTCGTGTCCGCCAGGTGGCGCTGGACCCAGGCGGCCCAAGGAGCCGTGGACCCGCTGAACTGAACGACCAGAGCCGGGATGTAGAGCAGCGACGACGCGAAGATGACCGGAATCACACCCGCCTGGTTGACCTTGAGCGGGATGTAGGTCGAGGTACCGCCGTAGGCGCGGCGCCCGATCATGCGCTTCGCGTACTGGACGGGGATGCGGCGCTGGGCCTGCTCGACGAAGACCACGAGGGCCACCATCGCGAGGCCGACGAGGATCACCACGCCGAACTCGACCCAGCCGTCAGCGATCTTGCCCTGGAGCTTGATCTGCCACAGGGCGCCGATGAAGCCGGCGGCGATCGAGATGAACATGAGGATGGACATGCCGTTGCCGATGCCGCGGTCGGTGATCAGCTCACCGAGCCACATGACGACGGCGGTACCGGCGGTCATGGTGATGACCATGACGACCGTGGTGAAGATCGAGCGGTCCGGAACGATCTGGCTGGCGACCTGGCAGCCCTGGAACAGGGCTCCGCTGCGGGCGGTGGCGACGAGGCCGGTGCCCTGGAGGATGGCCAGCGCGATGGTCAGGTAGCGCGTGTACTGCGTGATCTTCGCGGTCCCGGACTGGCCCTCCTTCTTGAGGTTCTCCAGCTTCGGGATGACCACGGTCAGCAGCTGCAGGATGATGCTCGCCGTGATGTACGGCATGATGCCGAGCGCGAAGATCGTGATCTGCAACAGCGCGCCACCGCTGAACATGTTGACCAGGCCGAAGAGGCCGCCGTTCGAGCCGGCCTGCGCCTGGTCCACGCAGAACTGGACGTTCTTGTAGCTCACGCCGGGTACCGGGATGTGGGACCCGAGCCGGAACAGCACGATGATGCCGAGCGTGAAGAGCAGCTTCTTGCGCAGGTCGGGCGTCTTGAACGCCCGGGCGAACGCGGTGAGCACGGTGCCTCCTGCGACCCCCGCGCTACTGCGTCAGAGGTGACGGTCTAAGGATTCGAGGTGTACGACAAAGCAAAGGTGCAGGCCAGCTTAGCGGCGTCTGCGCCCCCCGTGGAACGACCAACCGGGGATGCCCCATTTGTGAGGCATCCCCGGTCGGTTTCACTCGTTATGAGCCACAGGACTCGTCTCAGACGAGCTCGGTGACCGTGCCGCCGGCGGCGGCAATCTTCTCCTTGGCGGAAGCGGAGACGGCGTCAACCGAAACCTGCAGCGCCACGGAGATCTCGCCCTGGCCCAGGACCTTGACGAGCTGGTTCTTGCGCACGGCACCCTTGGCGACCAGGTCGGCCACGGTGACCTCGCCACCCTGCGGGTACAGGGCGGCCAGCTTGTCCAGGTTCACGACCTGGAACTCGGTGCGGAACGGGTTCTTGAAGCCCTTCAGCTTCGGGAGGCGCATGTGGAGGGGCATCTGCCCACCCTCGAAGCGCTCCGGAACCTGGTAGCGGGCCTTGGTGCCCTTGGTACCACGACCGGCCGTCTTACCCTTCGACGCCTCACCACGACCCACACGGGTCTTGGCGGTCTTGGCGCCCGGGGCGGGACGGAGGTTGTGGATCTTGAGCGGGTTGTTCTCCGCCATGATCAGTCGACCTCCTCAACCGTCACGAGGTGGCGGACGGTGTGCACCATTCCGCGGAACTCGGGGCGGTCCTCCTTGACGACCACGTCGTTCAGGCGCTTGAGCCCGAGCGAACGCAGGGTGTCGCGGTGGTTCTGCTTGCTGCCGATGTACGACTTCGTCTGCGTGATCTTGAGGCGAGCCATTACGCACCCGCCCCAGCACGCGCACGAAGCAGAGCCGCGGGGGCGACGTCCTCGAGCGGCAGACCACGGCGAGCCGCGATCTCCTCGGGACGCTGCAGGCCCTTCAGGGCCTCCACGGTCGCGTGCACGATGTTGATCGCGTTGTCGGAGCCGAGCGACTTCGACAGGATGTCGTGAACGCCGGCGCACTCCAGGACGGCGCGCACCGGGCCACCGGCGATAACACCGGTACCGGGGGAAGCAGGCTTCAGCAGGACGACGCCCGCAGCCTTCTCACCCTGGATCGGGTGCGGGATGGTGCCCTGGATACGGGGGACCTTGAAGAAGTGCTTCTTGGCCTCCTCAACACCCTTGGCGATGGCGGCCGGCACCTCCTTGGCCTTGCCGTAACCGACACCCACGGTGCCGTCACCGTCACCCACCACGACCAGCGCGGTGAAGGAGAAACGACGACCACCCTTGACAACCTTGGCGACGCGGTTGATCGCGACTACGCGCTCAACGTACGCGGTCTTCTCGGCGGCAGCAGCGCCACCGTCGCGACCCTTCCGGTCCCGCCGCTCGCCGCCACCGGCACCGCTTCCGCGGCGCTGGGGTCCAGCCATTGGATTACCTCTCTCTGTTACGTCCGTTAGTCCCGGAACCGGGGCTTAGAACTTCAGCCCGGCTTCGCGGGCGGCGTCAGCCAGAGCGGCAATGCGCCCGGCGTACCTGTTGCCACCACGGTCGAACACGACGGCCTCGACGCCGGCGGCCTTGGCGCGCTCAGCGACCAGGGCACCGACCTGCTTGGCCTGCGCGGACTTGTCACCCTCGCCACCGCGGACCGACGCGTCCAGGTGGGACGCCGACGCCAGGGTGTGACCCTTGATGTCGTCGATCACCTGGGCGGTGATGCCGCGGTTGCTCCGGTTGACGACCAGGCGCGGACGCTCGGCCGTACCGGAGATGCTCTTGCGGATGCGGATGTGGCGGCGGGCCTTGGCAGCCCGCTTGTAAGCGTCGCCCTTGGCGATCTTCACACCGTATGCCATGGCTTTACTTACCAGCCTTTCCGACCTTGCGGCGGATGACCTCGCCCGCGTACTTGACGCCCTTGGCCTTGTACGGGTCGGGCTTCCGCAGCTTGCGGATGTTGGCGGCGACCTCGCCGACCTTCTGCTTGTCGATGCCCTCGACCGAGAACTTGGTCGGCGACTCGACCTTGAAGGAGATGCCCTCGGGCGCCTCCACCAGGATCGGGTGGCTGTAGCCGAGCTGGAACTCCAGGTCGGAGCCCTTCGCGGCCACGCGGTAACCGACACCGCTGATCTCGAGCGCCTTGGTGTATCCCTGGGTCACACCGGTGATCATGTTGGCCACCAGCGTGCGGGACAGGCCGTGGAGGGCCTTGTTCTGACGCTCGTCGTTCGGACGGGTGACGTTCAGAACGCCGTCCTCGCCCTTAACGATCTCGATGGGGGCGGCGACGGTGTGCGTCAGGGAGCCCTTGGAGCCCTTGACGGTGACCGTGCGGCCATCGATGGTGACGTCCACGCCGGCGGGAACCGGGATGGGGAGCTTGCCGATACGAGACATAGCTTTTCCTCCGTTCCCGACTACCAGACGTAGGCGAGGACTTCCCCACCCACGCCCTTCTTCTGCGCCTGCTGGCCGGTCAGGAGACCGTGGGACGTGGAGATGATCGCCACGCCCAGGCCGCCGAGGACCTTCGGCAGGTTGGTGGACTTCGCGTACACGCGCAGACCCGGCTTCGAGATGCGCTTGATGCCGGCGATCGAGCGCTCGCGGTTCGGGCCGAACTTCAGCTCGAGGACGAGGTTCTTGCCGACCTCGGCGTCCTCGACCTTCCAGCCGGTGATGAAACCCTCCTGCTTGAGGATTTCCGCGATGTGCGACTTGATCTTGCTGTGCGGCATCACGACCTGGTCGTGGTACGCCGAGTTAGCGTTACGCAGACGCGTGAGCATGTCTGCGATGGGGTCAGTCATGGTCATGAAGTGGCCTTCGGCCTCTCTCGCCGGGGTTTCCTGTATGCGCCATCCCTCTCCCCACACATGGGCGGGACGGGTGCGGCGCGGGGACCTACGGCGTAGTAAGTCGTGCGGGCGGCGGACGCCCAACCCCACTAGCCTACGGCATGGGGGGTGGGCCTCCGCCGACCCAGATGCTTACCGAGAGTTACCGGCAATCCAACTAGTGGATTACCAGGAGCTCTTGGTCACGCCCGGCAGCTCGCCACGGTGAGCCATCTCACGAAGGCACACGCGGCAGAGGCCGAACTTGCGGTACACGGAGTGCGGGCGGCCGCAGCGCTGGCAGCGGGTGTACGCACGCACACCGAACTTGGGCTTACGAGCAGCCTTGGCAATAAGAGCCTTCTTCGCCATCTCGCTTACGCCTCCTTGAACGGGAAGCCGAGGTGACGAAGGAGCGCACGGCCCTCAGCGTCGTTGGTCGCCGTGGTCACCACGGTGATGTCCATACCCCGGACGCGGTCGATCTTGTCCTGGTCGATCTCGTGGAACATGACCTGCTCCGTGAGACCGAAGGTGTAGTTGCCACGGCCGTCGAACTGCTTCGGGGACAGGCCGCGGAAGTCGCGGATGCGCGGCAGCGCGAGCGACAGGGTGCGGTCCAGGAACTCCCACATGCGGTCGCCACGGAGGGTGACGTGCGCACCGATCGGCTGACCCTCGCGCAGCTTGAACTGCGCGATGGACTTGCGGGCCTTGGTGACGGCCGGCTTCTGACCGGTGATCGTGGTGAGGTCGCGAATCGCGCCGTCGATCAGCTTGGAGTCGCGGGCGGCGTCGCCCACACCCATGTTGACCACGATCTTCACGAGGCCCGGGACCTGCATGACGTTCTCGTACTTGAACTCGTCACGCAGCTTGCCCGCGATCTCCTCGCGGTACTTCGTCTTCAGACGCGGAGTGGTAGCCATCAGATGTCCTCACCCGTGCGCTTGGCAACGCGGATCTTGTTGCCCTCGTCGTCGAAGCGGTAACCGACGCGGGTGACGACCTTCTTGCCGTCCTTCTCCACGACCAGCTGGACGTTCGAAACGTGGACGGGGGCCTCGGTGATCACGATGCCGCCGGCCTGGTTCGGACCAGCCTTGGTGTGCTTCTTGACCCGGTTGACACCCTCGACCAGGACACGGTTCTCGGCGGGGAGGGCCTGGATGACCTTGCCCTGCTTGCCCTTGTCCTTACCGGTGATGACCTGTACCAGGTCGCCCTTCTTGATCTTCATGCTTACAGCACCTCCGGCGCGAGCGAGATGATCTTCATGAACTTCTTCTCGCGCAGCTCACGGCCCACCGGGCCGAAGATACGGGTGCCGCGAGGGTCGCCGTCGTTCTTCAGAATGACGGCGGCGTTCTCGTCGAAGCGGATGTACGAGCCGTCCTGGCGGCGGCGCTCCTTGACGGTGCGAACGATGACCGCCTTGACGACGTCACCCTTCTTCACGTTGCCACCGGGGATCGCGTCCTTGACGGTGGCGACGATGACGTCACCGATGCCCGCGTAGCGGCGACCCGAGCCACCGAGCACACGGATGCAAAGGATCTCCTTCGCACCAGTGTTGTCGGCGACACGAAGTCGCGACTCCTGCTGGATCACGTCTATCTCCTGTTTGTCTGCCGGTTCCCGGCCGGGACACCCCTCTCAGGGCGCCCCGACCGAGCCTGGCGGAACGAATGCCGAGTCGGTCCCTTTACGGGAGAACTCGACGGATTACTTGGCCTTCTCGAGGATCTCGACGACGCGCCACCGCTTGGTGGCGGACAGCGGCCGGGTCTCCATCAGGAGGACGCGGTCGCCGACACCGGCGGCGTTCTGCTCGTCGTGGGCCTTGAGCTTGTTCGTACGGCGGATGACCTTGCCGTACAGCGCGTGCTTGACACGGTCCTCGACGGCGACGACGACGGTCTTGTCCATCTTGTCGCTGACGACGAGACCCTCACGGGTCTTGCGGAATCCGCGCTCGGTCTTCTCAGTCACGTTCTTCTCGCTCATCAGGCGTTCTCCACCGTTTCGATGCCGAGCTCGCGCTCGTGCATCAGGGTGTAGATCCGGGCGATGTCCTTGCGGACGGCCTTGAGCCGGCCGTTGTTCTCGAGCTGTCCGGTCGCCGCCTGGAAGCGGAGCTTGAACAGTTCTTCCTTGGCCTCACGCAGCTTGGCAACGAGCTCCTCGTTGCCCAGCTCGCGCAGCTCCGACGCCTTGGTACCGGCCGCCATCACGACTCACCTGCCTCGCGCTTGACGATCCGGCACTTCATCGGCAGCTTGTGGGCCGCACGAGTCAGAGCCTCACGCGCAATCTTCTCGTTCGGGTAGGACAGCTCGAACATGACCCGACCCGGGTGCACGTTCGCGATCCACCACTCCGGGGAACCCTTACCGGAACCCATGCGGGTCTCGGCCGGCTTCTTCGTGAGCGGGCGGTCCGGGTAGATGTTGATCCAGACCTTGCCGCCACGCTTGATGTGGCGGGTCATGGCGATACGAGCGGACTCGATCTGGCGGTTGGTCACGTACGCCGGGGTCAGCGCCTGGATGCCGTACTCGCCGAATGCCACCTCAGTGCCACCCTTGGCCATGCCGCGGCGCTTGGGGTGGTGCTGCTTGCGGTGCTTGACCCTACGAGGGATCAGCATGTCGGTCAGGCCTCCGTTCCGGTGCTCTCAGCCGGAGCGGCGGCAGCGGCCTCGGCCTTGGGGGCCTCGGCAGCAGCAGCCTGCTGCGGCTTGCGGCCGCCACGGCCGCCACGCTCGCCACCGCGGCCACCACGGCCGGCGGGGCGGTCAGCGCCACCACGGGCCGGGCGGTTACCCGCACGGGCCGCAGCGTTCTCGGCGCGGACCTCGGCGATGTTCTTGACGTCGCCCTTGTAGATCCAGACCTTCACGCCGATGCGGCCGAAGGTGGTCTTGGCCTCGAAGAAGCCGTACTCGACGTTCGCGCGCAGCGTGTGCAGCGGCACACGACCCTCGCGGTAGAACTCCGAGCGGGACATCTCGGCGCCGCCGAGACGGCCGCCACACTGGATCTTGATGCCCTTGGCGCCGGCCTTCATGGCGGACTGCATGCTCTTGCGCATGGCCCGACGGAAGGAGACGCGGGAGGACAGCTGCTCGGCAACGGCCTGGGCCACGAGCTGAGCGTCGACCTCGGGGTTCTTGACCTCGAGGATGTTCAGCTGGACCTGCTTGCCGGTGAGCTTCTCGAGGTCGCCGCGGATGCGGTCGGCCTCGGCGCCACGGCGGCCGATGACGATGCCCGGACGGGCGGTGTGGATGTCCACGCGGACACGGTCACGGGTGCGCTCGATCTCAACCTTCGAGATGCCGGCGCGCTCCATGCCGGACGTCATCATCCGACGGATGGCGACGTCTTCCTTGACGTAGTCCTTGTACAGCTTGTCGGCGTACCAGCGGGACTTGAAGTCCGTGGTGATACCGAGCCGGAACCCGTGCGGGTTTACCTTCTGGCCCATTACCGGGTTCCTTCCTTGCTGCTGACGACCACGGTGATGTGGGAGGTCCGCTTGCGGATCCGGTAGGCACGGCCCTGAGCACGCGGACGGAACCGCTTCAGGGTCGGACCCTCGTCAACGAACGCCTCGCTGATGAAGAGCGAGGAGGCATCCGTGTGGTTGTAGTTGTGCGCGGCGTTGGCAATGGCGCTGTCAAGCACCTTGCCGACCGGCACAGACGCGGCCTGCGGGGCGAAACGCAGGACCGCCTGGGCCTCCGTGGCGTCCATGCCACGGATGAGGTCCACCACACGGCGGGCCTTCATGGGCGTGACGCGGATGTACCGCGCCTGGGCCCTGGCTTCCATGGTTGTCCCTTCGGTGTAAGTCATAGTCGTTCCCACCCCGCGATTAGCGGCGCTTCGACTTCCGGTCGTCCTTGACGTGGCCGCGGAAGGTGCGAGTCGGCGAGAACTCGCCGAGCTTGTGGCCGACCATGGACTCGGTGACGAACACCGGGACATGGGTCTTGCCGTTGTGCACCGCGATGGTGTGACCCAGCATGCTGGGAATGATCATCGAGCGACGGGACCAGGTCTTGATGACGTTCTTGGTGCCGGCTTCGTTCTGGGCGTCCACCTTCTTTACGAGGTGGTCGTCGACGAAGGGCCCCTTCTTGAGACTGCGCGGCATCTAAACCCGCTCCTAGCGCTTCTTGTTCGTCTTGCGGCGGCGGACGATGTACTTGTTCGAAGCCTTCTTCGGCGAACGAGTACGACCCTCCTTCTGACCCCACGGGGAGACCGGGTGGCGACCACCGGAGGTCTTGCCCTCACCACCACCGTGCGGGTGGTCAACCGGGTTCATCGCGACACCGCGGACGGTCGGGCGGACGCCCTTCCAGCGCATGCGGCCGGCCTTGCCCCAGTTGATGTTCGACTGCTCGGCGTTGCCGACCTCGCCGACGGTGGCGCGGCAGCGCACGTCGACCAGGCGGATCTCACCGGACGGCATACGGAGGTGCGCCATGGCACCTTCCTTCGCCAGCAGCTGCACGGAGGCACCCGCGGAACGGGCGAACTTGGCACCGCCACCGGGACGGAGCTCGATCGCGTGGATCGTGGTACCGACCGGGATGTTGCGGAGCGCCAGGTTGTTACCGGGCTTGATGTCGGCCGTCGGGCCGTTCTCGATCCGGTCGCCCTGGTTCAGGCCGCGCGGAGCGATGATGTAGCGCTTCTCGCCGTCCGCGTAGTGCAGGAGGGCGATGCGAGCGGTGCGGTTGGGGTCGTACTCGATGTGCGCGACCTTGGCCGGCACGCCGTCCTTGTCGTGACGACGGAAGTCGATCACGCGGTAGGCGCGCTTGTGTCCGCCACCCTGGTGGCGAACGGTCACACGACCGGCGTTGTTACGGCCGCCCTTGCTGTGCAGCGGGCGGACCAGCGACTTCTCCGGCGTGGACCGCGTGATCTCGACAAAGTCGGCGACGCTGGAGCCACGACGGCCCGGAGTCGTCGGCTTGTACTTGCGGATACCCATTTCTCAGTCCTCGTCCGATATTCGGACCAGGGCGCTCCGTTAGGAGGCCTGGCCGAAGATGTCGATACGGTCGCCCTCAGCGAGGGTCACGATGGCGCGCTTCGTGTCGGCGCGCTTGCCGAAACCGGTCTTGGTGCGCTTGCGCTTACCCTGCCGGTTGATCGTGTTGACCCCGGTGACCTTGACCGAGAAGACCGCCTCGACGGCCTGCTTGATCTGGGTCTTGTTGGCGCCGGGCAGAACGATGAACGTGTACTTGTTCTCGTCCAGCAGCGCGTAGCTCTTCTCGGAGACAACCGGGCGGACAAGGATGTCGCGCGGGTCCGTGAAGGTCTTGCTGGTGATCGTGGCCTCAGACATCAGCCCTCGTTCCCTTCGGTCTCAGCGGCCTTGGGGCCAGACACGAAGGACTCGAAAGCGGCCTGGGTGAAGACCACGTCGTCCGAAACGAGCACGTCGTACGTGTTCAGCTGGCCCGGCTCCAGGATGTGCACCTGGGGCAGGTTGCGGGCGGACAGCCACGCGGCCTCGTCGGCACGGTCGACGACCAGGAGCAGGTTCTTGCGCTCCGAGATCTTGCCGAACAGCGTCTTGGCGGCCTTGGTGGAAGCGGCACCCTCGACCACGCCGGAGACGACGTGGATACGGGAGTGACGGGCCCGGTCGGTGAGGGCGCCACGCAGGGCGGCGGCCTTCATCTTCTTCGGGGTCCGCTGCGAGTAGTCACGCGGCACGGGGCCGTGCACGACGCCACCGCCGGCGAACTGCGGCGCACGGGTCGAACCCTGGCGGGCGCGGCCGGTGCCCTTCTGGCGGTACGGCTTCTTGCCACCACCGCGGACCTCGCCACGCGTCTTGGTCTTGTGGGTGCCCTGGCGGGCAGCCGCAAGCTGCGCGACGACGACCTGGTGGATCAGCGGAACGCTGACCTTGGCGTCGAAGATCTCGGCCGGAAGCTCGACGGTCCCGGTCTTGTCGCCTGCGGGCGACAGAATGTCAATGGTGCTCATAGTCCTCAGGCCCCCTTGGCCGCAGTGCGGACCAGGACGAGGCCGCCGTTCGGACCAGGAACCGCGCCCTTGATGAGCAGCAGGCCCTTCTCCGCGTCAACGGCGTGAACGGTCAGGTTCTGGGTGGTGACCCGCTCGTTGCCCATGCGGCCAGCCATGCGGAGGCCCTTGAACACACGGCCCGGGGTGGCGCAGCCACCGATGGAACCGGGAGAGCGGTGCTTGCGCTGCGTACCGTGACCGGCACCCAGACCACGGAAGTTGTGGCGCTTCATGACACCGGCGAAGCCCTTGCCCTTGCTCTTGCCCGTGACGTCAACCTTGACGCCGGACTCGAACACAGCGGCGGTGATCTCCTGGCCGAGCGTGTACTCGGCAGCGTCGGAGGTCCGGATCTCCACCAGGTGGCGGCGCGGGGTCACGTCGGCCTTGGCGAAGTGGCCCTTGAGGGGCTTGTTCACCTTGCGCGGGTCGATCTCGCCGAAGGCGATCTGGACCGACTCGTAGCCGTCGACGTCGTTGGTACGGACCTGGGTGACAACACAGGGCCCGGCCTTGACCACGGTGACCGGGACGACACGGTTGTTCTCGTCCCAGACCTGGGTCATGCCGAGCTTCTCGCCCAGGACGCCCTTGATCTGCTTTGCCATCTTCTCCGTGCCTCTCAGAGCTTGATCTCGATGTCAACGCCGGCCGGAAGGTCCAGGCGCATCAGCGAGTCAACGGTCTTGGGCGTCGGGTCGAGGATGTCGATCAGGCGCTTGTGCGTGCGCATCTCGAAGTGCTCGCGCGAGTCCTTGTACTTGTGCGGCGACTTGATGACGCAGTACACGTTCTTCTCAGTGGGCAGCGGCACCGGGCCCGCGACCGACGCACCAGTGCGGGTCACCGTCTCGACGATCTTCTTCGCCGAGGAGTCGATGACCTCGTGGTCGTAGGCCTTGAGCCGGATGCGGATCTTCTGTCCCGCCATGGCTACTCAGTAGTCCTTTGTCTAGTGAAACGCTCTGGTACTCGGTGCGCTGCGCTTCCACGCCGCTTCTCTCCGACCCACGCGGTCGGGCGTGTCGCAGTCCCGCCACAGAAAATTCCCATACGGAAATTCCCTGCCTTGAGGGTCTGCGATCCTTTCCGGACCGCGCTTCGGGGGAGGAACACCCACCGAGTGCCTGGTGAGGGCCCCGCCCACGCTTCCCGGAAGATTCCCGTACGTCCGCCCCATTGCTGCCCCGGGGGGCAGGTGAAGGCGACGAGTACTGTGGGACTCGCTTCCGGTCCTCCCGGCGGGAGGCGCGCAGCATCGGCACTCAACCGAGCAACCCCGACAGTCTGCCATACGAGACCCGTAATGCGCCAATCGGGGCCCAAGAGAATACCCCCCAGCGCGTACGCGTCAAACCGCCCCACCCCCGACGGAGTACCGCCCCGCGGCCCCGGCGCCCGCCACCACCGGCCATCTCCGCCACCCGGCAGTGGCCGCCGCGTTCCGGCGCCAGGACGACGGCTCCGTAGCCGACACCGACGACGGCCCGGTCATCCGCCTCATGGGCGCGTCCGGGCCGCGAAGCGGGGGATCGGAGCCGGCCGCGCGTCCGGGCTGACCGGCCGCCTCCGCCGGCGGCCGGCGAACGCGAAGGGCCCCGGGACGGAAGTCCCGGGGCCCTTCGGTCAAACATGGTGCTCGGCGGAGCGAGCTACCAGGTCAGAACACGAATTACTTCGTGATCTTGGTGACCTGGCCGGCGCCGACGGTCCGGCCACCCTCACGGATGGCGAACTTCAGGCCCTCCTCCATGGCGACCGGCTGGATCAGCGCGACCGTCATCTCGGTGTTGTCGCCCGGCATGACCATCTCGGTGCCCTCGGGGAGGGTCACGACGCCGGTCACGTCCGTGGTACGGAAGTAGAACTGCGGGCGGTAGTTGTTGAAGAACGGGGTGTGACGGCCACCCTCGTCCTTCGACAGGATGTAGGCCTGGGCCTCGAACTCGGTGTGCGGGGTGACCGAACCGGGCTTGATGATGACCTGGCCGCGCTCGACGTCCTCGCGCTTGATGCCACGGAGGAGCAGACCGACGTTCTCACCGGCCTGGCCCTCGTCGAGCAGCTTGCGGAACATCTCGATACCGGTGACCGTGGTGGTGGTCTTCTCTTCCTTGATACCGATGATGTCGACGGTCTCGTTGACCTTCAGGACACCACGCTCGATACGGCCGGTGACGACCGTACCGCGACCGGTGATCGTGAAGACGTCCTCGACCGGCATCAGGAAGGGCTTGTCGGTGTCACGCGGAGGGGTCGGGATGAAGTCATCCACGGCCGACATGAGGCCGAGGAGCTTCTCGCCCCACTCCTTGTCACCCTCGAGGGCCTTGAGCGCCGAGACCTGGACGACCGGGACGTCGTCGCCCGGGAAGTCGTACTCGGACAGGAGCTCACGGACCTCGAGCTCGACGAGCTCCAGGATCTCCTCGTCGTCCACCATGTCGGCCTTGTTCAGGGCGACAACGATGGAGGGGACGCCGACCTGGCGGGCCAGGAGCACGTGCTCCTTGGTCTGCGGCATCGGGCCGTCGGTGGCGGCGACCACGAGGATCGCGCCGTCCATCTGCGCGGCACCGGTGATCATGTTCTTGATGTAGTCCGCGTGACCGGGGCAGTCGACGTGGGCGTAGTGACGCGCCTCGGTCTGGTACTCGACGTGCGCGATGGAGATGGTGATACCGCGCTGGCGCTCCTCAGGAGCCTTGTCGATCTGGTCGAAGGCCGAGGCCTCGTTCAGGTCCGGGTACGCGTCGTGCAGCACCTTGGTAATGGCGGCCGTGAGGGTCGTCTTACCGTGGTCGATGTGACCGATGGTGCCGATGTTGACGTGCGGCTTAGTCCGCTCGAACTTCGCCTTCGCCACTGGGGTCCTCCTGTGGAGTGGTTCTGTACGCCTTACTCATCGGCGCCAGGTGATCTTTGCTGGAATGCCGGCCCCCCGGGGCAACAGGTGCTGTTGCGCCCGTTGCCCCAGAGGTTCCGGTGACAAGCCTAAAGCGTGTACTCGGGAGAGTTACTCGCCCTTGGCCTTCGCGATGATCTCCTCGGCGACGTTCCGGGGAACCTCGGCGTAGGAGTCGAACTGCATCGAGTAGCTTGCGCGACCCGAGGTCTTGCTGCGGAGGTCGCCGACGTAGCCGAACATCTCCGAAAGCGGCACGAGGCCCTTCACGACGCGAGCGCCGTGACGCTCCTCCATGGCCTGGATCTGGCCACGGCGGGAGTTGATGTCGCCGATGACCTCACCCATGTAGTCCTCGGGCGTGGTGACCTCGACGGCCATCATCGGCTCGAGCAGCACGGGGCTGGCCTTGCGCGCACCCTCCTTGAACGCCTGCGAACCGGCGATCTTGAAGGCGAGCTCGGAGGAGTCGACCTCGTGGTAGCCACCGTCGAGAAGCGTGACGCGGACGCCCGTCATCTCGTAGCCGGCCAGGATGCCGAACTGCATGGCCTCCTGCGCACCCGCGTCGACCGAAGGGATGTACTCCTTCGGGATGCGGCCACCGGTGACCTTGTTCACGAACTCGTACGCCGGACCATCGGCGTCCGTGATCGGCTCGATCGCGATCTGCACCTTGGCGAACTGACCGGTACCACCGGTCTGCTTCTTGTGGGTGAAGTCGATGCGCTCGACGGCCTTGCGGATCGTCTCGCGGTACGCGACCTGCGGCTTGCCGACGTTGGCCTCGACCTTGAACTCGCGCTTCATACGGTCGACCAGCACCTCGAGGTGCAGCTCGCCCATACCGCCGAGGATGGTCTGGCCCGTCTCCTCGTCCGAGTGAACGTGGAAGGAGGGGTCCTCCTCCGCGAGACGCTGGATGGCGACACCCAGCTTCTCCTGGTCACCCTTGGACTTGGGCTCGATGGCGACCTGGATGACCGGGGCCGGGAAGTCCATGGACTCCAGGATGACCGGCTGCTTCTCGTCGCACAGCGTCTCACCGGTGGTGGTCTGCTTCAGGCCCATGACGGCGACGATGTCGCCGGCGCCCACGGCGTCGATCTCCTCACGCTTGTTCGCGTGCATGCGGTAGATCTTGCCGATGCGCTCCTTCTTGCCCTTGACGGAGTTCAGCACCGAGGTGCCGGCCTCCAGGCGGCCCGAGTAGACCCGGACGAAGGTGAGCTTGCCGAGGTGCGGGTCGCTCATGATCTTGAACGCCAGCGCCGCGAGGGGCTCCTCGTCGGACGGCTTGCGCTTCACGACGACCTCGGCGTCCTTGACGTCGTGGCCCTCGATGGCCTCGATGTCCAGGGGCGACGGCAGGTAGCGGACGACGGCGTCGAGCAGGGGCTGAACACCCTTGTTCTTGAACGCCGTGCCACAGAACACCGCGGTGACGGTCGAGCCGCCACCCTTGCCGGAGCTGAGGATGATGCGACGGACGGCCGCGTGCAGCTGCTCCACGGTCGGCTCCTCGCCGCCCAGGTACAGCTCCATGATCTCGTCGTCGTTCTCGGCGACGGTCTCGACCAGCTTGCCGCGCCATTCCTCGGCGAGCTCGGTGTGCGTGGCCGGGATGTCGACGATGTCGTACATCTCGCCCTTGGTCGCCTCGGCGGACCAGACGAACGCCTTCATGGTGACGAGGTCGACGACACCCTTGAAGTCGGCCTCGGCGCCGATCGGCAGCTGCATGACGATCGGGACCGCGCCGAGGCGGTCCTTGATCATGTCGACGCAGCGCATGAACTCGGCACCGGTGCGGTCGAGCTTGTTGACGAAGCAGATGCGCGGGACGCCGTAACGGTCGGCCTGACGCCACACCGTCTCGGACTGCGGCTCCACACCGGCGACGCCGTCGAACACGGTGACGGCACCGTCGAGGACGCGGAGCGAACGCTCCACCTCGACCGTGAAGTCCACGTGACCCGGGGTGTCGATGATGTTGATGGTGTGGTCGACGTCCTCGAGCGGCCAGTGGCAGGTCGTCGCGGCGGACGTGATGGTGATGCCGCGCTCCTGCTCCTGCTCCATCCAGTCCATCGTGGCAGCGCCGTCGTGGACCTCACCGATCTTGTAAGAGACACCGGTGTAGAACAGGATGCGCTCGGTGGTGGTCGTCTTGCCCGCGTCGATGTGGGCCATGATGCCGATGTTGCGCACCTTGGCCAGGTCAAGCGAAGTGGTAGCCATAAGGCTTCAGTCTTCTCTCGGTCTCGATGTGGACTGCGACTACCAGCGGTAGTGCGCGAAGGCCTTGTTGGACTCGGCCATCTTGTGCGTGTCCTCACGCTTCTTGACGGCCGCACCGAGGCCGTTCGAGGCGTCGAGGAGCTCGTTCATGAGGCGCTCGGTCATGGTCTTCTCGCGGCGGGCGCGGGAGTAACCCACGAGCCAGCGCAGCGCGAGGGTCGACTG
Organism: Streptomyces sp. NPDC012888; assembly: GCF_042900645.1. Taxonomy (NCBI): domain Bacteria; kingdom Bacillati; phylum Actinomycetota; class Actinomycetes; order Kitasatosporales; family Streptomycetaceae; genus Streptomyces; species Streptomyces sp. NPDC012888. The sequence goes on along the minus strand of NZ_JBIBBM010000006.1, from coordinate 168,354 downwards.
GCGACCCGGCTTGACCTCGACCGGAACCTGGTAGGTCGCGCCACCGACACGGCGGGACTTGACCTCGAGGGACGGCTTGACGTTCTCCAGCGCGCGCTTCAGCGTGATGACCGGGTCGTTGCCGGTCTTCTCGCGGAGGCCTTCCATGGCGCCGTAGACGATGCGCTCGGCGGTGGAGCGCTTGCCGTCCAGGAGGATCTTGTTGATCAGCGAGGTGACCAGAGGAGAGCTGTAGACCGGGTCGATGATGACCGGGCGCTTCGGGGCGGGGCCCTTACGAGGCATTCTTACTTCTCCTTCTTGGCGCCGTAGCGGCTGCGGGCCTGCTTGCGGTTCTTGACAGCCTGGGTGTCAAGCGCACCGCGGATGATCTTGTAACGAACACCCGGCAGGTCCTTCACACGGCCACCACGCACGAGCACGATGGAGTGCTCCTGCAGGTTGTGTCCCTCACCCGGAATGTAAGCGGTGACCTCGATGCCGGAGGTCAGACGCACACGCGCGACCTTACGGAGCGCCGAGTTCGGCTTCTTCGGGGTGGTCGTGAACACACGCGTGCAGACGCCACGACGCTGGGGCGAAGCCTCAAGCGCGGGCGTCTTCGTCTTCTCGACCTTGTCCTGCCGGCCCTTACGGACCAGCTGCTGGATCGTAGGCACTACTTCTCCGGTTTCTGTGTGCCGTTGGTGAAACTAACCTGGAACTTCTCCGACCCACGCGGTCGGGTGTGTCGGATCCGGCAGACCTCCGCAGAAGCGGAAAACGTACGCGGATCGCGGTGGCTGCTTCGGCTCGCATGCGGTTGATCGACACGCACGGGACCCCAGGCACACCCCAGGCACAAGGTCTGAGCGTACCTACCGCACTGACTCCGGTCAAAACAAATGCCCCGGACCCCCGAACCGCCCGGTCTGCCCGCCGAACGGCCGCATAAACTACCGAACAGGCCATTATAGCGATCATCAGGGAGTACTGCATTGGCGAGCCGGACCAAGCGGCCGTACGCCCCCCTGCTCGCCTTCGCGATCACCTCGGCAGCGTTCTGCTCGGCCTGGGTGGCGCGCGGCAGCTTCCCCTTCGGGAACACCGGGCGTGCCATCAACGACCAGGCCAACCAGTACGTGCCCTTCCACCGGGCGCTGTGGGACCTGGTGCACGGCGAGGCCGCGGGCGACCTGCTGTTCACCTGGCGGGGCGGATTCGGACAGCAGTTCCTGTCCGACTACTACACCTACCTCGGCAATCCGTTCTCCTGGCTGGCGGTGCTGGTCCCCCGGGCCCACGTGGACCTCGCGGTCTTCCTGATCACGCCGCTGACCATGGGGTTCGCGGCCGCGCTGATGGCCGTGTACCTGGGCCGGCTGGTGCCGGGGCCGTGGTGGCAGCGCGGGGTGCTGGGCGCGGCGTACGGGCTGTGCGGCTGGGCGCTCAGCGACGCCTCGTACATCCCGATGTGGCTGTGGGGCCTGGTGGCCCTGCCGATGCTGGGCATCGCGGTCGAGTGGTGCCTGGAGCAGCGGCGCTGGCCGGCCGCGGCCGGGCTGGTGGCCCTCGCCTGGCTGGGCAACTTCTACACGGCGATGATGGCGACGATGGCCGTCAGCGTCATTCTGGTCATCCGTCTCATCACTCGGGACATGACCGGCGCCCAGAGGCTCCGCGCCCTGGGCCGGGCCGCCACCGCGGCCGCCACCGGCATCACCCTGACCCTGCCGCTGCTGCTGCCCGCCTTCCTCTCCAGTGGTGCCGCCCAGCCCACCGAGGTCGCCGAGTTCGTCCCGCAGCGGCTGGACGTCTTCCTGACCGGGATGCTGCCCGCCACCCACCTGTGGGGCGGCCGGCCCCGGCTCTACGTCGCCTCGCTGGGGCTGATCCTGGCCGGGTCCTTCCTCCTCAACACGGGCATCGCCAGGAGGACGCGCCTGGTGTGGGGCCTGGCCGTGGTGCTGGTCGCCGCCTCGTTCCAGTTCCCGCCCACCCAGTACGTCTGGCACGGCCTGGCGGTGCCGAACGGCAACCCGTACCGCGAGGCCTTCGTCTTCAGCGGGATGCTGGTGGTCCTGGCCTGGATGGCGCTGGCCGCCCGGCCCCGGCCGCTGCACCTGGCGCTCACGGCCGGGCTGCTCGTGGTGGCCACCTTCCTGCTCCGGAACACCGACGACTTCTCCGTCGAGACCTGGTACGCGGTCCTCGGTGGCGGCGCGCTCTCCCTGCTCGCACTGTTCCTGCTGCACCTGGGCGGCCGGCGGCGGGCGCTGGTGCCGGTGGCGGCGGTGCTGATGGCCGGCGTGGTCCTCGCCGAGTCCGCCCTGTCCGCGTACAACGCCGACGAGAAGCGGGCCCGCGAGCGCTGGGCCAAACCGGCCGCGACCTCGAACCGGTCCATCACGAACCACTTCGAGGCCGTCCGCGGTGTGGACGGCTGGCCCGCATACCGGACCGATTCCGGCCGGCCGCAGACCGCGTACAACGACGCCCTCGCCCTCCGCGCGGAGGGCCCGCAGTACTACAGCAGCTACCTGCCCGAGGTGACGTTCCGGGCACTCGAACCGCTCGGCTACGGCTACAAGAACGACGGCCGGACCGTCTTCGGCGCCGACAACCCCGTCCTCGACGCCATCTTCTCGGTCGGCGCCCGGGTCTCCCCGGTCCCGGGCGAGAAGAACGCCTGGAAGGGCACGAGGTTCCCGGCCCCGCCGCTGGTGACCGTCCGGGACGGCGCGTACACCTCGCCGAACTCGGCCGGCAGCGTCTGGGCGAACCAGGAGACCGTGCTGGGCAGCACGGTCTACCAGGTCCCGCCGACCACCCGCTCCGGCACCGCCACGGAACAGCGGTACGCCGCCCGGTGCGCCCCCGGCTCCGAGGCCTACTGGTACTCCCCCGCGCTGAACGGCGTCCTCACGGCCGGCGGCACCGACCACCGCCTGGAGGACAGGCAGACCGGCGTCCTCCGCCTGGGCCCCGTCCCCGCCGACGGCCGCCTGGACCTCACCGTCCGCACCAGGAGCCGGGGCGAGGCCCCCGAGCACCCGGTCGGCTGCCTCAAGCCCGGCGCCGTACGGTCGGCGGTGGCCGCCCTGACCACCACCGGAGCCACCGGGGTGACCGTCGGCGGCCACTCCCTGGAAGCCACCCTCCCCCAGGGCACCCGCGGCACCGTGGTGCTCGCCACGACCGCCGTCCCCGGCTGGCAGTGCTCGGCCCCGCTGAAGCCGTTCCACGGCCTCCTCGCCGTCGACCTCCCCGCGGACACCACGAAGCTCTCCTGCACCTTCACCCCCAGGGGCCTCGTCCCGGGCCTCGCCGCAGCGGCACTGGCCCTCATCGCCCTCCTCACGGTCACCTTCACCTCCCGCCGCCGCCTGCGGGCCGGCGGGACCGTTCCTGCCGGAACCACACCCGAGAAAGCCCTCGAATCAGTACATTGACCACCCGGATGATCGGGGGGCATTGCCATGGATTCCGCGTTTCTCCCTGGTGACGGCGGACTCGGCGATCGGGTGCCGTTCCTGGCACGCCTGGAGGCCGCGGACGCCTCGGCGTTACGCGGGCTCGGGCGCGAGCTGAAGTTCGCCGCCCGGGCTCCGTTAATGCAGCAGGACGAGCCCACCACTCACGTGTTGCTCATCCTGACCGGCTGGACCAAGGTCACCAGCACCGCGCCCAACGGATACCAGGCCCTCCTCGCCCTCCGTGGCCCCGGTGACGTAGTCGGCGAGTCGGCCGCAGTCACCGGGCAGCCTCGATCGGCCACCGTCACCGCTCTCGAGCCCGTCCGTGCGGTGGCCATCGACCACCTGGGGTTCACTTCCTTCCTCGCCCGTTCCCCGGCCGTCGCCCTCACGCTGATAGGGCTGGGCGCCGACCGGGTCCGCGCGGCCGACCGCCGCCAGCTGCTGTTCGCCGCCATGGGCGTCCGAGAACGGCTCGCCACCCTGCTGCTCGACCTGGCTCGCACCCATGGCCGTCCGGCCGATGCCGGGGTGGAGATAACGGTGCGGCTCACCAAGCAGGAGCTGGCGGGTGCTGTCAGCGCCTCCCGCGAGATGGTGCAGCGCCAGCTGAAGGAGTTTCGCGACCGGGGAGTCGTCACAACGGGACGCTGCCGGCTCGTGATCAATCGCCCGGACGTCCTGCACCGGATCTGCGCCACGATCCGCTGAGCGTTCCGTGCACACCGTCACACTCCGAGTGCGTCATCCGCCCTCACGGCGCACCGCTGCCCGCCCGCAGGCTGTCTCCAGCACGCCAACCCCACCGGCGAGAGGCAGACATGACCGATCCACTCAACCGCAGCCTGCTCCTACTCGACATCGAGAAGTTCAGCGATCGCGACGACGTCGAGCAGGCCTACCTGCGCCGCATGCTGTACGACGTCGTGGAACGCGTCCTCGAGAAGGCAGGCATCGATCAGACCCTGCATGCTCGTGCGGACCGCGGCGACGGCGTACTGGTGATGATCGACGCGAACGTGCCCCTGACCTCGCTGCTCCGAGCCATGCTCACTGACGCCCCAACACAGCTCCGCGCGGTGAATCGGATGGCATCCCGATCCGCCCAGATCCGGCTGCGCGCCGTGGTGGCGACGGGCTTCGTCACGGTCGACGCGGTGGACGGGTGGGTCGGCTCGGACCTCAACCACGCATGCCGGCTGCTGGACGCCGACGCGTTGCGGGCCGCCCTGCGAGAGCGCACGGAGGACATCGCACTGTGCGTGTCGGAGTCCGTACATGCAGGCATCGTGCGCCACGACCACCCGGGGATTCCTGTGGATGCCTTTCACGAAATCACGGTGGCCAGCAAGAACGGAGCTTTGAAGGCCTGGCTGCACGGGGCCCCACCCGTCCTGACGACACCTTCCGGATCCGTCCCGCCACCGAAGACGGCGGCACCTGAACCGGTGTCCGCTCCTCCGGCCACGTTCGACTTCCGCGGCACCAACAACGGCGTTGTCGCCCAGACGATCAACGGACCGGTGGTCCAGGGCGGGACGATCAACGGGGGTGTGTCCTTCCACGGCGGTGAGAGCCGGTGACGACCGGTACCGCCCGGCCAACAGCCGAGGAACGGAGCCCGGCGAACCAGCCCGGCCAGCCGGCCGCCGAGGACCGCGACCCGGCCAAGGACGGTGAAAAGGGAGAGGAGAGCCCACCGGAGGACTCCCCCAAGGCCCAGACCGCGTGGGACACACAGCGCGACTTGCACCGGCACCGGCACCGCTCACTCCGCTTCGACGGCATCAACCACGGTGTGGTAGCCGACCGCATCATGGGCGACGTCATCTACCAGTTCGGGTCCCGCGGCCCGACGCACGCCTCGGGTGAGATCGCGGCCGCCGAACTGGACGCCCTCGCCGAGCGCTTCGTCACCACGGGCCCCGGATTCTCGGCACTTAGGGAACGGCTCCGCGAGGACCGCGTCCTGATCCTCACCGGTGCCCCTTTCAGCGGGCGACGGACCGCGGCCCTGATGCTGCTGCACGCGCTCGGCGCCCGACCCGTCAACGCGGTGGACCGCGAGACGCCGCCCGATTCGCTGGTGCCCGCGCTGAACGGCGCGCGTGGATCGGGCTACATCATCTGCGACCTGGCCGTTTCCTCCGACGCACCCCTGCGCGAAACCCACGTACTGGCGCTCCGAGACCACCTCCACGCCCAGGGCGGCCACCTGGTCATCACCACGGGGCTCCGCCCCTGGGTAGAGGACGACGTTCGCACCGCCCTCTGGGAGCCGCCCCATTCCGAAGTTCTCCTGCGCTCCTTCCTGGAACGCGACCTCGGGCCGGAGACGGCAGCCCGCGCGATGGACCTCCCCGAGGTCATCGAGTTCCTGCCCCGAGGGCACCAACCGCGTGAGGTGATCGCGCACGCGACCGCAGTGGCCCGCCATATCCGGGGCGATCCGGAAGCGGACATCCGCCGCGCCTCCCTCGACGCGCTCGTACACCAGGTTCAGGAGTGGTTCGAGACGGACGAGGACACGCTGCACCTCCGTGAAAAGGCGTTCCTCATCGCCCTCGCCGTCTTCGACTCGGGGCCGTACGCCCTCACCGCGGAACTGAGCGATCGATTGTTCAGCGAACTGCAGCGGACGGCCAACGCCCGCGTTCCGGACGCCGTACCGGTCTTCGGCACCCACATCGGCAAGCGGCTCCGCCTCGCCCGTGCACACCCCTATCCGGAGGAGGAGCCCACCGAGTGGGGACCCGTCCTCCAGGTGAAGGCGAAGTTCGTGGATCCGAGGACCGCGCCGGTGGTGATCCGGGAGGTCTGGACGGGACACCCATCCGCGCGACCGGCACTGGTGGCGTGGCTTGGGCGATTGGTGGAGGACCGGCGCCCCTTCGTCCGCACCCGGGCGGCGGCCACGGTCGCGGCGCTGGCTGCGACCGACCTGCCGTCGGCGATGGCGCTGGTCATCGAGCCGTGGGCGCTGGCCAAAGACGCCCGCAGGAGGGTCGGAGCGGTCAGCGCGCTGTCACTGGCCCACGCTTCCGGAGCGCCGAACATCTTCCGGGTCGTGGACGACTGGACCTCGGACGAAGACGCCCGCCGCAGCTGGGTGGGCATCCGGGCCCAGGGCCTGCTGGGGAGCGAGCGACCCGAGAAAGCCCTGTTCGCCTTGCGGGTGCGCGCCAGGCAGGTGCGTGACGACTCGGCTACCGATCAGGAGGTGGAGGGCGAGCTGGCCCAGTCCGTGGAACTGCTCCTGCTGAGCGAAGACGCAGGCGACCGCGTGATGGCGGAGATCCTCCGCACCCTCGACGACCACAGATCCGCATTCCGGCTGTCCCTGTTGGGCTTCCTCGGGGCCTGCCGACATTCCGACGACGCCACGGGGCAGCCCTTGGTTCTGCGCTGGTACGCCACAGCCCCTGCTGGCACACCGCCGGCCCGGGGGATCCCATTGCTGTGGCGCCGTGCCCTGGGCGACCGGTCCTTCAGCGAAGCGGCACTCGGCGTCCTGAGTTCCTGGGTGCTGGCCGCCGACGCCGATGAAGCCGCCGAATGGGCCCTCGCCGCCCTGCTGGGTGCCCTCGTGGAGACCTCTACCGATCACCACCGCATTGCGTTCCTGCTCCAGACCGTTCGCGGTGACGACGGCGGTGACCGCCCAGCTGTCGCGAGCCGGCTGCTCTCCGCCATTGCCCGCCCTTGATCCGGAAGGAGACGCATACATGTCGTCTCGGACCTTCGACTGGTTACAGCCTGCCGACCGCCACACGGAGCTGATCGATCCTGTGATCAGCGTCCGCCAGCTCTCCTTCGTGGACGTGCGCCGGAGGCGGCTGACCCGGTTCGACCACTGCCTGGTCTACGCGACGAAGGACCACGATTACGAAGTCTTCCAACCGCCCCACCGTCCCAGGGCTACGACTCGCTACACCGCCGTCTACGAAATCGACACCGGCGTCCACCCCGTCCGAGCCGAGTTGCGGCTGCCCAGCAAGAACGACGCCCTGGAGTTCCAGGCGACGGTGGACTTCCGCTGGCAGGTGCGCGATCCGGTCTGGTTCATCCGCAGCGGGTGCCGGGACGTTCCGCGTCTGCTGATCGACGAACTCGAGAAGCAGGCGCGCACCGGCACCCGCGCGTTCCCCATCACGGACAGCGCTTTGGCGGAGGCGCGGGTGCGGGCCGCCGCGGCCGACTGGCTGCCTCCCGGCACGGATGCCGGTCTGACCTGCACGTGGACCCTGCGATTGCGCCGCAACGAGGAGGAGATCCGACACCAGCTCCGGCTCCAGCAAATCCACCACACTGCCGACGAGCAAGTCCTCACCGAATACCGGGGTGAGCAAACGGACGAAGCCAGGGACAGCCGCAGGTCGGCGCTGCTGCGCCTGCAGGCGGAGAACGTAAAGCTTTACGAGGCCTTTTTGGGGCAGGGCACGCTCCGCGCCCTCGCCTGGTACCTCAGCCAGCACCCGGACAAGGTGGAGACCGTCGTCCAAGGGATGCGGCAGGACCAGGTCCAGCTGGTGCAGAAGCAGCTGGAGCTGGTCACCAAGCTGTTCGATACGGAGACCGCCGAGAACCACGAGCTCGCCGAGCCCCGGCAGCACGCCATCCAGGCCCTCAACAAGGTCCTCGCCCAGCCGCTGCCCGGAAGTGCCTCGGAGGACTCGAGCGGGCCGGCCACGGAGGAGCCTTTGTGGAAGCCTCCACCGGGCTATGGCCGGCGGCCTTCGGCGCCGGAGAACGGGTGAGCCGATGGCACCGTCACCCCTCCCGGTACCCGACCCCGTCGGTCCTGCGGACGACCTGGTCTACCGGCATGCCCCGGGCACGCGCGTCCACTACACGGCGCGCCAGCGGAGCGCCGACCTCACCACCGTCGGACTCCTGCTCCTCCAGCTGCCTTCCGTGGCACTTGGGCTCGGCCTCGTCCTGGTGCCGTACCGCCTGCTGCTCGACGAGACCGGCCTGCCGTACGCCGTGCCTGCCGGGCTGTGGCTGGCGGCCGGGCTTCTCGCCTTCCACCGGCGGACCGAAGACCTGGTCGCCCGCTACCTGCTACGGCTACACCACCCGACCCCAGGAGAACTGGCCGTGCTGGTCCCAGTCTGGCGTGAGGTCACGGCCCGCGCAGGGGTCGAACCGGGTCGCTACCGGCTGTGGATCGAGGACAGCGAGCGCTTGGACGCGGCAGCCGTCGGCACACATCTGGTGGTCGTCACCCGCCGGGCTCTGGACACGTTGCCGACCTCACAGCTGGCGGCGGTCCTCGCCCGGCAGCTCAGCCACCACACCGCAGGACATACCTGGGCCATCCTGCTGGGCTGGTGGTACGCCCTCCCCGGACGGCTGGCATGGCGTTGCGTCCGCCGACTGGCCGGGTCGGCTCTCAGGGCCGCGAAGCGGCTCTCCGTACCGGCGGCCCTGCTGCTGTTCGCCGTATCGCTCTGGGGAACGTACCGGCTGGCGCACCTGACGTACGGCCTGCCATTGCTCCTGGTGCCGCTGCCCCTTCTGGTGGCGGCAGCGGCCAGGCGTTCGGAATTCCGGGCCGACCGCCGTGCAGTCGCCCTGGGGTTCGGCCCGGCCCTCGGCGACCTCCTTCAGGCGCAGTCCAGCAACGACGGCCGCTCCGACGACCGCGAGAAGCTCCGGAGGAACGAGAAGCGAAACAGAAGAAGGGAAGACCGTGACGGCAGGGCCGGCGCACTTCGGCGGTTACTGGCCCCGATGCCGGATGCACGGACCCGGCTCCACCGGCTCGGGCGATCGTGAAACACGAGGAAGCCCCCGCAGGCTCCTTCACGGAGCGTGCGGGGGCTTCCTGCCGACCCTTAGCCGTTGTACGGGCCGTAGTCGTAGTCCTCCAGCGGGACCGCCTGGCCGGAGCCGGTGCCGAAGGGCGAGTAGTCGATGTCGTCGTAGCCGACGGCCGAGTACATCGCGGCCTTCGCCTCCTCGGTGGGCTCCACCCGGATGTTGCGGTAGCGGGACAGACCCGTACCGGCCGGGATGAGCTTACCGATGATGACGTTCTCCTTGAGGCCGATGAGGCTGTCGGACTTGGCGTTGATCGCCGCGTCCGTCAGGACTCGGGTCGTCTCCTGGAAGGAGGCGGCCGACAGCCAGGACTCCGTCGCGAGCGAGGCCTTGGTGATACCCATCAGCTGCGGACGGCCGGAGGCGGGGTGACCGCCCTCGGTGACCACACGACGGTTCTCGGTCTCGAACTTCGACCGCTCGACGAGCTCGCCCGGGAGCAGCTCGGCGTCGCCGGACTCGATGATCGTCACGCGGCGGAGCATCTGCCGGATGATGATCTCGATGTGCTTGTCGTGGATCGACACGCCCTGCGAGTTGTACACCTTCTGGACTTCGCCGACCAGGTGGACCTGGACGGCGCGCTGGCCGAGGATGCGCAGCACGTCGTGCGGGTTGGTGGCACCCGCGGTGAGCTTCTGGCCCACCTCGACGTGGTCGCCCTCGCCGACCTCCAGGCGCGCACGCTTGGAGATCGGGTACGCGGTCTCGTCGGAGCCGTCGTCCGGCGTGATGACGATCTTCTTCGTCTTCTCGGTCTCCTCGATCCGCACGCGGCCGGCGGCCTCGGAGATCGGGGCGACACCCTTCGGGGTACGGGCCTCGAAGAGCTCGACGACACGCGGCAGACCCTGGGTGATGTCGTCACCGGCCACACCACCGGTGTGGAAGGTACGCATCGTCAGCTGGGTGCCGGGCTCACCGATGGACTGGGCGGCGATGATGCCGACCGCCTCACCGATGTCGACCAGCTTGCCGGTGGCCAGCGAGCGGCCGTAGCAGAAGGCACAGGTACCGACCGCGGACTCACAGGTCAGGACCGAGCGGGTCTTGACCTCCTCCACGCCGTTGGCGACCAGGGCGTCGATGAGGACGTCACCGAGGTCCACGTTGGCCGGCGCGATGACCTTGCCGTCGATGACGACGTCCTCGGCCAGCATGCGGGCGTACACGGAGGTCTCGACGTCGTCGGCCTTCCGCAGGACGCCGTCCTCGCCGCGGACGGCGATCTTCAGCTTCAGACCGCGCTCGGTGCCGCAGTCCTCCTCGCGGATGATGACGTCCTGCGAGACGTCCACCAGACGACGGGTGAGGTAACCCGAGTCGGCGGTACGCAGGGCGGTGTCGGCCAGACCCTTACGGGCACCGTGGGTGGAGATGAAGTACTCCAGCACGGACAGGCCCTCACGGAACGAGGCCTTGATCGGACGCGGGATGGTCTCGTTCTTCGCGTTCGACACCAGACCACGCATACCGGCGATCTGCCGCATCTGCATCATGTTTCCTCGGGCACCCGAGTCAACCATCATGAAGATGGGGTTGGTCTTGGGGAAGTTCGCGTTCATCGCCTCGGCGACCTCGTTGGTCGCCTTGGTCCAGATCGCGATGAGCTCCTGCGTGCGCTCGTCCTTGGTGATCAGACCGCGCTCGTACTGCTTCTGGACCTTCTCGTCCTGCGCCTCGTAGCCCGCGACGATCTCCTTCTTCGCCTCGGGAACGACGACGTCGGAGATGGCCACGGTGACGCCGGAACGGGTCGCCCAGTGGAAGCCGGCCGCCTTCAGGTTGTCGAGCGTCGCCGCCACGATGACCTTGGGGTAGCGCTCGGCCAGGTCGTTGACGATCTCGGAGAGCTGCTTCTTGCCCACCGAGTAGTCGACGAACGGGTAGTCCTCCGGCAGCAGCTCGTTGAACAGCGCACGACCCAGCGTGGTCTTCAGACGGAAGCTGTCACCCGGCTGGAACTCCTGCTCGCCCTCCTCGGCGACCGGGGGGACCCAGCCGCGCGGCGGGATGGTGCCCACCGGGAAGCGGATGTCGACCGCGGACTGCAGCGAGAGCTCGCCGGCATCGAAGGCCATGATCGCCTCGGCGGTGGAGCCGAAGGAACGGCCCTCGCCCTTGACGTCACGCAGCTCGCCGTCGGTGGTGAGGAAGAACAGACCCAGGACCATGTCCTGCGTCGGCATCGTCACCGGGCGGCCGTCGGCCGGCTTGAGGATGTTGTTCGAGGACAGCATCAGGATGCGGGCCTCGGCCTGCGCCTCCGCGGACAGCGGCAGGTGCACGGCCATCTGGTCACCGTCGAAGTCCGCGTTGAAGGCGGTGCAGACGAGCGGGTGGATCTGGATGGCCTTGCCCTCGACCAGCTGCGGCTCGAAGGCCTGGATGCCGAGGCGGTGCAGCGTGGGCGCACGGTTCAGCAGCACCGGGTGCTCGGCGATGACCTCTTCGAGGACGTCGTACACGACGGTGCGGCCGCGCTCGACCATGCGCTTGGCCGACTTGATGTTCTGCGCGTGGTTCAGGTCGACCAGGCGCTTCATCACGAACGGCTTGAAGAGCTCCAGCGCCATGGCCTTCGGCAGACCGCACTGGTGCAGCTTCAGCTGCGGGCCGACGACGATGACGGAACGCGCCGAGTAGTCGACACGCTTGCCGAGCAGGTTCTGACGGAAACGACCCTGCTTGCCCTTCAGCATGTCGCTGAGGGACTTCAGCGGACGGTTGCCGGGGCCCGTGACCGGGCGACCACGACGGCCGTTGTCGAAGAGGGCGTCGACCGCCTCCTGGAGCATCCGCTTCTCGTTGTTCACGATGATCTCGGGGGCACCGAGGTCGAGCAGACGCTTCAGACGGTTGTTGCGGTTGATCACACGGCGGTACAGGTCGTTCAGGTCGGAGGTCGCGAAGCGGCCACCGTCCAGCTGCACCATCGGACGCAGGTCCGGCGGGATGACCGGGACGCAGTCCAGGACCATGCCCTTGGGGCTGTTGCTGGTCTGCAGGAACGCGGAGACGACCTTGAGGCGCTTGAGCGCACGGGTCTTCTTCTGGCCCTTGCCAGTACGGATGATCTCGCGGAGGCGCTCGGCCTCCTCCTCCAGGTCGAAGGACTCGAGGCGCTTCTGCAGCGCCGCGGCACCCATCGAGCCGTCGAAGTACGTGCCGAAGCGGTCACGCAGCTCGCGGTAGAGGAGCTCGTCGCCCTCGAGGTCCTGGACCTTGAGGTTCTTGAAGCGGTTCCAGACCTCGTCCAGGCGGTCGATCTCGCGCTGGGAGCGGTCGCGGAGCTGCTTCATCTCGCGCTCGGCGCCCTCGCGGACCTTGCGGCGCACGTCGGCCTTGGCGCCCTCGGCCTCGAGCTCGGCCAGGTCGGTCTCGAGCTTCTTGGCGCGGGCCTCGAGGTCGGCGTCGCGGCGGTTCTCGATCTGCTGGCGCTCGACGGAGACGTGGGCCTCCAGCGACGGCAGGTCGCGCTGACGGCGCTCGTCGTCGACGAACGTGATCATGTACGCGGCGAAGTAGATGACCTTCTCGAGGTCCTTCGGCGCGAGGTCCAGCAGGTAGCCCAGGCGCGACGGGACGCCCTTGAAGTACCAGATGTGGGTAACGGGAGCGGCGAGCTCGATGTGGCCCATCCGCTCACGGCGCACCTTGGCGCGGGTGACCTCGACGCCACACCGCTCACAGATGATGCCCTTGAAGCGGACACGCTTGTACTTGCCGCAGTAGCACTCCCAGTCCCGGGTCGGACCGAAGATCTTCTCGCAGAAGAGTCCGTCCTTCTCGGGCTTGAGGGTGCGGTAGTTGATGGTCTCCGGCTTCTTTACCTCGCCGTGCGACCAGGTACGGATGTCGTCCGCGGTGGCAAGGCCGATCCGCAGCTCGTCGAAGAAGTTGACGTCGAGCACTGTGCGTCAATCCCTCTTTCGGGGTCGTGTCTCTTGATCAGTGGTCTGAAACGGTCCCGGGGACGGCGGGGGCTCTTGTGGAGCCCCCGCCGGGCCCGTCAGACCTCTTCGACGCTGCTCGGCTCGCGCCGGGACAGGTCGATACCGAGCTCCTCCGCCGCGCGGAAGACGTCCTCGTCGGTGTCGCGCATCTCGATGGACATGCCGTCCGAGGACAGCACCTCCACGTTGAGGCAGAGCGACTGCATTTCCTTGATGAGCACCTTGAAGGACTCGGGAATGCCCGGCTCGGGGATGTTCTCGCCCTTGACGATGGCCTCGTAGACCTTCACTCGGCCGGTGACGTCGTCGGACTTGATGGTCAGCAGCTCCTGGAGGGCGTACGCGGCGCCGTAAGCCTCGAGCGCCCACACCTCCATCTCACCGAAGCGCTGACCACCGAACTGCGCCTTACCACCCAGCGGCTGCTGCGTGATCATCGAGTACGGACCGGTCGAACGGGCGTGGAGCTTGTCGTCGACCAGGTGGTGGAGCTTGAGGATGTACATGTACCCGACCGAGATCGGGTCCGGGAACGGCTCGCCGGAGCGGCCGTCGAACAGGCGCGCCTTGCCGGACGGGAGCACCATGCGCTCGCCGTCGCGGTTCGGGATGGTGTGCTGCAGGAGGCCGGCGAGCTCGTCCTCACGGGCGCCGTCGAACACCGGGGTGGCGACGTTGGTGCCGGGGGCGACCTGGTCGGCGCCGATGGCCTGCAGACGCTGGGCCCAGTCGTCCGCGAGGCCGGAGACGTCCCAGCCGCGGCTGGCGAGCCAGCCGAGGTGGATCTCCAGGACCTGTCCCGGGTTCATTCGGGACGGGACGCCGAGCGGGTTGAGGATGATGTCGACCGGGGTGCCGTCCTCGAGGAAGGGCATGTCCTCGATCGGGAGGATCTTGGAGATGACACCCTTGTTGCCGTGGCGGCCGGCGAGCTTGTCACCGTCGGTGATCTTGCGCTTCTGGGCGACGTAGACGCGGACCAGCTGGTTCACGCCCGGGGGAAGCTCGTCCCCCTCCTCGCGGTCGAAGACGCGGACGCCGATGACCTTGCCGATCTCACCGTGCGGCACCTTCAGGGAGGTGTCACGGACCTCGCGGGCCTTCTCACCGAAGATCGCGCGGAGCAGGCGCTCCTCGGGGGTCAGCTCGGTCTCACCCTTCGGAGTGACCTTGCCGACCAGGATGTCGCCGGCGACGACGTCCGCGCCGATGCGGATGATGCCGCGCTCGTCGAGGTCGGCGAGGACCTCCTCGGAGACGTTCGGGATGTCCCGGGTGATCTCCTCGGGGCCCAGCTTGGTGTCACGGGCGTCGACCTCGTGCTCCTCGATGTGGATCGAGGAGAGGACGTCGTCCTGCACGAGGCGCTGCGACAGGATGATCGCGTCCTCGTAGTTGTGGCCCTCCCACGGCATGAACGCCACGAGCAGGTTCTTGCCGAGGGCCATCTCGCCCTCTTCGGTCGCCGGACCGTCGGCGAGGACCTGGCCCTCGATGATCCGGTCACCCTCGTTGACGATGACCTTCTGGTTGACCGAGGTGCCCTGGTTCGAGCGGGAGAACTTGGCGACGCGGTACGTGGTGTACGTGCCGTCGTCGTTGGCGACGGTGATGTAGTCGGCCGAGACCTCCTGGACGACACCGTCCTTCTCCGCCTTGATGGAGTCGCCGGCGTCGACGGCGCAGCGGTACTCCATGCCGGTGCCGACGAGCGGGGCCTCCGCCTTGATGAGCGGAACGGCCTGGCGCATCATGTTCGCGCCCATGAGGGCACGGTTGGCGTCGTCGTGCTCGAGGAACGGGATCATGGCGGTCGCGACCGACACCATCTGGCGCGGCGAGACGTCCATGTAGTCCACGTCGGACGGCTGCACGTAGTCGACCTCGCCGCCGCGGCGGCGGACCAGGACGCGGGGCTCCGCGAAGCGCAGGTCGTCCGTCAGCTTGGCGTTGGCCTGGGCGATGACGAAGCGGTCTTCCTCGTCGGCGGTGACGTAGTCGACCTCGTCGGTGACCTGGCCGTCGACGACCTTGCGGTACGGGGTCTCGACGAAGCCGAACGCGTTCACGCGGCCGTAGGACGCGAGCGAGCCGATCAGACCGATGTTCGGGCCTTCGGGGGTCTCGATCGGGCACATGCGGCCGTAGTGCGACGGGTGGACGTCACGGACCTCGAAGCCCGCCCGCTCACGGCTCAGACCACCGGGGCCGAGCGCGGAGAGACGCCGCTTGTGGGTCAGACCCGACAGCGGGTTGTTCTGGTCCATGAACTGCGACAGCTGGCTGGTGCCGAAGAACTCCTTGATGGAGGCGACGACCGGCCGGATGTTGATCAGGGTCTGCGGCGTGATCGCCTCGACGTCCTGGGTGGTCATCCGCTCGCGGACGACGCGCTCCATGCGGGCCAGACCCGTGCGGACCTGGTTCTGGATGAGCTCGCCGACGTTGCGCAGACGACGGTTGCCGAAGTGGTCGATGTCGTCGGTCTCGACGACGATCTCGTTGCCGTTCTCGCCGATCGTCTCGGTCTCGCCCGCGTGGAGCTTCACCAGGTACTTGATCGTGGCGATGATGTCGTCGGTGGTGAGCACGCCGGCGTCCAGCGGCTCGTCCGCACCGAGCTTCTTGTTGACCTTGTAGCGGCCGACCTTGGCGAGGTCGTAGCGCTTCGGGTTGAAGTAGAGGTTCTCGAGCAGCGTCTGCGCGGCCTCGCGGGTCGGCGGCTCGCCCGGACGCAGCTTGCGGTAGATGTCGAGCAGCGCGTCGTCCTGGCCCTGGGTGTGGTCCTTCTCCAGGGTGGCGCGCATGGACTCGTACTCGCCGAACTCCTCGAGGATCTGCTCGGTGGTCCAGCCGAGCGCCTTCAGGAGGACGGTGACGGACTGCTTGCGCTTGCGGTCGATGCGCACGCCGACCATGTCGCGCTTGTCGACCTCCATCTCCAGCCAGGCACCCCGGGACGGGATGATCTTGGCGGAGAAGATGTCCTTGTCGGACGTCTTGTCGATGGAGGAGTCGAAGTAGACACCGGGCGAACGAACCAGCTGGGACACCACGACACGCTCGGTGCCGTTGATCACGAAGGTGCCCTTGTTGGTCATGAGCGGGAAGTCGCCCATGAAGACCGTCTGGGACTTGATCTCACCGGTCTCGTTGTTGGTGAACTCGGCCGTGACGAAGAGCGGGGCCGCGTACGTGAAGTCGCGCTCCTTGCACTCGTCGACGGAGTTCTTCGCCGGCTCGAACCGGTGGTCGCGGAAGGTCAGCGACATCGACCCGGAGAAGTCCTCGATCGGGGAGATCTCCTCGAAGATCTCCTCCAGACCTGACTTCGTGGGGACGTCCTGTCCACTCTCCAGCGCCGACTCGACGCGAGACTTCCAGGCGGCATTGCCGAGCAGCCAGTCAAAGCTCTCGGTCTGCAGCGCCAGGAGGTTCGGAACCTCGAGGGGCTCCTTGATCTTTGCAAAGGAGATGCGCAGCGGGGCGGTGCTGGCGCCGTTGTTCGTATTGGTCGAGGCGTTGCGCGAGGCGGCCAAGAGGGGGTCCTTCCGAGGGCTCGGACTCACTACGCGCGTACCGGTCCCAGCCGACACAGAAGACGGACACTTTCCCACTGGACGAAAGGCCAGGTCAGAAGTGTTTGTCAGGTGTGCTCGAGCGTGGGCATGCCCCTGGCGACGGGCAGGGGGCAGCTAACAGGCAGCGCAAAGGGTCAGTGTAGCCACTTGGCTCACTGATGTCCAGACCGGGTCTTTCGAGTCCGGCAACAGGCCCTTCCCTTTGTTGTTCAACGCTGCGGCCCTCGTGCACAGAGCGCGTACCGATAATGCCCTCTTCGTAGTCGATCCATGCCTCGGGATCCGGATCGACCTGGCTGACCTCACGACGGGTCTGAGAATTGCGCGCCGCGTGCCGTTCGTCAAGGCCCCCTGCTCCGTGCGGATCATCACCGCGCCCGGCGGCAGGGCAACGAAGATCACCATACTCCTCAACGACGACAGGGCAAGTCAGGCACTTCGGGTGCGCCGAAGGGCGACCACCCTTGTGGGTGATCGCCCTTCGTCAGAGGCCGTCAGGCGGCCTCGGAGGTGTTACTTGACCTCGACGGCCGCACCGGCAGCCTTGAGGGCCTCGGCGGCCTTGTCAGCGGCCTCCTTGTTGACCTTCTCGAGGACCGGCTTCGGGGTGCCGTCGACGAGGTCCTTGGCCTCCTTCAGGCCCAGGGAGGTCAGCTCACGCACGACCTTGATGACCTGGATCTTCTTGTCGCCGGCGCCGGTGAGGATGACGTCGAACTCGTCCTTCTCCTCGACGGCCTCGGCGGCACCGCCGGCGGCACCACCGGCGACGACGACCGGGGCGGCCGCGGCAGCGGTGACGTCGAACTTCTCCTCGAAGGCCTTCACGAACTCGGCGAGCTCGATGAGGGTCATCTCCTCGAACTGGGCCAGCAGGTCGTCCTGAGACAGCTTCGCCATGATGGGCGATCCTTCCACTAATTCGGCTGGTGCCGAGATGTATCGAAAGGCGGGCGTAACGGCCCGCTACGACCCGCGCACTAGGTGGCGCGGATCAATGCGCGAGCCGAATTACTCGGCACCGCCCTGCTCGGCCTGCTTGGCGCGCAGCGCGTCCACGGTGCGGACGAGCTTCGTCGGCAGCGCCTGGAAGAGCGAGGCAGCCTGAGACTGCTTGCCCTTGAGCGCGCCGGCCAGCTTGCTGAGCAGAACCTCGCGGGACTCGAGGTCCGCAAGCTTCTTGATGTCGTCAGCGGAGAGAGCCTTACCATCAAGGACACCGGCCTTGATGATCAGGTTCGGGTTCTCCTTGGCGAAGTCACGCAGAGCCTTCGCCGACTCCACCGGGTCACCGGTGACGAAGGCGACCGCCGTCGGACCGTTGAAGTGGTCGTCGAGCGCGGTGATCCCAGCCTCGTTGGCCGCAATCTTGGTCAGCGTGTTCTTCACCACGGCGTACTGGGCGTTCTCACCGAGGGAACGGCGCAGCGTCTTGAGCTGCGCCACGGTGAGACCCCGGTACTCGGTCAGCACGGCGGCGTTGGAGCTCTGGAACGCGTCCGTGAGCTCGGCCACCGATGCAGCCTTGTTGGGCGTCGGCATAATGCGTCAGCCTCCTTCCGGGTGATGAGGACCGCTCAGAAGGGGCCGAACAAAACAAAGCGCCCCGGCGCAGGCGCACGGGGCGTAGCTCTACCGGGAAGGGAATCCCGGGAACTTTCCACAGTCACCTGCGCGGGTCGCCCGCTTTCAGCGGATCCTTCGGCCACCGCCCCTTGCGGGCACGGCAACGACCAGCGGTCTTTGGCTTCTGTGGAACTGTACGTGAGGGCCCTCCGCGAAAGCAAATCCCGCCGGAACGGCCCAGGGGGCCCGCGGGGGCCGGCCGGGAATGCAGCGGGCCCCGCACCTCCCGGAGGGAGCTGCGGGGCCCGTACGTGCCACTCAGCGAGCCGTTGGGGCTCAGACCGCGGCCGGGTCCTCCTCGACGAGGAGGTTGCGGGTGCGGTTCGGGTCCAGCTGGATGCCGGGGCCCATGGTGGTGGCCAGGGCGGCCTTCTTCAGGTAGCGGCCCTTCGCGGCGGACGGCTTCAGACGGAGGATCTCCTCCAGGGCCGCGCCGTAGTTCTCGACCAGCTGCTCATCGGAGAAGGAGACCTTGCCGATGATGAAGTGCAGGTTCGAGTGCTTGTCGACGCGGAACTCGATCTTGCCGCCCTTGATGTCGGTGACGGCCTTGGCCACGTCCATCGTCACGGTGCCGGTCTTCGGGTTCGGCATCAGACCACGCGGACCGAGCACGCGGCCGAGGCGGCCGACCTTGCCCATGAGGTCCGGGGTGGCGACAACCGCGTCGAACTCGTTCAGGCGGTTGCCCTTGGCGATCTCGTCGATCAGCTCGTCGTTGCCGACGATGTCGGCGCCGGCGGCTTCCGCGGCCGCAGCACGGTCACCGGTCGCGAAGACCAGGACCCGGGCGGTCTTACCGGTGCCGTGCGGGAGGTTCACGGTGCCACGGACCATCTGGTCGGCCTTGCGCGGGTCGACACCCAGGCGGAAGGCAACCTCGACGGTCGCGTCGAACTTGACGGACGAGGTCTCCTTGGCGAGACGGACGGCCTCGAGCGGGGCGTACAGCTTCTCCCGGTCGATCTTGGCGTCCGCAGCGCGGAGAGTCTTGCTGCGCTTCACTTCTGCTCCTGTTGTTCTCTGCTTCAGGTGTGGAGTCGTGGTGCGGGCCAGCGCTTGGCCCTACCACTGGTACTGCTGGGGGGCTGAACTCAGCCCTCGACGGTGATGCCCATGGAGCGGGCGGTGCCGGCGATGATCTTCTCGGCGGCGTCGAGGTCGTTGGCGTTCAGGTCGGGCATCTTGGTGGTGGCGATGTCCCGGACCTGGTCGCGCGTCAGCTTGGCGACCTTGGTCTTGTGGGGCTCGCCGGAGCCCTTGTCCACACCCGCGGCCTTGAGGATCAGCTTGGCGGCCGGCGGAGTCTTGGTGACGAAGGTGAAGGAACGGTCCTCGTAGACCGTGATCTCCACCGGCACGACCATGCCACGCTGCGACTCGGTCGCGGCGTTGTAGGCCTTGCAGAACTCCATGATGTTGACGCCGTGCTGACCCAGCGCGGGGCCGACCGGCGGGGCCGGGTTGGCCGCACCGGCATTGATCTGGAGCTTGATAAGCCCCGTGACCTTCTTCTTCTTGGGAGGCATTGCTCTCTCCGGGTCCTAGTGAGAGTTTTCCAGCCTCCAGCCGGTCATCCGGATGGAGGCATACCGCACCACGATAGCGGGTATGGGTGCGGGGCTTAAAACCGAGCAGGTCAGACCGCCCCCAGTGGGGCGGTCCGACCTGTTCGGAGAGCTGTGGGCCAGAAGATCAGTTCTTCTGGATCTGGTCGAAGCTGAGCTCGACCGGGGTCTCGCGGCCGAAGATCTCGACGAGGCCCTTGACCTTCTTCGAGTCCGGGTTGATCTCGTTGATGGTCGCCTGCAGCGTCGCGAACGGGCCGTCGGTGACGGTGACCGAGTCGCCGACCTCGAAGTCCAGCACCTGGATCTCGCGCTTGACGGCGGGGGCGGGCAGGCCGGCCTCCTCCGCGGCGGCCTTGGCGGCCTTCTCCTTGGCCTCGGGGGCGAGCATCTTGACGATCTCGTCGAGGGTCAGCGGGTACGGGTCGTACGCGTTGCCGACGAAGCCGGTGACACCGGGGGTGTTGCGGACGACGCCCCAGGACTCGTTCGTCAGGTCCATCCGGACGAGCACGTAGCCGGGCAGCTTGTTCTGCCGGACGTTCTTCCGCTCGCCGTTCTTGATCTGGACGATCTCTTCCTCGGGCACTTCGGCCTGGTAGATGAACTCCTCGACGTTGAGCGAGACGGCGCGCTGCTCCAGGTTGGCCTTCACGCGCTTCTCGTAGCCCGCGTAGGTGTGGATCACGTACCACTCGCCGGGGAGGAGGCGGAGCTCCTCGCGCAGGGCCTCGACCGGGTCGACCGGCTCGGCCGGCTCGGCCGGCTCCTCGGGGGCTTCCTCGGCGGCCTCGGCCTCGGGGGCCTCGGCCTCGGGGGCCTCGGTCTCCTCCGCCTCGTCGGCGTCCTCGTCGTCGGCGTCGGCGTCGACGTCCTCATCGGCGTCGACATCGTCGGCGTCGGCGTCGGCGTCCACGTCCGCCTCGTCCTCGACGTGCAGGGCGGCTTCCTCGGCGGGCTCGCCGGCCTCGATGTCGGCGGCCTCGACCTCGTCGGGGTCCACAGCATCCGCCGCCTCGACGATGTCGAGCTGGTCCTCGACGGACTCGACGGAGTCGTTGCTCGCGTTCAGGTTCGGGTCAGACACGGGTGCGGCTTCTTCCTGGATACAAAAATGGGCGGAACATGCGAAAACGGGCGGCACCCATCAAGGCGCCGCCCTCCGCGGGGATCAGCCGAAGACGAACTTGATGGCTTCCTGGAACCCATAGTCAATCACGGTCACCAGACCGATCATGATGAGCACGAAGACAATCACCACGGTGGTGTACGTCGTCAGCTGGCTGCGAGTCGGCCACACGACCTTGCGGAGCTCCGCCACGACCTGGCGGTAGAAAAGCGCGAGGCGGCCGAGGGGGCCCTTCTTTCCGCGCTTGCCGCCCTTACGGGCCTTCTTCTCGCGGGTCTCATCCTCGGCATCAGGCATGTCGATGGAGCCCAGGGCGTCCGTCACGTCTCTCACCTGAATCCGGGTCATGGCCGTGCCGCGCCCGGTTGAGCCGCACGGCGGTGCATCGAAGTACGTACCTGCGCACACATCCGGCGAGGGAGTGTGGAGCAGGGCCGGAGGGACTCGAACCCCCAACCGCTGGTTTTGGAGACCAGTGCTCTACCAATTGAGCTACGACCCTTTGCGTCCCCCAACCTACCGCATCCGAGCGGGTGCAGGGTGTGCACGCGTTCCGGGCGGCTGGTGAGGTCCAACGACAGGTGAGTGTACGTGTTCCGAGGCGTGACGTCGAACAGCATTGATCCGGACGCTTTCCGGCCCCGCCGCGTCCGGTCCCTGGAACCGCGTGCGGGGCCGGTTTTGTGTCTGGGACGATGGGCCGCATGACCTCTGCAACGCCTTCCTCCGAGCGCCGCGTCTCCGCCCGTATCGGCGCCATCTCCGAGTCCGCCACCCTCGCCGTGGACGCCAAGGCCAAGGCCCTCAAGGCCGCCGGACGCCCGGTCATCGGCTTCGGTGCCGGCGAGCCCGACTTCCCGACGCCCGGCTACATCGTCGAGGCGGCGGTCGAGGCCTGCCGCGACCCGAAGTTCCACCGCTACACGCCGGCCGGCGGCCTGCCGGAGCTGAAGAAGGCCATCGCCGAGAAGACGCTGCGCGACTCCGGTTACCGCGTCGACCCGTCGCAGGTGCTGGTGACCAACGGCGGCAAGCAGGCGATCTACAACGCCTTCGCGGCGATCCTGGACCCGGGTGACGAGGTCATCGTCCCGGCCCCGTACTGGACCACCTACCCGGAGTCGATCCGCCTCGCGGGCGGCGTCCCGGTCGAGGTCGTGGCCGACGAGACCACGGGCTACCGGGTGTCCGTCGAGCAGCTGGAGGCCGCGCGCACCGAGCGCACCAAGGTCGTCCTGTTCGTCTCCCCGTCCAACCCGACGGGCGCGGTCTACAGCGAGGAGGACGCGAAGGCGATCGGCGAGTGGGCCGCCGAGCACGGCCTGTGGGTGCTGACCGACGAGATCTACGAGCACCTGGTCTACGGCGACGCGAAGTTCACCTCGCTGCCGGTGCTGGTGCCGGCGCTCGCCGACAAGTGCGTCATCGTCAACGGCGTGGCCAAGACGTACGCCATGACCGGCTGGCGCGTCGGGTGGGTCATCGGCCCGCAGGACGTGATCAAGGCCGCGACCAACCTGCAGTCGCACGCCACGTCCAACGTGTCCAACGTGGCCCAGGTGGCCGCCATCGCGGCGGTCTCGGGTGACCTGGACGCGGTCGCGGAGATGCGGAAGGCCTTCGACCGCCGCCGCCAGACCATGGTGCGGATGCTCAACGAGATCGACGGCGTGGTCTGCCCGACCCCCGAGGGCGCGTTCTACGCGTACCCGTCGGTCAAGGGCCTGCTGGGCAAGGAGATCCGTGGCAAGCGCCCGCAGAGCTCCGCGGAGCTCGCCTCGCTGATCCTGGACGAGGCCGAGGTGGCCGTCGTCCCGGGTGAGGCCTTCGGCACCCCGGGCTACCTGCGCCTCTCGTACGCCCTGGGCGACGAGGACCTGGTGGAGGGCGTCTCCCGGATCCAGAAGCTGCTGGCCGAGGCCAAGGCGTAACGGTGTTCCCGCGAAGCGGCGCCACCCCGGCGGGGTGGCGCCGCTTCGGCGTTGTGCGGCGGCGCCGTCCGGGGGGTCTGGAATTCGTGTTCGGGCAAGCTCCCGTTCAGGGAATCGGGCTGCCGAACGGGTGAGGATGCGGCAGGATCACCGGATGGAGCACGTACGCGATCTCACGCTTCTGCCGAAAGCCCACCTGCACCTGCACTTCACCGGGTCGATGCGGCCGTCGACCCTGCTGGAGCTCGCCGACAAGTACGGCGTGCGCCTGCCCGACGCGCTGACCGGCGTCGAACCGCCGAAGCTCCGCGCCACCGACGAGCGCGGGTGGTTCCGCTTCCAGCGGCTGTACGACGCGGCGCGGTCCTGTCTGCGGGAGCCGGACGACATCCGGAGGCTGGTCCGCGAGGCCGCGGAGGAGGATGTCCGGGACGGCGGCGGCTGGCTGGAGATCCAGGTCGACCCCACCTCCTACGCGCCCCACCTGGGCGGTCTGATCCCGGCGGTCGAGGTGATCCTCGACGCGGTGGATTCCGCTTCCCGGGACACCGGCCTCGGGATCCGGGTCCTGATCGCCGCCAACCGGATGAAGCACCCCCTGGACGCCCGCACCCTGGCCCGGCTGGCGGTGCGGTACGCCGGCCGCGGGATCGTCGGGTTCGGGCTCTCCAACGACGAGCGCCGCGGTATGGCCCGTGACTTCGACCGGGCCTTCGCCATCGCCCGTGAGGGCGGTCTGCTGGCCGCTCCGCACGGCGGCGAGCTGACCGGCCCGTCCTCCGTCCGGGACTGCCTGGACGACCTGCACGCGTCCCGGATCGGGCACGGGGTGCGGGCGGCCGAGGACCCGCGGCTGCTCGAGCGGCTCGCCGACCGGCAGGTGACCTGCGAGGTGTGCCCGGCGTCCAACGTGGCGCTGGGGGTCTACGAGCGGCCGGAGGACGTGCCGCTGCGGACCCTGTTCGAGGCGGGGGTGCCGATGGCGCTGGGCGCGGACGACCCGCTGCTGTTCGGGGCGCGGCTGGCGGACCAGTACGAGATCGCCCGCAGGTACCACGGGTTCACGGACGCGGAGCTGGCGGAGCTGGCCCGGCAGTCGGTGCGGGGTTCGGCCGCGCCGGAGGAGGTGCAGGCGAAGCTGCTGACCGGGATCGACCACTGGCTCAGCGGGTGAGCCGCAGGTCGCCCTCCCAGCAGTCGGCCCGTACCCGGTCGCCGTCGGTGAAGCCGACCTCCAGGAGGGTGCGGCCGGTGAGCGGGTCGGCGAATTCGGCGACCGTGGCGACGGTGTCGCCGAGGTGGCGCAGGAAGGGGTGCTCGCCGAGGTCCTCGCCGACCTCGATGCGGCCCCACTCCCCCATGTCGTACGGCTGGTGGGGGTCGGCGCACTCGACGATCAGGCACCAGTCGGAGCCGGTGCTGATCCGGGTGGAGTCGCCCTCGCTGTCGATGAGCCAGACGTCGAGGGGGGCCTCGGAGCGTTCGCCGTCGTGGACGTGCCAGGACGCGACGATTCTGCTGATCGAGCGTCCCACCAGACGGGTGGGGTCCGTACCGGCCCCGTGCAGGGGGCAGTGCATCCGTCGGGGGTCCCTCAGATGGTGACGCCGACCGTCACGGGCTCGTTGACGAGGGTGACGCCGAAGGCGGCGTGGACGCCCGCGACGACCTCGCGGGCCAGGGCGACCAGGTCCTCGGTGGTGGCGGCGCCGCGGTTGGTGAGGGCGAGGGTGTGCTTGGTGGAGATCCTGGCGGGGCCGGTGCCGTAGCCCTTGGTGAAGCCGGCCTTGTCGATCAGCCAGGCCGCGCTGGTCTTCGTACGGCCGTCGCCGGCGGGGTAGGCGGGCGGGACGGTGTCGGCGCCGAGGCGTTCCTGGACGCGGGCGAGGAAGGCGGCGTAGTCCTCGTCGGTCAGGATCGGGTTGGTGAAGAAGGAGCCGGCGGACCAGGTGTCGTGGTCGGCGGGGTCGAGGACCATGCCCTTGCCGGCGCGGAGGGCCAGGACGGTCTCGCGGGCCTTGGCGGCGGGGACGCGGTCGCCGGGGCCGACGCCGAGGGCCCGGGCGGTCTCGGCGTACCGGATGGGTGCGGAGAGGCCGCCGGCGTCCTCGAGGGCGAAGCGGACGCGGAGGACGACGTACCGGTCGGGCTGGTCCTTGAAGGTGCTGTGGCGGTAGGAGAAGGCGCACTCGGCGTTGGTGAGGGTGACCGTTTCGCCGAGGTGGCGGTCGTAGGCCACGACCTCGGTGATGGTGCTGGAGACCTCCTGGCCGTACGCGCCGACGTTCTGGATGGGGGTGGCGCCGGCGGAGCCGGGGATTCCGGCGAGGCATTCGATGCCGGCGAGGCCCGCTTCGACGGTGCGGGCGACGGCGTCGCTCCAGTTCTCGCCGGCGGCGAGCTCCAGGGTGCCGCCGTCGAGGGTGAAGCCGGTGGTGGCGATGCGCAGGGCGGTGCCGTCGAAGCCGCGGTCGCCGATGACCAGGTTGCTGCCGCCTCCGATGACGAGGAGGGGGGTGCCGGACTCGTCCGCGGCGCGGACGGCGGCGACGACCTCGGCGTCGGTGGTCGCGGTGACCAGGCGGGTGGCCGGGCCGCCGAGACGGAAGGTGGTCAGCGGGGCGAGGGGGGCGTCGTGGAGTTCCTGCACGTGGACAAGAGTACGGTCCGTGGCCCCGGCATCCCGGTGGGGCCACGGACCGCGGGTCGTCGCGGGTCGTCGCGGGTCGTCAGGCGAGCTGCACGACGGCCCGGGACATGCCGAGGACCTTCTGTCCGGCGCTGGTCGCCGTCAGGTCGACGCGCACCCGGTTGTCGTCGAGCAGGGCCGCGACCTTGGCGCTGACCTCGATGAGCGCGCCCTGGTCGTCGTTCGGGACCACGACCGGCTTGGTGAAGCGGACGCCGTACTCGACGACCGCGCCGGGGTCGCCGGCCCAGTCGGTGACCACGCGGACGGCCTCGGCCATGGTGAACATGCCGTGTGCGATGACGTCCGGCAGCCCGACCTCCTTGGCGAACCGCTCGTTCCAGTGGATCGGGTTGAAGTCCCCGGAGGCGCCGGCGTACTGGACGAGGGTGGCGCGCGTCACGGGGAAGGACTGGGCCGGCAGCTCGGTGCCGACCTCGACGTCCGCGAAACGGATCTGTGCGGTCATCTCAGGCCTCCTCGGCGGCGCGGGCGACGAGCTTCGTCCACGCCGTCACCACGTGCTCACCGGTCTCGTCGTGCACTTCGCCACGGATGTCGAGGATGTCGTTGCCCGCGAGGGACTTGATCGCCTCGATGGTGGAGGTGACGGACAGCCGGTCGCCGGCGCGGACCGGGCGCGAGTAGGCGAACTTCTGGTCGCCGTGGACGACGCGGCTGTAGTCCAGGCCCAGCTGCGGGTCCGCGATGACCTGGCCGGCGGCCTTGAAGGTGATGGCGAACACGAAGGTCGGCGGGGCGATCACGTCGAGGTGGCCGAGGGCCTTGGCGGCGTCGGGGTCCGTGTACGCGGGGTTGGCGTCGCCGACGGCTTCGGCGAATTCACGGATCTTCTCCCGCCCGACCTCGTACGGGTCGGTGGGCGGATAGGTCCGCCCCACGAAGGACTGGTCGAGCGCCATGGCTCACTACCTCCAGTTGAGAACGTCGGCAACGACGCGGGGAACGCTGGGAACGCTGGGAAGGCGTGCGATTCGGCGGAAACGACACGAGGCCGCCCCCCGGAAAGGGGACGACCTCATGACGTTGCCTTGGTGCGGGACCGCGCTAGTGACTAGCGGGTCTCGCGGTGCGCGGTGTGCGAGTTGCAGCGCGGGCAGTGCTTCTTCATCTCAAGACGGTCCGGGTTGTTGCGCCGGTTCTTCTTGGTGATGTAGTTCCGCTCCTTGCACTCCACGCAGGCCAGCGTGATCTTCGGGCGGACGTCGGTGGCAGCCACGTGAGTGCTCCTTGACGGACGGATGGACGGATGAACGCATAAAGAGTAGCCGACCGGGAGACCGACCCCACAATCGGCTACTGTGTGTAGCGGCGACCGGACTTGAACCGGTGACACAGCGATTATGAGCCGCTTGCTCTACCGACTGAGCTACGCCGCTTTGATGTGATCCACTCCCCACCCGAGGGCGGGGAGCCTCTCACACCAGAGCCCCAATACGGAATCGAACCGTAGACCTTCTCCTTACCATGGAGACGCTCTACCGACTGAGCTATTGGGGCGAGCAGGGAAGACATTACACGGCCTCCCGCCGATCGCCCAAATCCGTTATCGCGGGGCCTCCAGGGGCGCGAGCCGTGCACGCGCCGGACCCGCCCCGGGCCCGCCCCGGGCCCGGCCTCGGCCGCCGACCACGGGGCCACACCGGTACGACTATTGCCCTCTTCCGTGAAGCTGGCAGGCTCGCGCCCTAGGCTCTGAGCACGCTGGGTGATCTTGGCCGTGGCACGGGCGGTTCCCCGGCCGGTGGCCGCACCCAGGACCGCCCGAGCCACCGCAGGAGCGCCATGCCCGACAGCCACCCACACGGCCACGGCGCCGCGCACGGATCGGCCGCCGAGTCCCAGGCTCTGCTCCTCGCCGGGGCCCGGCTCACCGACGGCCGGACCGTGGACGTCCGGCTCAGCGGAGGCCGGATCCAGGCCGTGGGCACCGCCGGCAGCCTGCCGTCCCCGGCCCCCTCCCGGATCGACCTCAGCGGCTACCTCCTGCTGCCCGCACCCGCCGAACCGCACGCCCACGGCGACACCGCGCTGACCGCCGAGGCCCCGGGGCCGGTCTCCTACACCGCCGACGAGGTGCAGCGCCGGGCCACCGAAGCGGCCCTGCTCCAGCTCGGCCACGGCGCGACCGCCGTCCGCTCGCACGTCCGGATCGGCGACGTGCACGGGCTGGCCCCGATCGAGGCGGTGCTCCAGGCCCGCCGCTCGCTGCGCGGGCTGGCCGACCTCACCGCCGTGGCCGTGCCCCGGCTGCTGACCGGCGCGGCCGGGGCCGACGGGCTGGCCATGCTCCGGGACGCCGTCAAGATGGGCGCCTCCGTGGTCGGCGGCTGCCCCGACCTCGACCCCGACCCCACCGGTTTCACCGAGGCCGTGCTGGAGCTCGCGGCCGAGCACGGCTGCCCGGTGGACCTGCACACCGACGGCGACGACCCCGCCCGGCTCGCCCGGCTGGCGGCGATGGCCGGCGGCCTGCGCCCCGGCGTCACCATCGGGCCGTGCGGAGGGCTGTCCCGCCTCCCCCTGGACGTCGCCACCCGGGCCGCCGACCGGCTGGCGGCGGCCGGGGTGCAGGTGACCTGCCTGCCGCAGGGCGACTGCGCGGCCCTGGAACGCCGGGGCCTGCGCACCGCCCCGGTCCGGCTGCTGCGCGCCGCGGGGGTGCGGGTGGCGGCGGGCAGCGGCGCGCTGCGGGACGCCGGCAACCCGGTGGGCCGCGGGGACCCGCTGGAGGCGGCGTACCTGCTCGCCTCGCAGAGCGGGCTGCGGCCCGCCGAGGCCTACGACGCGGTCAGCGCGGCGGCCCGGTCGGCGATGGGCCTGCCGGAGATCAAGGTGGAGGCCGGGTTCCCGGCGGAGCTGCTCGCCGTGCGCGGGGAGGCGATCGCCGGGGTGCTGTCGCTGGCCTACAGCCGGATCGTGATCCACCGCGGGCGGGTGGTGGCGCGGACCAGCGCGGTGCGGGAGTACTGCGACTCGGCGGTGGCGGTGGCCCTGGACCTGCCCCGGCAGGGCCGTATGGAGCCAGGGCCCTGAGTCTTCCCGGGCGCGGCCGCGCGTCTCGTCGTACGGTCGGGGCATGCGGATCGTCATCGCGGGTGGACACGGTCGGATCGCGCTGCGGCTGGAGCGGCTGCTCTCGACGCGCGGCTACGAGGTCGCGGGCATCATCCGGGACCGGACCCAGGGTGACGACCTGAGGGAGGCCGGGGCCGAACCGGTGCTGTGCGACCTGGAGTCGGCCTCGGTGGAAGGGGTCGCGGCGGTCCTCCAGGGCGCGGACGCGGCGGTGTTCGCGGCGGGAGCCGGACCTGGCAGCGGCGCGGCCCGCAAG
This sequence comes from Streptomyces sp. NPDC012888, assembly GCF_042900645.1. NCBI lineage: Bacteria > Bacillati > Actinomycetota > Actinomycetes > Kitasatosporales > Streptomycetaceae > Streptomyces > Streptomyces sp. NPDC012888. Next base: position 139,238 of record NZ_JBIBBM010000006.1, on the reverse strand, counting down.
GACACGGTGGACCGGGGTGCGGCCGTGCTGTTCGCCGATGCGGCCGAACGGGCTCGGGTGCGGCGGTTCCTGATGGTGTCTTCGATGGGCGCGGACGCCCGTCACACCGGCGACGAGGTCTTCGACGCCTACCTGCGCGCCAAGGGCGAGGCGGACGACCACCTGCGGACCCGGCTGGGGCTGGAGTGGACGGTCCTGCGGCCGGGCGCCCTGACGGACGAGCCCGGCACCGGCCGGGTGCGGCTGGAGGCCTCCACCGGGCGGGGGCCGGTGCCGCGCGAGGACGTGGCGGCGGTGCTGGCCGAGCTGCTGGAGACCCCGGCCACGGCCGGCCTCACCCTGGAGCTGGTCTCGGGCACGGTCCCGGTGGACGTCGCGGTCAAGGACGTCGCGGGCAACTAGTCTTGCCCGGGCCGGACTTCACGATGCGCCTGTCAGAAGTCCACCTGCACGTCGTCGTCGGAGCGTCCGACCGAGTCCTGCAGGAACTGGTCCTGGTAGGCGCGCCGGATGCGTTCGATGCGTACGTCGCGCGCGTCGGATTCCTTCTCCGGGTACAGCAGGATCAGCTCGTACGAGGCCTCGCGGACCACTTTGCCGTCCGCCCCGCGCCACTGGCCGTAGCCCTCCTGGAGGGTGAGCCCCTCCGGGAAGCCGGGGGTCACCTCGCGGTCGAGGAAGCGCATGAACTCGGCCTTGCCGACCGTGCCGCCCCCGTCCCGCTGGGCCCCGAAGTAGAGCCGGGTCTCGACGTACGGCTCACCGGTGTCGTGCTCCAGGGCGGCGCCCACCAGCGCCGGCACCCCGGCCACGATCAGGGCGGCGAGCACCCCGCCGCCGACCTTGCCACGTGCCTCTGTAGTCCATTTCACGCACGGACAACGACACGTCCGGCCCGACGATGCGGCCCCCCACTCCGACGGCCCACGGCCGGACCCCGACTCGCGCGGCACTCGCGCGTGACTCGTCGCGGCAGACCGGGCCGGCACACCAAGCAGAACGGCCCCTAATCGCGTTTCCGCAGATCAGGGGCCGTTCTTCCAGTGTGGCGGCGCCAGGATTCGAACCTGGGTAGGCTAAGCCGACGGATTTACAGTCCGCTCCCATTGGCCACTCGGGCACACCGCCATGGGATGTCGCCCCGGAGGCCGCTTTTCGGCGGTGCTCCCTGGCAACGACGTAAACGATACCCGATGCTCGGGGGTGCTTCGCCACCGGATTGATCAGCGCCTGAGGACGGCGCGGTGGCTAGGCTTTGCCGAGCGGGTCGGGGACGTCCGGTCCGCTCTCCAAGAGCACATCGCAGCCGACATCAAGGAGCCACAGCACATGGCCGACTCCAGTTTCGACATCGTCTCGAAGGTCGAGCGGCAGGAGGTCGACAACGCCCTCAACCAGGCCGCCAAGGAGCTCTCCCAGCGGTACGACTTCAAGGGGACCGGCGCCACGATCGCCTGGTCCGGCGAGAAGATCCTGATGGAGGCGAACTCCGAGGAGCGGGTCAAGGCCGTCCTCGACGTCTTCGAGACCAAGCTGGTGAAGCGCGGGATCTCGCTGAAGGCACTGGACGCCGGTGAGCCGCAGCTGTCCGGCAAGGAGTACAAGATCTTCGCCACCATCCAGGAGGGCATCTCCCAGGAGAACGCCAAGAAGGTCGCGAAGATCATCCGCGATGAGGGCCCCAAGGGCGTCAAGCCGCAGGTGCAGGGCGACGAGCTGCGGGTCAGCTCCAAGAGCCGCGACGACCTCCAGGCCGTGCAGCAGCTCCTCAAGGGCAAGGACCTGGACTTCGCCATCCAGTTCGTGAACTACCGGTAGTCAGGTCCCGGCGCGCTCGGCAGGGCGCAACGGGGGCACGTCGCCGAGGTCCGCCTCGACGGCTGCCCGCGTTGTGTCCTGTGGCGCCGGGAAAAGCCCTGGCACCGCGGCGGGCGGGCTTCCTATGATCACCGCAAGCGGGGTCGTAGCACAGAGGTAGTGCGCCTACACAGCATGGAGGAGGACGCCGGTTCGAATCCGGCCGCCCCGCCCTCATTCCTCCGGCCTGCCGTCGAGAGCTCCGGCAGAGCCGCATCCTGCCGTCGGCGTGGTCCTGGAGGGCAGGGAGAGGCAGCGCGCCGCGCGCGCACCCGGCCGGGGCGTCGTCACCTGGCCCGGCTAGTGTCCGCTCCGTGGAGCGTGAGCTGAGGCGTGGTCTTGGTGTGTCCGACGCTGTGGTCGTCGGGGTGGGTGCCATGGTCGGCGCGGGGGTGTTCGCCGCGTTCGGGCCGGCGGCGGCAGCGGTGGGTTCGGGCGCCGGTCTGCTGGCGGCGCTGGGGGTGGCGGCGGTGGTGGCGTACTGCAACGCGCACTCCTCGGCGCGGTTGGCCGCGCGCTATCCCTCCTCCGGCGGCACCTACGTGTACGGCCGGGAACGGCTGGGCCCGTTCTGGGGCTATCTGGCGGGCTGGGCCTTCGTGGTGGGCAAGACCGCGTCCTGTGCGGCGATGGCGCTGACCGTGGGCGCCTACCTGTGGCCGGGTCAGGCGCACGCGGTCGCGGTGGCGGCGGTGGTGGCGCTGACCGCCGCGAACTACGGGGGCGTGCAGAAGTCGGCCCGGATCGCCCGTGTGATCGTGGCCGTGGTGCTGGCCGTGCTGGCCGGGGTCGTGGTGGTGTGCCTGGGCTCCGGGGCGGCCGAGGCGGACCGGTTGTGGTCGGACGGCGGCGGTGCCGGCGCCGGCGGACTGCTGCAGGCCGCCGGACTGCTGTTCTTCGCGTTCGCCGGCTACGCCCGGATCACCACCCTGGGCGAGGAGGTGCGGGATCCGGAACGGACGATCCCGCGGGCGGTGCCGGTGGCGCTGGGGATCGTGCTGGTGGTGTACGCGGTGGTGGCAGTGGCCGTGCTGTCGGTGCTGGGCGCGGACGGGCTGGCGGCGTCGGCGGCCCCCCTGGCCGACGCCGTGCGCGCCGCCGGCGTGCCCGGGCTCGCCCCGGTGGTACGGGCGGGCGCGGCGCTGGCCGCCCTGGGCGCCCTGCTGTCGCTGGTCCTGGGGGTCTCCCGGACGGCCCTGGCGATGGCGCGGGACGGGCATCTGCCGAGGACGCTGGCGGCCGTGCACCCCCGCCATCGGGTGCCGCACCACGCGGAGCTCGCGGTGGGTGCGGTGGTGGCGGTGCTGGCCGCCACCGCGGACCTGCGGGGCGCGATCGGTTTCTCGTCCTTCGGCGTGCTGGTGTACTACGCGATCGCGAACGCTTCGGCGTGGACTCTCGATTCAGCTGTCAAGGGGCGGGCCGTGGCAGTGGTGGGGCTGGCCGGCTGTGTGGTGGTCGCGTGTGCGCTGCCGGCCGCCTCGGTGGTGGCGGGCGCGGCGGTGCTGGCGGCCGGGGTGCTGGCGTACGTGGTCGTGGGGCGGCTCAGGCCTGGGGTATGAGCCCCTGACGGTGGGCCCGGGCCCGGGCCGGCGTGTGGGCTTGCTGCGGCAACTTCGCGTTCTCGTTCACGTGTTCATGGTGGACCATCTCGCCGGCAGCGCGCCGGCCCTGTGGAAAACCCCCGTCGCCCCGCGTGGGCGGTGCGGCCCGCCCGCCGTCAGCGTGCGGCGAACGGCGCGTCGGTGGGCACGATTTCGCGGCCGAGCGGGAGCAGCGAGATCGGGATCATCTTGAAGTTCGCGATGCCGAACGGGATTCCGATGATGGTGACGCACAGGGCGATGCCGGTGACGATGTGGCCGAGGGCCAGCCACCAGCCCGCGAGGACCAGCCACAGGACGTTGCCCACGCAGGACGGGGCTCCGGCGTCGCGGCGTTCGACCGTGGTGTAGCCGAAGGGCCAGAGCGCGTAGAGGGCTATGCGGAAGGAGGCTATGCCGAAGGGGATCCCGATGATGGTGACGCAGAGGATCAGGCCCGCCAGGCAGTAGCCCAGGAAGAGCCAGAATCCGCTGAGTACGAGCCAGATGAGGTTCAGGAGGGTCTTCACGGTCGGTGGCCTGCCATCTGTTCGAGCCGGGCGATCCGCTCGGCCATGGGCGGGTGGGTGGAGAACATCTTCGAGAGTCCCTGGCCCGGCCGGAAGGGGTTGGCGATCATCATGTGGCTCGCCGTCTCCAGGCGGGGCTCGGGCGGCAGCGGGAGCTGCTTGGTGCCGGCGTCCAGCTTGCGCAGCGCGCTGGCGAGGGCCAGCGGGTCGCCGGTGAGCTGGGCCCCGGAGGCGTCCGCCTCGTACTCGCGGGAGCGGCTGATGGCCAGCTGGATGACGGACGCGGCCAGCGGCCCCAGGATCATGATCAGCAGCATGCCGAGGAGGCCGGGGCCCTCGTCGTCGTCGGACCGGCCGACCGGGATCAGCCAGGCGAAGTTGACCAGGAACATGATCACGGAGGCCAGTGCTCCGGCCACCGAGGAGATCAGGATGTCGCGGTTGTAGACGTGGCTCAGCTCGTGGCCGATGACCCCGCGCAGTTCGCGCTCGTCGAGGATCCGCAGGATGCCCTCGGTGCAGCAGACGGCGGCGTTGCGCGGGTTGCGGCCGGTCGCGAACGCGTTGGGCGCCTCGGTCGGGGAGATGTACAGGCGGGGCATGGGCTGGCGCGCGGAGGTGGAGAGCTCGCGCACCATGCGGTAGAGCTCCGGTGCCTCGAACTCGCTGACGGGACGGGCGCGCATCGCGCGTAGAGCCAGCTTGTCGCTGTTCCAGTACGCGTACGCGTTGGTGCCCAGCGCGACGAACAGCGCGACGATCAGGCCGGTACGCCCGAAGAAGCTGCCGATGACGATGATGAGTGCGGACAGACCGCCGAGGAGTACGGCGGTCTTCAGCCCGTTGTGCCGGCGGTGCACGGTACGCCCTCCAAGTGGTGCGGCAGGGGCCCCGTCGCGGGTGTGCGGGGCTACGGTCCAGTGGACCCTCCCTGCCTGGTCAACGCCAGGCGGGGCCGCCGGGTTCCCGCGGGCCGGGCCGCACGCCCGGGCCGGGCGCCGCCCGGGCGTTGCTCCGTACGGGTGAGGCTCAGTGCGGGAACAGGCTGGTGGCCGCGTACCGCAGGACCATCTGGGGGGCGCCGGAGAGGACGACCGCGACCACGCCGGTGAGGGCGATCGCCGCGGTGACGGGGAACGGGGTACGGGCCGGGGCCTGCCGGGCCGCTTCCCCGCCGGCTGCCTCGGGGGCTGCTTCCGGGGCCGTCTCCGGGGCGCGGAAGAGGATCGCCGTCCACTGGAGGTAGTAGTACAGGGCGATGACCACGTTGACCGCCATGACCACGGCCAGCCAGCCCAGGCCCGCGTCGACCGCGGACTCGAAGACGGTGACCTTGGCGAAGAGGCCGATGATGCCCGGCGGCAGTCCGGCCAGGCAGAGCAGGAAGAAGGCCAGGGACAGGGCGGCGGCCGGGCGGCGCGCGTACAGGCCCCGGTAGTCGCTGATCCGGTTCAGCGGGCTGGTGCGGGCAACCAGCGCGGCGACCGAGAAGGCGCCCAGGTTCACCGCGGCGTACATCAGGGCGTACGCGACGGTGGAGCCGATCTGGTCCCGGTCGGAGTACGCGGCCGCGGCGACGGGCACCAGCAGGTAGCCGGCCTGGCCCACGGAGGACCAGGCGAGCAGCCGTACGGCGCTGTGCGGGCGGTCCGGGGACTGGCGCAGAGCGGCTGCGTTGCCGAGGGTCATGGTCAGCGCGGCGAGGACGGCGAGGGCGGGGCCCCAGATGTCGGAGTACGCCGGGAAGGCGATCACGGTGACGAGGATCAGGCCGGTGAAACCGACGGCCTTGCCGATGACCGACAGGTAGCCGGCGATGGGCAGCGGGGCCCCGACGTAGGTGTCCGGTACCCAGAAGTGGAAGGGGACGGCGGCCGTCTTGAAGGCGAAGCCGACGAGGGTGAGCGCGACCCCGGCCATGGCGAGGGTGTCGAGCTGGGCGGGGACGTCCTCCAGGCGGTCGGCGACCCGGGTGAGGTGCAGGGTGCCGGTGGCGGCGTAGACGAAGCTCACGCCGAGCAGGGAGACGGCGGTCGCGGTGACCGAGGAGAGGAAGAACTTGAGCGCGGCCTCGGAGGACATGCGGTCGCCGCGGCGCAGTCCGACCAGGGCGAACGCGGGGAGCGAGGCCACTTCGAGCGCGACGATGAGGGTGGCCAGGTCCCGCGAGGCGGGCAGCAGGGCGGCACCGGCGGCCGAGGACAGCAGCAGGAACCAGTACTCGCCGGCGGGCAGCCGGGTGTCGCGGACGGCGGTGACCGACAGCAGGGCGGTGACCAGGGCACCGGCGAGCACCATGAACTGGATGACGAGGGTGAACCGGTCGGCGGTGTAGCTGCAGGTGACCGGGTCGGCGGTGAGGCAGAAGGTGGAGCGGTCGTCGCCGCGCAGCGGCAGCAGGGTGGCCGTGGCGGCCGCCAGACCGGCCACCGACACCCAGCCGAGGGCGGTCTTGTGCTTCTCGCCGGTGAAGAGGTCGGCGACGAGGACGACCAGGGCGACCGCGGCGGGGATCACCGCGGGGGCGAGGGCGAGCCAGTCGACGCTCTGGACGAGGCTCGCGGCGGGGGCGGCGGGAGCGGCGGACAGGGCCGTCAGGGCCGTCATGCTTTGCCTCCTGCGAGGAGCTTCTGGACGGCCGGGTCGGTCAGGCCGAGGAGGACCGCGGGCCAGAGGCCGGCGAGGACGGTGAGGGCGACGAGCGGGGTCCAGGCCGCGAACTCGTAGCCGCGGACGTCGGCGAGTACGGCCGGGGCGGGGCCCGCGGACCGGGCCTGCGGATCGCCCATGCACACCCTGCGGACGACGATCAGCAGGTAGGCGGCGGTCAGCAGGGTGCCGAACGCGCCGATCGCCATGAAGGTGAGGAAGGCGGGCCGGGACAGGCCCTCCGCGGGCTCGAAGGCGCCGAACAGCGCGAGCATCTCGCCCCAGAAGCCGGCCAGGCCGGGCAGGCCGAGGGAGGCCACGGCGGCGAACGCGAGGAGGGCGCCGAAGCGGGGGGCGCGGCCGTAGAGGGCCGCGCCGGTGGCTCCCGCGAGGGTGTCGAGGTCGGTGCTGCCGTAGCGGTCCTTCAGGGCGCCGACGAGGAAGAAGAGCAGGCCGGTGATCAGACCGTGGGCGATGTTCGCGAACAGCGCGCCGTTGACGCCGGTGGGGGTCATGGTGGCGATGCCGAGCAGGACGAACCCCATGTGGCCGACGGAGGAGTACGCGATGAGGCGCTTGAGGTCGCCGCGCGCCCCCTTGCGGGCCAGGGCGAGGCAGGCGAGGGACCCGTAGACGATGCCGACGGCGGCGAAGGCGGCCAGGTAGGGCGCGAAGGTGTGCATCCCGTCGGGGGTGACGGGGAGCAGGATCCGTACGAACCCGTAGGTGCCCATCTTCAGCAGGACGCCGGCCAGGAGCACCGAGCCCACGGTGGGGGCGGCGGTGTGGGCGTCGGGCAGCCAGCTGTGCAGCGGCCACATCGGGGTCTTCACGGCGAGGCCGGTGCCGATGGCGAGGACCGCCAGGAGCTGGGTGGTGTGGGTGAGTCCGCGGCCGTTGTCAGTGGCGAGTGCCACCATGTCGAATGTGCCCGCCGTCACACCGATGAGGAGGAGGCCGAGCAGCATGACCACGGAGCCGAGCAGCGTGTAGAGGATGAACTTCCAGGCGGCGGCGCGCCGCTGGTCACCGCCCCAGCGGGCGATGAGGAAGTACATCGGGATGAGGACCATCTCGAAGGCGAGGAAGAACAGGAGCAGGTCGAGGACCGCGAAGGTGGCGAGCGTGCCGGACTCCAGGACCAGGAGCAGCGCCACGAAGGCCTTCGGGGAGGGGCCCGCGGGGAGCTTGAAGTAGCTGTAGAGCGCGCAGAGGAAGAACAGCAGCGCGGTCATCAGGAGGAGGGGGAGCGAGATGCCGTCGACACCGAGGTGGATCCGGACGTCCAGCGCCGGGATCCAGCTGATGTCCGTCGTCGCCTGGAAGCGGGACGGGTTGTCGTGGTCGAAGCCCAGGGTGAGGGCGATCGCCGCGGCGAGGACGACTCCGGTGAGGGTCACGCCGTGGCGGAGCACCGCCTGTTCGGGGCCGCGGCCCTTGAGTCCGGGCGGAGCCGGCAGGAGCGCCGCGAGCGCGCCGAGGAGCGGTGCGGCCACGATGAACGCCAGAAGGAACTGCATCACGGATGCGCTGATATCAATCACGGCTGACTCACGGCTCACGATCCGGCGTTGACGTTGGCGAGGACGGCGGTGGCGATCGCCAGGACCACGGCACCGGCGAGCAGGGCGCTCAGGTAGCTCTGCACGTTGCCGGTCTGGGCCCGGCGGACCAGGGTGCCGAGCAGTTTGGCGCCGCTGCCCGCACCGCGGACGTAGGTGTCGACGACCTCCCGGTCCAGGAAGCGGACCAGGCCGGCGGCGGCCCGTACGGGGCGTACGAACAGCGCGTCGTAGACGGCGTCGAGGTGGAAGCCCACGGCGGCGTGCGGGTACAGCGGACCGAGGAGGGCCTTGCCGGGGTCCGGGGCGGGTCCGGCCGGGACGGCCGGGTGGTCGTGGGTGACCTCGTCCACCTCGGGGGTCTCGGCGGCGGACTCGGCCGCGGCAGCGGCGGCGGGGACGCCGGTCGCGGGCACGGGACGGGACGAGGCGCGCTGCCAGAGGGCGTAGCTGAGCATGGCGCCGATGACGGCCGCGCCGGTGCCCAGCACGGAGGTGGTCAGCGTCGGGGACAGCTCGTGGCCGTCGAACCAGTCGGCGAGCGGTCCGGCGGCGAGGCCGAAGGCGACCGAGGGGACGGCGAGCAGCCACAGCACGCCGGTCATGGCGAGCGGCTCCTTGCCGTGGTCGGGGGCGGCCGCCCCGCGGCCGCGGAAGGCCATGAGCCAGAGCCGGGTGGCGTAGGCGGCGGTGAGCAGGGCGGTGAGCACGCCGGAGACGAGTACCAGCCAGCCGGCGGAGGCCGGGGCGAAGTCCGAGTCGCCGACTGCGGTGTGCTCGGCGGCCACCAGGACGGCTTCCTTGGAGAAGAAGCCGGCGAAGGGCGGGATGGCGGCGAGCGCGAGGAGCCCGATGGTCATGGTCCAGAAGGCGTCCGGGATCCGCTTGGCCAGGCCGTCCATCCGGGCCATGGCGGCCAGGGAGTTGGTCCCGGCGGCGTGGATGATCACGCCGGCGCCGAGGAAGAGGAGCGCCTTGAAGGCGCCGTGGGACAGGAGGTGGAAGACGGCGGCCCCGCGGTCGCCGACGGCGAGCGCGCCGGTCATGTAGCCCAGCTGGCCGACCGTGGAGTACGCGAGCACGCGCTTGATGTCGTCCTGGGCGAGGGCGGCGAGCGCCGAACCGACCATCGTGACGGCCGCCATGGCGGCCATGACCACCAGTGCGGCCCGGGAGGCCGCGAAGACCGGGAGGAGGCGGGCGATGAAGTAGACACCGGCGGCGACCATCGTCGCGGCGTGGATCAGCGCGGAGACCGGGGTGGGGCCCGCCATGGCGTCCGGAAGCCAGGTGTGCAGCGGGAACTGTGCGGACTTGCCGGCGACACCGGCCAGCAGCAGCAGCGCGATCAGCGTCGGGTGGTCGAGCCCGCCGGCGGCGACGGTGTCGAGGATCCGGGTGATCCGGAACGAGCCGGCGTCGGCGGCGAGCGCGAACAGGCCGATGAGGAAGGGGACGTCGCCGAGCTTGGTGACCAGGAAGGCCTTCAGGGAGGCGGAGCGGGCCGCTTCGGTCTCCCAGTAGTGGCCGACGAGGAAGTACGAGCAGATGCCCATGATCTCCCAGCCGACCAGCAGCACCATCAGGTCGCCGGAGTAGACGACGAGCAGCATGGCGGAGGTGAACAGTGAGACCAGAGCGGCGTACGACGGGTAGCGCGGGTCCTCGCGCAGGTAGGCCGTCGAGTAGAGCTGGACACAGGTGGCGACGACCCCGACCAGGACGGCCACGAGCACGGCGAAGCCGTCCAGATGGAAGGCGAGCTCGATCGGCACGGAGCCGGTCGGGGTCAGCTCCGTCGCGGAGTCGATCGGCTCGCCCCCGCCCTGGCGGACGGCGACGAGGACGGCCAGCACGGCGGCGGCCAGCACGGGGAGGACGGCGAGCGGCCGGACGAATCCGGGCGCGGTACGGCCGAGCAGCAGCCCGGCCACGGCTCCCAGGAAGGGCAGCAGGGGGACGAGGACGGCGAGGGTCGTGGTGGTCACGCGGCGACCTCGGTGGGGGCGGGCTCGGCGGTCGGGGCGGGCTCGTTGCCCTCGGCGGTGTCGCGCAGCCGGTCGACGTCGGAGGTGCCGCGGTTGCGGTACACCATCAGCACGATGGCCAGACCGATGCCGATCTCGGCGGCGGCGATGGCGATGGTGAAGAGGGTGAGGGCCTGGCCGGCGTGCAGGGTGTCGCGCAGCCAGACGTCGAAGGCCACCAGGTTGAGGTTGACGGCGTTGAGCATCAGCTCGACGGACATCAGGACGAGGATGGCGTTGCGGCGGGCCAGTACCCCGTACAGGCCCGTGCAGAAGAGGAGCGCCGCGAGCACGGCCGGGTAGGCGAGGTGCATCAACGGTTCCCCTTCGCGGTGTCTTCGCCGGTGGCGGTGCCGTTCTTGCGGGACAGCACGATGGCTCCGATCAGAGCGGCCAGCAGGAGGACGGAGAGCGCCTCGAAGGGCAGCACCCAGTGCTGGAAGAGGATCTGCCCGGACACCTCGGTGGAGCCCTGGACGGGCCCGTCGAGGTCGATCCAGGTGGTGCGGAAGGCGTCGACGACCACCCAGACGAGGGTGGCCGCGGAGGCGACGGCGACCGTGAGGGCGACCCAGCGGTTCCCGGAGTCGGCGTCCGGGGAGCGGCCGATGGGTGCCTTCGTGAGCATGAGACCGAAGAGGAGGAGGACCACCACGGAACCGAGGTAGATCAGCACCTGGACCCAGGCGATGAACTCGGCGGTGAGCAGGAGGTACTCGACGGCGATCCCGCCCAGGGTCACCACCAGCCAGAGGGCGGCGTGCACCAGCTGCCTGGTGGTGACGGTGACCAGGGCCGCGCCGAAGGTGGCGATGCCGACCAGGAGGAAGGCGATCTCGACGCCGGTCGGGGAGAGGAAGCCGTTGCCCTGGGCGGCGGCGAGGACGGCGGTGTGCGTCATGCGGCACCTCCGGCCGGCGCGTCGGGGCCGGCGGGGTCGGCGGGAGCGTCGGGCTCGCTGGGAGCGGCGGCCGCTGCCGCGGCGGCGGCCTCGGCCTTCTCCGCGGCCTTGCGGGCGGCGGCGAGTTCCTTGGGCTCCTCGGCGGCGGGGTCGAGTGCGGGCGGGGCGGGCACGGTCCACATCCACTCGCGCAGCTTGTCGCGCTCGTGGGTGAGGTCGCGGATGTCCGTCTCCGCGTACTCGAACTCAGGCGACCAGAACAGGGCGTCGAAGGGGCACACCTCGATGCAGATACCGCAGTACATGCAGAGGGAGAAGTCGATGGCGAAACGGTCGAGGACGTTGCGGCTGCGCTCGCGGCCGCCGGGGGTGGCGGCGGGGATCGTCTCCTTGTGGGAGTCGATGTAGATGCACCAGTCGGGGCACTCGCGGGCGCACAGCATGCAGACCGTGCAGTTCTCCTCGAACAGGCCGATGACACCGCGGGTGCGGGGCGGGAGTTCGGGCTGCACCTCGGGGTACTGCGCGGTGTGCGAGCGCTTCGTCATCGTGCGCAGGGTGACGGCCAGGCCCTTGGCCAGGCCGGATCCGGGGATGGGCATTACTGGATCGCCACCTTCACGATGCCGGTGAGCGCGATCTGGGCGAGCGCGAGCGGGATGAGGGTCGTCCAGGCGAGCTTCTGGAGCTGGTCCTCGCGCAGCCGCGGGTAGCTGACGCGGAGCCAGATCACGACGAAGGCGAGGACGGTGGTCTTCAGCAGGGTCCAGACCCAGCCGAGGCCGTCGGCGCCGAACGGGCCGTGCCAGCCGCCCAGGAACAGGACGGTGGTCAGGGCGCAGAGGACGACGATGCCGGCGTACTCGGCGAGCAGGAACAGGGCGAAGCGGAGCCCGGTGTACTCGGTGTACGCGCCGAAGATGATCTCGGAGTCGGCGACGGGCATGTCGAAGGGGGGTCGCTGGAGCTCGGCGAGGCCCGCGGTGAAGAACACGAGGGCGCCGACGATCTGCCAGGGCAGCCACCACCACTCGAAGGCCCCGACGATGCCGGGGAGGGAGACGGTGCCGGCGGCCATGGCGACGGAGGCCGCGGCCAGCAGCATCGGCAGCTCGTAGGCGAGCAGCTGGGCGGCGGTGCGCAGGCCTCCGAGGAGGGAGAACTTGTTGGCGGAGGCCCAGCCGGCCATGAGGCTGCCGAGGACTCCGACGCCCATGACGGCGAGCACGAAGAACAGGCCGGCGTCGATGACCTGGCCGACCGCGCCCTCGCCGGGGCCGATCGGGATGGCGACCAGGACGAGGAGGTAGGGGAGCAGGGCGACGGCGGGCGCGAGCTGGAAGATCCGCCGGTCGGCGTTGGCCGGGACGACGTCTTCCTTCTGCGCGAACTTCACGCCGTCCGCGACGAGCTGGGCCCAGCCGTGGAAGCCGCCGGCGTACATGGGGCCGAGGCGGCCCTGCATGTGGGCCATGACCTTGTGCTCCGTCTGGCCGACGACGAGGGGGAGCACGAGGAAGACCGCGAAGACGAGGATGAGCCTCAGCGCGACGTCGAGTACGTCGTTCACGCGTCGCCTCCGTTGTCGGTGTCGGTGTCGGTGTCGGCCGGGGTGGGCTCCGCCTTGGCTGGCTCGGCCTGCGGTTCGGCTTGAGTGGGCTCGGCCTGGGCGGGCTCCGTCTGAGCCGGTGCCGGCCGGCGCGGTTCGGCTGGCGGGGGTTCCCCGAAGGCGGGCTTCGGGTTGTGCCAGGGCGCGTCGGTGCTGCGGCGGGCCTGCTGGGGCCTGGCCGTGTCGGCCGGGGGCGTCTGGCCGGCCTGGGCTGCACCGCCGGTCTGGCTGGCGGAGCCCTCCGCGGCCGTGCGGGTACGGCGGGCCGGGCGGGCGGGGCCGGCGGCCGGGGCGCCCTCCGCCGGGGCGGGCTCGGCGGTCTGGCTGGCGGAGCCCTCCGCGGCCGTGCGGGTGCGGCGGGCCGGGCGGGCGGGCCCGGCGGCCGGGGCACCCCCGGTCGGGGTGCCCTCCGCCGGGGCGGGCTCGGCGGTCTGGCTGGCGGAGCCCTCCGCGGCCGTGCGGGTACGGCGGGCCGGGCGGGCGGGGCCGGCGGCCGGGGCACCCCCGGTCGGGGTGCCCTCGGGCGGGGTGCCCTCGGCGGTGAGGGGCTCGGGGGTCTGGCTGGCGGAGCCTTCCGCGACCGTGCGGGTGCGGCGGGCCGGGGCGCCCTCGCGCGGGGTGCGGGCCGGACGGTCGCCCGCGGCCCGCGGGGTGCGGGCGGGGCGGGCGGGGGCCGGCGGGAGCTGTCCCTTGAGCGGGCCCCAGTCGTTGGGGTCGGGCACGCCCGGGGGCAGCATGGTGCGCCGCTTCGGTCCGCCGGCGTCGTGGCCCTCGCCCGGCTCCTTCGCGCCCGGCCAGGCCTTGGCGACCCGGGCGGCGAGGACGAAGTCCTTGCGCAGCGGGTGGCCCTCGAAGTTCTCCGGCAGGAGCAGCGGGACCAGGTGCGGGTGGTCGGTGAAGACCACGCCGAACATCTCGTGGGTCTCCCGCTCGTGCCAGGAGGCGCCCGCGTAGACGGTGACCGCCGACGGGAGGCTGGGGGCGGCGTGCGGGACGGTGGTGCGCAGCAGCAGGCGGCGCACGCGGTGGCCCTCCAGGGCGACCACGTGCGCGCACACCCGGAAGCCGGTGCCGGGCTCGTCGACGGCGCTCAGCCAGTCGAAGTAGGTGCAGCCCAGCTTGTCCCGGGCGGTCTCCAGCGCGGGGATCCAGGAACCGACCGGCACGTCGACGGTGAGGACGTCGTAGGAGAGGTCGGCGACGGCTTCCTCGCCGAAGATCTGGGTCACGCCGTCGGGGAGGGAGTCGTACGCGTTCACTGCCGGGCCTCCCCCGTGGCGGGCGGCTGGACCAGGCCGCTGGTCAGCTGGGCGGCGCTCGGTGCGGCGGCACGGGAGTAGCGGCTTGCGAGCGACTCCCGGGCGATCTTCTCCTGGAGCTTGAGGATGCCCTGGAGCAGGGCCTCCGGCCGGGGCGGGCAGCCGGGCACGTAGACGTCGACCGGGATGATCTGGTCGACGCCCTTGGTGACGGAGTAGGAGTCCCAGTAGGGGCCGCCGCAGTTGGAGCAGGCGCCGAAGGAGATGACGTACTTCGGCTCCGGCATCTGCTCGTAGAGCCGCTTGACCGCCGGGGCCATCTTGTCCGTGACGGTGCCGGAGACGATCATCAGGTCGGCCTGGCGCGGGCCGGGCGCGAACGGGATCACTCCGAGCCGGATGAAGTCGTGCCGGGCCATGGACGCGGCGATGAACTCGATCGCGCAGCAGGCGAGGCCGAAGTTGAAGACCCACAGGCTGTAACGGCGGCCCCAGTTCAGGACCACCTTCATCGGCTCGGGGGCGAGCCGGGAGAGGACTCCGAGGCGCTTGGGCTCCGGCAGCGGCTGGGGCGCCGGGGCCTGGGGTGTCACGTCCATGTGAGGACGCCCTTCTTGTACGCGTAGAGCAGGCCGACGGCCAGGAAGCCGAGGAAGACGAACATCTCGACCAGGGTCACGGCGCCGTAGCCGTCGGCGGCGAACACCGTGGCCCACGGGAAGAGGAAGATCGAGTCGACGGCGAAGATGACGTAGAGGAAGGAGTACACGTAGTAGCGGACCTGGGTGTGCGCCCAGCCCTCGCCGACGGGGTCCACCCCGCACTCGTACGTGAGCAGTTTCTCCGCGGTGGGGACGTCGGGCCGCAGGAGCCGGCTCGCACCGAAGGCCACGGCCACGAAGAGCACGCCGAGCAGGGCGAGCAGACCGACGACCGAATATCCGCGGAAGTAGTCCGCCGCGAGCACGGTTACGGTCGATGCCGCGGTCGAAACCGATGGGTCGGGCACGTCCGTTCCTCGCTCCTCTTGCCACTGTCGGGGTTCCGTTACGGACGGGAGTCTAGGGCCTGCCTCACAAAGGGTGGGGTTACCCCCCGATCCGTGAGACGGGGGCACCCCATGGCAGGCCCGCGGCCGGGGTTGGCAGGCTGGGGCACATGACCGCGCAGAGCTTCACCCCGGGGGTGCCGGAGAACGACCGGCCGGCTCCAGTCCGTCCTGCTTTCAGTGGGGACACCTGGAAGGAGATCGCCCACCTTTTGGCGAATCTCCCTGCTTCGATTATCGGATTTGTTTACACGGTATTCATGATTGGCACGGCCGGTGGTCTGTCCGTGACCGCGATCGGACTTCCGTTGCTCGTGTGCGGGCTCTTCCTCTCCCGCCAGCTGGGGCGGATCGAGCGCGGCCGGGCCCGGCTGCTGCTGGGCACCCGCGTGGAGGAGCCGACGCCGCTGCCCGGCCCGGGGCGGTCGGGCGGCTTCTTCCCCTGGCTGTGGAACGGCATCAAGGACCCGGTGGCCTGGCGGGCCGTGCTGTACGAGCTGGTGCGGCTGCCGTGGGGCGTCCTGACCTTCACGGTGGTGCTGGTCGGGCTGTTCGTGCTGTGGCCGGTGCTGCCGTACGTGGTGCGGGGGCTGGCCAACGTGGACCGGGCCATGGTGCGCGGGCTGCTGTCGCCCTCGGACGATCTCGAGCGCCGGATCGCGGAGCTCGAGACGGGCCGGGGCGTGGTCGTGGACACCGCGGCGGCCGACCTGCGGCGGATCGAACGGGACCTGCACGACGGCGCCCAGGCCCGGCTGGTCGCGCTGGCGATGGGGCTGGGGCTGGCCAAGGAGAAGCTGCTGGAGGACCCGGACGCGGCCGCGGCCATGGTCGACGAGGCGCACGGCGAGGTGAAGCTGGCGCTCCAGGAGCTGCGGGACCTGGCGAGGGGGATCCACCCGGCGGTGCTGACGGACCGCGGGCTGGACGCGGCGCTGTCCTCGGTGGCCGCGCGGTGCACGGTGCCGGTGAAGGTGTCGGTGGACCTGCCGGCCCGGCCGGCGGAGGCGATCGAGGGGATCGCGTACTTCACGGTGTCCGAGCTGCTCCAGAACGTCAGCAAGCACTCCGGGGCGCGCGGCGCGTCCGTGGAGGTGTGGCGGTCCGGTCCCCGGCTGCTGGTCCGGGTCTCGGACGACGGCCGCGGCGGGGCGGACGACACCCCCGGCGGCGGGCTGGCCGGGCTGGCGGAACGGCTCGGCGCGGTCGACGGGGTGTTCCTGGTGGACTCCCCGGAGGGCGGCGGGACGACGGTCACGGCGGAGCTGCCGTGGCGCGACCGGGCGCCCGCGCCGCGCTGAGGCGGCCCCGGCCCGGCGATTGAGGCGCGGTACGGGTGGAGCTCCGTGTGCCCGGGCGGAGCACTGGCCGCGCAGGCGCGGCTCCGCCGGGGGCGCCCGCTCAAGCGTCCCCCAGCTACCGCCGGGAGGTGCCCCCCCAGCTCGGGCTCGCACGCGCGGCCCGGCTCTGCCATGGCCCGCCCCGGCCGGCCCGCGCGTCGCCGGGGGTGGGGTTAACCCCCCGGCGAGGACGCCGACCCGCCGGATGGTCCCGGGAGCCGCGGATCGCGAGGGTTGAGGGGTACGGACTTGGACGGCGCGGGAGGCGGGGCATGGGCTACGGCGGCACGGTGGAACGGCGGCACGCGCCGCGCACGACGGGGGCGGCGCGGGGGCTGCGGGGGCCGCGGGCGCTGACCGCACCCGTCTCGGGGCGGGCCTGGCGCGAGTTCGGCTACCTCGTGCTCGGCCTGCCGCTCGGCACGGTGTACTTCGTGCTGGCCGTCACCGGTGCGAGCCTCGGCGCCGGCCTGCTGGTGACCTTCGTCGGCGTCCCGGTCCTTGCCGCGGTGCTCGCCATGTGCCGGGGCATCGGCGTCCTGGAGCGGGCCCGCGCCCGCGCGCTGCTCGGGCTGGACGCCGGCTCCCCGGAGCCGCTCCGGCCGGCCCGGCCCGGGGTGCTCGCCCTCACCGCCGCCCTCCTCAGGAGCGGCAGCGCCTGGCGGCACCTGCTGTACTCGCTCGTGCACTTCCCGTGGGCGGTGTTCGGGTCCACGGTGGCGCTGGTGCTCTGGCCGCTGGGGTGGGGGTTGCTGCTGTACCCCCTCTGGTTCTGGGTGTTCCCCGCCTTCACCGACCAGCCGGGCCTCCAGCTGTTCCAGAACGGCGACCACAGCTTCCACTTCCAGGGCCCGCTGGGGGTCGCCGGTGCCGCGCTGCTGGGCCTGGCCGTCACCCTCACGGCTCCCTGGGTCTTCCGGGGCCTGACCGCGGTGGACGGACTGCTCGTCCGGGGGCTGCTCGGCCCGTCCCCGCTGGCCGCGCGGGTCACGGAGCTGGAGGCCGGCCGCGGGGTGGCGGCCGACGCGGCGGCCGCCGACCTGCGGCGGATCGAGCGCGACCTGCACGAGGGCGCCCAGGCCCGGCTGGCCGCGGTGGCCCTGGACCTGGGCCTGGCCAAGGAGAAGCTGGCCCAGGACCCGCGGGCCGCGGCCCGCATGGTGGAGGAGGCGCACGGCGAGGTGAAGACCGCGCTGCGCGAGCTGCGGGACCTGGCCCGGGGCGTCCACCCCGCGGTACTGACCGACCGCGGCCTGGACGCGGCGCTGTCCGCGGTGGCCGCCGGCTGCCCGGTCCCGGTGCGGGTCTCGGTGGAGCTCCCCGCGCGGCCGGCCGCCGCGATCGAGGGGCTCGCGTACTCCACGGTCTGCGAGCTGCTGCGGAACGCCGGCAGGCATGCGGGGGCCGGGTCCGTCACGGTGGACGTGTGGAAGTCCGGCGGCCGGCTGATGCTCCAGGTCGCCGACGACGGCCGCGGCGGGGCGGTGGCCGTCGTCGGCGGTGGTCTGGCCGGGCTCGGCGCGCGGCTCGACGCCGTGGACGGCGTCCTGGTCGTGGACTCCCCCGCCGGCGGCGGGACGACCGTGACCGCCGAGCTGCCGTGGCGCGACCGTGCGCCGTCCGCGCGCTGAGACCGCCCTCCCGTACACCCGGGTGCCGCGCCCCGTCCCGTACTCGTTGGCTCGGGCTCGCCTGGATCCCCGCACGAGGCTGGGATGCTTGGCTTGCCAGGCACTGCGAAGTGCGCAGTACGAGTGGACGCAGGAGCGCGTGAGTCGTGGACGACAGGGTGAGGGTGGTCATCGCCGAGGATTCGGTGCTGCTGCGGGAGGGCCTGACCCGGCTGCTGACCGACCGGGGTCATGAGGTCGTGGCCGGTGTGGGCGACGGGGAGGCCCTGCTCAAGACGGTCTCGGACCTGGCCTCGGAGGGGGCCCTGCCCGACGTGGTGGTGGCCGACGTGCGGATGCCGCCGACGCACACCGACGAGGGGGTGCGGGCGGCCGTGCAGCTGCGCCGGGCGCACCCGGGCATAGGCGTGCTGGTGCTGTCGCAGTACGTGGAGGAGCAGTACGCCACCGAACTGCTGGCCGGATCCAGCACGGGCGTGGGCTACCTGCTGAAGGACCGGGTGGCCGAGGTCCGCGAGTTCACGGAGGCCGTGGTGCGGGTGGCCCGGGGCGGTACCGCCCTGGACCCCGAGGTCGTCGCCCAGCTGCTGGGGCGCAGCCGCAAGCAGGACGTACTGGCCGGGCTGACCCCGCGCGAGCGGGAGGTCCTGGGGCTGATGGCGGAGGGCCGGACGAATTCGGCGGTCGCCAGGCAGCTGGTGGTCAGCGACGGCGCGGTGGAGAAGCACGTCAGCAACATCTTCATGAAGCTCGGCCTGTCGCCGAGTGACGGGGATCACCGCAGGGTGCTGGCGGTCCTCACCTATCTCAACTCCTGATCGACTGACACTCTGTCAGGTAACGGCAAGCGAGCAAGTGCATCGGCCGTCTCACAAGGCCGTCCAGAATATGAGCGGCCCGAGGAAGGACACCCTCACGGACGTAGGGTTGGCCTTGGGAACGCCGCCTCGAAGGAGGTCCAGTTCAGTGACCAGCCAGGTCAGTAGCCCAGCCGATCAGGCCGACGGGGCCGATGGGGCTGTAGTCGGTGGCCAGCGGACGTCCGCACCCCCCGGCGCGAAGGAGATCCGCCGTCTGGACCGTGTGATCATCCGCTTCGCGGGTGACTCCGGTGACGGCATGCAGCTCACCGGTGACCGCTTCACCTCGGAGACGGCCTCCTTCGGGAACGACCTCTCCACGCTGCCGAACTTCCCGGCCGAGATCCGGGCGCCCGCCGGGACCCTCCCGGGCGTGTCCTCGTTCCAGCTGCACTTCGCCGACCACGACATCCTGACCCCGGGCGACGCCCCGAACGTCCTGGTGGCGATGAACCCGGCGGCCCTCAAGGCCAACATCGGCGACGTCCCGCGCGGCGCGGAGATCATCGTCAACACCGACGAGTTCACCAAGCGCCCCATGGCCAAGGTCGGGTACGAGAGCTCCCCGCTGGAGGACGGCTCCCTGGACGCCTACAACGTCCACCCCGTCCCGCTGACCACGCTCACCGTCGAGGCGCTGAAGGAGTTCGGGCTCACCCGGAAGGAGGCCGAGCGCAGCAAGAACATGTTCGCGCTGGGCCTGCTCTCCTGGATGTACCACCGGCCCACCGAGGGCACCGAGAACTTCCTGCGGCAGAAGTTCGCCAAGAAGCCGGAGATCGCCGAGGCGAACGTGGCCGCCTTCCGCGCGGGCTGGAACTTCGGCGAGACCACCGAGGACTTCGCCGTCTCCTACGAGGTGGCCCCGGCCACCCGGGCGTTCCCGACCGGCACCTACCGCAACATCTCCGGGAACCTCGCCCTCTCGTACGGCCTCATCGCCGCCGCCCAGCAGGCCGACCTGCCGCTCTACCTGGGCTCGTACCCGATCACCCCGGCCTCGGACATCCTGCACGAGCTGTCGAAGCACAAGAACTTCGGCGTGCGGACCTTCCAGGCCGAGGACGAGATCGCCGGCATCGGGGCCGCCCTGGGCGCCGCCTTCGGAGGTTCCCTGGCGGTGACCACCACCTCGGGCCCCGGCGTGGCCCTGAAGTCGGAGACCATCGGCCTCGCGGTCTCCCTGGAGCTGCCGCTGCTGATCGTCGACATCCAGCGCGGCGGCCCGTCCACCGGCCTGCCCACCAAGACCGAGCAGGCCGACCTGCTGCAGGCCATGTACGGGCGCAACGGCGAGGCCCCGGTCCCGGTCGTGGCCCCGCGGACCCCGGCGGACTGCTTCGACGCGGTACTGGACGCCGCCCGGATCGCGCTGACGTACCGGACCCCGGTCTTCCTGCTCTCCGACGGCTACCTGGCCAACGGCTCCGAGCCCTGGCGGATCCCGGACGTCGACGACCTGCCCGACCTGCGGGTCCGGTTCGCCTCCGGCCCCAACCACGAGCTGTCGGACGGCACCGAGGTCTTCTGGCCGTACAAGCGCGACCCGCAGACCCTGGCGCGCCCCTGGGCGGTCCCCGGCACCCCGGGCCTGGAACACCGGATCGGCGGCATCGAGAAGCAGGACGGCACGGGCAACATCTCGTACGACCCGGCCAACCACGACTTCATGGTCCGCACCCGCCAGGCCAAGATCGACGGGATCGCCGTCCCGGACGTGGACGTCGACGACCCGGACGGGGCCCGCACGCTCGTCCTGGGCTGGGGCTCCACCTACGGGCCGATCACGGCGGCGGTCCGCCGGCTGCGCGTCGCCGGCGTGCCGATCGCGCAGGCCCACCTGCGTCACCTCAACCCCTTCCCGGCCAATCTGGGAGAGGTGCTGAAGCGGTACGACAAGGTCGTGGTCCCGGAGATGAACCTCGGCCAGCTGGCCACCCTGGTCCGGGCGAAGTACCTGGTCGACGCCCAGTCGTACAACCAGGTCAACGGAATGCCGTTCAAGGCGGAGCAGCTCGCCACGGCCCTCAAGGAGGCCATCCATGGCTGAGACCCTGCTGTCCCTGGTCCCCAAGGCCGAGGCCAGGCAGTCCATGAAGGACTTCAAGTCGGACCAGGAGGTCCGCTGGTGCCCCGGGTGCGGCGACTACGCCGTGCTGGCCGCGGTGCAGGGCTTCATGCCCGAGCTGGGGCTGGCCAAGGAGAACATCGTCTTCGTCTCCGGCATCGGCTGCTCCTCCCGGTTCCCGTACTACATGAACACGTACGGGATGCACTCCATCCACGGCCGCGCCCCGGCCATCGCCACCGGCCTGGCCTCCTCGCGCCGCGACCTGAGCGTCTGGGTGGTCACCGGTGACGGCGACGCGCTGTCCATCGGCGGCAACCACCTGATCCACGCGCTGCGGCGGAACGTCAACCTCAAGATCCTGCTGTTCAACAACCGGATCTACGGTCTGACCAAGGGCCAGTACTCGCCGACCTCCGAGGTCGGCAAGATCACCAAGTCCACGCCGATGGGTTCGCTGGACTCGCCCTTCAACCCGGTGTCGCTGGCGATCGGCGCCGAGGCCTCGTTCGTCGCCCGCACCGTCGACTCCGACCGCAAGCACCTCACCGAGGTGCTCCGCGCGGCGGCCGACCACGACGGTACGGCGCTGGTGGAGATCTACCAGAACTGCAACATCTTCAACGACGGCGCGTTCGAGGTGCTCAAGGACAACGCGCAGGCCCAGGAGGCCGTGATCCGGCTGGAGCAGGGGCAGCCGATCCGGTTCGGCGCCGACGGCCACAAGGGCGTGGTCCGGGACCCGGCCACCGGCGACCTCGAGGTCGTCGAGGTCACCGGGGAGAACGAGTCGCGGATCCTGGTGCACGACGCGCACAGCGCCTCGCCGACCACCGCGTTCGCGCTCTCCCGGCTGGCCGACCCGGACACCCTGCACCGCACGCCGATCGGCGTCTTCCGCAGCGTGGAGCGGCCGGTGTACGACACGCAGATGGCCGACCAGCTGGACACCGCGGTCGAGCGGAACGGCAAGGGCGACCTGGGCCGGCTGCTGGCCGGCAACGACACCTGGACCGTGGTCGGCTGATCGCGGGCCGCACGGTCGCGCGAAGGGCCCGGAGCTTCTGGCTCCGGGCCCTTCGCGTCGCCCCCGCCCCTCTGTAGTGTCATGACTGTCACCATTTATTGGGCATGACATCCGGCGGCCGCGGCGCTACCGTCGAGAGGTTGGCTGGAAATCGTCAGGGAGGCCGCGTGAAGGCAGGGAACGAACAGCGCGCGGGTCTGCTCTTCGGGTTCGGCGCGTACGGCATGTGGGGGCTGGTGCCCCTGTTCTGGCCGCTGCTGAAGCCGTCCCAGGCCCTGGAGATCCTGGCCCACCGGATGGTGTGGTCCCTGGCGGTGGTGGCCCTGCTCCTGGTGGCGATGCGCCGCTGGGGCTGGATACGGGAGCTGCTGCGGCAGCCGCGCAAGCTCGCCCTCACGGCGCTCGCGGCCACGGTGATCACGGTCAACTGGGGCGTGTACATCTGGGCCGTCAACGCCGGCCACGTGGTCGAGGCGAGCCTGGGCTACTTCATCAACCCGCTGGTCACGATCGGCTTCGGGGTGCTGCTGCTGGGTGAGCGGCTGCGGCCGGTCCAGTGGGCCGCGGTCGGCATCGGCGCCGCCGCCGTGCTGGTGCTCGCCTTCGGGTACGGACGCCCGCCGTGGATCTCGCTCGTCCTGGCGTTCTCCTTCGCCGTCTACGGGCTGATCAAGAAGAAGATCAACATGGGCGGGGTGGAGTCGCTGGCCGCCGAGACGGCCGTCCAGTTCCTGCCCGCCCTCGCCTACCTGCTGTGGCTGTCCGGCCAGGGCGAGCTGCCCTTCGGCAACCAGGGCGCCGGGCACGCGGCCCTGCTCGCGGCCACCGGCCTGGTCACCGCGCTGCCCCTGGTCTGCTTCGGCGCCGCCGCGATCCGGGTGCCGCTGTCCACCCTGGGCCTGCTCCAGTACCTCGCCCCCGTGTTCCAGTTCTCGCTGGGCGTCCTCTACTTCCACGAGGCCATGCCGGCCGAGCGGTGGGCCGGCTTCGGTCTGGTGTGGGTGGCCCTGACCCTGCTCACGTGGGACGCCCTGCGGACCGCCCGGCGGACCCGCGCCCTGGCCGTCCCGGCCGCCCCCGGCGCCCGCGCCGGCTCCGGCTCCGGCTCCGGCGGTGGCACCGCCGCCCGCGCCGCGGCTCCGGAGCGCGAGCCGGCGTAACGCCCCGCGCGGCGGGCGCCGGCCGCCGCCCCTTCTGTCCCACGATCGCCCGTACGTACCACACGTACGGGCGATCGTCCGTTGAGCGAACAACCCTGACCGGATTGCGCTCTTGACGGATAGTCATACTCTCGCTGAACATCGGGCTCGCACAAGCGCTCTATCCCCGCACGTTCCGTTCCATCCCCGTTCGGAATCCCGGAGCCCCCACATGAGCCTGTCCGTTCCCCGGCGTCTCGCGGCTGTCGCCGCCCTCGCCGTCGGTGGCCTGATCGCCGCCACCGCCCCCTCCGCGCTCGCCGCGCCCACGGCCGCGGCCGCCGCCCCCACACCGCCGGACATCCCGGTCGCCAACGTCAAGGCGCACCTCACCCAGCTGCAGACCATCGCCACCAACAACGGGGGCAACCGCGCCCACGGCCGGGCCGGCTACAAGGCCTCGATCGACTACGTGAAGGCGAAGCTGGACGCGGCCGGGTACACCACCACCCTGCAGACGTTCACGTACAACGGTTCGACCGGCTACAACCTGATCGCGGACTGGCCCGGCGGCGGCCCGAACTCGGTCCTGATGGCCGGCTCGCACCTGGACGGTGTCAGCTCGGGCCCCGGCATCAACGACAACGGCTCCGGTTCGGCGGCCGTCCTGGAGACCGCTCTCGCCGTCTCCAGGGCGCAGCTGCAGCCCACCAAGCACCTGCGTTTCGGCTGGTGGGGTGCGGAGGAGCTGGGCCTGGTCGGGTCGAAGCACTACGTGAACAACCTGCCCGCCGCGGAGCGGTCGAAGATCTCCGGGTACCTGAACTTCGACATGATCGGCTCGCCGAACCCGGGCTACTTCGTCTACGACGACGACCCGGCGATCGAGCAGACCTTCAAGGACTACTTCACCGGGATCGGCGTCCCGACCGAGATCGAGACCGAGGGCGACGGCCGCTCCGACCACGCCTCCTTCAAGAACGTGGGCATCCCGGTCGGCGGTCTGTTCACCGGGGCCAGCCGCACCAAGACCTCGGCCCAGGCGCAGAAGTGGGGCGGTACGGCCGGGCAGGCCTTCGACCGCTGCTACCACTCCTCCTGCGACACCACGGCGAACATCAACGACACCGCACTGGACCGCAACAGCGACGCCATCGCCTACGCGGTCTGGAACCTGGGCGCGGCCACCCCGGTCCCGCCGGGCCCGTCGTTCGAGAACACCACGGACGTGACCATCCCCGACTCCCCGGGTGCCGCGGTGACCTCGCCGATCACCGCCTCGGGGGTCCCGGGCAACGCGCCGGCCACCACCAAGGTGGACGTGAACATCGTCCACACCTACCGCGGTGACCTGGTGGTCGACCTGGTCGCGCCCGACGGCACGGTCTACAACCTGCACAACCGCAGCGGTGGCAGCGCCGACAACCTCGTCCAGTCCTACACCGTCAACGCCTCCTCCGAGGTGGCCAACGGCACCTGGAAGCTCCAGGTGAAGGACACGGCCGCGCAGGACGTCGGCTACATCAACAGCTGGAAGATCACCTTCTGATCCCGGTCCCGCCCTCGTCGGAGCCGTCGCCGTGCAGCACCGGCGGCGGCTCCTGGATCTGGGCGCGGAGTTCCTCGGCGACCGCGGCGACGTCCGCACGGCCCTTCTTCGCGGCCTCCACCAGATCGCCCAGCACCTCCGGCGACGGCAGTTGCCTGGCCCCGGCCACACGCAGGTACGAGCGGGTGGCCGCGGCCGCGTAGAACTCGTTCATCGGGGACTCGAGCGCCGGGCACACCGCGAGGGTGTGCAGGAAGGCGGCGGCGCGCCAGGCGGTGTCGGGGGCCGGCTGCTCCGGGACCAGCACCAGGTCGTTCTGGTGCCGGGCGACGGCGGCGGCCACCCCGGAGGGGTCCCACACCGCCGGGTCGGAGGGCAGATGGTGGGCCAGCGCCGTCCAGGCCCACTCCATGGTGATCTTCAATTGCCGAACCGCTCCTGGAAGTAGCCCCAGTGCACGGCGAACTCCTCGATACCGGAGAGGAAGTCCTGCCGGTCCTCGTCCAGTTCGCGCTCGGTGACCTCGGTGATCATCGCGGTGACCGTCGTACCCAGCGCCGCCGCGCGCGCCTTGAGGCGTTCGTGGAACTCTTCGTCCAGGCGGATGGTGACGTGTCTCGACATGTCGTTCACCGTACAGCGGGGGCGCTGTACGCAGAACGGGAACGGCGAAAGGGTGGCCGGGGACACAGGTCCCCGGCCACCCCGGTCATCGGCGCGTCCGCTCCGCCTACTTGTCGGCGCCGGCCGTCCTGACCAGCTGGTCCCTGGTCACGGCACCGACGTACACCTTGCCGTCGTCGGTGACCAGGGCGTTGACCAGGCGCGTGAAGAACACCCGGCCCTCACCGAAGGAGCCGCTGACCTTGTCGCCGAGGGAGTCCAGGAACTGCTTGGCCTCCTTCGGCGCGTTCTTGTCGTTCTCCAGCTCCTTCAGGCCGGCGCCGGAGTCGATGCGGGCGACCGAGGCCCAGCCCTCGCCGAGGACCTTCACCTCGCCGCCGTTCGCCCCGCCGGTCAGCCCCTCCAGGCCGGGGATGGCCTCCAGGCCCTTGAAGCCCTCGTCGCCCTTGCCGGCGTCCTTGCCGTGGTCCCGGCCGCCCTCGGTCACCTTGGCGCCCTTGGGCGGGGTGAAGTCGAAGGTGCCGGCAGCGGGCTTGCCGAAGTCGACCTGGGTGAAGCCGGCTTCGACGATCGGCTTGCCGCCCTGGCCGGACAGCAGCTGGAAGCGCAGCGGCACGCCGTTCTTCGCGTCGACCGCGATCTGCACCGAACCGACGGTGGAGCCGGACTGCTTGGGCTTGAGGACCAGTTGGTAGGCGTCCCGGCCGGCGACCTGCGCGGTGCCGCCCACGCTGACCTCGGTGGTCGTCCCGGCGGCCGCCAGGGCCTCCTCGGCCAGCTGCTTGGGCGTGGCCGGCAGCCGGTCCGCGGTCTTGCGGTCCTTGGCGGCCGGGCCGGCCTCCTCTGTCGTCTCGTGGAAGACCTCGCCGGACTTGGAGTCGTAGCCCCACACGTCCTTGCCGTTGTGGACGAGGCTGTACTCGTCCTTGCCGTCCAGGAAGGTCAGCTTCTGGCGGTCCGGGCCGTCGGCCGCGACCTTCACCGTGTGCGTGCCGGCCGCCAGCTGGGCCAGCTTGTCCTCGGGGTCGGCGGAGCCGCCCGACATGCCGCCGCCGCCCAGCAGGCCGCTCGCCAGCTTGGGCAGCCCCAGGTCCGTGCTGATCTTGGCGGTGCCGGAGAGCTGCTCCACGTCCGAGGCGGCGATCTTCTCGACCAGCTCCTGTGCCGTCACCTTCGGCAGATCCGGACCACCCGCGTTGGCGAAGGCCGGTACCAGCGCGACGGTCGCGCCGACCACGCCGAGCACGGCCACCGGTACGGCGTACCGGGCTGCCTTGCGGGAAGTCTTGGTGTTCGGTGCCATCTCAGTGCCTGCCCTCTGTGTCCACGGCGGCGCCCCCGTGTCGCCGCGCTCACCCGATCCGGTGGGGGTTGATGCACCCATCTGACCAAACCGGGCCCGTCGCGCGCGTCAGTCCCGGGAGCCAACTCCGCGTACGACCGTGGGATGACACGGAAAGGCCCTTCCTCCCCCATCCCGTAGGGGTCGGAAGGGCCCGTTCGGTCCGTTCGGTCCGGGTCGGTCCGTCCAGTCCGTCCAGTCGGCCTGTCAGCCTGTCGGCCGGTCGGCTAGCCGGCCCGGTGGACCACCGCGTCGCAGAGCTCCTGCAGCGCCGACTTCGCGAAGCACTCCGGCAGCGGGGCCAGCGTGGCCCGCGCCTCCTCCGCGTACCGGACGGTGTCCCGCCGCGCCTGCTCCAGGGCCGGGTGCACGCGCAGCCGGGCGAGGGCCTCCGCGTGCCTGGCGTCGTCCGTCAGGTCGCTGTCGAGCAGGCGGACGAGGTCGAGGTCCGCGGGATCCCCGTCGCGGGCCGCCATCTCGCGCAGCCGCAGCACCGGCAGCGTCGGGATGCCCTCGCGCAGGTCGGTGCCCGGGGTCTTGCCCGACTCGTGGCTGTCGGAGGCGACGTCGAGGACGTCGTCGGCCAGCTGGAAGGCGAGGCCGAGCCGCTCGCCGTACTGGGTCAGGATGTCGACGGCCTGCTCGTCGGCACCGGACATCAGGGCGCCGAACCGGCAGGAGACGGCGACCAGCGAGCCGGTCTTGCCGGCCATGACGTCGAGGTAGTGCTCGACCGGGTCCCGCCCGTCGCGCGGGCCGGCGGTCTCCAGGATCTGGCCGGTGACCAGCCGCTCGAAGGCCTCGGCCTGGATGCGGACGGCCTCGGGGCCGAGGTCGGCCAGGATGTGCGAGGCGCGGGCGAACAGGAAGTCACCCGTGAGGACCGCGACCGAGTTGCCCCAGCGGGCGTTGGCGCTGGCCACACCGCGCCGGACCTCCGCCTCGTCCATGACGTCGTCGTGGTAGAGGGTCGCCAGGTGGGTCAGCTCGACCACCACGGCGGAAGGCACGATCCCGGGCGCGTAGGGGTCACCGAACCGCGAGGCCAGCATCACCAGGAGGGGGCGGAAGCGCTTCCCGCCCGCCCGCACCAGGTGCTGCGCTGCCTCGGTGATGAAGGGGACCTCGCTCTTGGTGGCCTCCAGCAGACCCGCCTCCACGGCGGCCAGTCCGGCCTGGACATCGGTCTCAAGAGCCTGGTCCCGCACGCTCAGTCCGAACGGCCCGACGACGGTCACGAGGGGTACTCCTGTCTGCTGCCGATCACGGTGACGATCACCCGGATTGTCGATGTGTCGCTGCCTTCGCTCAAGCCAGCGTATCCCGTCCATTTTCGATCACCGTGAGCGCCCGGCGCTCCATGCCGGACCCGCGTTCCACGCGCCGCCCGAAGCAGGCCGGTATGTTCGTGCGAGGGCGATATCTTCCGGTTGATCCCCTGGATCGTGATTCGTCCACGGCTGCTTCGGGCAGGCTGCTTCCGGCCGGGCCGGGCCGCCCCGGGCAGCCGACGCCGGCCACCCGTCTGGGAGCACTGATGACCATCCGTACCGAGTTCCCGTACGAGACGCGGCACGAGGACGTGCTCATCCCGATGCGCGACGGCATCCGGCTGTACGCCCGCGTCTGGCGGCCGGTCACCGAAGCGCCCGTGCCCGCGCTGCTGGAGTACCTGCCCCACCGGCTCACCGACCGCACCGCGCCCCGCGACCGGCAGCGCCACCCCTGGTACGCCGGGCACGGGTACGCCTCCGTGCGCGTCGACGTCCGCGGCCACGGCAACAGCGGCGGCGCCCCCGGCGACGAGTACTCGGCGCGCGAACTCGCCGACGGCGTCGCGGTGGTGGAGTGGCTGGCCGCCCAGCCCTGGTGCACCGGCTCCGTCGGCATGTTCGGGATCGCCTGGGGCGGCTGCAACTCCCTGCAGATCGCGGCGCTGGCGCCCGAGCCGCTGAAGGCCGTGGTCACGGTCTGCTCCACCGACGACCGCTACGGTGCCGGGCTCGCGGTCGGCCTGCACGCCCGGGCGGCGGCCGTGCTCGCCCTCGCCTCCCGGCCGCCGGACCCCGAGTACGCCGGGGAGGGCTGGCGCGAGCAGTGGCTTAACCGGCTGGAGTCGGTCGAACCGCTCGTCCACACCTGGCTGTCGCACCAGACCAGGGACGCGTACTGGAAGCACGGCAGCGTCCGCGAGGACTACGGGGCGGTCCGCGCGGCCGTGCTGGCGGTGGGCGGCCGGCAGGACCCCGACCGGGACGCCGTGCTCCGGCTGGTCGAACACCTGCCCGCGGACCGGGTGCGGGGCCTGATCGGGCCGTGGTCCCGGCAGTACCCGGACAGCGGGCTGCCACCCGGCCCCGCGATCGGCTTCCTGCAGGAGACCCTGCGGTGGTGGGACCACTGGCTGAAGGACGCGGACAACGGGGTCATGGACGCGCCGCTGCTGCGTTCCTGGATCAGCGCCGCGCACCCGCCGCGGACGGTCCACGCGGAGCTGCCCGGCCGGTGGGTGGCCGACCCCGCCTGGCCCTCGCCGCACGTACGGCCCGTCGTGTACGCCCTGCGGGGCGCGCCGGTCCTGGTGCGGTCGCCGCAGCACACCGGGCTGGACGCGGGCCGGTTCGTCCCCCTGGGCGAGGAGGCGGACCTGCCGCCGGACCAGCGGGAGGAGGACGCGAAGTCGGCGTGCTTCGAGTTCCCGGTGCCGGAGGGCGGTGCGGTGGAGGTGCTGGGACGGCCGGCGGTCACCGTCCGGCTGCGGATGGACGTGCCGTACGGGCAGGTCGTCGCCCGGCTGTGCGACGTCGCCCCGGACGGGGCCTCGACGCTGGTGACCCGGGGCGTGCTGAACCTGTCGGCCCGGGCCGGGCGGGACCGGGCGGAGCCGTGGCCGGCGGGCACGTGGGAGGCGGTCTCCTTCGAGCTGGGCGGCGCCGGGCACGCGTTCCCGCCGGGGCACCGGATCCGGCTCGCGCTGTCCTCCGCGTACTGGCCGTGGGTCTGGCCGCGGGCCGGCTCGGAGGCGGGCTGGACGGTGGACCCGGCGGGCAGCTCGCTGTCCCTGCCGGTACGGAGCCCCGCGCCTCAGGACGCGGGGGTGGTCTTCGACCCGCCGGAGCGGGCCGAGCCGCTGGGGGTCTCGTCCCGGGCGACGCTCGACGACCCCCGGCCGGAGCGGGTGGTGGTCCGGGACGTGGCGCGGGGGGTGTGGCGGCTGGAGGACGAGCCGCCGGCCGGGGGCACGTGGGTGTACCCGGACGGCCTGGAGTACGAGGAGGACGGCCTGGAGGTGTACGAGATCCAGGACGCGGACCCGCTGTCGGCTCGGGCGGGCGCGGAGCGGCGGATCCGGCTGCACCGGGCGGAGCGGGGGTGGGACGTGCGGGTGGAGACGCGGTCGGAGGTGTCGTGCGACGGGGGTGGCTTCGCCACGGTGTCCGAGGTGGTGTGCCGGGAGGGGGGCGAGGTGGTGTTCCACCGGACCTGGGAACGCCGCTTCCCCCGCGCCGCGACCTGACCCTGCCGCCCGGCAGCCCGGGCTCCGCCCCGGCCACGGTCCCGCCGGCCCTCCGGCGCCTCCGGCGGGGCCCGCTCAAACGCCGCTCGGGCTTGATGGGCGCCGCCCGGGGGAATTCCAGCCCCGCCGGCGATTGAGGCGCGGGGGCCGCGTCAGGCGTAGAGGCGTTCCAGGACCGTTGCGATGCCGTCCTCGTCGCACGAGAGGGTCACCTCGTCGGCCACCGCCAGCAGTTCGGGGTGCGACGTGGCCATCGCCACCCCGTGCGCCGCCCACGTGAACATCGGCACGTCGTTCGGCATGTCGCCGAAGGCGATCGTGTCGTCCCCGCTCAGGCCGAGTTCCGCCGCGGCCACCGCCAGGCCCGTCGCCTTCGAGACCCCCGGCGGCTGGAGCTCCACCGTGTGCTCCCCCGCCATCGTCACGTTGACCAGGTCGCCGACCACCTGCCGGGCGATCCGCGTGAGTTCGTCGTCGTCCAGCTCCGGGTGCTGGAGCAGCACCTTGTTGATCGGGGCCGCCCACAGGTCCGCGCGGCGCCGTACCCGGACCGTCGCCAGGTGCGGGTGCGGCATGCGGTAGCCCGGCCCTATCAGCATCGCCGCGTTCAGGCCCGCCCCGTTCACCGCCGCGTAGACCTCCCCGATCTCCGCCTCGATCTTCCCCAGGGCCAGCTCCGCGAGCTCCCGGTCCATCGCCACGGAGTGCAGCATCCGCCCGCGCGCCGCGTCGTACACCTGGGCGCCCTGCCCGCACACCGCGAGCCCCCCGTACCCGAGCCCGTTCAGGACGTGGCGGACCTGTGGCACGGGGCGCCCGGTGACCACGATGTGCCGGGCGCCCGCCGCGCGCGCCAGCGCGAGCGCGGTGTGCGAGCGCGGTGAGACGGTGTCCCCGGCGCGCAGCAGCGTGCCGTCCAGGTCGGTGGCGATCAGGGTGTAGGGGAGGGCGCGAGTCACGGCGCAAGGATAGGACCTGCGCGGACAAGTCCTACAAATAGCGCCCCAATCCGGCCTCCCGCAGGCCCCACCGGCCACGTAACGTGTCAACCACATCGACCCTCACTGTGTCACCCGGGACACCCCCGGACCGCGTGGAAAGCGAGGCAGCACCCCATGCCCCAGCAGAGCCCCCTCGACGTCCCCGAGGGCGATCCGTTCGGCCCGCACAACCTCCCGTACGGCGTGTTCAGCACCGCCGGCGAAGCGGAGCGGCGCCGCATCGGCGTGCGGATCGGCGGACACGTGCTCGACGCGGGTGCCGTCGCCGCGGCGTTCGGCTCCCCGTACGCCGGCCTGCTCGGGGCCGCCTCCCTCAACCCGCTGCTCGCAGCCGGCCGCGCCGCATGGCAGGGGGTGCGCCGCGAGCTCACCGCCTGGGTGACCGATCCCGCGCACCGCTCCGCCGTCGAACCGCACCTGCTCCCGCTGGACGCGGTGACCCTGCACCTGCCGTACGAGGTCGCCGACTACGTCGACTTCTACGCCAGCGAGCACCACGCCACCAACGTGGGCCGGATCTTCCGGCCGGACGGCGACGCGCTCACCCCCAACTGGAAGCACCTGCCCATCGGTTACCACGGCCGGTCCGGCACCATCGTGGTGTCCGGGACGGACGTCGTACGGCCCTCCGGGCAGCGGAAGGCACCCACCGACCCCGCCCCCGTCTTCGGCCCGAGCGTCAAGCTCGACATCGAGGCCGAGGTCGGTTTCGTCGTCGGCACCCCCACCGAACTCGGCAGGCCGGTCGCGCTGGGCGACTTCCGCGACCACGTCTTCGGGCTGTTCCTGCTCAACGACTGGTCCGCGCGCGACATCCAGGCCTGGGAGTACGTGCCGCTCGGCCCCTTCCTCGGCAAGTCCTTCGCCACCTCCGTCTCCGCCTGGGTGACCCCCCTGGACGCCCTGGACGACGCCAGGACCACGCCCCCCGCGCGCACCTTCCCCCTGCTGCCCTACCTCGACGACGCCGACACCGAGCCGGCCGGCTACGACCTGCGCATCACCGTCGCCATCAACGGGCAGGAGGTCGCCCACCCGCCGTTCGCCAGCATGTACTGGACGGCCGCCCAGCAGCTCGCCCACATGACCGTCAACGGCGCCTCCCTGCGCACCGGCGACGTCTACGGCTCCGGCACGGTCAGCGGCCCCGAGGTCGGCCAGCGCGGTTCCCTGCTGGAGCTGACCTGGAACGGCCGGGACGCGATCGAGCTCGGCGAGGGCAAGCGGACCTTCCTTGAGGACGGGGACACCGTCACCCTCACCGCCTGGGCCCCCGGCCCGGACGGCACCCGGATCGGCCTGGGCGAGGTCACCGGCCGGATCGTCGCCGCCCGTTAGGCCCCCCGGTTCATCCGTCCGGCCCGCCCGCGTGGCGGGCCGGAACGGGCTCCGCGCATGGTGTTCGTCAGACGCCGCACCCGACCGCGGAGGAGCCGCCATGCCCATGCCCGCCCGCCCGCCGGCCCTCGCCGCCGCGACCGTGGCCCTCGCCCTGGTCCCGGTCCTCTCCCCCGCCGCCGTGGCGGTCGAGGGGCCGGCCCCCGACCCCCGGAACACCCGGGCGATGCGCGACCTGGCCACCGCCATCCGCGTGACGGCCAGGTACGTGGACGAGGCGCAGGCGGTCAAGGACGGCTACGTCCCGCACGGGGAGTGCCTGAACAACCCGTTCGGCGCCGGCGCCATGGGCTACCACTACGTCAAGGCCGCCAACTGGGGCTCCACGGACCCCCGCAGGCCGACCGCCCTCGTCTACAGCCCGGACAAGGACAGGCACGGCAAGCGCCGGCTGTACGCGGTGGAGTGGATGGTGTCCGACAAGGACCAGGACCTGACGACCAAGGAGGACCGGCCGTCGATGTTCGGGCTGCCCTTCGACGGTCCGATGCCGGGCCACTGGGCTGGCAACCCCAAGCACTACGACCTGCACCTGTGGGCGTACAAGAAGAACCCGGCCGGCCGCTTCCACAACTGGAACCCGGACGTCACCTGCCCCGGGGCCAAGAAGCCCGCCGTCCCGGCCACCCCCGCGCCCGGCCACGGCCACGCCCACTGAGCGCGCCGCACACGCCGCAGGGCCCGGCCCCCCTCACCCGAGGGGTACCGGGCCCTGCGGCGTGTGCGGCCGCCGGATCAGCGGACGAACGTACCGGCCTGGCCCGCCAGGTCCAGGAAGTACTGCGGGGCCACGCCCAGCACCAGGGTGACGGCGACACCGACCGCGATGGTCGTCATCGTCAGCGGCGAGGGCACCGCGACCGTCGGGCCGTCCTCCTTCGGCTCGCTGAAGAACATGAGGACGATGACCCGGACGTAGAAGAACGCGGCGATCGCCGACGAGACCACGCCGACCACCACCAGCGCACCCGCGCCGCCCTCGGCCGCGGCCTTGAACACCGCGAACTTGCCGGTGAAGCCCGAGGTCAGCGGGATGCCGGCGAAGGCCAGCAGGAACACCGCGAACACCGCGGCGGTCAGCGGGGAACGACGGCCCAGTCCCGCCCACTTGGACAGGTGGGTGGCCTCCCCGCCCGCGTCCCGCACCAGCGTGACGACGGCGAAGGCGCCGATGGTCACGAAGGAGTAGGCCGCCAGGTAGAAGAGGACCGAGGAGACGCCCTCCTGCGTCGTGGCGATCACACCGGCCAGGATGAACCCGGCGTGCGCGATCGACGAGTACGCCAGGAGCCGCTTGACGTCGGTCTGGGTGACGGCGATGACCGCACCGGCCAGCATGGTCACGATCGCCACGCCCCACATCACCGGGCGCCAGTCCCAGCGCAGGCCCGGCAGCACCACGTACAGCAGGCGGAGCAGCGCGCCGAAGGCGGCCACCTTGGTCGCGGCGGCCATGAAGCCGGTGACCGGGGTGGGGGCGCCCTGGTACACGTCCGGGGTCCACATGTGGAACGGGACGGCACCGACCTTGAACAGCAGGCCCATCAGGATCAGCGCCCCGCCGATCAGCAGCAGCACGTCGTTGCCCATGGTGGCGGCGAGCGCCGGGTCCATGGCGGTGACCGTGCCGTCGACCACGTCGGCGATCACGGCGTACGAGACGGAGCCCGCGTAGCCGTACAGCAGGGCGATGCCGAAGAGGAGGAAGGCGGAGGAGAACGCGCCCAGCAGGAAGTACTTGACCGCGGCCTCCTGCGAGATCAGCCGCTGCCGGCGGGCGAGGGCGCAGAGCAGGTACAGCGGGAGGGAGAACACCTCCAGGGCGATGAACAGCGTCAGCAGGTCGTTGGCCGCCGGGAAGATCAGCATGCCCGCGACGGCGAACAGGGCCAGCGGGAAGACCTCGGTGGTGGTGAAGCCGGCCTTGACCGCGGCCCGTTCGCTCTCGCTGCCGGGCACGGACGCCGCCTGCGCGGCGAAGGAGTCCACCCGCTTGCCGTGGGCCTTCGGGTCGAGGTGGCGCTCGGCGAAGGTGAACACGGCGACCACCGAGGCCAGCAGGATCGTGCCCTGGAGGAACAGCGCGGGGCCGTCCACCGCGATGGCGCCCATCGCGGCGATCTGCGCCTTGGTGGTGCCGTACCCGCCGGCCGCGAGGGCGACCACGGCCGCGAAGGCCGAGGCGAGCGCGGCGACGGTGAGGAACACCTGGACGGGGTAGCGGGACCTGCGCGGTACGAAGGCCTCGACGAGGACGCCGAGGATCGCCGCGCCCACCACGATGAGGGTGGGTGCCAGCTGGGCGTACTCGATGTGCGGTGTGGGGATCCGGTCGATCGCGTCGGCGCCCAGCACGTTCACTGCGCTCACTTCGCCGCCTCCACGCTGTCGATGGGCACCGCGGGTGCCGGGTCCTTCTGCTTGACGTCGGACATGGTGTGTTCGACCGCCGGGTTGACGATGTCGGTCAGCGGCTTCGGGTAGACGCCGAGGAACAGGAGCAGGGCGATCAGCGGGCCCACCACCAGCAGCTCCCGCAGGCGCAGGTCGGGCATGGCCCGGACCTCCTCCCTGACCGGCCCGGTCATGGTGCGCTGGTAGAGCACCAGGGTGTAAAGCGCGGCCAGCACGATGCCGAAGGTGGCGACGATGCCGGCGACGGGGTAGCGGGCGAAGGTGCCGACCAGGACCAGGAACTCGCTCACGAACGGGGCCAGGCCCGGCAGCGAGAGGGTGGCGAGGCCGCCGATGAGGAAGGTGCCCGCGAGCACCGGGGCGACCTTCTGCACACCGCCGTAGTCGGCGATGAGCCGGGAGCCGCGCCGGGAGATCAGGAAGCCGGCCACCAGCATCAGGGCCGCCGTCGACAGGCCGTGGTTGACCATGTAGAGGGTGGCGCCGGACTGGCCCTGGGAGGTCATCGCGAAGATGCCCAGGATGATGAAGCCGAAGTGCGAGATCGAGGCGTAGGCGACCAGCCGCTTGATGTCCCGCTGACCCACGGCGAGCAGCGCGCCGTAGACGATGCTGATCAGGGCGAGGACCAGGACGACCGGGGTGGCCCACTTGCTGGCCTCGGGGAACAGGCCGAGGCAGAAGCGGAGCATCGCGAAGGTGCCGACCTTGTCGACCACCGCGGTGATCAGTACGGCGACCGGGGCGGTGGACTCGCCCATGGCGTTGGGCAGCCAGGTGTGCAGCGGCCACAGCGGCGCCTTCACCGCGAAGGCGAAGAAGAAGCCGAGGAACAGCAGCCGTTCGGTGTTGACGGCCATGTCGAGCTTGCCGGCGGCGCGCAGGTCGGCGATCTCCGTGAGGGAGAAGGTCCCGGCGACCACGTACAGCCCGATGACGGCGGCCAGCATGATCAGTCCGCCGGCCAGGTTGTAGAGGAGGAACTTGACCGCGGCGTACGACCGCTGGGCGGCCGCGTTCTCGTCCGTGCCGGCGTGCGCCCGGTCTCCGAAGCCGCCGATGAGGAAGTACATCGGGATCAGCATGGCTTCGAAGAAGATGTAGAAGACGAAGACGTCGGTGGCGGCGAAGGAGATGATCACCATCGCCTCGACCATCAGGATCAGGGCGAAGAAGCCCTGGGTCGGGCGCCACCTCTTCGAGGAGGTCTCCAGCGGGTCGGCGTCGTGCCAGCCGGCCGCGATCACGAACGGGATCAGCAGCGCCGTCAGCGCGATCAGCGCCACCCCGATGCCGTCCACGCCCAGTTCGTAGCTGACCCCGAAGTCCGGGATCCAGGCGTGCGACTCGGTGAGCTGGTAGCGGGCGCCGCCGGGTTCGAAGCGGACGGCGATCAGCACGGCCAGCGCCAGGGTGGCGAGCGAGACCAGCAGCGCCAGCCACTTGGCGGCGGTCCGGCGGGCGGCCGGTACGGCCGCCGTGAGGACCGCTCCGGCCGCGGGGACCGCGGCCGTGACCGTCAGAAGCGGGAAGTCCATGTCACACCGCCCTCATCAGCAGGGTCGCGGCGATGAGGATCGCCGTGCCCCCGAACATCGACACCGCGTACGAGCGGGCGTAGCCGTTCTGCAGCTTGCGCAGCCGGCCCGACAGTCCGCCGACCGAGGCGGCCGTGCCGTTGACCACGCCGTCGACCATGGTGTGGTCGACGTAGACCAGCGAGCGGGTCAGGTGCTCGCCGCCGCGCACCAGCACGACGTGGTTGAAGTCGTCCTGGTACAGGTCCCGCCGGGCCGCCCGGGTGGCGAGGCTGCCGCGCGGGGCGACGACCGGGACCGGCTTGCGGCCGTACTGGGCCCAGGCGATGCCGACGCCGACGAGCAGGGCGACGACGGTGGCCGCGGTGACGGCCGCGGCGCCGATGGGCGGGTGGCCGTGCTCGTAGCCGGTGACCGGCTCCAGCCAGTTCAGGAAGCGGTCGCCGATGGAGAACAGGCCGCCGGCGAAGACCGAACCGAAGGCCAGGATGATCATCGGGACGGTCATCGACTTCGGCGACTCGTGCGGGTGCGGCTCGTGGCCGTGCTCGTCGGGCTGCCAGCGCTTCTCGCCGAAGAAGGTCATCAGCATCACGCGGGTCATGTAGAAGGCGGTGATGGCGGCGCCCAGCAGGGCGACGCCGCCGAGGATCCAGCCCTCGGTGCCGCCCTTCGCGAAGGCCGCCTCGATGATCTTGTCCTTGGAGAAGAAGCCGGACAGGCCGGGGAAGCCGATGATCGCGAGGTAGCCCAGGCCGAAGGTGACGAAGGTGACCGGCATGTACTTCCGCAGGGCCCCGTACTTGCGCATGTCGACCTCGTCGTTCATGCCGTGCATGACCGAGCCGGCCCCGAGGAACAGCCCGGCCTTGAAGAAGCCGTGCGTGACCAGGTGCATGATGGCGAAGACGTAGCCGATCGGGCCGAGGCCGGCGGCGAGCACCATGTAGCCGATCTGCGACATGGTCGAGCCGGCCAGCGCCTTCTTGATGTCGTCCTTCGCGCAACCGACGATCGCACCGAAGAGCAGCGTGACCGCGCCGACGATGGTGACGACCAGCTGGGCGTCGGGCGCGCCGTTGAAGACGGCCGCGGACCGGACGATCAGGTAGACGCCGGCGGTGACCATGGTCGCCGCGTGGATCAGGGCCGAGACGGGGGTCGGGCCCTCCATCGCGTCCCCGAGCCAGGACTGCAGCGGGACCTGGGCCGACTTGCCGCAGGCGGCCAGCAGCAGCATCAGCGCGATCGCCGTGAGCGTGCCCTCGGAGGTCTCCCCCACGGAGCTCAGCACCGGGCCGAAGGCGAAGGTGCCGAAGGTGGTGAACATCAGCATGATCGCGATGGACAGGCCCATGTCGCCGACCCGGTTGACCAGGAAGGCCTTCTTGGCGGCGGTGGCCGCGCTGGGCTTGTGCTGCCAGAAGCCGATCAGCAGGTACGAGGCGAGGCCGACGCCCTCCCAGCCGACGTACAGCAGGAGGTAGTTGTCGGCGAGGACCAGCAGCAGCATCGCCGCGAGGAAGAGGTTGAGGTAGCCGAAGAAGCGGCGGCGCCGCTCGTCGTGCTCCATGTACCCGACGGAGTACAGGTGGATGAGGGTGCCCACGCCGGAGATCAGCAGGACGAAGGTCATCGACAGCTGGTCCAGCTGGAAGGCGACGTCCGCCTGGAAGCCCTCGACGGGGATCCAGCTGAACAGGTGCTGGGTCAGGGTGCGGTCGTCCGCGGTCCGCCCGAGCATGTCGGTGAACAGGGCCACGCCGATCCCGAAGGAGACGGCGGCCAGCAGGGTGCCGAGCCAGTGCCCGGCCCGGTCGAGGCGCCGGCCGCCGCAGAGCAGCACCGCCGCCCCGAGCAGGGGCGCCGCGACCAGCAGCGCAATCAGGTTCTCCACGTTCGCCCCTTACAGCTTCATCAGGCTGGCGTCGTCGACCGAGGCCGAGTGGCGGGTACGGAACAGCGACACGATGATCGCCAGGCCGACCACGACCTCCGCGGCGGCGACGACCATCGTGAAGAAGGCGATGATCTGGCCGTCGAGGTTGCCGTGCATCCGGGAGAAGGTCACGAAGGCGAGGTTGCAGGCGTTGAGCATCAGCTCCACGCACATGAACAGCACGATCGCGTTCCGCCGGATCAGCACCCCGGCCGCGCCGATGGTGAACAGCAGCGCGGAGAGGTAGAGGTAGTTGACGGGGTTCACTTCGCCGCCTCCTCACGGTCGTCGGCGTCCCGGCCCAGCCGCTCGGCCGAGGCCTGCTCCAGGGCCTTCAGGTCGGCCAGCGCCTGCCCGGACACGTCCCGGACCTGGCCGCGGGCCCGCAGCGTCTTGC
Source organism: Streptomyces sp. NPDC012888 (assembly GCF_042900645.1). Lineage (NCBI taxonomy): Bacteria > Bacillati > Actinomycetota > Actinomycetes > Kitasatosporales > Streptomycetaceae > Streptomyces > Streptomyces sp. NPDC012888. Next base: position 100,428 of record NZ_JBIBBM010000006.1, on the reverse strand, counting down.
TGACGGTCAGCTCGGACGGGGTGCCGTCCGGCAGCAGGCCGGGCACGTCCACCGCGTTGTGCCGCGCGTACACGCCGGGCGCGGGCAGCGGCGGGAGCTGGACGCCCTCGCGGACCCGGCGCTCGGCGAGCTCGCGCTGGGTGGCGGCGCGCTCGGTGCGCTCGCGGTGGGTGAGGACCATCGCGCCGACCGCCGCGGTGATCAGCAGGGCGCCGGTGAGCTCGAACGCGAACACGTACTTGGTGAAGATCAGCTCGGCGAGGCCCTCGACGTGGCCGCCGGAGTTGACCCGGCCCAGGCCGTTGAACCGGCTCAGGCCGGCCTGCCCGATGCCGGTGACCAGCAGGATGCCGAAGCCGAGCCCGCACAGGACGGCCAGCCAGCGCTGGCCCTTGATGGTCTCCTTCAGCGAATCCGCGGCCGTGACGCCGACCAGCATGACCACGAAGAGGAACAGCATCATGATCGCGCCGGTGTACACGACGACCTGCACGACGCCGAGGAAGTAGGCGCCGTTGGCCAGGTAGAACACCGCCAGGATGATCATGGTGCCGGCCAGGCACAGGGCGCTGTGCACGGCCTTCTTCATCAGGATGGTGCACAGCGCGCCGATCACGGCGATGGTGCCGAGCACCCAGAACTGCACGGCCTCGCCGGTGGAGGCCGCGGCGGCGATCCCGCTCATGCCCCGACCTCCTCGGGGGAGCTCTCCGCGCCGGTCCCGGCCGGGGCACCCGGCACGGCCGGCTCCCCGCCGGGTCCCTCGCCCTTGGAGACGGCCACCTGCCGGGCCGTGCCCGGAGCCGCTCCGGTCACCGCACCCCGGTAGTAGTCCTGCTCGTCCGTCCCCGGGTACATGGCGTGCGGCGCCTCGACCATGCCCTCCGTCAGCCCGGCGAGCAGCTGCTCCTTGGTGTAGATCAGCGACTCGCGGCTGGCGTCGGCCAGTTCGAACTCGTTGGTCATGGTCAGCGCCCGGGTCGGGCAGGCCTCCACGCACAGGCCGCACAGGATGCAGCGGGCGTAGTTGATCTGGTAGACGCGGCCGTACCGCTCGCCCGGGGAGTACCGCTCCTCCGGCTCGTTGTCCGCGCCCTCCACGTAGATCGCGTCGGCGGGACAGGCCCAGGCGCACAGCTCGCAGCCGATGCACTTCTCCAGGCCGTCCGGGTGGCGGTTGAGCTGGTGCCGTCCGTGGAAGCGCGGAGCGGTGGTCTTCTGCTGCTCGGGGTACTGCTCGGTGAGCCGCTTCTTGAACATGGCCTTGAAGGTCACGCCGAAGCCGGCCACCGGGTTCTGCCACTTCTCGTTCTCGTCAGGCATTACCGGCACCCTCCTCTCGGTCACTGTCGGAATTCGACCCGCCGCTGGCGATCAGCTGCCGCTCCGAGCGGGGCCGCCTGCGCGGTACGGGTTCCATGTGCTGCCCGGGCTTCGGCGGCACCGGGAACCCGGCCGCCATCGGGTCGAACGGCTCGGCCGCCGGGGCGGCTGCCCCCGCCTGCTTGCCCTTGCGGTCCCGGATGACGTCCACGACCAGGGAGAGCAGCAGCAGCGCGACCACGCCGCCGCCGACGTACAGGACGATCTCGCTGAAGTCGTAGGCCTCGTTGCGCAGGGCCCGCACGGTCGCGACCAGCATCAGCCAGACCACGGAGACCGGGATCAGGACCTTCCAGCCGAGCTTCATCAGCTGGTCGTAGCGGACCCGGGGCAGGGTGCCGCGCAGCCAGATGAAGAAGAAGAGGAGCAGCTGCACCTTGAGGACGAACCAGAGCAGCGGCCACCAGCCGTGGTTGGCGCCCTCCCAGAAGGTGCTGATCGGGTACGGGGCCCGCCAGCCGCCCAGGAAGAGGGTGACCGCCACCGCCGAGACGGTGACCATGTTGACGTACTCGGCCAGCATGAACATCGCGAACTTGATGGAGGAGTACTCGGTGTTGAAGCCGCCGACCAGGTCGCCCTCGGACTCGGGCATGTCGAACGGGGCCCGGTTGGTCTCGCCGACCATCGTGACCACGTAGATGAGGAAGGAGACCGGCAGCAGCACGATGAACCAGCGGTCCGCCTGCGCCTCCACGATCGCGGAGGTCGACATCGACCCGGAGTAGAGGAACACCGAGGCGAAGGCGGCGCCCATGGCGATCTCGTACGAGATCATCTGGGCGCAGGAGCGGAGTCCGCCGAGCAGCGGGTAGGTGGAGCCGGAGGACCAGCCCGCCAGCACGATGCCGTAGATGCCGACCGATGCCACCGCGAGGATGTAGAGCATCGCGATCGGCAGGTCGGTCAGCTGCATCGTGGTGCGCTGGCCGAAGATGGAGACCTCGTTGCCGGCCGGGCCGAAGGGGATCACCGCGATCGCCATGAAGGCGGGGACCGCCGCGACGATCGGGGCCAGGATGTAGACCACCTTGTCGGCCCGCTTGACGACGATGTCCTCCTTCAGCATCAGCTTGATGCCGTCGGCGAGGGACTGCAGGAGGCCCCAGGGGCCGTGCCGGTTGGGGCCGATGCGCAGCTGCATCCAGGCGACGACCTTGCGTTCCCAGACGATGGAGAACAGCACGGTGACCATCAGGAAGGCGAAGCAGAACACCGCCTTGATCACCACGAGCCACCAGACGTCCCGCCCGAACAGCGAGAGGTCCTCGGCGGCAAGTTGTACGAAGTCGCTGTGTACCGCGTTCACGCACCCACCTCCGCAGTCATGTCACCGGTGCCGGCCGGTCCCGCCGCGGGGGTCGCCGGGCCGATCCGGACCAGGGTTCCGGGGCGGGTGCCCAGGTCCGAGAGGACCCCGCCGCCCACCGAGTTCAGCGGCAGCCAGACCACCCGGTCGGGCATGTCGGTGATCCGCAGCGGGAGTTCCACCGACCCGGCCGGTCCGGTCACGGCCAGCACGTCGCCGTTCTTGACGCCGGTCTCCGCCGCCGTGGCCGCCGAGAGCCGGGCGCTCGCCTCGTGCCGGGTGCCGGCCAGGGCGTCGTCGCCCTGCTGGAGCAGGCCCTGGTCGAGCAGCAGGCGGTGGCCGGCGAGGACCGCCTCGCCGGCCGCGGGCCGGGGTACCGGGACGGTCGCGGCGGACTGCTCGGAGGCGCCTTCGCCGGTCCAGTGGCCGAGCCGGTCGAGCTCACGGCGTACGGCGTGCAGGTCGGGCAGGCCCAGCGGCCGGCCGGCGGCGTCGGCGAGCATGTGCAGCACGCGGGCGTCGGCGGGGGCGAGGCGCCGGGTCATCTGGTCGGGCTTCAGGGCCGCCTCGAACGGGCGGAGCCGGCCCTCCCAGTTGATGAACGCACCGGGCTTCTCGGCCACGGCGGCCACCGGGAGCACCACGTCGGCGTGGTCGGTGACCTCGCCGGGACGGATCTCCAGGGAGACGACGAAGGCCTCCCGCAGCGCCTCCCGCGCCTGCTCCGGGTCGGGCAGGTCGGCCACCTCCACGCCCGCGACCAGCAGCGCGCCCAGCTCGTGCTGGGCGGCGGCGGCGAGGATCTGGCCGGTGTCGCGGCCGTAGCGGTGCGGGAGTTCGTCCAGGCCCCAGGCCGCGGCGACCTCCTCGCGGGCCCGCGGGTCGGTGGCCGGGCGGGCCCCGGGCAGCAGCGAGGGCAGCGCGCCGGCCTCGACCGCGGCCCGCTCGCCGGCCCGGCGCGGGATCCACACCAGGCGGGCACCGGTCGCGGCGGCCGTGCGTACGGCGGCGGTCAGCGCACCGGGCACCCCGGCCAGCCGCTCGCCGACGACGATCACCGCGCCGGGTTCGCGCAGCGCCTCGGCGGCCTCGTGCCCGCCCTCCTCCAAGCCGGTGCGGGAGGCCAGTGCGTCCAGCCACTCCGGCTCGGTACCGGGGGCGGCGGCCAGCAGGGTGCCGCCGGCCTTCGCGAGACCCCGGGTGGCGAACGGCGCCAGCCCGAAGGTGCGCTGCCCGCGCTTGCGGTGGGCCTTGCGCAGCCGCAGGAAGACCCCGGGGGCCTCTTCCTCGGCCTCGATGCCGGCGAGCAGGACCGCGGGGGCCGCCTCCAGGTCGGCGTACGAGACGCCGCGGGCGGGCAGGTCGACGCCGTATCCGGCGACCTCGGCGGCGAGGAAGTCGGCTTCCTCCGCGCTGTGGACGCGGGCCCGGAAGTCGATGTCGTTGGTGTCCAGCACGACCCGGGCGAACTTGGCGTAGGCGTAGGCGTCCTCGACGGTGAGCCGGCCGCCGGTCAGGACGCCGGCGCCGGCCCCGCCGGTGCGGGCCGCGGTCAGGCCGCGGGCCGCCGCCTCCAGGGCCTCCGGCCAGCTCGCCTCCCGCAGCTCGCCCGACTCGGGGTCGCGGACGAGGGGGGTGGTGAGCCGGTCGGGGCGCTGCGCGTACCGGAACGCGAACCGGCCCTTGTCGCAGATCCACTCCTCGTTGACCTCGGGGTCCTCGGCGGCCAGCCGGCGCAGGACCTTGCCGCGCCGGTGGTCGGTGCGGGTGGCGCAGCCGCCGGCGCAGTGCTCGCACACGCTGGGCGAGGACACCAGGTCGAAGGGGCGGGAGCGGAAGCGGTAGGCGGCGGAGGTGAGCGCGCCGACCGGGCAGATCTGGATGGTGTTGCCGGAGAAGTAGGACTCGAACGGGTCGCCCTCGCCGGTGCCGACCTGCTGCAGGGCGCCGCGCTCGACCAGCTCGATCATCGGGTCACCGGCGATCTGGTTGGAGAACCGGGTGCAGCGGGCGCACAGCACGCACCGCTCCCGGTCGAGCAGCACCTGGGTGGAGATGGGGACGGGCTTCTCGTAGGTCCGCTTCCTGCCGTCGAAGCGGGACTCGGCGTTGCCGTGGGACATGGCCTGGTTCTGCAGCGGGCATTCGCCGCCCTTGTCGCAGACCGGGCAGTCCAGCGGGTGGTTGATCAGCAGCAGTTCCATCACGCCGCGCTGCGCCTTGTCGGCGACCTGCGAGGTCAGCTGCGTCTTGACGACCATGCCGTCGGTGCAGGTGATCGTGCAGGAGGCCATCGGCTTGCGCTGCCCCTCCACCTCGACGATGCACTGCCGGCAGGCGCCGGCCGGGTCGAGGAGGGGGTGGTCGCAGAAGCGCGGTACCTCGATGCCGAGCTGTTCGGCGGCCCGGATGACGAGGGTCCCCTTGGGGACGGACAGCTCGACCCCGTCGATGGTCAGGGAGACCAGGTCCTCTGCGGGGGCGGTCATGCGGTCACCTCCGTGTCGGCCCACAGGGTCGACTTCTTGGGGTCGAAGGGGCAGCCCTTGCCGGTGATGTGCTGCTCGTACTCCTCGCGGAAGTACTTCAGCGAGGAGAAGATCGGGCTGGCCGCGCCGTCGCCGAGCGCGCAGAAGGACTTGCCGTTGATGTTGTCGGCGATGTCGTTCAGCTTGTCGAGGTCGGACATCACGCCCTTCCCGGCCTCGATGTCGCGCAGCAGCTGGACCAGCCAGTACGTGCCCTCGCGGCAGGGGGTGCACTTGCCGCAGGACTCGTGGGCGTAGAACTCGGTCCACCGGGTCACCGCGCGGACCACGCAGGTGGTCTCGTCGAAGCACTGGAGGGCCTTGGTGCCGAGCATCGAGCCGGCCGCGCCGACGCCCTCGTAGTCGAGCGGGACGTCGAGGTGCTCGTCGGTGAACATGGGGGTGGAGGAGCCGCCCGGGGTCCAGAACTTCAGCCGGTGGCCGGGCCGCATCCCGCCGCTCATGTCGAGGAGCTGGCGCAGGGTGATGCCGAGCGGGGCCTCGTACTGGCCGGGGGTGGCCACGTGCCCGGAGAGCGAGTACAGGGTGAAGCCGGGGGACTTCTCGGTCCCCATCGCCTTGAACCAGTCCTTGCCCTTGTTGAGGATCGCGGGAACCGAGGCGATGGACTCGACGTTGTTCACCACGGTGGGGCAGGCGTACAGGCCTTCCACCGCGGGGAAGGGGGGACGCAGCCGGGGCTGTCCGCGCCGGCCTTCGAGGGAGTCGAGGAGTGCCGTCTCCTCGCCGCAGATGTACGCGCCGGCGCCGGCGTGCACGGTGATGTCGAGGTCCAGCCCGCTGCCCAGGATGTCGCGGCCCAGGTAGCCGGCGGCGTAGGCCTCGCGGACGGCCTCGTGGAGGCGGCGCAGGACGGGCACGACCTCGCCGCGCAGGTAGATGAAGGCGTGCGTGGAGCGGATCGCGTAGCAGGCGATGATCATTCCCTCGATGAGGGAGTGCGGGTTGGCGAAGAGGAGGGGGATGTCCTTGCAGGTGCCGGGTTCCGACTCGTCGGCGTTGACGACGAGGTAGTGCGGCTTGTTGTCGCCCTGCGGGATGAACTGCCACTTCATGCCGGTGGGGAAGCCCGCTCCGCCGCGTCCGCGCAGACCGGAGTCCTTCACGTAGGCGATCAGGTCGTCGGGGGACATGGCGAGCGCCTTGCGCAGGCCTTCGTAGCCCTCGTGCCGGAGGTAGGTCTCCAGCGTCCACGACCGGGGGTCGTCCCAGAAGGCGGAGAGGACGGGCGCCAGCAGCTTCTCCGGCGACGTGCCGTTCTTGCTCAGCTCGGTGGACACGCTCATCACTCCGCTCCCTCGGTTCCGGCCTCACCGCGCGGGTGGACGATGGGGGCGTGCGCGACCTCGCCGCGGGCGAGCCGCAGGCCGACCAGGGATGCGGGGCCGGCGCCGCCGCTCGCCTCGACCGCGCCCGGCCGCTCGTCGGGGAAGCCCGCCAGGATGCGGGCGGTCTCCTTGTACGTGCACATCGGCGCGCCCCGGGTCGGCTGGACGGGCCGGCCGGCCCGGAGGTCGTCGACGAGGGCCTTGGCGGAGTCGGGGGTCTGGTTGTCGAAGAACTCCCAGTTGACCATCACCACGGGGGCGAAGTCGCAGGCCGCGTTGCACTCGATGTGTTCGAGGGTGACCTTGCCGTCGGCGGTGGTCTCGTTGTTGCCGACGCCGAGGTGCTCCTTGAGCTCCTCGAAGATGGCGTCGCCGCCCATGACCGCGCACAGGGTGTTGGTGCAGACGCCGACCTGGTAGTCGCCGGACGGCTTGCGGCGGTACATGGTGTAGAAGGTGACGACCGCGGTGACCTCGGCGGTGGTGAGGTCCAGCATCTCGGCGCAGAAGCGGATGCCGGTGCGGGTGACGTGGCCCTCCTCGGACTGCACCAGGTGCAGGAGCGGCAGCAGGGCGGACCGGCTGCCGGGGTAGCGGGCGATGACCTCCTTCGCGTCCGCTTCGAGCCGGGCGCGTACGTCCGCCGGGTAGTCCGGTGCCGGGAGCTGCGGCATGCCCAGGGTCGTGGGGGTGCTGTCCGTCATCGGTCGACGCCTCCCATCACGGGGTCGATGGAGGCGACGGCGACGATGACGTCGGCGACCTGGCCGCCCTCGCACATCGCTGCCATGGCCTGCAGGTTGGTGAAGGACGGGTCGCGGAAGTGGACCCGGTAGGGGCGGGTGCCGCCGTCGGAGACCACGTGCACGCCGAGTTCGCCCTTGGGGGACTCGACTGCGCTGTAGGCCTGGCCGGCCGGTACCCGGAAGCCCTCGGTCACCAGCTTGAAGTGGTGGATGAGCGCTTCCATGGAGGTGCCCATGATGTTCCTGATGTGGTCGAGGGAGTTGCCGAGGCCGTCGGGGCCCATGGCCAGCTGGGCGGGCCAGGCGATCTTCTTGTCGGCGACCATGACCGGGCCGGGCTCCAGCCGGTCCAGGCACTGCTCGACGATCCGCAGGGACTGCCGCATCTCCTCCAGCCGGATCAGGAACCGGCCGTAGGAGTCGCAGGTCTCGGTGGTCGGCACGTCGAACTCGTAGGTCTCGTAGCCGCAGTAGGGGTCGGTCTTGCGGAGGTCGTGCGGCAGGCCGGCGGAGCGGAGGATGGGTCCGGTGGCTCCCAGGGCCATGCAGCCGGCCAGGTCGAGGTAGCCGACGTCCTGCATGCGGGCCTTGAAGATGGGGTTGCCGGTGGCGAGCTTGTCGTACTCCGGCAGGTTCTTCTTGAAGGTCTTCACGAACTCGCGGAGCTGGTCGACGGCGCCGGGCGGGAGGTCCTGGGCGAGGCCGCCGGGGCGGATGAACGCGTGGTTCATGCGCAGGCCGGTGATCAGCTCGTAGATGTCCAGGATGAGTTCGCGGTCCCGGAAGCCGTAGATCATGATCGTGGTGGCGCCGAGCTCCATGCCGCCGGTGGCGATGCACACCAGGTGGGAGGAGATCCGGTTGAGCTCCATCAGCAGCACCCGGATGACCGTGGCCCGGTCGGGGACCCGGTCGGTGATGCCGAGCAGCTTCTCGACGGCCAGGCAGTACGCGGCCTCGTTGAAGAACGGGGTCAGGTAGTCCATGCGCGTGACGAAGGTGGTGCCCTGCGTCCAGTTGCGGAACTCGAGGTTCTTCTCGATCCCGGTGTGCAGGTAGCCGATGCCGCAGCGGGCCTCGGTGACCGTCTCGCCGTCGATCTCCAGGATCAGCCGGAGCACTCCGTGGGTGGAGGGGTGCTGCGGGCCCATGTTGACGACGATCCGCTCGTCGTCGGCCTTGGCGGCGGACTGGACGATCTCGTCCCAGTCGCCCCCGGTGACGGTGTAGACGGTGCCCTCGGTGGTCTCGCGGGAGGAGGCGTGGGCCGTGTGGTTCGAGGTGGACATCAGCTGTACGACCTCCGCTGGTCGGGAGCCGGGATCTGGGCGCCCTTGTACTCGACGGGGATGCCGCCGAGGGGGTAGTCCTTGCGCTGCGGGAAGCCCTGCCAGTCGTCCGGCATCATGATCCGCGTGAGGGCCGGGTGCCCGTCGAAGACCAGGCCGAAGAAGTCGTACGTCTCGCGCTCGTGCCAGTCGTTCGTCGGGTAGACGGGGACGAGCGAGGGGACGTGCGGGTCGGCGTCCGGGGCGGAGACCTCCAGCCGGACCGTGCGGCCGTGGGTGAGCGAGCGCAGGTGGTAGACGGCGTGCAGCTCGCGGCCCTTGTCGTTCGGGTAGTGGACGCCGGAGACGCCGGTGCAGAGCTCGAACCGCAGGGCGGGGTCGTCGCGCAGGGTGCGGGCGACGCGGACCAGGTGCTCGCGCGCGATGTGGAAGGTGAGCTCGGCGCGGTCGACGACCGTCTTCTCGATGGCGTTCTCGGGGACCAGTCCCTGTTCTTCCAGGGCTCCTTCGAGTTCGTCGGCGACCTCGTCGAAGTACGACCCGTAGGGGCGGGTGGCGGGGCCGGGCAGCCGGACGGAGCGGACGAGCCCGCCGTAGCCGGTGGTGTCCCCTCCGTTGCGGGCGCCGAACATGCCGCGCTGGACGCGGATCTCCTCGCCGTGGTCCCCGCGCTGACCGGGCAGGTTCTGGGCGCTGAGTTCCTTGTCGGGGTTGGGTTCGCGGGTCTCGCTCACCGGAGCAGCCCCTTCATCTCGATGGTGGGGAGCGCCTTGAGGGCCGCCTCCTCCGCCTCGCGGGCGGCCTCCTCCCGGTTCACGCCGAGCTTGGAGGTCTGGATCTTGTGGTGGAGCTTGAGGATCGCGTCCATCAGCATCTCGGGGCGGGGCGGGCAGCCGGGCAGGTAGATGTCCACCGGGACGATGTGGTCGACGCCCTGGACGATCGCGTAGTTGTTGAACATGCCGCCCGAGGAGGCGCACACCCCCATGGAGATGACCCACTTCGGCGCGGGCATCTGGTCGTACACCTGCCGCAGCACCGGCGCCATCTTCTGGCTGACCCGCCCGGCGACGATCATCAGGTCGGCCTGCCGCGGGGAGCCGCGGAAGACCTCCATGCCGAAGCGGGCCAGGTCGTAGCGGCCGGCTCCGGTGGTCATCATCTCGATGGCGCAGCACGCCAGGCCGAAGGTGGCGGGGAAGACGGATGACTTGCGCACCCAGCCCGCGGCCTGTTCGACGGTGGTCAGCAGGAAGCCGCTCGGCAGCTTCTCTTCCAGTCCCATGGAAAACTCAGCCCCTCAGTCCCATTCCAGGCCGCCGCGCCGCCAGACGTACGCGTAGGCGACGAAGACGGTGAGCACGAAGAGCAGCATCTCGACGAGCCCGAAGATCCCCAGGGCGTCGAAGGTGACGGCCCAGGGGTAGAGGAAGACGATCTCGATGTCGAAGACGATGAAGAGCATCGCCGTCAGGTAGTACTTGATGGGGAAGCGGCCGCCGCCGGCCGGAAGCGGGGTCGGCTCGATACCGCACTCATAGGCTTCGAGCTTCGCCCGGTTGTACCTTTTTGGGCCGATCAGCGTGGCCATGACCACGGAGAAGATCGCAAACCCAGCCCCGAGGGCGCCGAGCACGAGGATGGGCGCGTAGGCATTCACGCTCCTCGCTCCTTCCAGTCGTCCTTGACCGTTGGACCGCTGTGCCGGCTGGGGGTCCCCTCCCCGCGGAGCTCTGGGGCGTGTCCCGCCTCGCGAAGATCGTGTACATGTGAGGCAGTTCACAAGCCGGACTGGTGCGCATCCTATGCCCGGCGGTCTGTGATCTGCGACACGGGTAACAACAACGAGTTTGTGATCTCCACCACCTGACGAACGATCATGAAGTCCGATGAGTGGTGATCTTCATACGCGAAGCAGCCGCATGATCACCAAAAGTGACATCCGGCCCCGTTACCGCAGGTAGGAGGCGAGATGCACTACCAAAAGCTGGCACCTGCATGCAAATTTGCGCCAGGGTGGCCGATCCGGTAAAGGAAACCGCCGTCGCCCGGTCGGGGGAGGGTCGGCGGACGCGAGTGGACGCGTGAGTCCGTTCACGAACTCCACGAGCCCCACACAACGTGATCCCACTGTGACCTGCGTCACCCCGGATCCGGGCCCGCGAAAGGGGGCTTGGCCAACTGTGCGGGGTGATGGTAGGCGCCGGATCAAATCGGACGAATCATGGAAAGTGCATGATCACAGGCTTGCGGGACAGTGTCCGTTTCGCCCGTTACGGCGTCAATAAGGGGAGCGGAGCGCACCGTTCAGGCCATCCGGACGCAACTGTGGCGCAGACCACGTTTCTTGAAGGGAACCCTGACACCCTGATAGCGGTTGTCCTCATGTCCCACACCGCTCACATACCCAGCCACCGGAAGCCGCGCCGCAGCGCCTCGAAGCTCGCGGTCCGCGCCGGAGTTGCCGGTGGCGTCCTCAGCACCCTGGCCATGGCCGGCACGGCGAGCGCGACGCCCGTGGAGCCCGTGACCGAGACGCTCGAAATGCCCGTCCTGAACATGGACCTGGGCTCCGAGGTCTCCTCCGCCGTCACCACCGCCGCCGACAACAGCCGCGCGGCCGCGGTCGAGGGCGAGCTCAACGCCCAGGAGGAGAACGCCCGTACCGGCGCCGCCGCCGAGGCCAAGAAGGCCAAGGAAGAGGCCCAGAAGAAGGCCGACGCCGAGAAGAAGGCCAAGGAGGAGGCCGAGCGCAAGGCCGCCGCCGAGCGTGCCTCCCGCAACGACGGCCGCTCCTCCCTCTCCTCCAAGTCCACCTCGGACGAGGGCGGCTCCACCTCCGACGACTCCGCGAACGACTCCGTGGCCACCGGCTCCGCCGCCGCCATCGTGAGCTTCGCCCGCGCGCAGGTCGGCAAGGCGTACGTCATGGGCGCCACCGGCCCCTCGGCGTACGACTGCTCCGGCCTCGTCCGCGCCGCCTACAAGCAGGCGAACATCTCCCTGCCGCGCATGTCGCAGGACCAGTCCCTCCAGGGCACCAAGGTCTCGCTGAGCAACCTGCAGCCGGGCGACATCCTGTACTGGGGCAGCCGGGGCAGCGCCTACCACGTGGCGATCTACGTGGGCGGCGGCAAGTTCGTCGGCGCGCAGAACCCCAGCACCGGCATCGTGGAGCGCTCCCTGAGCTACGACATGCCCACGGGCGCCGTCCGCATCCTCTGACGGGCTCCCCGGCCCCGCAGGGGGCCACCACGGGCCTCCACGGGCCCCACGGACACGAAGCAAGGGCCGGCACTCCCCCGCTCGGGGGCGGAGTGCCGGCCCTTCGCCGTGCCGGGCCGTACCGGCCTAGCGCAGCTTCACCCACCTGTCGGCGGAGACGGAGACGTACTGGGCGGTGTCGGGGTCCGTCGCCGAGGCGTGGCCGAGGACCTTCAGCGGCTCGGACTTCACGAACGGCGTGTCCGTCTCCGGGGTGTGCACCGTGACGGGCGCCTGCCAGGTGAGGGTCCTGCCCGGCACGCAGTCCACCTCGGCCCCAAGGGACCCCTGGACGAACTTCGGCTGCTCCTGGCTCGCCGAGCCGCCGATCGCCACCTTCACCGGCTTCGTGCACGTGAGCGTGCCGCTCACGGTGGCCCCGCCGGTCGCGGAGAGCTTGCCGCTGCCGTTGACGGTCACGCCCAGGACCACGGGCTTGGGCGGGGTGACGTCACTGGCCATCAGGTAGCCCGTGAGCAGGCCGCGGTCGTCGCAGTCCTGCTGGTAGGAGAGGTCGACCTTCCTGACGGCGGAGCCCTCGCCGAAGACCAGCTCCTTGACCGTGAACCGGCCGGTGAGCGTGGCGCAGCCGCCGTGGTAGCCGTTGACGAACATGCTGGGCCGGTCCAGGACGGTGCCCGCCGTCTCCGGGGTCTTCACCGCGTCCGCGTACGTGCCGGGCGCCAGCGGCTGCCCGGCCGGCGCGGCCAGGTCCATGGTCCAGGAGTCACCCGGGCGCGTGATGACCACGCGCAGCGAGCTGCGGTCCGCCGAGGCGGTGACGTCGATCGTGTCGCCGTACACCGTCGGGTTGTACCAGACGGCCCTGTCGTCCCAGCCGTCACCCGAGTCCCCGGCCCACTGGAACTCGCCCTGGGGCATCGACGCGGCCTGCGCGGTGCCGGCCCCGGCCGACAAGGCGGTGAACGGCAGCGCGAGCGCGGCCAGGACGGTGGCGGTGCGCCGGAGCGCGCGCATGCGGAATCCCACTGTGTGTACCCCCCGTGAAGATCGACAGTGATCGACGCGAGTCTGCCAACAGGGGCACGAACGGGGCAACAGGTATGCGGCCCGGGGCGGTCGACCGCCCCGGGCGGGCATCCGTCAGGCGCGCGGGGCCACCTTCGACAGGCCGTTGATGATCCGGTCCATGGCGTCGCCGCCCGCCGGGTCGGTCAGGTTCGCCAGCATCTTCAGCGTGAACCGCATCAGGACGGGGTGGGTCAGACCGCGCTGGGTGGCCACCTTCATGACCTTCGGGTTGCCGATCAGCTTCACGAAGGCCCGGCCCAGCGAGTAGTAGCCGCCGTAGGTCTCCTTGAGCACCTTCGGGTAGTTGTGCAGCGCCAGCTCGCGCTGGGCCCGCGTCGACCGGGCGTGCGCCTGCACCACGACGTCCGCGGCGATCCGCCCGGACTCCATCGCGTAGGCGATGCCCTCGCCGTTGAACGGGTTGACCAGCCCGCCCGCGTCGCCGACCAGCAGCAGGCCCCGCGTGTAGTGCGGCTGCCGGTTGAAGGCCATGGGCAGCGCCGCGCCGCGGATCGGCTGCGTCATGTTCTCCGGGGTGTAGCCCCAGTCCTCCGGCATGGACGCGCACCACGCCTTGAGCACCTCGCGCCAGTCCAGCTCCCGGAAGGCGGACGACGAGTTGAGGATGCCCAGACCCACGTTGGACGTGCCGTCGCCCATGCCGAAGATCCAGCCGTAGCCGGGCAGCAGCCGGTCCTGCGGGCCGCGCCGGTCCCACAGCTCCAGCCACGACTCCAGGTAGTCGTCGTCGTGCCGCGGCGAGTTGAAGTACGTGCGCACCGCGACGCCCATCGGGCGGTCCTCGCGCCGGTGCAGGCCCATCGCCAGCGACAGCCGCGAGGAGTTGCCGTCGGCGGCGACCACCAGCGGGGCGCGGAAGGTGACGGCCGTCTTCTCCTCGCCCAGCTTGGCGTGGACGCCCGTGATGTACCCGGTGCGCTCGTCACGGATCGGCTCGCCGACGTTGCAGCGCTCGTACAGCCGGGCGCCGGCCTTCTGCGCCTGCCGGGCCAGCGTCTCGTCGAAGTCGTCGCGCTTGCGGACCAGTCCGTAGTCGGGGAAGGACGCCAGCTCCGGCCAGTCCAGCTGGAGCCGCTGCCCGCCGCCGATGATGCGCAGGCCCTTGTTGCGCAGCCAGCCGGCCTCTTCCGAGATGTCGATGCCCATGGCCACCAGCTGCTTGGTGGCGCGCGGGGTCAGCCCGTCGCCGCAGACCTTCTCGCGCGGGAACGCGGTCTTCTCCAGCAGCAGGACGTCCAGCCCGGCCTTGGCCAGGTAGTAGGCGGTGGTGGAGCCGGCGGGCCCGGCCCCGACGACGATCACATCCGCGGTGTGTTCGGAGAGGGGCTCGGTCACTGCGGGATCTCCCGAAGGCTCGATAAGGGGTGCCGAACGGCACGGGACACGTGCAGTCTATGCAGCGAGAGAGATCACGATCAGAAGGGCTGCCGATGACGACCTCGCCCACCTCGCCCCTCCGGCCGGTCCCGGCCGTCCGGTTGCGCGTGCCCACCGACGAGGACGCCCACGCCTGGCACGCCGTCTTCGACGACCCCGACGTGATGGAGTTCCTCGGCGGACCCGCGGAGCTCTCCACCTACCAGGAGTTGTCCGCCCGGCAGCGCATGCACGACGCCCGGTACGGGTTCTGCCTGTGGACCCTCCTGGACGAGGACGGCCAGGTCGTCGGGTTCACCGGCGCCCAGCCGTGGCCCGCGGAGAAGGCGTGGGGACCGGTCGGGGAGATCGAGATCGGCTGGCGGCTGGGCCGGGCCCACTGGGGCCGCGGCTACGCCACGGCGGCGGCCGAGGCGACCGTCGAGCGGGTGCGGGCGGCGGGCCTGAGCGAGGTCTGCGCGATGATCGACGCCCGCAACTCCCGTTCCGTGGCCGTCGCGGAACGCCTGGGCATGACCCTGGCCGACGAGCGCACCACCCCGGCCGGCAACACCGGCCTGCGGTACGTGCTGCGGCTGGCGGCCGGATGAGCTCCGCGGACCCGGGCCGGCCGCACCCCGTCGGCACCGGCCTCGTACGGCGGCTGGTCGCCGGGCGGTTCCCCCGGTGGGCCGGTCTGCCGGTGCGGCGGTTCCCCTCCGGCGGCACGGTCAACGCCGTGTTCCGGCTCGGCGGGGAGATGCTCGTACGGCTCCCGCTGAGCGCCGGCGGTGCCGAGGACCTCGTCAGGGAACGGGAGTGGCTGCCCCGGCTCGCGCCCCGGCTGGGCACGCCCGTCCCGGAGGTCCTGGGAACCGGGGACCCCGCCGAGGGCTTCCCGTTCGCGTGGTCGGTGTACCGCTGGCTGCCCGGCGAGAACCCGCGGGCGGGCGCGCTCGCCGAGCCCGGGCGGCTGGCGGAGGACCTGGCCGGCTTCGTGGCGGACGTACGTGCCGTGGACCTGCCGGGGGCACCGCCGGCCTACCGGGGCGGTCCCCTCGCCTCGCTCGACGCGGCCACCCGGGCCGCGGTCTCCCGGCTGCGGGGGCTGCCCGCGGAGGGCGTGGACTGCGACGCGGTGACCGCCGTCTGGGAGGACGCCCTGCGCGCCCCGGAGTGGGAGGGGCCGCCGGTGTGGCTGCACGCCGACCTCATGCCCGGCAACCTGCTGGTGGCCGGCGGCCGGCTGGCGTCGGTCATCGACTTCGGCTGCGCGGGGGTGGGCGATCCGGCCTGCGACCTGTTCCCGGCGTGGAACCTGCTGCCGGCCGGCGCCCGCGAGGTCTTCCGCAGGGCTGTCGGCGTGGACGACGCCACCTGGACCCGGGGCCGGGCCCGGACCCTCTCCCAGGCCCTGATCGCCCTGCCGCACCACCGCGGGACCAACCCGGCCATGGCGGACAACGCGCGGCACGTCATCCGGGCGGTGCTGGAGGACGTACGGGACGCGGGCGGGGTGCCGGCCTAGAAGACGGACAGGCCGGTCAGGGTGGTGAAGCGGTCCAGGGCGGCCACGCCCGCCACGCTGTTGCCCCGCGCGTCCAGGCCCGGGCTCCACACCGCGAGGGTGCAGCGGCCCGGGACCACGGCCACGATGCCGCCGCCCACGCCGCTCTTGCCGGGCAGACCGACCCGGTAGGCGAACTCGCCGGCCGCGTCGTACGTCCCGCAGGTCATCATCACCGCGTTGATCTGCTTGGCCTCGCTGCGGGTCAGCAGCCGGGAGCCGTCCGCGCGCAGCCCGTGCCGGGCCAGGAAGCGGGCGGCCAGCGCCAGGTCGGCGCAGCTGGTCTCGATGGAGCACTGCCAGAAGTAGTGGTCCAGCAGGGCCGGCACGGGGTTGTCCATGTTCCCGTACGAGGCCATGAAGTGGGCCACGGCCGCGTTGCGGTCGCCGTGGTCGTGCTCGGACGCGGCGACCTCGGGGTCGAAGGCCAGGTCCGGGTTGCCGCTCTCCTGCCGGAGGAAGGTGAGCACTTCGCTGCTCGCGTCGCCGGTCAGGGTCTGCAGGCGGTCGGTGACCACGAGGGCGCCCGCGTTGATGAACGGGTTCCTGGGGATGCCGTTCTCGTACTCCAGCTGCACGAGCGAGTTGAACGGGTTGCCGGAGGGCTCCCGGCCCACCCGCTCCCACAGCGCGTCGCCGCCCTCGGCGAGGGCCAGCGCCAGCGCGAACACCTTGGTGATGGACTGGGCGGAGAACGGGGTCCGCCAGTCCCCCACCCCGTACACGTTGCCGTCGAGGTCGGCGACGGCCATGCCGAACTGCTGCCGGTCCACGTCGGCCAGCGCGGGGATGTACGCGGCCGGGGTGCCGCTGCCGACGAGCGGGGCGATGTCCGACTCGATCCGCTCCAGCAGGGCCTGGTAGTCCATCAGCCCGCCTTGACCCCGCGGTGCAGTGCGACGATGCCGCCGCTGAGGTTGCGCCACGCCACCCGCTCCCAGCCGGCCTTCTGCAGCAGGCCCGCCAGCGCCGGCTGGTCCGGCCACGCGCGGATGGACTCGGCGAGGTACACGTACGCGTCCGGGTTGGAGGACACGGCGCGGGCCACCGGCGGCAGGGCGCGCATCAGGTACTCGGTGTACACCGTCCGGAACGGCGCCCAGGTCGGCTGGGAGAACTCGCAGATGACCACCTTGCCGCCGGGCTTGGTGACCCGGTGCAGCTCGCGCAGCGCGCCGTCGGTGTCCTGCACGTTGCGCAGCCCGAAGGAGATGGTGACCGTGTCGAAGGTGTCGTCCTTGAACGGCAGCCGGGTGGCGTCTCCGGCGGTCAGCGGCAGCCACGGGTGCTTGCGCTTGCCCTCGCGGAGCATGCCCAGGGAGAAGTCGCAGGGCACGACGTACGCGCCGGTCGCGGCGAACGGCAGCGAGCTGGTGGCCGTGCCGGCGGCCAGGTCGAGCACCTTCTGCCCCGGGCGGGCGTCGACGGCGCGGGCGACCTCGCGGCGCCACAGGCGGGCCTGGCCGAGCGACAGCACGTCGTTGGTGAGGTCGTAGTTCGCCGCCACGCCGTCGAACATGGAGGCGACTTCGTGGGGCTTCTTGTCCAGGTGTGCGCGGGTCACTGGCCTTCGCCTCGCTCGTCTCGGTTCGGGTGGTTCCGGGCGGTGCCGGGGGGTGCGGGGCCCATTCTGGCAGGCGGCCCCGGGGCGGTGCGCCCGCCCCCGGGTGAAACCTCCGGGCCTCCTGGGACGTCTACTAAACGAAATAGTGTGCGAGTTCCCCACCCGCACCCACGAACCAGTTCCGGACGGCGAACGTATGCCAGAGTCGTACAGACAACCCGGTGGAAGCCGTCGTGCCGCGCGTGCCCGCGCCCGGGCCGAGCGCCGCAGACGGCTCCGCCGGACCGCCCTGGCCGTGGTGTGCGCGGCAGGCGCGGCGACGGCCGGGGTCCTGGTCTGGGACCGGGAGGACGCGCCGGCACCACCGGCCGCGGCCCTGCGGCCCACCCCGGCGGCACCGACGCCCACGCCGCCCCCGCCGCCCGCGCCGAGCACCCGGCCCTCGTCGGAGCCGTCCCGGGCCTCGCGCGGGGACGTGCCCCGCTCGGGGCCGGGCACGTTCACCGCCTCCGCGCTGTCCGGCGACCGGCACGGGTCCGGGCAGGTGCGGCGGTACCGGGTCGAGGTGGAGGACGGCTCCGGTGTGGACGCCGACCAGGCCGCGCGGGAGGTGGACGCCGTGCTCGGCGACCGGCGCGGCTGGATACGCGACCCGCGGTACGGGTTCCAGCTGGCCGGGCAGGGTCCGGTGGACTTCACGGTCCGCATCGCGACGCCGTCCACGACGGACCGGCTGTGCGAGGTGACCACGCCCGAGCTGGTCGGCGAGACGAACTGCCGGGCCGGGCACACCGTAGTGGTCAACCTCAAGCGGTGGCAGCAGGGTTCGCCGAACTTCGACGGGCCGGTGGAGGAGTACCGGGCGCTGATCGTCAACCACGAGGTGGGACACGAGATAGGGCGGGGGCACGAGGGGTGCCCGGGGGCGGGGAAGCCGGCGCCGGCGATGATGCAGCAGCTGAAGGGGCTCCAGGGCTGCAAGGCCAACGCCTGGCCGTACACCCCCACCGGCACGTACCTGGCGGGCCCCCCGGTCCCCTAGCCCCCACCGCGCGGGGGTACTTCAGGCCCGAGCGGCGATTGAGCGAAGCAGGGCGCCCGGCCGCGGGTCAGCGGCGGCGGTGGAGGAGACGGCCGGTGATGACCGTGGCCACGCAGGTCGTGGCGCCCTCCGCCAGGAGCGCCCGCTCGTCCGGGACCGCGAACACCGCGAACCGCGCCGGGCCCCCCGCCGACAGCGTCCCGTGGTACGCGGCGGACGCCGACTCGTGCGGGGCGAAGGGGTCCAGCGAGGCCCCCGCCGGCTCGCTGCCGAGCGGCGGGACGACCGTCAGCCCCGAGCGGAGCACGGCCGTGCGGACGGCGGGCACGGTGAAGCGCCCCGCGACCGCCACCACACCCCGGGCCAGCAGTTTCTGCGTGCCCCGCCGGGCGCTGTGCCCCCAGCGCGCCTCGGTCAGCTTCAGGTCGGCCAGCGCCTCCCCGCTGATCGGCTCCGCGCCGAGCTCGGTGACCTCGTACGGGTCGTCCGGGTAGTACGTGCGCTCCAGCAGCTCGTCCGCGGAGCCCACCAGCAGCCCCGGCGTCAGCAGCCCCGGCCAGCGCCGGACCCGGGCGTGCGGGTGCCGGGCGGCCAGCTCCTCGTACGGGCCGACCCGGGCGATCCGGTCGCCCTCGACCAGGACCGCGCCGCCGGCCAGCGGCGCGGCACCGGCGGCGGCCCCGGTCACCAGCAGGTCGGCGGTGTGCAGGGTGAGCATGGGCGGCGGCTCAGTTCGAGGAGATGAGCTTCAGCTCGGGGTGGGCCGTGCCGCCCTCGATCGCGATGGAGGAGATGTGCGAGACCACCCGGTGGTCCACCGGGTCGTTCGCCGGGTCCTCGTGCACGACCAGGTGCTCGTACGTCGTGGAGCGCTGCGCCGGCACCCGCCCCGCCTTGCGGATCAGGTCGATGATCTCGTGCCGGTTCGAGCGGTGCTTCGCGCCGGCCGAGGAGACCACGTTCTCCTCCAGCATGATCGAGCCCAGGTCGTCCGCTCCGTAGTGCAGCGACAGCTGCCCCGCCTCCTTGCCGACGGTCAGCCAGGAGCCCTGGATGTGCGCGACGTTGTCGAGGAAGAGCCGGGCCACCGCGATCATCCGCAGGTACTCGAAGACCGTCGCCTGCGTCCGGCCCTTGAGGTGGTTGTTCTCGGGCTGGTACGTGTACGGGATGAAGGCCCGGAAGCCGCCCGTCCGGTCCTGGACGTCACGGATCATCCGGATGTGCTCGATGCGCTCGGCGTTGGTCTCGCCGGTGCCCATCAGCATGGTGGAGGTGGACTCCACGCCCAGGCCGTGCGCCAGCTCCATGATCTCCAGCCAGCGCTCGCCGGACTCCTTCAGCGGCGCGATCGCCTTCCGCGGCCGGGCGGGCAGCAGTTCGGCGCCCGCGCCCGCGAAGGAGTCGAGGCCGGCCGCGTGGATCCGGCGGATCGCCTCCTCCGCCGAGACCCCGGAGATGCGGGCCATGTGCTCGACCTCGGAAGCACCGAGGGAGTGGATGACCAGCTGCGGGAACGCCTTCTTGATCGCGGAGAAGTGCTCCTCGTAGTACTCCACGCCGAAGTCCGGGTGGTGGCCGCCCTGGAACATCACCTGGGTGCCGCCGAGCTCCACGGTCTCCGCGCAGCGGCGCAGGATGTCGTCGAGGTCGCGGGTCCAGCCCTTGGCGGTGTCCTTGGGCGCCGCGTAGAACGCGCAGAACCGGCAGGCGGTCACGCACACGTTGGTGTAGTTGATGTTCCGCTCGATGATGTACGTCGCGATGTGCTCGGTGCCCGCGTAGCGGCGGCGGCGGACCGCGTCGGCCGCGGCACCAAGGGCGTGCAGCGGCGCGTGCCGGTACAGGTCGAGCGCTTCCTCGGCGGAGATCCGGCCCCCCGCGGCGGCACGGTCGAGGACAGACTGGAGAGCGGCCTGGTCGGTCACCGGTGCGTCACCTTTCGGCGGTGTGTCAAGAGGTCCGGACCGGCCCAGCCTACGCCAGCGCCGTCAAGGGCTGCGGGTGAGGTCTCCCCGCGGGTTCCCGGCCGGGACGTCCCCGGACTCGTAGTGCAGGGTGCCGTTCGCGTTCAGGGTGAAGCGCTCGTTCGCGGAGCCGCCGGAGCAGATCCCCGGGGCCGGGTTGGGGCCGCCGGAGGTGTCCAGGACGAGCGAGGTGTCGGTGGCGGAGAGCAGCTTCCAGTCGCCGCTGCAGTCGGTGCCGAGGACGGGGAGGACCGATCTGTCGCGTGCGACGACCTGCCCGGTCCGCCCGCCCCTGATGGTGATCTCGAACTCGCCGGCCACGCCGAGGCGGCCGGTGGTCACCGTGCCCTTCCAGGTGCCGACGAAGGCCTTCGGGACCTCGTCGCGGGCCTTGCCCGAGGGGCTCGCGGAGGCCGTCGGTTCGCTCGCGGCGGGAGGGGTGGCCGAGGAGGTACGGCCGCCGCCGCTCGGGCCGCCGTCCGCCAGGTCCCGTGCGCGGCCGCCGGTGCCGGGCAGCAGCTCCGCCCAGTACAGGCCGCCGGCGAGGACGGCAACGGCCGCGGCCGCCGACAGGACCACGGCACAGCTGAGCCGGCGCCCCGCCGCGCGGACGCTGACCTCCCGGACGCCGGCGGGGGCGGTGCCCGCCCCCGCCGGGGCGGGCGGGCCGTAGGGGCCGGCGGAACCGGTGCCGCCGCCCGAGGTCTGCGTCGGCAGGTGCCCGTACGAGGGGTCCGCCGGGCCGAAGCCGCCGCCCGACGACGGCTCCGTGAACGGGATCGGCCCTGACAGGGGGCCGGGGCCCGGGCCGTGGCCGGGGAGGGGACCGGAGTCCGGGCCCGCCGGCCCCGGCACCGGCCCGTCCGCCGCGTCCAGGTCGAGCAGCCGTACGGCCGCCCGGCTCGCGTCCTCCACCAGCGGTGCCGGCAGCCACCCGGACGCGCCCAGCGCTCCGTCCAGTACGTCCGCCACCGCCGCGGGAGCGGGCCGCCCGGCCGGCGCCTTGGACAGGCAGGCGGCGACGAGCTCGCGCAGCGGGCCGGGCGGGAGCTCGTCGAGGTCCGGCTCCTCGTGCACCACCTTGTACAGCAGGGTCGCCGAGTTGTCCCCGCTGAACGGCGGCCGCCCGGTGGCCGCGAAGGCCAGGACCGCGCCCAGCGAGAACACGTCCGCCGCCCCGGTGACCCCCTTGCCCAGGATCTGCTCGGGCGCCATGTAGCCCGGCGAGCCCACCGAGACCCCGGTCGAGGTCAGCGAGGCGGTGCCCTCCGTGGCCCGGGCGATGCCGAAGTCGATCAGCCGCGGGCCCTCCAGGGCCAGCAGCACGTTGGAGGGCTTCACGTCCCGGTGGACGAGCCCCAGCCCGTGCACCGCCACCAGCGCCCTGGCCAGCCCCAGCCCGACCGCGCGCACGGTGCGTTCCGGCAGCGGTCCGTGCGCGGCCACGGCCCGGTCCAGCGAGGGCCCGGCCACGTACCCGGTCGCCACCCACGGGACCGCCGCGTCCGGGTCGGCGTCCAGCACCGGCGCGGTCCACTCGCCGCCGACCCGGCGGGCCGCGTCCACCTCGCGGCGGAACCTGGCCCGGAACTCGTCGTCGGAGGCGAAGTGGGGGTGCACGACCTTCACCGCGACCGTCCGGCCGCCGGCGCTGCGCCCCAGGTAGACCCGGCCCATTCCGCCCGCTCCGAGCCGGCCGAGCAGCCGGTACGCCCCGACGGCCCGCGGATCCGCGGCCTCCAGCGGCAGCATGGCGCCCCCTCCCCCAACTCCCCCACCGTGACTGACAGCCCGACAGTAGCGGGAGCGGGGGGCCTTACGCCCGGGCGTCGGGCCGCTTGCGCAGCCGGCCGAACAGGAAGGCGGCCTCCATCACCGCGAACAGCCCGGCGATCACGGCCAGCGTCGGCGCGGACGGGCCGCCGGACCGCTCCGCGAGCCGCGGGCCCAGCCAGTCCTGCGGGTCCACGACCACGGTCACCGGGAAGCCCTTGGTGTGCCTGGCCTCGCAGCCGAGCTCGTACGACTCGCCCGCGGCGGTGGCGACCCGGCAGGTGTACCGGTCGGGTCCCTTCGTGGGGTCGTACCGCTCGGCTTCGGTGACGACGGCCTGCACGCGCACGCCCCGCTGCTCCAGCACGCCGTTCTCGAGGGCCGGGCCGAGGAAGAGCGTGAACGCGATCCCGGACACGGCCACGACCGCGCCCGGCCAGGCCCCGCTCAGCACCCACGCCGTGCACAGCACGGTCAGCGAGACCGCGGTCGCCAGCAGCGGCCACACCACGCCCACCGGCTGGGCCAGCCAGGCACTGCCGGTCAGTAGCACCGGCAGCAGGACCGCCGCTCCGACGGTCACCGACATCCGGCGCGGGCGCTGCCGCCGGGCCTGGATCCGGCGTATCCGCTCCATGCCCTGCTCGTCCGCCCTCATCGCGTTCCCCACCACCGTGGCCCTCTCCACTCCGCGTGCCCCGCAGGCAATATCGGTACCCGGCCCACCGGTCGTGCCGATGAATTGGCACGACCGGAAGCCGGATGAATTCCACCCGGAATTAGCACCGGGTCAAGGTGTCAGCAACTGCACCCGGACATCCGCCGGGAAGCCGGTCGTCGGACCCGTCCGGCGGGCGAATTCCCGTACGCCGGCGAGCTGGTCGGGTCCGAATCGGAAGTCCAGCGTGGTGAAGTAGCGCTCCAGCAGACCCGAGTCGAACGCCTCCCAGCGGGCGGCCTGTTCGGCCACCTTGGCGACCTCGTCGAGGGACAGGTCGCGGGAGGCGAGGAAGGCCTCGTGCACCTTGTGGACCAGCTGCGGCTCCCGGTCGAGGTAGTCGCGCCGGGTCGCCCAGACGGCGAACACGAACGGCAGCCCGGTCCACTCCTTCCACATCAGCCCCAGGTCGTGGACCTCCAGCCCGAGCCGGGGCGCGTCGTGCAGGGAGGCGCGCAGGGCGGCGTCGCCGATCAGCACCGCGGCGTCGGCCTCCTGCATCATCACCCCCAGGTCGGGGGGGCAGGTGTAGTACTCGGGCCGGACCCCGTACTGCTCGGCGAGCAGCAGCTGGGCCAGTCGCACGGACGTGCGGGAGGTGGACCCGAGGGCCACCCGGGCGCCGTCGAGCTGCTCCAGCGGCACCTGCGAGACGATCACGCAGGACATGACGGGGCCGTCGCAGCCGACCGCGAGATCGGGGAACGCGACGAGGTCGTCGGCGTTCCGCAGGAACTCCACGAGGGTGATCGGACCCATGTCCAGCTCCCCGTCGACCAGCTGCCTGCTGAGCTTCTCCGGAGTGTCCTTGGTCAACTCCAGATCCAGCAGGGCTCCGGTCCGGGCCAGCCCCCAGTAGAGCGGCAGGCAGTTCAGGAACTGAATGTGGCCGACCCGCGGCCGGCTGCGATAGGGGTCCACATCGCGAGACTAGCCGCCGGGCCCCCGTCAGCATCTTCGAGGGTCTCAAACGTCCGGGTGACGTGATCTTTCCCTCTGGTCTCCTGAGGACTGTGCGTGCTAGGCTCGACGCAAGTTGCAGTTTGGTTTCCCTTGCAGTACGGAGCCTGCGGAGCTTGTAACCCGCAGGCTTTTGTAGTTTTCAGACTTCTTAGCAGGTTCTGGAGCAGGGCGACCCTTTGGCCCATAGGAGGGCTCATGGCTACCGGAACCGTGAAGTGGTTCAACGCTGAAAAGGGCTTCGGCTTCATCGCCCAGGACGGCGGCGGCCCGGATGTCTTCGTCCACTACTCCGCGATCAACGCGTCTGGCTTCCGCTCCCTGGAGGAGAACCAGACCGTGAACTTCGACGTCACCCAGGGCCCGAAGGGCCCGCAGGCGGAGAACGTCACCCCGGCCTAATCGCCCGGGCCAACCGGATCGCGGTTGGATAGCAGTACCCAAGGAGCCCTGCCTCCTCCGTGCGAACGGAGGAGGCAGGGCTCCTGCCTTTTTCCGCCCCTCTTCGGCCGTCCCCGGCCCCGGATCCACCCCCGCGGACGGCACGCCTGGGGCCACCGAGGGCCACCCAGGACCACCAGGGCCGCCTTTACCGATTCTTTACCCCAACTGGCGCGGGGCCGACGCGTACGACGGGCGGGTACGAGGACGGGCCGTGAGCGAACTCACGGCCCGTCCTCGTACCCGCCCGTCGGCGCGGCCTCAGCCCTGGCGGGCGGGCGCGGTGGGCGTCGTGGGGGTGGTGGGGGTGGTGGGCGTCGTGGGCTTGGTCTCCAGGTCCGGCGCCTTGACGACCTCCAGCTCCAGCACCAGCTCCACCCCTTCCGGGGTGGTCAGGCGCAGCCGGTAGGTGCCGGTGGTGACGCCCGTGGTGTGCAGCTCCGGCAGGGTGGCCTTGCCGTCCCTGCCGGTGGCGGCCAGCTCCATGGTCCGGACGTGCTTGCCGTCCGCCGCCTCGAAGTAGGGGCCCTCCCCCGCCTGCGGGTCGACCGGGACCCACTTGCCGGTCTCGTCCTTCCGCTCGGCGAGGGTCGCGGTGACCGCGGCCTGGAAGACCGGCTTGTCCTTCGCGGTGACCAGCAGCTCCTGGGCGGCGAAGGTCTTGCCGACGACCGCCGTCAGCGGCGTGGTGTCCACCCGGGCGATCCGGTCGGCGACCCGCGGGGTGACCTTGCCGTCGTACTTCACGGTGAACTCACGGGTCCCGTAGAGGGTCGCGCGGAGGGTGAACGTGCCGCCCTTCCCGTTGTCCGCCGCCTTGATCCCGGGCACGGCCACGGTGCCGTCGGCGGCCGTCTTGGCGACGTGGTGGGCCTTGCCCGTGGCGGCGAAGACGGTGCCACCGCTGGTGTCGCCCTCGACCTCGAAGATCACGACCTCGCGGGCGGCCGGCTTGCCGTCGTCCAGCACCGCCTTGACCTTCTGGTCGCCCTGGACCTCGGCCCCGGCCTCCACGGTGATGAGGGGCGCGCCCAGCGCCTCCAGTCCGGCCACGGTGGCCGGCGGCGGGGTCGGCTTGACCGGCGGCGTCGGCGGCACGGTCGGGGGCGGGGTCGGGGTCGGCGGGACGTACGGCGGGGTCACCGGCGGGGTGGGCGTGACCGGCGGAACGTACGGCGGGACGACCGGCGGGGTCGGGGTGGGCACGTTCGTCGCCGGCGGGTTCGGAACGGTGTCGGCGCCGTTCTGGTACCGCTTCATCCAGCCCATGACGGAGTTCACATAGGTGCGGGACGCGTTGTAGCTGAGGATCGCCCGGTCGAGGTGCTTGGGGTTCGAGAGGTTCTTGTCCCCGGCGCACAGGTAGAGACCGGCGCCGAGCGCGGCGTCGTAGATGTTGTTGGGGTCCCGCTTGCTGTCGGCGTTGCCGTCCGCGCCCCAGGTCGCCCAGGTGGAGGGGATGAACTGCATCGGGCCGACCGCGCGGTCGTACTCGGTGTCGGCGTCCCACTCGCCCTTGTCGGTGTCCCGGATCTCGGCGAAGCCGTTGCCGTCGAGACGGGGGCCGCGGATGGGCTTCTCGGTGTACCCGTCCGTCTTCAGCCCGTATCCGGAGGCGTGCACCGACTCGACCCGGCCGATGCCCGCCAGCAGCTGCCAGGGCAGCTTGCAGCCCGGCAGCGCGGCCGCCACCGCGGTCTCGGCCCGCTGGTAGGCGTCCAGGGCGGTCGCCGGGATGCCCGAGGCCGCGTCGGCGCCGGCGACGGCGCCCGGGGCCGCCGGGTCGGCGACGAGGTCGGGCAGGTCGAGGCGCGCGTTACCGCGGTCCTGCGCCTGGGGGCTGTCCGGAGTCGGTTCGGCCTCCCCGGCGTCGGCGACCGGGGTGTTGGTCACGACGGCGGCGGTGGTGAGGCTGGCGGCGAGCGCGGCGGTGCAGAGCACCTTGCGGGACGTACTGACGAGGTGGCGTCGAATCGGCTTCACAGTGCGGCGATCCCCCCAAGACGATCTGTGAATATCCACTGTTTATCAGGTCCTCGCCGAAGACTCGCGGCCCCCCTGCCCTTTGTGACACACCGTGCACACGATCCGCACGACACCGAACGCCGCGACCGACCCACACGCCCTCCGGGCGCGCCCGGTTTGGGAGTTCGGGGCGGGTATGGGGGGGCGTGCTCGGGCGGGGTGGGGATGCGGGGCGGGGGGTGGGGGTGGGTGAGCCCACCGGACCGGAGCGTGAACGCGGGGCGGGGGTGGGGTGGGTGGGCTCACTCGGGCGGCGCTGGTGAGGCGTCGGGGTGGTTGCCCGTCCGTCCCATCGTCCTTCCGGGGCCGTCCGCCCTGTCAAGGGCGCTCCTTCGTCGCGTCGCTTCGCGATGGCCTTCGGCCACCCTTGACAGGGCGGCCGTCCCCGGAAAAACGACAGACGACCGGACAACCCAAAACAAGGGCAAGGGGTCACCCTGTCCTTCGGGTGTACCCGGTCGCTGGCCGGGGCCAGGGGCGGCGGCCCAATCCGCCCTCCGGGCGGAAAGCCCCACCTTCACCCACCCGGAAGGTGCATCAGACGGGCCGCCCCAGGGCACCCCACACCGCTACACCCTCCACTCGGCAAAGTGTCCCCGTGTGGTCGGTGGCCGGACATAGACCGCCATCGATCGCTACGCGCTCCGGCCGTCTCGGCGGCCGAAAGGCCGTCCGGGGCCGATGCCCTCACCGGAAGACCGTCTGGCGCGTCGTGGGTTGCAGTCAGGCGGCCCTCGGGCCGACGTGAGGGGTGGCAAAGCGTCTCAAATAGGGCATATCGCGAGCCATTTCGGCTCGACCGGTCCCCTTGCGTCATCCCAGGACCGTCTGGCGCTCACTAACGACCCCATACCGCCGCACTCGGCCCCACCCGGCCCCGGAGGCCGCCAATACAGCCGATGACCCTCCGCCCTCGGGCGGTCTATGTCCGGCCACCGACCAGACGGGGACACTGAGACGGCCGAAGCGCGTAGCGATCCGGGGTGCCCTCCCGGCAGGCCCGTCTCATGCACCTTCCGGGTGGGTGAAGGTGGGGCTTCCCGCCCGGAGGGCGGGTTGGGCCGCCGCCCCCGGCGCCGGACCGCAAACGGGCGGACCCGTAGGGAACGGGCACCCCTTGCCCTTGTTTTGGGTTGTCCGTTCGTCTGTCGTTTTTCCGGGGCGGGCGGCGGGGTCAAGGGTGGCCGAAGGCCATCGCGCAGCGACGCGACGAAGGAGCGCCCTTGACGCCGACGCACGCCCCGGAAGGACGATGGGACGGACGGGCAACCACCCCGACACACCCAACGCCCCCGCCCGAGCGGGCCCAGCTACCCCACCCCCGCCCGGGATCCAGGTCCCGCCCCCGTGGGCCGACCCGCCCCCACCCCCGCCCCGCTGACAAAGCCCCCCTGCCACCTCACCCCGCCCCCCATGCCCCCGGCCTCAGGTGCCGGGCCCCTCGTACAGTGCCGCGATCTGCGGCGCGTAGCGCCGTTCGATCGTGTGGCGGCGGAGTTTGAGGGTGGGGGTGAGTTCGCCGGCGGAGACCGTGAAGTCGGTGTCGAGGAGGTGGAAGGCGCGGATGCGGGACGGGCGGGAGACGTGGGTGTTGGCCTCGGACACGGCTTCCTCGATCAGGGCGCGGACCCCGGGGTGGGCGGCCGGGGTGGGCCCGGGGTCGATGCCCTCGCGGCGGGCCCAGGCGGCGATCTCGTCCGCGTCCAGGGTGATCAGGGCGACGGGGTGGGGGCGGCGGTCGCCGACGAGGACCGCGCGGGAGACGTAGCGGCTGTGCTGGACGGCGAACTCGACCTCGGACGGGGTGATGTTCTTGCCCGCCGAGGTGATCAGGATTTCCTTCTTGCGGCCGGTGATGGTCAGGAACCCGTCGGGGTCGAGGGCCCCGAGGTCTCCGGTGTGCAGCCAGCCCTCCGGGTCCAGCACCTCCGCCGTGGCGGCCGGGTCGGCGTGGTAGCCGGGGAACACCATGGGGCCGCGGGCGAGGACCTCGCCGTCCGCCGCGATCCGTACCTCGCAGCGGGCGACGGGGCGGCCGACCGTTCCGTGGCGCACCGCGCCGGGGTGGTTGAGGGCGATGACGCCCCCGGACTCGGTCATTCCGTAGCCCTCGAAGACCGCGATGCCGCAGGCCCGCAGGAAGTCCAGGGTGGCCGGGGCGATCGGGGCGCCGCCGGTGAGGGCCCAGCGCAGCCGGCCGCCCAGTGCCTGCCGGACCGGCGCGTACAGGGCGGCGTCGGCGGCCTCCCAGGCGGGCCGGGCGGAGTCGGGGAGGCGGCCGTCCGCGGCGAGGACGCCCAGCCGGACCGCTTCCTCGAAGCGCTCCCGGCCGCCTTCGGCGGACTCCGCCAGTGAGAGCACCACCGAGTGGATCTTCTCGAAGAGGCGCGGCACGGACGGCAGGTGGGTGGGCCGGGCCTCCTCGAGTTCGCCCACGACGTCCTCGATGCGGCCGCCGAAGTAGCAGAGTTCGCCGCCCTGGAGCAGGGTGGTGAACTGGACGAGCTGGGCGAGCAGGTGGGCCAGCGGGAGGTAGAGGTAGGTGGAGTCGCCGGGCCCGCCCGCGATCAGCGGGAGCGTGGCGTCCTGGACGGCGCCCAGGTTGCCGTGGGTGAGCCGGCAGCCCTTGGGGAGGCCGGTGGTGCCGGAGGTGTAGACGATCGCCGCGTCGTCGCCGGGCCGGACCGCTCGCGAACGGGCCCGGAGCCGGTCGTGGTCGGCGGTCCGCGGTGCGGTGAGCGGGTCCATCAGGACCACCTCGCGGAGCCGGGGCAGCCGTCCGTCCGCGCGGAGCTCGGCCACCCGGTCCGCCTGCGTCCGGTCGTCGCAGACGGCCACCGCCGCCGCGGAGTCGGACAGCACCCAGGCGAGTTCGCGGTCGCCGGCCGTGGGGTAGACGGGCACGACCACCGCGCCCGCCGCCAGTGCCCCGAAGTGGGTGCAGGTCCATTCCGGCCGGGTCTCGGCCAGTACGGCCACCCGCTCGCCCGGTCCGACGCCCAGGTCGAGCAGGGCCGAGCCTGCCGCGCGCGCCGATTCGGCGAGCTGGTCGTAGGTGCGGGTCCGCCAGGTGCCGGCCGTGCGAAACCGCAGCGCGGTCTGCCGGCCGTACCGTTCGGCGGTCCACTCGGTGAACACCGCCAGCGTCTGCGGTCGTACGTCCACGGCACGCCTCCCCGGGTCTCCAAGGCCGTTCCACCGAAGCTAGGCGGGGCGCGGCGCCCGGCGGGATGACCGGAGGCGTCACCCCCGCTGACCGCAGCGCTCAATGCGGCTACCTTCGGGTCATGGGGAAGCGGACGGTCACCGTGCACCATGTGCGTGCCGTGCTGGCGGGGGCGCGGCGCAGCGGCATCGACACCGTGCCGTTGTTGCAGGAGGCGCGGATCCCTCCGCTGCTGCTGGGGGACGACCGGGCCAGGGTGACCGCGGCGCAGTTCGTGCGGCTGTTCCGGGCGCTGTACCGGGTCACGCAGGACGAGTTCCTGGGTCTGGGCGGCGGGCCGCCCAGCCGTCCCGGGACGTTCGCGATGATGTGCCACGCGGCGCTCGGCTGCCGGGACCTGGGTGCGGCGATCCGGCGGGGGACGGCGTTCTACGGGTTGTTCCCGGGCGGTCCTGATCTGGCGCTGGAAGTGTGCGGGGACGAGGCGCGGTTGACGGTCCGCAATGACCTGGCGCGCGACGAGGAGCGGTTCCTGACGGAGTGCGTGCTGGCGATCTGGCACCGGTTGTGCAGCTGGCTGATCGGCCGGCGGATCCCGCTGGGGCACACCGCGTTCGCGTATCCGCCGCCGCCGCACGAGGACGAGTACGAGGTGCTGTTCGGCTGTCCGGTGCGGTTCGGGGAGGCGCGTACGGGTGCGGTGTTCGGCGCGCACTGGCTGGCGGCGCCGCTGGTGCGGGACGAGCGGGCGCTGGACGAGATGCTGCGGCGGGCGCCCTTCGACCTGTTGTACCGGCCGGAGTACGGGACGACGGTCGCGGAGCAGGTGCGCCGGGCGGTGGCACGGGAGTTGCGGTGTTCGCCGAGGCTGCCGGTGCTCGGTGAGGTGGCGGGGCGGCTGGCGGTGTCGCCGGCGACGCTGCGGCGGCGGCTCCGGCAGGAGGGGACCTCGTTCCAGCAGCTGAAGGACCAGGTGCGGCGGGACGCGGCGATCGCGGGGCTGGTGGAGGGTGGCGAGCCGATCGCGGAGCTGGCGGCCCGGCTGGGGTTCTCCGAGGACACGGCGTTCCACCGGGCGTTCCGCCGCTGGACGGGGACGACGCCGGGGGCGTACCGGCAGGGGGGTCCGGGCGGGCCGTGTGGGCGGCCGGGTCAGCAAAGGTGAGCTGACCGGTCAGCGCCGTGCCGACCGGTCGGTCACTACGGTCTGTTCACCCACCCCCACCGGACCGATGGGAGAGCCGCCCCATGCGCATCCGAAGCACTGCCGTCGCGGCAGTCGCCGTACTCGCCCTCTCCGCCTGGCTGCCGGCCGGGACGGCCGCCGCGGTGCAAGAAGCCGCCGGGGCCGCCGGAGCCACTGGCACAGCCGGCGCGGCCGGCGGTGCGCCGGGCGACGTCGTCAGTTCCGTACCGTCCGCCTTCCATCCGCTGCCGGGCCAGCCGACCGGCACCAGGGCCTGGAAGATCCACTACCGTTCGACCACTGCCGACGGGGCGCCCAACGTCGTCTCCGGCACGGTCATCGTGCCGCAGGACGGCCGCACCGGGCCGCGCCCGCTGATCACCTACGCGGTGGGCACGGTCGGTCTCGGCGACTCCTGCGCGCCGAGCGCCAACCTGCCGGACGGCACCTCCATGGAGGCCAACCTGATCCAGCAGCTGACCTGGCGGGGCTGGGCCGTGGTGGTCACCGACTACGAGGGCCTGGGCACCCCGGGCACGCACACGTACACGGTCGGCCGGTCGGCCGGTCACGCCGTCCTCGACGCGGCCCGGGCCGCGCAGCGGCTGCCGGAGGCCGGGCTTTCGGCGGACGGACCGGTCGGTGTCATGGGCTACTCGCAGGGCGGGCAGGCGGCCGGCTGGGCGGCGGAGCTGCACGGCTCGTACGCGCCCGAGCTGAACGTGAAGGGCACGGCGGCCGGCGGGGTGCCCGCCGACCTGCGGCGGGTCGCGGACTTCAACGACGGCTCGTACGGCTCCGGTCTGATCTTCATGGCGGCGGCCGGGCAGGACGCCGCGTTCCCCGAGCTGGACCTGGACTCCTACCTCAACCCGGCCGGCCGGTTGCTGGTGGGCTTCTTCAAGGAGAACTGCGTGGTGGTCGACGCTGTCGCCGGGTCCTTCAAGCGGATCTCCGACCTCACCACCAGCAACCCGCTGGACCGGCCCGACTGGCAGGCCCGGCTGGACCAGTCGCGGCTCGGCCGGACGGCCCCGGCCGCGCCGGTGTACCAGTACCACGCGTTGGGCGACGAGCTGATCCCGTACGGGGTGGGCCGGCAGCTGCGCGCCGACTGGTGCGGGCGGGGTGCGGACGTGCACTGGGAGACGATCTGGGTCGGTGAGCACGTCAGCGGGGTGATCACGGAGGCGTTCGAGGCGCAGAACTGGCTCGCCGACCGGTTCGCGGGCCGCCCGGCGCAGGGCAACTGCTGACGCGCCGGGACTCCTGCGGCTCCGGTCCTCCGGCTCGGGTCCTCCGGCTCCGGTTCCTGCCCCGGCGGTTCAGTCCTCGCCGGGGCAGGACTGCGTGCCGGCGGGCAGCCGGCCGGTGGTCAGGAAGTCCTGGACCCGCTGGCGGACGCAGGCGGAGGAGGCGTATCCGGTGTGGCCGTCGCCCTTGTAGTCGAGGATGACGGCGGAGCCGAGGCGCCGGGCGGTCTCCTCGGTCCACTGGTACGGGGTGGCGGGGTCGCCGCGGGTGCCGACGAGCAGCATCCGGGGGGCGCCGGGCCGGTCGATCCGGCGGATGAAGTCGGTGCCGGGCGGCCGGCCGTAGCAGGCGAGCACGGTCATCAGCTGGAGCGGGCCGAAGATCGGCGAGGCCTTCAGGAACTGTTCGCGGAGCGCTTCGACCTCCCGCTCCACGGCCTCGGGACGGGCCCGGTCCTTGCTGCGGTCGGGGTCGTCGGCGCAGTTCACGGCGATCAGGGCGGCGTCGGCGTTGTCGGCGGGCGGTTCGTGGCCGTCTTCGTCCTCGTGTTCGCCGGACGGCTCGGCTTCGGGCGACGCCTCGCCGATGGTCAGCAGGGCGGTGGGGTCACCGTTCCGTTCGGCCTGCCGCAGGCCGCGGGCCAGGCCGGGCCACGTGGCCCGGGAGTAGAGGGCGTTGGCTATCAGGACGGTCACGTCCCGGCCGGTGACCAGGCTGCCGTCGCCGCCGGTCAGCGGGCGGATGTCGAGTCGGTCGACGAGGGCGTTGACCTGCTGCTTCGCGGTGCGGGTATTGCTTCCGTACACGCATTCCCGCTGGTGGGCGCACCAGGTGAGGAAGTTGTCGAGGGCCTGTTGCTGGCCGCGCGCGGAGGCGAGGGCCTGCTCGACGAGGGGTTCGGTGAGGGTGTCGACGCCGTCGAGGACCATCCGGCCGGTGCGGCGGGGGAACTGGGTGGCGTACACGGCGGCGAGCCGGGTGCCGTAGGAGAACCCCAGGTAGTCGAGGCGGCGTTGGCCGAGGGCCTGGCGCAGGACGTCGAGGTCACGGGAGACGTGGATGGTGCCTATGTACGGCAGGACCGGGCCGGAGTGCGCGGCGCAGCGGGCGGCGACCTCGCGGAGCGCGGCCAGCTGGGACGCCGCGTCGGGGCCGACGGGCCCCTGGGGCCGGAGGGACCCGCCGCAGCTGATGGGGCGGCTCCGGCCGACGCCGCGCGGGTCGAAGGTGACCAGGTCGTGGGTTTCGGCGAGGTCGGCGAAGGTCTTGTGGGCGCCGGCGAGGGTGGTGATGCCGGAGGCGCCGGGGCCGCCGAAGTTGAGGACGACGGCGCCGAGGCGTTTGGAGCCGGTGGCGGGGATCTTGGCCACGGCGACGGGGAGGGTGCCCTTGGCCGGGTCGGCGTAGTCGAGGGGCACGGTGAGGGTGGCGCAGCGCATGGCGGCGGGCGCGGATCGGTCGGGGCAGTCGCCCCAGCGCAGCCGCTGCCCGTAGAACCGCTCCAGGGCCGGGCCGTCCGCGCGGCGCTCGCGCTCGGCCGGCCCGGCGGGTGACGCGGGGCGCTCGCGCTGGGCGGGCCCGGCGGGTGGCGCCACGAGGGCGGCGAGCAGGGCGCAGGCGGCCGCCGTGGGGACGGCGGCGGTACGGGAACGGCGCACGGCACCCTCCTCGGGTCGCCCCGGCCCCCCTCGGACCCGCGGCTCCGCGGATTCCACGGACCACCATACGATCGCCCCCGCGCGTGCGCGCCCCGAACGCCCCCGGGCCCGCGCGGGGCGCGGGAAGCCCCCAGGGGCGCGAGGAACTGCGCGACCAGCACCCACGGGCCCGGGCCCGGCCGGTGACCGGGGTACCCCGGCCTGGGGGCCGGGCGGGGTGCGGGGCGCGGCGGCGCGGCCCGGGCGGGGTCATGCGCGGTAGAGCTCTTCGATCTCGCGGGCGTAGTCCCCCGCGATCACCCCCCGCCGCAGCTTGAGCGACGGCGTGAGGTGCCCCCGCGCCTCCGTGAAGTCGCCCGGCAGGACCCTGAACCGGCGGATCGCCTCCGCGCGCGAGACCAGCGCGTTCGTGTCGTCCACGGCCCGCTGGAGGTCGGCGAGCAGCTCGCCGTCGTGGACGAGTTCGCCGACCGGCACCCCCTGTTTCCGCCTCATCTGCCGCCAGTGCGCCAGCCCGTCCGGCTCCAGCGTGATCAGCGCGGTGATGTAGGGCCGGTTGTCGCCGATGACCATGCACTGGCTGATCAGCGGGTGGGCGCGCAGCCGGTCTTCCAGGAGGGCGGGGGCGACGTTCTTGCCCGCCGAGGTGATGATCAGGTCCTTCTTCCGGCCGGTGATGGTGAGGTAGCCGTCGGCGTCGAGCGCGCCGATGTCGCCTGTGGCGAACCAGTGGCCGGCCGTCGCGGGGTGCGGGTCGTTCCAGTAGCCGGCGAAGACGTGCCGGCCGCGGAGGAGCACTTCGCCGTCGTCGGCGATCCGTACGGCGCTGCCGGGGAGCGGGCGCCCGACGGTGCCGAGGCGGGGTTTCAGGGGTGGGGTGACGGTGGTCGCGCCGGTGGTCTCGGTGAGGCCGTAGCCCTCGTAGACCTCGATGCCGGCGCCGGTGTAGAAGGCGGCGAGGCGGCGCCCGAGCGGGGAGCCGCCGCTGATCACGTAGCGGAGGCGGCCGCCGAGGGCGGCGCGGATCCGCCGGTAGACGAGCGGGTCGTAGAGGGCGCGGGCGGCGCGTACGCCGAGGCCGGGGGTGCCGCCCCCGGTGGCCTCGCCGGCCCGCTGCGCGATCCGGGCGGCCCGGTCGAAGGAGCCGGCGCGGCCGGCCTTCTCGGCGGTGGCGCGGGCGGTGTTGTAGACCTTCTCCAGCACGTACGGGATGGCCAGCAGGAAGGTGGGCCGGAAGCCGGCGAGGTCGGCGAGGAGTTCGTCGGTCTGGATGCTGGGGGCGTGGCCGAGCTTGACCCGGGCGCGGAGGCAGCCGACGGCGACCATCCGCCCGAACACGTGGGCGAGCGGCAGGAACAGCAGTGTGGACGCCGGGTCCTTGCTGACCGCCTTGAAGACGGGGTGGAGCAGTTCGATGGCGTTGTCGACCTCGGCGAAGAAGTTGCCGTGGGTGAGCACGCAGCCCTTGGGGGTGCCCGTGGTGCCGGAGGTGTAGACGAGGGTGGCGACGGATTCGGGCATGCGGCTGCGGCGCCGCTCGTGGACGACCTCGTCGGGCAGGTGCGCGCCGGCCCGGGCGAGGCGGCCCAGGGCGCCGGTGTCGAGTTCCCAGAGGTGGACGAGGCCGGGCAGGTTCACCCGTTCGGCGCTGACGACGCGGGCCTGGGCGGTGTCCTCGACGGCGCAGGCGGTGGCGCCGGAGTCGTGCAGGATCCAGCGGGTCTGGAGGGCGGATGAGGTGGGGTAGACGGGGACGGTGACGAGTCCGGCGGCCCAGCCGGCGAAGTCGAGGAGGGTCCACTCGTAGGTGGTGCGGGCCATGATGGCGAGGCGGTCGCCGGGCTGGAGGCCTTCGGCGACGAGCCCCTTGGCGACGGCCATGACCTCGGCGGCGAACTGTGCGGCGGTGACGTCCTGCCAGTCGCCGCCGGGTCCCTTGCGGGCGAGGACCGCTTCGGTGGGGGCCCGTTCGGCGTTCTCGAAGGGGATGTCCCCGAGTGAGCCGGTGACGGGTACGGAGGCCAGGGGAGGTACGGACACCTCCCGGACGACTCCGCCGAGCACGGTCGTCACGGGCTCTGGTTCCACGGCTGTCACGGCGCCTCCTCGTGCCCCAGGTCGAGTTACCGCCGGTAATCCTCGCGCGGCCGCCGGCCGCTGAACACCCTTGGCACGGCCCCCGCACCTCCCCCGCACGAGCCCCGTACGGCACGTCCACGGCATCCCCACGCGAGACGCACGCCAGCCCGGCCTCCGTTTCCGCGCGGAGAAAACACCGCCGCCCCCGCCCGGACGGGGGCGGGGGCGGCGATGAGCCGTGCGACGGGGCGCGGTCGGGCCTCAGGCAGTGGCGGTGGCGGCGACGGGAGTGCGCTCGTCTGCGGCGGTGCGCTCGTCCAGCGGGGAGCCGGAGGCGGAGGCGTAGGCCTCCTTGTCGAGGATCCCCTCACGGGCGGAGACCACGACCGGGACCAGGGCCTGGCCGGCCACGTTGGTGGCGGTGCGGATCATGTCGAGGATCGGGTCGATCGCCATCAGCAGGCCGACGCCGGCCAGCGGCAGGCCCAGCGTCGACAGGGTCAGGGTCAGCATGACCGTGGCGCCGGTGAGGCCGGCGGTCGCGGCGGAGCCGACGACCGAGACGAAGGCGATGAGCAGGTATTCCTTAATGCCCAGCTGCACGTCGAAGACGTTGGCGATGAAGATCGCGGCGAGCGCCGGGTAGATGGCGGCGCAGCCGTCCATCTTGGTGGTCGCGCCGAACGGCACGGCGAAGGAGGCGTACTCCTTCGGGACGCCGAGGCGCTCGGTGACCCGCTGGGTGACCGGCATGGTGCCGACCGAGGAGCGGGAGACGAAGGCGAGCTGGATGGCCGGCCAGGCGCCCTTGAAGAACTGGACCGGGTTGACCTTGGCGACGGTGGCGAGCAGCAGCGGGTAGACGCCGAACATCACCAGGGCCGAGCCGATGTAGACGTCGGCGGTGAAGGTGGCGTACTTGCCGATGAGCTCCCAGCCGTACGAGGCGATGGCGGTGCCGATGAGGCCGACGGTGCCGATGGGGGCGAGGCGGATGACCCACCACAGCGCCTTCTGCAGCAGCGCCAGCACGGACTCGGAGAAGGCCAGGACGGGCTGGGCCTTGTCGCCGAGCTGGAGGGCGGCGATACCGGCGACGGCGGCCATGAAGACGATCTGCAGCACGTTCAGCTCGGTGAACGGCGTGATGACGTCGCTGGGCACGATGCCGGTCAGGAAGTCGATCCAGGAGCCCTGGCGCTTGGGCAGCTTACCGTCGGCCGGGGTGAGGCCGGTGCCGGCGCCCGGGTCGGTGAGGAGACCGATGGCGAGGCCGATGCCGACCGCGATCAGCGAGGTGATCATGAACCAGAGCAGGGTGCGGCCGGCCAGGCGGGCGGCGTTGTTCACCTTCCGCAGGTTGGTGATCGACACCAGGATGGCGAAGAAGACGAGCGGGGCGACGGCCAGCTTCAGCAACTGGACGAAGATGTCGCCGACCTTCTCCAGGGTGGTGTGCAGCCAGCTGACGTCCTGGCTGCGGGCCAGCCAGCCGAGGAGCACACCGAGCACCAGACCGGTGACGATCTGGGCCCAGAAGGGGAACTTGAACGAGGCCTTCTTGGCCCCGCTGGCGGTTGCGGACACGGGCTCACTCCGGGAGGGACGCACAAAAGAGGGGGGTTCTGCGGGGGTGTTGCGGTGCGGCAGCCAGGAAGGCCCGGCCGGGACCGCTGCTGGTTCTCTTCAGGAGCAGCAACAGGCCGCGGACACGCGGCGGCAGAGATCGACGTGCAGGCGCGCCACGAGCAGGGTGCTCATGGCCGTGGCAGGCGCAGCTGTCGTCAACATGTTGAAGACGCTAACACTCATGCTTTGAGAATCTCAAAGGCTTACTTTGAGCCGGCGGGGGCGGCGGGGCCCGCAAAAACGACGACGCCCCAGCGCAGGACCGGAAAATCCTGCACTGGGGCGGTTCGTCGTGTGACGAAGCCAACAGACCTACGAGCCGGCCCGGGCGGCGTCGTCGGCCGCGTCCTCCTGGCTGCGGTTGGCGGCGAGCCTCTCCTTCGCGCCCGCGACCCGTCCCTCGATCTGCTGGGACATCTCCTCGCGCTGCTTGCGCAGCAGTACGAAGGACAGCGGCGCGGAGAGCACGAGCGCGAGGAGCACCACCCATGCCAGGTTGGCGTCCCCGAGCCCGGCCGGCACCCACTGGAGCCGGACGAGGGCGAAGACGACGAAGAAGCACGCGACGAAGATGCCCAGCCGCATCGCGGTGTAACGGATGGCTGCGTTCGGCTTGCCGGCCACGCTGACCCCTTCTCTCTACCTCGATCGTGCCCGTCCAGTGAAGCACGGGCGGCTCACCCGCAGGGCCGCCGGGGTGCTCCGGCCGGCACGAGCCGCAGCGACGCGAGCGGGATCTTGAGCGCCGCCTTCGCCTGCGCGTCCCACAGCACGGCCCGCCCGTCGGCGTCGCCGAGCAGCACGTACGCCTTCCGGGGGTCGAGTTCTCCGCCCTCGACGGGCACCTTGGCGAGCTCGGTCACGGGGGTCACGCACATCCACTCCGGCTTGATGCCGTAGTACGGCGCCGGGGTCCGTCCGGCCGCGGCCGCCTCGACGGCCCGACGCCCGGCCTCCTCCGCCGGGGCCAGTGCGAGCCCCCACACACCGGTGCCGAGGCAGTAGGCGGAGATGAGGACGAAGCCCAGGTAGGGGAGCCAGCGGTCGCGGACCGCGGCGTGGAAGTGCTTCAGGTAGCCGAGCATCGCGGGGGCGAGCAGCCACAGGCAGGTGCACCCGATCAGTTTGAGAGTGGCCCGCACGGCGTGCACGGCGGGGACGTCGACGTCCTCCAGGTCGATGCCGAAGGGCCGCAGGTAGAAGGCGGGCACGGAGAGCCCGAGGGAGGGCAGCAGGCCGGGGACGCACGGCACCAAGGCCGGCACCAGCCACGGCAGCAGCACCCGCCAGGTGGCGTGCCGGACCAGCAGGCCGAGCCCGGCCAGGACTCCGGTGGCGGCCGCCGCTACCGCCAGGGCCAGCCACACGGCCGGCGGAGCGAAGTGGTGCGCCACCGCGGCCGCGAGGGCGGCGGGGACGAACAGGGCCGCCACCCGGAGCGCTACCGCCCGCACGGGCTGCTCGGGCTGCCTGCGGGCGGTGACCACCGTGCCCAGCGCGACAGCGGCGGACAGCAGGAGCGAGCCGATCACGAGGGAGACGGGCGAACGGAGCTCCAGGCCGAAACCGGCGATCAGCGCCAGTGAGGCCGGCAGGAGCAAGTCGGCCCGCAGCGGCCGCGGGCGCGGGCGCAGAGCGGTCCTGCCCCGCGTGGACAGTGCCGGAACGGCCCGGACGTCGCTCCGGGGCACCGGCGCGCCCGGCAGTACGCGGGCGGCCAGGGCCCGCGCCGGCCCTTCGCCCACGGCGCGGATCCGGCGCGCCCGGTCCGCATGCCCGACGGCGGTGTCGGCGTACCTGCGCGGCCGTCGGCCGGGGGTACCCGGGACCGCCTCCCACAGCGGTGGTTCCCTGCGGGCGCGTTCGACCCGGTCGACCGCCTCGACGACGAGGTCCAGGCCCAGCCCGTCGGCCATCAGCTCCAGGTGCATCCGTCCGCCGTCCGCCGCGCGGAACGACGACCCCGGGAACCGGAGCTCGACCACGT
The DNA here is from genome assembly GCF_042900645.1 of Streptomyces sp. NPDC012888. Classification (NCBI taxonomy): domain Bacteria; kingdom Bacillati; phylum Actinomycetota; class Actinomycetes; order Kitasatosporales; family Streptomycetaceae; genus Streptomyces; species Streptomyces sp. NPDC012888. The sequence goes on along the minus strand of NZ_JBIBBM010000006.1, from coordinate 61,135 downwards.
ACCAGGCGCGGCTCTCGGTCACGGCCGTGACCCGTGTTCCCCGTCGCTCCAGCACCGGCCAGCCGCGGGCCTGGAGGGCCGATTCGAAGAGCTCGTGGTCCGTGGCGGTGCCGCGCAGTTCGACCAGTGCCACCGCCCGCTGGTCCCAGGCCCCGGCCCACCCCGTCACCGGCGTCCCCCTTCCCCCGGCCGCTCAGCCTAGAGGAGCGGCAGGAGCAGGGTGATGTCGTCGCGGTCGTCGTCCGGGGCGACGCGGATGGCGCCGGGGACGCGGCCGACCTCCTTGTAGCCGCAGGACTCGTAGAAGCGTTCGAGGCCCATGCCGCCGCGGCAGGTGAGGCGGACGGCCTCGATGCCGTCGATCGTGCGGGCCGCGTCGGCGGTGGCGGCCATCAGGGCGCGGCCGGCGCCGCGGCCCTGGAGGTCGGGGTGGACCATCACGGTGTAGACCCACAGCCAGTGCGTCATCAGGCGGTGCGTGTTGAGGGCGAGGAAGGCGGTGGCGGCGACCCTGCCGCCGGTGTCCCGGCCGACCAGCAGGCGGGTGCGGCCGGTGGTGACGGCGTCCAGGTGCTTGAGGAGTTCGGGGCGGATGTCCTCGGCGGTGACCGGGGGGACGAAACCGACGGCGCCGCCCGCGTTGGTGACGTCGGCCCAGAGGTCGAGGATGCCGTCGGCGAGCTCGCGGTCGACCACCGGATCGAACGTGAAGGTAAGGGTCATAGGCCTAGGGTAGTAATTACAAGCTCTGCGCGCCAGGGAAAAGAGTAAGCCCCGGCAACCCAGGCCAGGGCTTACTCCTACAGGTGGGGCGGGTCGCGCCGTCAGACCCGCATCGGCTGGGGCGACTCGCGCAGCGAGGCGTCCGGGCCGGGGTACTCGCGGATGACCTCGTACCGGGTGTTCCGCTCGACCGGCCGGAAGCCGGCCTCCCGGATGAGCTCCAGGAGGTCCTCCCGGCCGAGCTTGTTCGGAGTGCCGTAGTCGTCGGCATCGTGCGTGATCTTGTATTCCACGACCGAGCCGTCCATGTCGTCCGCGCCGTGCTGGAGCGCCAGCTGTGCGGTCTGCACGCCGTGCATCACCCAGAAGACCTTCACGTGCGGGACGTTGTCGAAGAGCAGCCGCGAGACCGCGAAGGTCTTCAGGGCCTCGGCGCCCGTGGCCATCGAGGTGCGCGCCTGGAGGGTGTTGCGGACCTTGCCGTCCTTCATGTCCACGAAGTCGTGCTGGTACCGCAGCGGGATGAAGACCTGGAAGCCGCCGGTCTCGTCCTGGAGCTCGCGCAGGCGCAGTACGTGGTCCACGCGGTGGCGCGGCTCCTCGATGTGCCCGTAGAGCATGGTGCAGGGGGTCTTCAGCCCCTTCTCGTGCGCGAGCCGGTGGATCCGCGACCAGTCCTCCCAGTGGGTGCGGTGGTCGACGATGTGCTGCCGGACCTCCCAGTCGAAGATCTCCGCGCCGCCGCCGGTGAGCGACTCCAGGCCCGCCTCGATCAGCTCGTCCAGGATCTCGGACGCCGAGAGGCCGGAGATGGTCTCGAAGTGGTGGATCTCGGTGGCGGTGAACGCCTTCAGGGAGACGTTCGGCAGCGCCTTCTTCAGTTCCGAGAGCGAGCGCGGGTAGTACCGCCACGGCAGGTTCGGGTGCAGGCCGTTGACGATGTGCAGCTCGGTGAGGTTCTCGTTCTCCATGGCCTTGGCCAGGCGCACGGCCTCCTCGATGCGCATCGTGTACGCGTCCTTCTCGCCCGGCTTGCGCTGGAACGAGCAGTACGCGCAGGACGCGGTGCAGACGTTGGTCATGTTGAGGTGGCGGTTGACGTTGAAGTGCACCACGTCACCGTTCTTGCGGGTGCGCACCTCGTGGGCCAGCCCGCCCAGCCAGGCCAGGTCGTCCGACTCGTAGAGGGCGATTCCGTCCTCTCGGGTCAGCCGCTCGCCGGAGCGGACCTTCTCCTCCAGCTCGCGCTTGAGCCCAGCGTCCATCGGCCGGTCGCCTCCTGTGTGTCTGCCGTCCTGCAACCTCCCCCAGGCTTCGCCCGGGGGTACCCCCAGCAACCGTACTCTCAGCGCTCCTCGGGCAGCTCGCCGACCCGGTTCTCCCACTTGGTGGAGAGCACGATCGTGGTGCGGGTGCGGGAGACGCCCTTGGTGCCGGAGAGCTTGCGGATGATCTTCTCCAGCCCGTCCACGTCGCCGGCCCGGACCTTCAGCATGTAGGAGTCGTCGCCGGCGATGAACCAGCAGTCCTCGATCTCCGCGAAGTCGCGCAGCCGGCGCGCCACGTCCTCGTGGTCGGCCGCGTCGGAGAGCGAGATGCCGATCAGCGCCGTGACGCCGAGGCCGAGCGAGGCCGCGTCGACGGTGGCGCGGTAGCCGGTGATCACTCCCGCGGTCTCCAGCCGGTTGATCCGGTCGGTGACGCTCGGTCCGGAGAGGCCGACCAGCCGGCCCAGCTCCGCGTAGGAGGCGCGTCCGTTTTCGCGGAGTGCCTGGATGAGCTGCCTGTCCACCGCGTCCATCTATCTGGAACCTTCCATTGTTCGGCGATCGCGCAAGTTTACGTATAGAATCTAAGGCACACAGGGTCAGAGCCCTGTGAAATCTTTCATCAGATCAATGACGATCTTCAGGAGTGGTACACCGTGTACACGATCGAGATGGCCTACGCGCACATGCGACAGCTCCAGGAGCTGGCCAACCGATCCCGTGCCGATCAGCCCGCCGCCGCCCACCGCGTCGACAAGACCCGCAGGCCGCGCCCGGCCAAGAAGCGCTAGCCCCGCTAACCCTCGGCCCGAGCACCACCGAGGTCCCCTTCCCAGCGGCGGTACAGCCGGTGCGGCACCCCTGCCGCGTCCAGCACCCGCCCCGCGACGAAGTCCACGAGGTCCTGGATGTGCGTCGCACCCGCGTAGAACGCCGGCGAGGCGGGCAGCACGACAGCGCCCGCCTCGTCCAGCGCGACCAGGTGCCTGAGCGTCTGGCCGTTCAGCGGGGTCTCCCGCACCGCGACCACGAGCCGGCGCCGCTCCTTGAGCGTCACGCTCGCCACCCGCTGCAACAGGTCCTTCGACAGCCCGAGCGCCACCCCCGCCACGCAGGCCGTGGACGCCGGCACCACCAGCATCCCCTTCACCGCGTACGAGCCGCTGCTCGGCCCGGCGGCCAGGTCACCGGCCGGCCAGTACCGCACGTCGTCCAGCACGAGGTCCGTGAAGGTGTCCGGCTTCCCGTCGGCCCCCAGCCCCAGCCACTGCGCGAGGTCCTCGCGCCAGTGCGCGTCCCGGAAGGCGATGCCGGTCTCGTCCAGCAGGGTGAGCCGCGACGCCCGGCTGACCACCAGGTCCACGCTCTCCCCGGCCGCCAGGAGCCCCCGCAGCACCGCCGCCGCGTACGGCGTGCCCGACGCCCCGGAAACCCCCACCACCCATGGGGTGCGCTTGCCGTCAGTCATGACTCCGAGACTATCCGGCCACACCGGGCGGGCACTCCCGGCGGGGTACCGGACGTTGTACGGCCATGACGACGACCACGGGACGGCGGGGGCGGACCGCGGGCCTGCTCATGCTGGCCTGGGTGGCCCTGCTCTGGGTGCTGGAGGCGGTGGACGCGGCCGGCGGCCACGCCCTCGACGCGTACGGCATCACGGCCCGCGATCCCGACGACCTCGGCTCGGTGGTCACCGCGCCGTTCATCCACTTCGGCTGGGACCACCTGGCCGCCAACACCCTTCCGCTGCTCGCCCTCGGGTTCCTCACCGCCCTGGCCGGCGTACGCCGCTTCCTGCTGGTCTGCGCGGTGATAGTGGTCGCCGACGGCCTGGGCGTCTGGCTGCTCTCCCCCGAGGGCTCCAACACCGCCGGCGCCTCGGGCCTGGTCTTCGGCCTGTTCGGCTTCCTGCTGGTGCGCGGCTTCGTCGAACGCGACCCGGTGGGCATCGTGGTGGGCCTGCTGGTGGCCGCGATCTGGGGCGGCACCATCCTGGCCGGCCTCGGCCCCGGCGACCCCGCCGTCAGCTGGCAGGGCCACCTGATCGGCCTCCTGGCCGGCGCGGCCACGGCCCTCCTGCTGCCCCGGCCCCGCCGCGCGCCCGGGCCGGACGGCGCCGGGGTCTACGGCTAGCGCTGGTCCGGCGCAGGCACGGCGGCGCGGCGGGCGGGAGCCGAGCGGCGCTCACCCGTGCGGGTCACGGAGTCAGCGGATCACGGCGTCAGCTGGTCACGGCGTCAGGGTCACGGCGACAGCGGGTCACAGCGTCAGGCCGCGGGCGAAGAGGTCGGCGAGCGTCGCCAGGAACAGGCAGATGCCGATCACACCGTTGACCGTGAAGAACGCCCGGTTCAGGCGGGACAGGTCGTGCGGCTTGACGATCGTGTGCTCGTAGACGAACGCGCCCGCCACCACGGCCAGGCCCACCCAGAACAGCGCACCCGCGTCCGTCGCGACCGCGTACCAGGCCAGCAGGGCGGTGGTGACGACGTGGCAGGCGCGGGCCCCCCACAGGGCGGCCGGGACGCCGAAGCGGGCCGGGACCGACTTCACGCCCTCGTCGCGGTCGGCCGCCACGTCCTGACAGGCGAAGATCAGGTCGAAGCCGCCGATCCACACGCCCACCGCCAGGCCCAGGATCACCGCGTCCCAGGACCAGGAGCCGGTGACCGCCAGCCACGCGCCGACCGGCCCCATCGCCTGCGCCAGCCCCAGGATGGCGTGCGGGTAGTTCGTGAACCGCTTGCCGTACGGGTAGACCACCATCGGGACCACGGCCACCGGCGCGAGCGCCAGACAGAGCGGGTTCAGCAGCGCCGCCGAGCCGAGGAACACCGCGAGCGCGATCCCCGCACCGGTCCAGGCGGACCGCACGGACACCGCGCCGGTGACCAGCTCCCGGCCCGCCGTACGCGGGTTGCGCGCGTCGATCTCCCGGTCGATGATCCGGTTCGCGGCCATCGCGAAGGTGCGCAGGCCCACCATGCAGACCGTCACCAGCAGCAGCTCCACCCAGTGCACCGACCGGTCCGCCCCGAACATCGCGGTCAGGGCCGCGATGTAGGCGAACGGCAGCGCGAACACCGAGTGCTCGATCATGACGAGGCGCAGGAAGGCCCTGACCCTCCCGGTGGCCTGCGGGGCGGCCGGGCCGGGCCCGACCACTCCGTCGGCGGTGGTCATCATGCGAGGCTCTCCAGGAACGCGTCGATGTCGGCCAGCAGCCCGGCGGCCGGCACCGCGCCGGTCCGCACGGTCACCGCCGGCGCCTCCTCCTCGCCCTCCGGCGGGCTGACCCGCGCCGTGAAGGCGTACTCGCCCGGGCCGGCCGGAGCGGCGTCCAGGCGCAGCACCCCGCCGCCCTCGACGGTGAACTCCGCGGACCCGCCGGCCACCTCGGCCCGCAGCTGCTCGGCGAAGCCCACGGCCTCGGTGTCCCGCAGCCCGGGCAGCTCGAAGCCGTCGCCCCCGCCCTCCCCGTCCTCGAAGAGCAGCGCCCAGACGTCGCCGGAGCCGGCGAACTCCTCGGGGCTCACCCCGGCCTGCTCCGCGGCCAGCCGGACGTCCGGATCGGCAGGGTCCAGCTCGGGGCGCACCAGCGCCACGTACGCGGTGTCGTCCCCGACGAACAGCGCCGGTCCCGCTGCTTCGCTCACAGCCCGTACTCCTTCCAGCGGCGGTCCACCAGGGCCGCGGTCGCCGGGTCGGACTCCACCATGTCCGGCCAGCCGCCGTCCCGGGTGTAGCCCTCCTCCGGCAGCTTCTTCGTCGCGTCGATGCCCGCCTTGCCGCCCCAGAACTGCTGGTACGAGGCGTGGTCCAGGTGGTCGACGGGGCCCTCGACCACGGTGAGGTCGCGGGAGTAGTCCGTGTTGCCGAGGGCCCGCCAGGAGACCTCGTGCAGGTCGTGCACGTCGCAGTCCTTGTCCACCACGATGATCAGCTTGGTCAGCGACATCATGTGCGCGCCCCAGATGGCGTGCATGACCTTCTGCGCGTGCTTGGGGTACTTCTTGTCGATCGAGACGATGGCGCAGTTGTGGAAGCCGCCCGACTCGGGCAGGTGGTAGTCCACGATGTCCGGGACGATGATCTTCAGCAGCGGCAGGAAGAACCGCTCCGTGGCCCGGCCCAGCGGACCGTCCTCGGTCGGCGGGCGGCCCACCACGATCGACTGGAGCAGCGGGCGCCGCCGCATCGTGACGCAGTCGATCTTCAGGGCGGGGAACGGTTCCTGCGGCGTGTAGAAGCCGGTGTGGTCGCCGAACGGCCCCTCCGGCAGCATCTCGCCCGGCTCCAGCCAGCCCTCCAGCACCACCTCGGCGTTGGCGGGCACCTGGAGCGGAACGGTCTTGCAGTCGACCATCTCGATGCGCTTGCCCGCGACGAAGCCGGCGAACAGGTACTCGTCGATGTCGCCCGGCAGCGGGGCCGTCGACGCGTACGTCACGGACGGCGGGCAGCCGAAGGCGATCGCCACCGGCAGCCGTTCGCCGCGGGCCGCCGCCACCGCGTAGTGGTTGCGGCTGTCCTTGTGGATCTGCCAGTGCATGCCGATGGTGCGCTTGTCGTGGCGCTGGAGCCGGTACAGGCCGAGGTTCCGCACGCCCGTCTCGGGGTGCTTGGTGTGGGTGAGCCCCAGGTTGAAGAAGGAGCCGCCGTCCTTGGGCCAGGTGAACAGCGCCGGCAGCCGGTCCAGGTCCACGTCGTCCCCGGTGAGGACGACCTCCTGGACGGGCGCGGAGTCGCCCTTCACCTTCTTCGGCGGCACGTGCACCATCGAGCCGAGCTTGCCGAACGCCTCGCGGACGCCGACGAAGCCCTGGGGGAGCTCGGGCCTGAGCAGCCCGCCGATCTTGTCGCTGATCTCGCCGTACGACTTCAGGCCGAGGGCCTTCAGGAGGCGGCGGTCGGTGCCGAAGACGTTCATCGCCAGGGGCATGTCCGAGCCCTTGACGTTCTCGAACAGCAGCGCCGGGCCGCCCGCCTTGTTCACTCTGTCGACGATCTCCCCGACCTCCAGGTACGGGTCGACTTCGGCCTTGATGCGCTTGAGGTCGCCCTCCCGCTCCAGGGCCCGGAGCAGCGAGCGGAGATCGTCGTAAGCCATGCCGTCCAGTATCTGCCACGCACTACCCTGGAACCGTCACCGGGGCCCGCCGCGGCCCGCCGCCACTCCTTGGGGGTCGGTCCCACACCGTGCTGCGCTACCTGCCGTTCCTGCTGATCATCGCGCTGACCGTCTACGCCTTCATCGACTGCCTGAACACCCCCGAGGAGGAGGTCAAGCACCTCCCGAAGGTGGTGTGGGTGATCATCATCCTGCTGTTCTCGATCGTGGGGCCGGTGGTGTGGCTGTTCGCGGGCAGGAAGCGGGCCGCAGCCGGCGGTGGCGCGGCCGGACGGGCTCGTGGCCGCGACCAGTGGGTGGCGCCGGACGACAACCCGGACTTCCTCGACTCGCTCCGCGAGGAGCAGCGCAGGCGCAAGCGGCAGGACGACGAGGAGAAGGGCCCCGACCGGGACTAGCGGCTGGCGCGGTGGAGCTGGGCGGCGTAGCTGTCGCGCAGCGCCGACCAGCGGTTGGCGGTCCGGGAGGGCCAGTCCGCGGGGGCGCCGGCCAGGTGGTCCTCCAGCAGCAGGAAGTGCTCGTGCCAGCCGGCCAGGCAGTCCAGCCGGTCGGCCTCCGTGCCGCGCCGCTCGTTGGTGAAGCGGATCAGGGTGGAGTCGGTGCCGAGGGGTTCGAGGTGGAAGCGGATCCGTCCGTGTTCCGAGAGGGTGTATTCGACGACCCGTTCCACGTCCCACGCGGTGACGTGGCCGGTGGCCGTGGTGCCCGGCCCGTTCAGCCAGCGCAGGCGGACCTCCCCGCCGAGGTGCCGTTCCAGGACCTCCGCCGAGGCGAGCCAGCCGCGCAGGCCGTCCGCCGTGGTCAGGGCGGGCCAGACCTCCGTGTAGGCGTGGGCCAGGTGCGGTGCGAAGTGCAGCAGCCAGTGGTCGGCGTCGCCGGGGCGGCGCTCGCTGGTGCCATGGCTCACAGGGGGCATGACACCAGCGTCCCACTCCGTCCGCTCAGACGCCCGCGTACGAGTGCTTGCCGTTGAGCAGGATGTTCACGCCGTAGTAGTTCCAGATCCAGCAGGCGAAGGCGAACAGCGCGAGGTAGGCGGCCTTGCGGCCCTTCCAGCCGGCCGTGGCCCGGGCGTGCAGGTAGCAGGCGTACGCCACCCAGGTCACGAAGGACCAGACCTCCTTGGGGTCCCAGCCCCAGAACCGGCCCCAGGCGTCGCCCGCCCAGATCGCGCCCGCCACGATCGTGAAGGTCCACAGCGGGAACACAGCCGCGTTGATCCGGTACGCGAACTTGTCCAGCGAGGCGGCGGACGGGAAGCGCTCCAGCACCGAGGAGGCGAAGCCGCCCGGCTTGTCGCCCCGCGCGAGCTTGGCCTCGTAGGAGTCGCGGAAGAGGTAGAGCACCGTGCCGGCCGCGCCGATGTAGAAGACCGCACCGCAGAAGATGGCCGTGGAGACGTGGATCCACAGCCAGTACGAGTCCAGGGCCGGGACCAGCTGGTCGCTGTCGGTGTAGAGCCACTTGGTGGCGATGCCGAGGTCCAGCAGGACGGTGGTGACCAGGATCAGACCGAGCCAGCGGACGTTCTTCTTCGCCGCGAGCAGTGCCAGGTACGCGCCGACGGCCACCGTGGAGAAGGTGATCGAGAACTCGTACATGTTGCCCCAGGGGGCGCGCTGCACCGACAGGGCGCGGGTGACCACGCCGGCCGCCTCGATCAGGAAGCCGAGCACGGTCAGGGAGACGGCGATCCGCCCGTACAGGTCGCCCTGCTCGGTGCCGCCGGCCGCGCCGGGGCCGTCCGGGACGTCGCGGTCGCCGGTCGCCGACCGGGTGACGACCTGCGGCTTGTCGAGTACGGCGGTTCCGCCGCCCTGGGTGCGGACCTGCACCGCGGGGGCCTTGGCCTTCGCCCCGGCTTGCGCGGTCAGGGCGGCCGCCGTCCGGCCGACCTTGCTGCGGCTGCCGAAGACCCACTCGGCGATGTGGGCGAGGAAGGCGAGCGTGTAGACCGCCATCGACGAATAGATCAGGTAGTTGCTGATCTGCGCCAGGTCCTCGTTGGCTGCGACTGCGAGCGGTGTCATGCACGCTCTCCTTCAACGGTTTCTTCGACGGGGTCCGGCGCGGTGGGCGCCTTCTCGTGCAGCGTGGCGGCCAGTTCCGCGAGCTCCTCCGGCAGGCGGGGGGACTCGCTGCGGCCCAGGCCGGCCAGCTCGACCACGGTCACCCCGTCGGGGCCGGGCACGGCCCGCACCCAGATCCGGCGGCGCTGGACGAACAGCGAGGCGGCCAGGCCCGCGATGGCGGCGATGGCGCCGCCGAGGGCGAGGCCGTTGCCGGGCTGCTGGGATACCTGGAAGGTGGCCCAGCGCTCGATGCCCTCGAACTTCACGGAGCCGGCCCCGTCGGGCAGGGTCATCGTCTCGCCGGGGCGGAGCATCTGCTTGAACAGCTCGCCGTCCGCGCCGAGGAACTTGTTCATCTTGCGGGTGTCGAGCTGGTAGACGTTCTGCGGCAGGCCGGAGTCCACGCCGAGGCTGCCGTGGTACGCGCTGAGCGCGAGCACCGGGTAGTCCAGGGCCGGGAACTGGGAGAACATGTTCCCCTTGTTCTGGCCGGCGAAGGTGGGCACGAACCAGGCGGCGAAGCCCAGCTGGGTCTTCTTGCCCTCCTTGTCGCGGTAGCCGTCGGTGACCTTGACGGCGCCGGAGGAGGTCAGGTTGGAGTCCTGCGGCAGCATCGGCACGGCGTCCTTGAAGATCACCTTGCCGGAGCGGTCGGTCACGGAGAGGACCGGCGCGTAGCCGTGGCCCAGCAGGTAGATCTTGGCGCCGGCCACGTCGAGCGGCTCGTTGACCTCGATCTCGGACTTCCGGGGCGCGCCGTCGGCACCCTCGCTGACGGTGACGTACGCCTTGAAGTCGCGGGGGGTGCCCTTCTGCGGGCCGGTCTTCTCGAAGGTGGCGTCGAACCGGTCGAGGCTGAAGGAGAACTTCGGGAGGTCGTCGACGTCGAACAGGCTGCCGGACTTGAAGTCGTCGTACTGGGTGAGCGTGTTCGAGAAGCCCTTGCCGCGCAGGACCAGCTTGCCGCCCTCGGACTTGAACAGCTGGCCCGTGGCGAAGGCGACGAGCATCACGATCAGGGCGATGTGGAAGAGCAGGTTGCCGGCTTCGCGGACGTAGCCCTTCTCGGCGGCGACGGAGTCGGCGGAGGCCTCGGTCCGGTACCGGCGTCCGCCGAGGAGGGTCGCCGCGTGGGCGAGGACGGCGTCCGGGTCGGCCCCGGTGCGCCAGGTGGCGTAGACGGGCATCCGCTTCATCCGCTGGGGGGCGCGCGGCGGGCGGCCGCGCAGCTGCCCGACGAACTGCCAGGTGCGGGGGACGATGCAGCCGATCAGCGAGACGAACAGCAGTAGGTAGATCGCGGAGAACCAGAAGGAGGTGTAGACGTCGAAGAGCTGGAGCTTCTCCGCTGCCGGCACCCAGAAGTCGTGGTCGCGCTTCCACTGCTCGACCTTGAGGGGGTCGACCTGGGTCTGCGGGACCAGGGAGCCCGGGATGGAGCCCAGGGAGAGCAGGAGCAGCAGGATCAGCGCCACCCGCATGGAGGTGAGCTGCCGCCAGAACCAGCGGGCCCAGCCGAGGGCGCCGATGCCGGCGGCGGGACCGCCGGGCGCGTCGGGCGCGTCGTCCACCGGGGCGGTGGACAGCCTGTCGCCCGGGTCGGGTCCGGTGCCGGTTCCGGTGCCGGTTCCGGTGGTGTTGTCCGTCGTAGTCATGTGCCTGTCGTCCTCAGATCCCGACCGTGAAGGAGCCGGCCCAGCCCTGCATTTCCCACACGATGCTGTCCCAGATTCCTGTGACGAGCAGCAGGCCGGTGAGGATCAGCATGCCGCCGCCGATCCGCATCACCCACGCGTAGTGCTTCTTCACCCATCCGAACGCGCCGAGCGCCTTGCGGAAGGCCACCGCGGTGAGGATGAAGGGCAGGCCCAGGCCCAGGCAGTAGACGGCGGTGAGCGCGGCGCCGCGGACGGCGCTGGCCTCGTTGATGGAGAGGGTGGCGAGCGCACCGAGGGTGGGTCCGGTGCAGGGGGCCCAGCCGATGCCGAACAGCACGCCGAGGAACGGGGCGCCGACGAGGCCGGCCGCGGGCTTCTTGTGGAAGCGGAACTCGCGCATCGTCAGGCCGGGGATCCAGCCCATGAAGTACACGCCGAGGAGGATCACCAGGACGCCCATGATCCGGGAGATCGTCTCCCGGTTGCCCTGGAGGGTGGTCCCGAACTGTCCGAAGAGCGCCCCGGTGGAGACGAACACGGCGGTGAAGCCGAGGACGAAGAGCAGGGCTCCGGCGAACAGCCGGCCGCGGCGGGCCTCGGCGAGGTCCGCGCCGCTGGCCCCGGTGACGTACGAGAGGTAGCCGGGGACGAGCGGCAGGACGCACGGCGAGAAGAAGGAGACCAGTCCGGCGACCAGGGCGATGGGCACGGCGAGCAGCAGTCCGCCGCTCAGGACGGTCTGGTTCACGCCGAGGTCCTCGGCGGCGAGCAGCATCACGGGATCACTTCTCCGCGAGGAGCGGGTCGATCATCTGCCGGAGCTGCTTCTCGTTGACGGCGACCAGGGCGCGGGCGGCGATCTTGCCCTCCTTGTCGACCACGATGGTCGAGGGGATGGCCTGGGGGTTGAGCGTGCCCTTGGGGAAGCGGAGCATCAGCTTGCCGTCGGGGTCGAACAGGCTCGGGTAGGTGATGCCGTAGTCCTGCTCGAAGTTGATCGCGTTCTGCTTGCTGTTGTCGCGGGTGTTGATCCCGACGAAGGCGACGTCCTTGCCGGCGGCGGCCAGCTCGTCGGAGACCTTCTTGAAGTACGGGGCCTCGCCGCGGCAGGGCGGGCACCAGGAGCCCCAGACGTTGAGTACGACGACCTTGCCCTTGAGGGTGGAGGTGTCGAGGGTCTTGCCGTCGACGGTCTCGCCGTCGAGCTTCGGCGCCTCCACGCGTTCGCCCCTGGCGACGGTGGAGATTCCGCTGGGGCCCGTGACGTAGTTGCCGCCGGCGGAGCCGGTGGTCTTGCCGCCGTCGCTGCACGCCGTCAGGGTCAGGGCGCTCGCGAGGGTCACCGCGGTCAGCAGGATGGGGGCGCGGCCGATTCTCATGTGAAAAGTTTCGCATGGGCGGAATCGGGATCTTCCGCGCCCCCCGGGGCTCCGCTTAACCGCTGATCAGGCGGCCGTGAGGAAGGTCTTCCAGCCGCCGGCGGGGGCCTTGCCGGGGGCCAGGGTCCGCATCCGGGCGAGGACGGCCGGGTCCTGCGCGTCGAGCCAGTCCACCAACTGCCGGAAAGAAACGAGCCTTACATCCCTTTTGTCCGACATGGCCTTGAGGGCTTCCTCGACCGCGTCCATGTAGATGCCGCCGTTCCACTCCTCGAAGTGGTTGCCGATGAAGAGCGGCGCCCGGTTCGTCTCGTAGGCCCGCTTGAACCCGGCCAGGTAGGCGCCGGTCGCCTGGGTGCGCCAGCCGGGGTAGTTGGCGGGGACACCACGGGTGGTGTTCCGCGACTGGTTGGCGAGGATGTTGTAGTCCATCGACAGCACCTCGAAGGAATGCCCGGGGAAGGGCACCGACTGCAGCGGGAGGTCCCAGACCCCGCCCTTCTTCGCCGGCCACTGCTGCAGGCCCCCGGGGGAGCTCGCGTCGTAGCGCCAGCCCAGCTCGCGCGCGGTGGGCAGCAGCCGTTCCTGGCCCAGCAGGCAGGGGGTGCGACCGCCGACCAGCTCCTTGCGGTAGTCGAAGGGCAGCGGCGGCAGGTCGGTGAAACCGGTGTTGGTCCGCCAGTTCGTGACGAAGGAGACCGCCTGCTCCGTCTCGCTGCGCCAGTCGGCCGCCGTCCACCTGCCGACGGACCCGGAGCCGCCGCAGAAGTGGCCGTTGAAGTGGGTGCCCACCTCGTGCCCGTCCAGCCACGCCTGCCGGAGGTTCCGCAGGGTCAGGCGGATGTTCTCGTCCTTGAGGTAACCGATGTCGGACGCGCCCACCGGGTTCCCCGGCGGCTCGTAGAGGTCCTTCTTCGACTCCGGCAGGAGGTAGATCCCCGAGAGGAAGAAGGTCATGGCCGCGTGGTGGTCCCGGGCGAGCTTCAGGAAGCGCGGGAAGAGGCCGTTGCCTATCTCGCCCGCGCCGTCCCAGCTGAACACCACGAACTGCGGCGGCGTCTCACCGGGTTCCAGCGGCACCGGCGGCGCCGGCTGGCCCGGCTGCGGCCCGGTGTCCGCGGTGGACCCGTCGCCGATCGGCCTCGCCGCCGGCCGCCCGTCCCCCGGCCCGGTACCCGACGGCCCCGGCTTCCCGCCCCCGGAACCACCGCCACCGCAACCGGCCAGGCCCGCCGCGGCCGCGGCGCCGAGCCCCAGACCCAGAGCACCCCTTCGACTGAAGTCGCGCATGTCACCGCCCCTGCTCACAAGGAGTTGTGTCCTGGGACGGAGATTCCCGCGCGACCCGCAGTTATCTGGGCGGAGCCGTAACAGCTACGCACCAAAGGCCTTGGACTTGCCCTTCACCGGCTTGGCCCCGGCCAGCAGGTGCGCCGGGACCAGGTCCCGGGCCGGCTCGCTGTACCCCACCGACACGATCCTGTCGCCCTGGTACGTGAACGAGGTGAGCGAGGCCAGCGTGCACTGCCGGCGCCGCGGGTCGTGCCACAGCCGCCGCTTCTCCACGAAGCTGCGCACGATCCAGATCGGCAGCTGGTGGCTCACGCAGACCGCCTCGCGCCCCCGGGCCGCGTCGCGCGCCGCGTCCAGCGCGCCCATCATCCGCACCACCTGCTCGACGTACGGCTCGCCCCAGGACGGCCGGAACGGGTTCGTCAGGTGCTTCCAGTTCGCCGGCTTGCGCAGCGCCCCGTCGCCCACCCCGAAGGTCTTGCCCTCGAAGACGTTCTCCGCCTCCAGCAGCCGCGCGTCGGTCGCCACGCCCAGTCCGTGGCTCTTGGCCACCGGCTCCGCGGTCTCCTGCGCCCGCTCCAGCGGCGAGGACACCACGTACGCGACGTCCCGGCGCTCCAGGTGCTCGGCCACCCGGTCCGCCATCTGCCGGCCCAGGTCCGAGAGGTGGTAGCCGGCCCGGCGCCCGTACAGCACCCCGTCCGGGTTGTGCACCTCGCCGTGCCGCAGCAGGTGGACGACGGTGATGTCGGCGGCGCTCACGCGGTCGCCTCCGCGGCGGCCCGGGCGGCGGCCGGCAGCGCCGCCGCGATCCGCTCCACCGCGGCCTCGTCGTGCGCGGTCGAGACGAACCAGGACTCGAAGGCCGACGGCGGCAGGTACACGCCGTTCGACAGCATCGAGTGGAAGAACGCGGTGAAGCGGAAGCTCTCCTGCCGCTTGGCGTCCTCGTAGTTCCGCACCTCGTCGGGGGTGAAGAACACCGAGAACATGTTCGAGGCGGTCTGGAGCCGGTGCGCCACGCCCTCCTTGGTCAGCGCCTCGGTCACCAGGCCCTGGACCGCGGCCGACACGGCGTTCACCTTCTCGTACGCGGCGTCGTCCAGCAGCCGCAGCTGCGCCAGCCCGGCGGCCGTCGCGACCGGGTTACCGGACAGCGTGCCCGCCTGGTAGACCGGACCCGCCGGAGCCAGGTACGCCATGACGTCGGCGCGGCCGCCGAACGCCGCCGCCGGGAAGCCGCCGCCCATCACCTTGCCGAAGGTCATCAGGTCGGGCTTGACCCCGTCGACCCCGTACCAGCCGGCCCGCGAGGTCCGGAAGCCCGTCATGACCTCGTCCGAGATGTACAGCGCGCCGTTCTCCCGGCACAGGTCCGCCAGGCCCTGGTTGAAACCGGCAGCCGGAGTCACCACGCCCATGTTGCCCGGGGCCGCCTCCGTGATCACGCAGGCGATCTCGCCCGGGTGGGCCGCGAACGCCGCCCGCACCGCGTCGAGGTCGTTGTACGGCAGCACGATCGTGTCGCCGGCCTGCGCGCCCGTCACGCCCGGGGTGTCCGGCAGCGCGAACGTCGCCAGGCCGGAGCCGGCCGCGGCCAGCAGGGCGTCCACGTGGCCGTGGTAGCAGCCGGCGAACTTCACGACCTTGGCGCGGCCGGTGAAGCCGCGGGCCAGCCGGATCGCCGACATGGTCGCCTCGGTGCCGGAGGACACCAGCCGGACCTGCTCGACCGGCTCGACCCGGGCGACGATCTCCTCGGCGAGCGCGACCTCGCCCTCGCCGGGAGTGCCGAAGGAGGTCCCGCGGGCCACGGCCTCCTGCACGGCCGCGATCACCTCGGGGTGCGCATGCCCGAGGATCATCGGACCCCAGGAGCACACGAGGTCGACGTACTCCCGGCCGTCGGCGTCGGTGAGGTACGGACCGGTACCGGACACCATGAACCGGGGCGTACCACCCACGGCTCGGAACGCACGGACCGGAGAGTTCACGCCGCCGGGGGTCACAAGGGACGCGCGCTCGAAGAGCGTCTGCGAAACTGGGGCTTCATACGTGTACGGGTAGCTCACACCAGCCATGGTCTCATCAGGCCGCGACTTCACTTGCGGACGGGCGTTTCACCGCTGCGGCGCGGGGGAGGTCACTGCCATGATGATCAGGCTGCGTGGCGGGGGCCGCGGGGCCGGGGCAGACGCAGGCAAGACCAGTCGGGTGGAGATATGCAACGCGGTGGTGGACCGGGCGAGGGTACGGACGGCCTGGACCCGAAGCGCGCCCGCGAAGCCCGGGAAGCCCGCCGGCGCGGCAGGCACCGCCGCGCCTCGACGGAGCCGGCCGACTCCACACCGGGCCCGACGCCGGGGCCGGCGCCGGGGCCCGCGCCCACGGCAGGCCCGGTGTACGGCCCGGCACCCGCGCCCGTACCACCGGCGCCCGTACCACCGGTACCCGTCCCGCCCACGCCCGGACCGCCCGCGCCCCTGCAGCCGGCGGACGAGCCCACCGGCGGCACGGTGGGACGCGGCATGGGAGTGACGTACAAGTACTTCGGCGCCCCGGACGGCGCCACCGCGGCCCGGGTGCCGATCTCCATGCGCCCCGAGGAGCTCGGCGGCGACGAACTCGGCATGGGCGGCCTGTTCACCAAGATCAAGCCGGAGACGGTGGCCGCGATGGTCCTGACCGGCATCGAGGGCATACCCCTGCACAAGGTGCCCCCGCTGGAGCTGGTCGTCCTGCACCCCGACTACGCGGTGGTCAAGCTCCCGACGACCGTCGTCGACCCGCTGCGCGGCATCGGCGAGGAGTCGGTGGGCGCGGCGGCCTTCATCTGGTCGACGGTGCCGGACCGGGGCGGGCCGAGCGACGCGTTCAACGTGTACCAGTTGCTGCACGAATGGCAGGACTTCAGCCAACGCCTACACGAAGCCGGCCACCAGCCCTACTGCCTGGTCTGGCCCTGACCCCCGGCCCGCCGCTCCCGGCCTGACAGCCCGGCCCCGCCCGGGACGTGCCCGGCCCGGGCGAGCGGTCCCGCACCGGGCAGGCACGGCCCGGCCGACCGGCGCCGCCCGGCAAACCCAGCCCCGCCGGCGATTGAGGCGCGGGGTGCGGGGCGGAGCCCCGTAGGTCGGGCGGAGCCCCCGCCGGGCCCGCTCAAACGCCGCTCGGGCTGGAAGGGCCGACCCCGGTGTGGCCGTGCGGCCCGCACCGGGCGGGCACGGCCCGGCCGACCGGCGCCGCCCGGCAAATCCAGCCCCGCCGGCGATTGAGGCGCGGGGTGCGGGGCGGAGCCCCGTAGGTCGGGCGGAGCCCCCGCCGGGCCCGCGCAAAAAGCCGGGCGGGCCGGGCTACGGGGTGAGGACCACGCGGCCGCGGAGGCCGGGGCGGGCGAGCGCCGCGTGCGCCTCCGCCGCCGCGGCCAGCGGATACGTACCGCCCACGCGGAGCACCAGCTCCCCCCGGTCCACCAGCGCCGCCAGCCGCCCCAGCTGCGCCCCGTCCGCCGCGACCTCCTGCTCGACCACACGGATCCCCCGCACCGCCGCCGGAGCCGCCCCCGGGTGCAGCCCGACGTACACCCCGCCGTCCCGGACGGGTTCCAGCGCCGCCGCCCCGAGCGCCGCCGCGTCCAGCACCCCGTCCACCGCATCGACCGGCCGCATCCCGCGCGGTACGAAGTCCACCGCGCCCAGCTCCCGGACCAGCGCCTCGTCCTCCGCGCCCGCCAGCGCGGTCACCACCAGCCCGGCGCGTACGGCGAGTTGCACCGCGAAGCCGCCGACCATCCCGGCGGCGCCGGTCACCAGCACCGTCGAGCCGGGCTCCAGCCCCAGCAGTTCCACCGCCCGGGCGGCCGTCAGCCCGCTCAGCGGGAGTACGGCGGCCGCCGTGTCGTCCACCGTGGCCGGCGCGGGCGCCAGCGCGGCCGCGTCCAGGACGGCATACTCGGCGTGCGTGCCCAGCGGCTTGACCGGCCCGTAGTGCAGGCCGATCACCCGCTGCCCGGCCGCCCAGCCGGTCACCCCCGCTCCCACCGCGTCTATCTCGCCCGCCAGGTCCCAGCCGAGCCCGATCCGCTGCCCGCCGCCGCCGAAGACCCCGGCCCGGACCGCCCCGTCGACCGGGTTGAGGCCCGCCGCGCGGACCTTGACCCGGACCTGCCCGGCGGCCGGCTCCGGCACCGGCACCCGCGCCACCCGCACGGCCTCGGGCCCGCCGAAGGCACCGTCCACGACCACCGCGTCCATGTTCTGGCTCATCTGACTTACTCCCTCGTCGTCGGATGCGCACCAACGTAGGGAGAGCTACTTTCTTTCCGTAAGTACGCACTTGAAGGTGCGTACCGGACCCGGAAGTGCGGAGGACCCGATGGCCACCATGACCGCCGCGGCCCGCCGCGCCGAGGCCCGTTCCGCCTACGACGCGTTCCTCCGCGACTGCCCCACCAGCCTGCTGATGGCGCGGATCGGCGACAAGTGGGTCGGCCTGGTGGTGGGCGTGCTGCGCGACTCCGGCGGTACCGGCCTGCGCTACAGCGACCTGGGCCGGGCCATCCCGGGCGTCAGCCAGAAGATGCTCACCCAGACCCTCCGCTCGCTGGAGCGGGACGGCCTGGTCTCCCGCACCGTGACCCCGTCCGTGCCCGCCCGCGTCGACTACGCGCTGACCCCCCTCGGCGAGGGCCTCGGCGACCTGCTGGCCGCCGTGAAGGACTGGGCCGACGGCCACTTCGGCGAGATCCACGCCGCCCGCGAGGCCTACGACCGCGACCGCGCCGCGGAGGAGGGAACGGCGGTCTCCGGGGCCGCCTGAACGCCGCCCGGGCCCCGGGCGGCCGCCCGGGCGCCCCGCCCGGCCCGCGCCCCGCCGGCCGCCCCGCCGGCCGCCCGCCCGGAAAACCCCGCCCGCCCCGGCCCCCGCAATGGCATGCTGAGGCCGTGAACGGACCCGGAATCCAGCTGACCCTCGCGCCCGAACTGCGGCTCTTCGCCCCGCCCAGCCGGCGCGCCGACCGCATCCCCACGCCCACCGACGGCTCCTCCAGCCTCGGCCACGTCGTGGAATCGGCCGGGGTACCGCTCACCGAGGTCGGCCGGCTGCTGGTCGACGGCCGCGAGGTGCCCGTCTCGTACGTGCCGCAGGACGGCGAGCACATCGAGGTGCGGGGCGTCAGCCGCCCCCAGGAGGTCCCCGGGGCCCCGCTCCGCTTCCTGCTCGACGTGCACCTCGGCACCCTCGCCCGCCGCCTGCGCCTGCTCGGCGTGGACGCCGCGTACGAGAACGAGGACATCGGCGACCCGGCCCTGGCCACCCTCTCCGCGACCGAGCGCCGCGTACTGCTCTCCCGCGACCGCGGGCTGCTGCGCCGCCGCGAGATCTGGGCCGGCGCATACGTCTACAGCGACAACCCCGACGAGCAACTCCGCGACGTACTCAGCCGGTTCGCGCCCGCCCTGGACCCGTGGACCCGCTGCACCGCCTGCAACGGCACGCTGCGCGCCGCCGACAAGGAGAGCGTCGGCGACCGGCTGGAGGGCGGCACGCACCGCTCGTACGACGTCTTCGCGCAGTGCGCCGACTGCGAACGCGTCTACTGGCGCGGCGCCCACCACGCCCGCCTGGAGCGCATCGTCTCCGAGGCGGTCGAGGAGTTCGGCAGGTTCGGCCGCCTCGTCCGCTCCCCCGGTCCCGCCTGACGCCCGCGGGGCCCGCCGGCTGGCAGACTGCCGTGGCATGACCGCCACCCCCGCCGCGGACGTCGACGTCGCCGTCGTGGGCGCCGGCCCCACCGGCCTGCTGCTCGCCGGCGACCTCGCCGCCGCCGGACTGTCCGTGGCCCTCCTCGAACGACGGCCGCGCACCGCCGCCAACCTCACCCGGGCGTTCGCCGTGCACGCCCGCACCCTCGAACTCCTCGACGCGCGCGGCCTCGCCGCGGAACTCGTCGCGACCGGCACCGCCGTCCGCCGCATCGGGCTCGGCGGCGGGCTCTCGGTCGACCTCGACGCGCTGGCCCCGCGCACCCGCTTCCCCTTCGTACTGGTCACCCCGCAGTACGAGACGGAACGCCTGCTGGAGCGCCGCGCACTGTCCACAGGTGTGGACTTCCGCTACGACACCGAACTGCTGGGCCTGCGTCAGGACACCGGCGACGCGGTCGAGCTCGCCGTGCGCGGGCCGGACGGCCACACCCGGAACCTGACCGCCCGCCACCTCGTCGGCGCCGACGGCCACCGGTCCACCGTCCGCCGCTCCCTCGGCCTGCCGTTCCCCGGCCGCGCGGCCATCCGTTCCGTGGTCCTGGCCGACGTACGGCTCGACGATCCGCCCGCCGACGTGCTCGCCTTCACCGGCAACGGCCGGTGCTTCGCCTTCCTCGTCCCGTTCGGCGACGGCTGGCACCGCGCCATCGCCTGGGACCGCGACCACCAGCCGCCCGACGACACCCCCGTCGAGCTGGGCGAACTCCGCGCGATCATGCTCGACGCGCTCGGCACCGACCACGGCATGCGGGAGGTCCGCTGGATCTCCCGCTTCCACAGCGACGAACGCCAGGTCCCCCGCTACCGCGTCGGCCGCGCCTTCCTCGCCGGCGACGCCGCCCACGTCCACACCCCCGCCGGCGGCCAGGGCATGAACACCGGCATGCAGGACGCCGCCAACCTCTCCTGGAAACTCGCCGCCGCGCTGACCGGCCGCGCACCGGACCCCGAGGCCCTGCTCGACAGTTACGACCGGGAACGCCACCCGGTCGGCCACATGGTGCTCCGCAGCAGCGGCGCCCTGATCCGCATGATCGTCGCCGGGTCCCCGGCCGTACGCGCCGCGCGGACCCTCGGCGGCGTCGCCTTCGCCACGGTGCCCGCCCTCCGGGACCGCGCCACCGGCCTGATCACCGGCATCGGCATCGCCTATGCCGCCCCGCCCGGATCCCGCCGGCCGGCCGGCCGGCGGGCCCCGGACGTCGCCACCGCGGACGGCGGCCGGCTCTACGAGCTGCTGAGGGCCGGCACCTTCGTCCTGCTGGCCCCGGCCGGCGCCAACGGCCCGGCCACCGCCGCCGCCGGCCCGGCCACCGCCGCCGCCGGCCCGGCCGCCGCCGCCGCCGCCGAAGTGCCGTACCTCCGCCGGGGCCACTGGCGCGACCCACGCCGCACCACCCACGCCCTGATCCGCCCCGACGGCTACGTCGCCTGGTCGGCGGAGGACCCCTCCCCCGCCGACCTCACCCGTGCCCTCGCCACCTGGCTCGGCGGCCCCGCCGGGGGCCGGGCCGGCTAGAACGCGTAGGCGTCGCCGGTGTCCAGGGCCAGGACGACGTGCTCGTTGTTGCTGATGTTCCGGTCCGTCGCCCCGCCGTTCCACAGGGTGTCGATCCGCAGCGTCACCTCGCTCGGCCGCTCCTTCAGCCGCAGCCACATCCCGATGTGCCGGCCCTGCCCGTGCTCCGGCAGCCGACCCGTCTCGCACACCACCTGGCCGGCACCGGCCCGCGCGCAGCCCTCGGGCAGGGACTGCTCGTCGGCGAGCTCGGCGGACAGGCGGAGCCGGACGGTCGCGTTCGGGAGGGCGGCGGGCCCGTCGTTGGCCGGGACCAGCAGGACACCGAGCCGGCCCTGCGTGAGGGAGACCCGGCCGTGGTACGCCACATCGGCTTCCGGACCCGCCCCGGTCCCGGGCCCGGCCGCGGCGGCCGTCCCCGCGGCCCCCGCCCCCGCTCCCACCGCGAGCAGCACCCCGGCCGCCACTGCTGCACTCCGTACGACGACACCACCACGGCGCACCGCCACCACCTCCACCCCGGCGACGCTAGCCACCCGCCCGCCCCGAAGGTCGGACCATCACACGAACGTGGGCGGGCCGGCCGCCATCTGCCGCATGGCAGGCTGGCCGGCATGCTGATCCTCCGCTCCGCCGCCCTGTTCGTCCTCGCCGCCCTCCTGGAGATCGGCGGCGCCTGGCTCGTCTGGCAGGGCGTGCGCGAACACAAGGGGTGGATCTGGATCGGCGCCGGCACCATCGCCCTCGGCCTGTACGGCTTCGCCGCCACCCTCCAGCCGCAGGGCGATTTCGCCCGCGTCCTCGCCGCGTACGGCGGCGTCTTCATCGCCGGCTCCCTCGTCTGGGGCATGGTCGCCGACGGCTACCGGCCCGACCGCTGGGACGTCGCCGGCGCCCTGGTCTGCCTGGCCGGAGTCGCCGTGATCATGTACGCGCCGCGCGGCCGCTGACCGGCTGCCTATGCTGGCCGGAACAGGACCGTACGTACATACGAGGGACCCGAGGAGCCAGGACATGAGCACGGCCACCCGAACCGCAGTGGTCACCGGCGCGAGCAGCGGCATCGGCGCGGCCACGGCACGGCAGCTCGCCGCAGCCGGCTACCACGTCGTCCTCACCGCCCGCCGGAAGGACCGCGTCGAGGCCCTCGCCGAGGAGATCCGCGCCGCCGGCCACTCGGCCGCCGCCCACGCGCTCGACGTCACCGACCGCGCCGCCGTCGACGCCCTCGCCGCCTCCCTCGACCGCTGCGACGTGCTGGTCAACAACGCCGGCGGGGCGCTCGGCGCCGACCCGGTCGCCACCGGCGACCCCGCCGACTGGCGCACCATGTACGAGGTCAACGTCATCGGCACCCTGCACGTGACC
Source organism: Streptomyces sp. NPDC012888 (assembly GCF_042900645.1). Classification (NCBI taxonomy): domain Bacteria; kingdom Bacillati; phylum Actinomycetota; class Actinomycetes; order Kitasatosporales; family Streptomycetaceae; genus Streptomyces; species Streptomyces sp. NPDC012888. Next base: position 38,953 of record NZ_JBIBBM010000006.1, on the reverse strand, counting down.
CAGGCGCTGCTGCCCGCGCTCACCGCCTCCGGCGACGGCACGGTCGTCGTCCTCTCCTCCACCGCCGGCCACGCCACCTACGAGGGCGGCGCCGGCTACGTCGCCGCCAAGAACGGCGCCCGCGTCCTCGCCGAGACCCTCCGCCTGGAGATCGTCGGCAGCCCGGTCCGGGTCATCGAGATCGCACCCGGCATGGTCAAGACCGAGGAGTTCGCCACCACCCGCTTCCGCGGCGACACGGACAAGGCCGCCAGGGTCTACGCGGGCGTCGCCGAACCCCTCACCGCCGACGACGTGGCCGACACCATCAGCTGGGCGGTGACCCGTCCCAGCCACGTCAACATCGACCTCCTGGTGGTCCGTCCCCGCGCCCAGGCCTCGAACACGAAGGTCCACCGCGAGCCGTAGGAGCCGTGGGCCCGGCCCTCAGACCAGCCCGGCCGCCCGGAGATGGGGCATCAGGGCGGCCGGCCTGAGTCCGGCCGCCTTCGCCGCGCCCAGGGCCCGTTCCAGGTCCGCGCCGAGCGTCGGGGTGAAGTGCAGCAGCACCACGTCCCCCGCCTCGAGCTGCGGCGTGGGCGGCGGCGCGTCCCCCCAGGTGGTGAAGTCGTGCGTCCAGGTCACCAGCGCCTTGATCCCGCAGGCCTTGGCGGCCAGCCGCACCTCGTCGTTGACGGCCCCGTACGGCGGCCGCAACAGCTTCGGCGTCCGCCCGAACGTCTCCTGCAAGCGCTCCCCGGCGCCGCACACCTCGGCGTCCTTGCCGACCGCGTCGAGGGTCGTCAGGTCGGGGTGGTTGACGGTGTGGTTCTCCACCGTCGCCCGCCCCTCCCCGGTGAGCCGGGTGAAGTACCCGGTGTCGTACGAGGTCGCCCCGGGCAGCAGGAACAGCGACGCGGGCACCCGCTTGTCGATCAGCGTCTGCGCGACGGCCGGGTCGTGGTACCACCCGTCGTCGATGGTGATGAACACGACCTTCTCCTGGGTCGGCACCTGCGCCACGACGGGCGGCAAGCCCACCCCGGCCTGCGCGGACCCGACCGTCCCGAACCCGATCGCCAGCGACGCGAGCACGGCTGCGACCACACGTGATCTCCTCATGGCGCCACTTTGGTCTAGACCAAACGCAGGGTCAATCCCCGCCCCCGAAGAGACAGTTGCCCCTCCGCATCCCCGGCGCCCCTATGGGTGAATCCACACGGAATGTCGACTCCCGCGGATACGCTCACGGGAGCGTGAGCCTCGAAAAGGAGGAAGCTATGGCCGTGATACTGCACGAGACCACGATCGCGGACGCCGCCGATCGTCTCTCCCGAGAGCTTCCCGGGCACAAGGTGGAGATTCTCCAGGGGAGGCTCATCGTGACCCCACCCGCCGACGGGCGGCACGCGCGCACACTGACCCGGCTGACCGTCGCGTTCCACGAAGCCGGGGCGGAGAAGGCCGGCCTGGAATTCGTCCAGGGCATTGGCATCTGGCTCCCTACCGGCGCCGATGACTACGCCGTTCCGGATTTCTCACTCGTGGAAGGTGACTTCCTGGACCACAAGGTCACCAAGAACTGCTACCGGCCGGACGTCTTCCGTCTGATCGTGGAGATCACGTCCTCGAACTGGTCCGACGACATCGGCGCCAAGGTGGAGCACTACGCCAAGGCCGATGTCCCGGTGTACGTCGTCGCGGACCGCCACCACGACGAGGTGGTGATGTACACGGACCCACGTGCGACGGCCTACCGTCTGCGCCGGACCTTCAAACGGGGCACTTCGGTCACCCTCCCCGAACACCTCGGCGTAAGCGTCGAACTGCCCGTGGACATGCTGCTCGACTGACGCACGCGGAGGGGCCCCGGGCCGGCGTGAACCGGTCCGGGGCCCCTCCACTCCCCCGACAACTGCGGGCGGGCGTCAGCCCTTCACGCAGATGACCTGCCTGAGCTTGGCCACGACCTCGACCAGATCGGTCTGCTGGTCGATGACCTGCTCGATCGACTTGTACGCGCCCGGGATCTCGTCCACGACGCCCGCGTCCTTGCGGCACTCCACGCCCCGCGTCTGCTCCGCGAGGTCCCGCGCCGAGAACCGCTTCTTCGCCGCGGTCCGGCTCATCTTCCGGCCCGCCCCGTGGGAGGCGGAGTTGAAGGACTTCTCGTTGCCGAGGCCCTTCACGATGTACGAGCCCGTGCCCATCGAACCGGGGATGATCCCGTACTCGCCGCCGCCGGCCCGGATCGCGCCCTTGCGGGTGACCAGCAGGTCCATCCCGTCGTAGCGCTCCTCGGCCACGTAGTTGTGGTGGCAGTTGATCTCCTGCGTGAAGGAGACCTTCGCCTTGCGGAACTCCCGCCGGACGACCTCCTTGAACAGGCTCATCATCACGGCCCGGTTGTACTTGGCGTACTCCTGCGCCCAGAACAGGTCGCTGCGGTAGGCGTCCATCTCCGGCGTCGCCGCGAGGAACACCGCCAGGTCCCGGTCGAGCAGGCCCTGGTTGTGCGCGAGGCCGCGGGCCACCGAGATGTGGTGCGAGGCGAGCTCGTTGCCGATGCCCCGGGAACCGGAGTGCAGCATCAGCCAGACCGAACCCGACTCGTCGAGACAGAACTCGACGAAGTGATTGCCGCTTCCGAGCGTTCCGAGCTGCTTCATCGCTCGGTCATGACGGAATTTGACCGAATCGGCGAGGTAGTCGAACCGCGTCCACAGGTCGTCGAACGCCGTCGCCCCGAACCCGTAGAGCCGTGCCGGGTCCACCGCCTCGCGGTGCATGCCCGTACCCACCGGGATGGCCTGCTCGATCTTCGAGCGGAGCTTGGACAGGTCGCCCGGCAGGTCGTTCGCCGTCAGCGAGGTCCTGACCGCCGACATGCCGCAGCCGATGTCGACGCCGACCGCCGCCGGACAGATCGCGTCCTTCATCGCGATCACCGAGCCGACCGTCGCGCCCTTCCCGTAGTGCACGTCCGGCATGACCGCCAGGCCCTTGATCCACGGGAGGGTCGCGGTGTTGCGGAGCTGCTGCATCGCCTGGTCCTCGACCGAGGCCGGATCGGCCCACATCCGGATCGGAACCCGCTCCCCAGGCACCTCTACATAAGACATATCGTCCCCACAGCCCGTGAACCCCCGCAAAACTAAGATAGATCTGATTACGCAAAAAGCCTCGCTCTTGCCCCCAAAGAAGGACAGGGGACCGGCGTCAGCACCAGCGCGTGCGGTAGACATTGTGTCCATCCGCCGCCACACCGCGGCAACGGGTTTTTCGAGCGAGGGAGCCACAGGACGTGCAGCGCAAGGCAGTACGGCCCGCCCTGACGGGCATCGCGATGGCCGTCGCGCTCGTCACCGGGTGCACCGGGGGCGGCGGGACCGGTGGCGGCACCGGGGACGCCAAGGGCGGCGGCAACGCGCCCACCCCCGCGCCGCCCGGCAAGTACCAGAGCCTTCCGATGCCCTGCAAGGCCGTCGACGGCAAGAAGCTGCGCGCCATGCTGCCCACCGACCCCGAGCTGCCCACGGACCAGAGGAACCGGCTCTACGCCGGCGACGCCGACACCTCCTACGACGGCGACCGCCGCGTCGGCTGCCGCTGGAAGGCGCAGGACGCCGAGGCCACCCGCCTGCTCCACGTCGGCTTCGAGCGGGTGGTGTCCTACGACCGCGCCACCAGCAGCGACGACGACAAGGCCCACCAGGTGTACGAGCGGCAGCTCGTCGGCGCCGGGCTGCCGGCGGCCGCCACCCCGAGCCCGTCCGCCCCGTCCGGAACTTCCGGCGCGTCGCCCTCCCCCACGGCCACTCCCGGCACCCCGGCCCCCACCACCACTCCCGGCACGCCGGTCCAGAGCTCCCCGCCCGGGGCCCCGTCGGGCAGCCAGGCGGGGACCCCGAGCGGCTCCCCGTCGCCGACCCTCGGCTCGCGGCGGCTGGACGCGCTCGGCAGCGAGGCCTTCCTGCACGACGAGCTGGGCGCGGCCGCCGGGACGACGGCGGCGCAGTCCCGGACCGTACGGATCGTGTTCCGCACCTCCAACGTGATCGTCACGGTGGATTACAGCGTGCAGCCCTCGGTGCCCGGCGCCGTGCCGGAGGCGGAGGAAACCCAGGAGTGGGCGCAGGAGTTGGCGGAGGCGCTGGCCGAGCGTTTCAGCGACTGAGCGGTGCGGTGGCCGGGGCCCGCGTGACGGTCCGCACTGCGGAGCGGTCCCGGGTCGGGCTACCGTTGCCGGGTCCCGCCGACGAGCTTTGAAGGAAACATGCACCGTTCAGCCTCGCGCCTCACCCGCGTTCTCGCCTGCGCTGCCGTCCCGGTGATCCTCACCGTGGCCGGCTGCTCCTCCGACTCCGGCTCCGGAAAGGGCTCGGGCTCCGACGGCGACAAGAAGAAGTCCGGTTCGTCCTCTTCCTCCTCCAGCGCGCCGAGCGGCAAGCCGGGCGCCAAGGAGCTGGAGAAGGTGGCCGTGGAGAAGCTGCCGGACCCCTGCAAGGTGATCCCGGCGGCCACCATCGAGGCCCTGGTGCCCGAGGTCAAGGAGAAGAACGGCAAGGCGACCAACTCCAACGACCTGGACAACCGGGCGGGCTGCTCCTGGAACGGTCTGGACGAGGACGGCCTCAAGGGGTCGAACTACCACTGGCTCGCGGTCTCGCTGGTCCGCTACGACTCGCACGCCTCGCTGGGCAGCGGCAACAAGCGCGCCGAGGAGCAGTACACCAAGCAGGTGGAGGCGGCGAAGGCCGCCGAGGGCGCGAACGACGTGAAGGCGCAGGACGCGCCGGGCGCCGGCGCCGACGCGGCGACGAGCGTGACGTACACGGTGAAGAAGGACGTGGACTTCTTCAACACCACCGTCGTGGCCCGCACCCACAACGTGGTGATCACGCTCGACTACAACGGTGCCGCGTACGAGGGCGCCAAGGCCCCCGACCACGGGAAGCTGCTCGAATCGGCCGTCGCGGCGGCCAAGGAGGCCGTGGGCGCGGTCGGCGCGGCGAACCAGCCGCAGGGCGACCAGCAGAACCAGCAGAACCAGCAGAACCAGCAAAGCCCGCAGCCGCAGCAGTAACTCCGGGCGGTCACCCGTACTCTGGCCCTGCCAGGCTCGACTAGGGAGGGGATCGCGGGTGGCCGCGATGCAGCTGACTCGGACGCACCGGATTCTGATCGGCGTCGTGATCGCCGGCGCGGTGGTCATCGCGGCGATCGGTTTCGCCGGTTCGTACGCCGCCGTGCGCGAGCTGGCGTTGAAGAAAGGGTTCGGCGACTTCTCGCTCGTCTTCCCCATCGGCATCGACGCCGGTATCTGCGTGCTGCTCGCGCTGGACCTGCTGCTGACGTGGATCCGGATCCCGTTCCCGCTGCTGCGCCAGACGGCGTGGCTGCTCACGGCGGCGACGATCGCGTTCAACGGTGCGGCCGCGTGGCCGGACCCGCTGGGCGTGGGCATGCACGCGGTGATCCCGGTGCTGTTCGTGGTGACCGTCGAGGCCGCGCGGCACGCCGTGGGCCGGATCGCGGACATCACCGCCGACCGGCACATGGAGGGCGTCCGCCTGACCCGCTGGCTGCTGTCGCCGGTGCCGACGTTCAAGCTGTGGCGGCGGATGAAGCTGTGGGAGCTGCGTTCGTACGAGCAGGCCGTCGTCATGGAGCAGGACCGGCTGATCTACCAGGCGCGGCTGCAGGCCCGGTACGGGCGGGCCTGGCGGCGGAAGGCCCCGGTGGAGGCGCTGATGCCGCTGCGGCTGGCCCGGATCGGTGTGCCGCTGTCGCAGACGGCCCCGGAGGGGCTGGCGGCGGCCGGCATCGACCCGGCGCTGCTGCCCCCGGCGCCGACGCGGCCGGGTCTGCCGTACGGGGCCGGGAGCGGGGCCGGTGCCGCGGACGCGACCGCGGCCGGCGCCCAGGCCGGCGCCGGTGCCGCACCGCGTCCGGCGGGCGCGGTCCCCGGCGGGGTTCCGGGCGGGGTTCCGGGCGCCGGCGCGGCGCAGGGCGCGCCCGGCCCCCAGGCGGCGCCGGGCGTCCCCGGCGCTCCGGGCGCCGAGGACCAGCAGGAGCAGCAGCACCTCCAGCAGCCGCTGCCCCAGCACACCCCGTTCGCCGTGGACCCGACGGCGATGCCGGCGGCGCACAACAGCGCCTGGTTCGCGGCCCCGAAGGCCCCGCAGACCGCCTACGAGGGCGGCTACAACCCTCAGTACGTCGAGGGGCTGGAGCCGACCCCGGTCCTGCCGCCGGCCGGCCCGTCCGACGACCCGCAGTCCGGCGAGGCGGCCGCGCACGCCGCCCAGTACGGCCCGGCCGGCGTCCACCCCGGCGGGCAGCTGCCGATACCGGGCCCGCGCGCCGAGGACGCCGAGGGCGGTGAGCCCGAGCCGCACACCCCGGACGAGATCGAGTTCGCGGAGGCGGCGTACAAGGTGTTCCGCGCCTTCGTGGACGAGCACGCCGACTTCCCGACCCCCGAGGCGCTCGACATACACCTCGCGGACGGCTACGGCGTCACCCACCCGCGCAGCACGACCCTGCTCCGCCGCCTGATGCCGCAGCTGAAGCAGCGCTACCAGACGGACCTGGAGAACGAGCACATCGCCTGACCGGCACCCCCGGCACGGCGCGCACCGCACCACACCGCACCACACCGCACCACACCGCACCGCGGACACGGCGAGGGCCCGCACCCCCCAGGGGTGCGGGCCCTCGTCGTACGGTGGCGGCGCCGGTCAGGCCGCCAGGAGCTTGCGCACCCGGTCCGCGCCGACCGCCAGCAGCAGCGTGGGCAGGCGCGGCCCGGTCTCCCGGGTCACCAGCAGCCGGTACAGCAGGGCGAAGAACTCCCGCTGCGCGACCTTCAGCTCGGGCGTCGGCTTGGCGTCCGGATCCAGGCCGGCCATCACCTTCGGGACGCCGTAGACCAGCGTGGTCAGGCCGTCCAGCGACCAGTGCGACTCCAGGCCCTCCAGGAGCAGCTCCAGGGAGCGGCGGCCCGCGTCGTCCAGGGAGGCGAGGAGCTCGGTGTCGGGCTGCTCGCGGACCAGGGTGCGCTGGTCGGCAGGGACCTGGGTGGTGATCCAGTTCTCGGCGCGGTCCAGGCGCGGGCGCACCTCGTCGAGGGAGGCCAGCGGCCGCTCCGGCTCCAGGTCGGAGAGGATGCGCAGGGTCTGGTCCTCGGCCCCGGCGGTGATGTCGACGACGGACGCGAGGGTCCGGTACGACATCGGGCGCGGGGTGCGGGGCAGCTCGTGCGAGGCCACCCGTACCGCGCGGGAGTGGGCGGCGGCGTCGGCGGGCAGCACGGAGCCGTCCGCGACCTTGGCCTCCAGCTTGTCCCACTCGTCGTAGAGGCGCTGGATCTCCTGGTCGAAGGCGATCTTGAAGGACTGGTTCGGGCGGCGGCGGGCGTACAGCCAGCGCAGCAGCTGCGGCTCCATGATCTTCAGCGCGTCGGCCGGGGTCGGGACCCCGCCCTTCGACGAGGACATCTTGGCCATGCCGCTGATGCCGACGAAGGCGTACATCGGGCCGATCGGCTGCTCGCCGCCGAAGATGTGCACGATCTGCCCGCCGACCTGGAAGGACGAGCCGGGCGAGGAGTGGTCGACGCCAGAGGGCTCGAAGACGACGCCCTCGAAGGCCCAGCGCATCGGCCAGTCGACCTTCCAGACCAGCTTGCCGCGGTTGAACTCGGACAGCTTGACCGTCTCGGTGAACTCGTCCTCGGTGCAGACGTAGGTCATCTCCGTGGTCTCGTCGTCGTAGGACGTGACCTTGGTGAAGTCCTTGTTGCACGCGCCGCAGTACGGCTTGTACGGGAAGTACTCCGCGCCCTCGGCGCTGCCGTCGTCCTCGGCGGCGGCGCCGGAGCCCTCGGCGGCCTCCAGCTCGGCCTCGTCGACCGGCTTCTGCGACTTCTTCCCGGCCTTCGGCTTGGTCCGGTACTGGGCGAGGACGGCGTCGATGTCGCCACGGTGCTTCATCGCGAACAGGACCTGCTCGCGGTAGGCGCCGGAGGTGTACTGCTCGGTCTGGCTGATCGGGTCGTACTCGACGCCCAGCTCGGCCAGGGACTCGACCATGGCGGCCTTGAAGTGCTCGGCCCAGTTGGGGTACTCCGAGCCCTCGGGCGCCGGGACGGCGGTCAGCGGGCGCCCGATGTGCTGGGCGTGCGACTCCTCCGTCACGCCGGGGATGCCCTTCGGCACCTTCCGGTAGCGGTCGTAGTCGTCCCAGGACAGGACGTGGCGGACCTCGTACCCGCGGCGGCGGACCTCGTCCGCGACCAGGTGCGGGGTCATGACCTCGCGGAGGTTGCCCAGGTGGATGGGGCCGGAGGGGGACAGTCCGGACGCGACGACGACAGGTTTGCCCGGTGCACGCCGCTCCGCCTCGGCGATGACCTCGTCCGCGAAACGGGAGACCCAGTCGGTCTCGGTGCTGCTCTGGGCGCTCTGAGCCACGACACGTCCTTCTATCTCGAATGCTGCTTCAAACATTCTCCCAGACGGATGGTGCCGGTCCGGGGTTGCTCCCCGCCGCCGTTTATGCCGTGGGGGCGGCACGCCGCCGCGTGGGATACTCGCTTTCGTCAGAACCAACAAGTACAGACCCGTGTACTGACCTCACAGGAACGGCAGCCCATGGCCTCGGTCCCTTCCCTCGCTTCGTCCGTCAACCAGCGCGTCGCCGCCGCCCTCGTCTCCGCGCTGCCGGAGGCCGGTGCCGCCGACCCGCTGCTGCGACGAAGCGACCGGGCCGACTTCCAGGCCAACGGCATCCTGGCGCTCGCGAAGAAGGCGAAGGCCAACCCGCGCGAGCTGGCGACCACGGTCGTCGAGGGCCTGGACAAGGGCGGGGTCATCGAGGACATCGAGGTCTCCGGCCCCGGCTTCCTCAACATCACGATCGCGGACCGGGCCATCGTCGAGACCCTCGCCGCCCGCGCCACGGACGACCGGCTCGGCGTCCCGGTGAACGAGAACGCCGGCACCACGGTGATCGACTACGCCCAGCCCAACGTGGCCAAGGAGATGCACGTCGGCCACCTGCGGTCCGCGGTGATCGGTGCCGCGATGGTCGAGATCCTGGAGTTCACCGGCGAGAAGGTGGTCCGGCGCCATCACATCGGCGACTGGGGCACCCAGTTCGGCATGCTCATCCAGTACCTGCTGGAGCACCCGCACGAGCTCGACCACAAGGCCGCGCCGGCGTCGGCCACCGAGGACACCGCGGCGTCCGGCGCGGAGGCCATGTCCAACCTCAACCGCCTCTACAAGGCGTCGCGGGCACTCTTCGACTCCGACGAGGAGTTCAAGACGCGGGCCCGCGCCCGGGTGGTGGACCTCCAGGCCGGCGACGAGCAGACCCTGGCGCTCTGGCAGCGGTTCGTGGACGAGTCGAAGATCTACTTCTACTCGGTCTTCGACAAGCTGGACATGGACATCCAGGACCCCGACATCGTCGGCGAGTCCGGCTACAACGACATGCTGGTGGAGACCTGCCGGCTGCTGGAGGAGTCGGGCGTGGCCGTCCGCTCCAACGGCGCGCTGTGCGTGTTCTTCGACGAGTACAAGGGCCCGGACGGCCAGCCGACCCCGCTGATCGTGCAGAAGTCGGACGGCGGCTTCGGGTACGCGGCCACCGACCTGTCGGCGATCCGCGACCGGGTGAACAACCTGAAGGCGAACAGCCTGGTGTACGTCGTGGACGCCCGCCAGTCGCTTCACTTCAAGATGGTCTTCGAGACGGCCCGCCGCGCCGGCTGGCTGAACGAGGACACCCACGCCTACCAGCTCGCCTTCGGCACGGTGCTGGGCGCCGACGGCAAGCCGTTCAAGACCCGCGAGGGCGAGACGGTGCGGCTGGTGGACCTGCTGGACGAGGCGATCGACCGCGCCGCGGCCGTGGTCCGGGAGAAGGCGCAGGACCTCACCGAGGAAGAGATCATCGAGCGTGCCGCCCAGGTGGGCATCGGCGCGGTGAAGTACGCCGACCTGTCGACCTCCGCGTCCCGCGACTACAAGTTCGACCTGGACCAGATGGTGTCGCTGACCGGTGACACCTCGGTGTACCTCCAGTACGCGTACGCCCGCATCCAGTCCATCCTCCGCAAGTCGGGCGACGCGAAGCCGGCCGCGCACGCCGAGCTCGCCCTGACCCCGTCGGAGCGGGCACTGGGCCTGCACCTCGACGCCTTCGGCGAGCTGGTGGCGGAGGCGGCGGCGGAGTACGCCCCGCACAAGCTGGCCGCGTACCTGTACCAGCTGGCGTCGCTGTACACGACCTTCTACGCCGAGTGCCCGGTCCTCAAGGCCGACACCCCCGAGCAGGTCGAGAACCGCCTGTTCCTCTGCGACCTGACGGCCCGCACCCTGACGAAGGGCATGTCGCTGCTGGGCATCCGCACGCCGGAACGCCTCTGACGGGGGCGGGGCGGGGGCGGGGCCGCTCGGGCGGGACCTGAATCCCCGACGGGGGTGGGGGCGGGTGGGCCCACCGGACCGGTGGCGTTGAATCCGTCGGGGTGGTTGCCCGTCCGTCCCATCGTCCTTCCGGGGCCGTCCGCCCTGTCAAGGGCGCTCCTTCGTCGCGTCGCTGCGCGATGGCCTTCGGCCACCCTTGACAGGGCGGCCGTCCCCGGAAAAACGACAGACGAACGAGCAACCCAAAACAAGGGCAAGGGGTGCGCCCGAGGATGCGGCCCTGCCCGGCTGCCCGCCGGGGCCGGGGGCGGCGGCCCAATCCGCCCTCCGGGCGGGAAGCCCCACCTTCACCCGCCCGGAAGGTGCACCAGACGGCCCGCCCAAGGGGCACCCCACACCGCTACACCCTCCACTCGGCAAAGTGTCCCCGTCCGGTCGGTGGCCGGACATAGACCGCCATCGATCGCTACGCGCTCCGGCCGTCCCGGCGGCCGAAAGGCCGTCCGGGGCCGATGTCCGCAACGAAAGACCGTCTGGCGCGTCGTGGATTGCAGTCAGACGCCCAGTGGGCCGACGCAAGGGGTGGCAAAGCCCCTCAAATAGGGCATATCGCGAGCCCTTTGGGCTCGACCGGTCTCCTTGCCTCATTCCAGGACCGTCTGGCGCTCACTGACGACCCCATACCGCCGCACTCGGCCCCACGCGGCTCCGGGGGCCGCCAATACAGCCGATGACCCTCCGCCCTCGGGCGGTCTATGTCCGGCCACCGACCGCACGGGGACACTTTGCCGAGTGGAGGGTGTAGCGGTGTGGGGTGCCCCTTGGGCGGGCCGTCTGGTGCACCTTCCGGGTGGGTGAAGGTGGGGCTTTCCGCCCGGAGGGCGGGTTGGGCCGCCGCCCCCGGCGCCGGACCGCTAACGGGCGGACCCGTAGGGAATGGGCACCCCTTGCCCTTGTTTTGGGTTGTCCGTTCGTCTGTCGTTTTTCCGGGGCGGGCGGCGGGGTCAAGGGTGGCCGAAGGCCATCGCGCAGCGACGCGACGAAGGAGCGCCCTTGACGCCGACGCACGCCCCGGAAGGACGATGGGACGGACGGGCAACCACCCCGACGCACCCAACGCCCCCGGTCCCGTGGATTCCGGCTGTCCCCGGCTCCGATTACCGGTTCGGCGTGGCGGGGCCGCCGCCTTCGTCCGCCTTCTGCCGTGCGCGGTCGTCGTCCAGCAGGTTGCGCACGTACGTCTGGAGGGACTGGTGGTTCCTCGCGGCCCGCGCCTTCAGGTCGTCGAGTACCTCAGCGGAAAGTCCGTGCAAGTGAAGAGTGGCCATCTGCCAAGACTGGTCCTGCTGAAAGCGTTCTGCCAGCCTCCGTCGAAGCATCACCCTGGCTCGTGCGCCGGGCGTGCGCTGTTGTGCGCCCCCCTGTGACGAACTCGCACCACACCACTTTCCCCGGCGATCTCGGCACCGCACCCCACCCGTCGGAGACCGCCGCGACGATCCGGAGGCCGAACCCCGAACCGATCGCGGTCCGCGACAGACCCGGTCCGCTGTCGTGGACCTCGACCCGCACGCCGCCCTCGTACGCGAGCAGCCGCACGCGGTACCCGCGTCCCGGCGGGGTGCCGTGCCGAAGCGCGTTGGTGGCCAGTTCGCTCACGCACAGCAACACATCGTCCCGACGGTCGTCCAGTCCCCACGTGCTGAGCGTCTGGGCGGTGAACGCCCTGGCGGCACAGACGGTTTGACGGGAACGCGGGAACAGTCGCTCCCTCATCAATGCGGGTTCAGTTCGGAGGATCACGACCGGATCGTCGCGTTCCGTCACTAGCGTTCGGGACTGGGCCAACCCGTACCAATCGATTGGTACGGGTGGGTACGGGTACAGCTGCGGCGCAGGTGGGGAGTGCATTGGCTATGCCGCCGAGGAGACGAGTACCGAGGAACGGGACGGCCCTGAAGATGATCGGGGCGCAGGTCGCCGTCCTTCGAGGACTGAAGCGCTTGACGCAGCGCGAACTGGCCGATGCTGTAGGGCTGGATGTGGAGACGGTGGGCTCGATCGAACAGGGCAGACGCGCCCTGATGCCTGACATCGCGGCGGAGATGGACCGGGTGCTGGAGTCGGGTGGGGTGCTCGCCGCTGCGGTCGCCCACCTGCCGGCCGTCGACCACGTACCAGCGTGGGCCGAGGCGTTCATCGATCTGGAACGCGAAGCCGTGGACCTGTCGTCATACGAGAACCTTCTGATCCCTGGCCTGCTCCAGACCGAAGGGTACGCACGCGCCGTCTTCACAAACGAGATCCCGGCCCTGAGCGAGCAGAAGATCGCGGATCGAGTGGCTGTCCGCATGGCCCGACAAGGGATCCTGCATCGAGCGGATCCACCGAACCTCAGCTACGTGATCTCGGAAGCCGCATTACGCGACCAGCTGGGCGGCCCGGAGGTTCACAGGGAAGCCCTCAGGCACCTTCGCGCCTGCGCAGACCTGCACGGCGTCACCATCCAGATCATGACCCTGGGCAGGCAGACCCACGCAGGACTCTCCGGCCCCTTCGTCCTCATCGTCACACCGGACCTTCAGCACCTCGCATACGCAGAAACGCAACGAGGTAGCCAGCTCATCTCCGACCCCAGCGAGGTCAGCATCCTGTCCCGCAAGTATGCGATGCTGCGCTCACAGGCCCTCAACCCGGAAGAGTCCAAGGGCCTGTTGGACGGGTGGCTAGGAGAGCGATGAGCACCGCACTGAAGTGGTTCAAGTCCAGCTACAGCGGCGACGAGGGCGGCCAGTGCCTGGAAGTGGCCTACGCCTGGCGGAAGTCCACCCACAGTAGTGAACAGGGCGGCAACTGCGTAGAGGTAGCCGCCTGCCCCCACACCGTCCACGTCCGCGACTCCAAGCGCCTCGCCGACGGCGGTCCCGTGCTCGACCTCGCCCCCGCCGCCTGGGCGGCGCTCACCGGCTGGGTCGCCGGGCGGTAGCGAGCGGCGACGGGGGGTCACCGGGGCGTCACCCGTACGGCTCGATTCCGGCCGTGTGGGCCGGGTAGGGGACGGCCCGTCCGACTCCCGCCCCCGTGGAGGCCCCGTGCCCGACAAGAACGGCCCGTACAAGGCCGGAACGCCCTGCTGGATCGACCTGATGGTGCCCGACCAGCAGTCGGCGATCGACTTCTACAGCGACCTCTTCGGCTGGACCGGGGAGGTCGGCCCGCCCGAGACCGGAGGTTACGCGGTCTGCCAGCTCAAGGGCCGGCCCGTCGCCGGGATCATGGCGGCGATGAACCCCGACGGGAGCACGCCCGACCCGATGCCGCCGGCGGCCTGGACGACGTACCTGGCCACGGACAGCGCGGACGCCACCGAGAAGGCGGTCCGGGATGCCGGCGGGCAGGCGGTCATGCCGCCGATGGACGTGATGAACCTGGGGCGGATGGCGGTGTTCGCCGATCCGCAGGGTGCGGTGTTCGGGGTGTGGGAGGCCCGGGAGTTCTACGGTGCCGGCATCGTGAACGAGCACGGTGCGCTGATCTGGAACGAGCTGAACACCAGTGATCCGGATGCCGCCGGCCGGTTCTACGGTTCGGTGCTGCCGATCGCGCCCGCGCCGTCCGAGGTGGAGGGCGCCGAGGGCTACGTCGAGCTGAAGGTGGACGGCCGGGCCGTGGGCGGGCTGATGGACCTGGGGAAGGCGCCTGCGGGTACGCCGCCGCACTGGATGGCGTACTTCAACGTGGACGACCCGGACGGCGTGGTCGTGGCGGCGGTCCGGGCGGGTGCGACGGTCCTGGCGCCGCCGTTCGACATGGTGGCGGGGCGGATGGCGGTGCTGGCGGATCCGCAGGGCGCGGTGTTCTCGGTGATCGCGGCGAAGGCGCCCGAGCAGCCGGTGTAGCGGCGCGGTCGGCGAACCGGGCGGGGGTGGGCCACAGGGTCCGCCCCCGCCCGTCGTCGTGCCGGCCGGGGCCGGTTCAGGCGTCCTCGGGGAGGGACGCCAGGCCGTCGAGGATGCGGTCGAGGCCGAAGCGGAACTCGTAGTCGGGTTCGTCGGCGCCGCCGCTCAGGACGCCGGAGTCCAGCAGGCGGGTGACCGAGGGGTGGCGCTGGGGGTCGGTCAGCCGGCGCAGGGTGTTCTGGTAGCGGGTGACCAGCTGGTCGGGGCTGGTGCCGCTGAGGACGATGGCTTCCATCATGTCGGCGGTGAGCGTGGCCGTGTTGCGGACGAAGCCTCCGATGAGCATGAGCGTGGAGAGTTTGGCCTGCTCGGGCCAGCGGGTGCCGGCCATCGCGGCCAGGCCGCGTTCCATCCAGGCGACCTGGTTGGGGGTGGCGGGCGGGGCGGTGATGGGGATGCGCAGGACCCAGGGGGCGGCGAGGAGCACGCGCAGCTGGGCGTGGGCCCATTCCGCCAGGAGTTCGCGCCAGCCCCAGGTGTCGGCGCCGTCCGGCAGGGGTGGCGGGGTGCCGACGCCGGCGTCGGCCATCAGGACGTAGAGCTCGTCCTTGGCGGAGACGTAGCGGTAGAGCGACATGGTGGAGACGCCGAGTTCCTTGGCGACGCGGCCCATGGACACCGCCGTCATCCCCTCGGCGGCCGCGAGGTGTACGGCGGCGCCGACGATCCGGTCGAGGGTGAGCCCCGGCCGTGGCCCCTTGCCGGGGCGGTCGCGCAGGCCCCAGGCCATTTCGAGGCTGGCCGGGAGTCCGGTCCCGGCCTCCGGATCCGGCTCGTGGGGCTCCGCCATGTGTGTCTGCTCCCTGACTGTCGGTTGACCCCATCCTAGTTCTGTGTATTACTTACACAGAAGAGCGTAAGGCATACGCAGATAGCCGAAAGGTGTGGCCCATGGCCCTTCCCGCAGCCCGCTCCGCTCCCCCGACGGCCCCGGCGTCCACCTCGAGGGCCTCCCAGGAGGCCCTCGGCATCGAGGCCGGCATCGAGGCCGTCGCCCTGACCAAGTCCTACGGCGGCCGGCGCGTCCTCGACGGCGTGGACCTCTCCGTGCCCCGGGGCAGCGTCCTCGCGCTGCTCGGCCCCAACGGCGCCGGCAAGACCACCACCGTCCGCGTCCTCGCCACCCTCACCCCGCCCGACTCCGGCACCGCGCGCGTCGCCGGACACGACATCGCCGCCGAGCGGGCCGCCGTGCGCCGGCGGATCAGCCTCACCGGCCAGTTCGCGGCCGTGGACGAGCTGCAGACCGGCACCGAGACGCTGCGGATGATGGGCCGGCTGGCCGGGCTGACCCGGCGGGCCGCCCGGACCCGCGCCGACGAGCTGCTGGAGCGCTTCGGTCTCGCCGAGCACGCCGGCCGAACCGCGAAGACCTACTCCGGCGGCATGAGGCGCCGGCTGGACCTCGCCGCGAGCCTGGTCGGCCGGCCCGAGGTGCTCTTCCTCGACGAGCCGACCACCGGACTGGACCCGCGCAGCCGCCAGGAGCTGTGGGAGGTCGTGCGCGAGCTGCGCACCGACGGCACCACGGTCCTGCTCACCACCCAGTACCTGGAGGAGGCCGACCGGCTCGCCGACCGCGTCGTCGTGCTCGACTCCGGCCGGATCGCCGCCCAGGGCACCGCCGCCGAGCTCAAGTCCAAGGTCGCGGGCCACCGCCTGGACCTCACCCTGGCCACGCGCGAGGCGTACGACGCGCTCGCCGTCCACGACGTCCACCACGCGGTGTACCGGGCGCCCGAGGAACTCACCCTCGGGCTTCCCACCGACGGCAGCGCCGCCCACGTGCGCGACCTGCTGGACGAACTCGACCCCGACCGCACCGCCGTGGCCCGCTTCGCGGTGCGCGGTGCCACCCTCGACGACGTCTTCCTCGCCCTGACGGGAGCCTCCCGATGACCACCGCCACCGCCACCGCCACCGCCACCACCGCGCACCGCGCCTCCGGCTCGCGGACGTCCGCCCTGACGCTGGCCGGCCGGTGCGTCCGGATCAGCCGCCGCAACCCGGACGCCCTGGTGACGGCCCTGGCCCTGCCGGTCATGCTGATGCTGATCTTCGTGTACTTCTTCGGCGGCGCCATCGACACCGGCACCGCGTACGTGACCTACGTGGTGCCCGGCGCGATGCTGCTGTGCGCGGGCTTCGGCGCCGCGTCCACCGCGGTGAGCGTGGCCGACGACATGAAGACCGGGATCATCGACCGGTTCCGCGCGCTCGACGTCGGCGGGGTCGCGGTCCTCGCCGGACACGTCACCGCCTCGGTGCTCCGCAACCTGCTGTCGACCACGCTGGTGCTGGCCGTCGCCTTCGCCATCGGCTTCCGTCCGCAGGCCGGTCCGCTCGGGTTCCTTGCCGCGGCCGGGCTGCTGGTCTCGTACATCACGGCGATCTCCTGGCTGGCCGCCTCCCTGGGGCTGCTCGCCAAGTCCCCCGAGGCGGCGGGCGGGTTCACCTTCCTGATGATGTTCCTGCCCTATCCGTCGAGCGCGTTCGTCCCGATCGGGACCATGCCGGGCTGGCTGCACGGCTTCGCCGAGAACCAGCCCCTCACCCCGGTGATCGAGTCCCTCCGGGCGCTGCTGCTGGACCAGCCCGCCGGGAGCAGCCCGTTCGTCGCCCTGGCGTGGTGCGCGGCCATCACCGCGGCCTCGCTGGTCATGACGGCGGTCGTGTTCCGCCGCCGGACCCGCTGAGGCCGGCCGCCCCCGGGCCGGTCCGGGTCAGCAGGTGTACCCGCCCGGCTCCCGCAGCAGCGCGACGAACACCCACACCATGACCGCGGAGCCGAGCAGGCCGGCCAGCAGGCCGGCCGGCAGGCTCCACCGGGCCGCGTAGCCGACGGCCAGCCCCCACCAGGCGGCCGCGAGCAGCACCAGTACGGGCACGTACAGCAGCAGCGCGAAGGAGTTCGCCGAGGCGTTGACCCCCACGTCGCAGGCCCGCCAGGCGGCGGACAGCAGCACCGCGCCCGCCGCCCCGGTCGCCAGGCCGCCCAGGGGTGCGGCGACGCAGCCGGCGGTGCCGCGGGTCACCGCGGGGTCCTGATCTGGGGGACGTCCTTGCCGTCCTGCTTCGCCTGTTCCATCCGGTCCAACGCGTCCTCGATCCCTTGCCGGAGCTGTTCCTGCGTCATGTCCTCCCCGTACTTGTCGTACAGCTCCATCCCGACCCGCATGGTGATCTGGTCGCCCTGGTCGTCGTCGCCGGTGAGCAGGGTCTCCCCGAGCGACGCCCCTTTGATCAGGGTGTCCGGGTCGAAGCCCGCGGCGCGGCCGATGTAGCCGTAGTGGACGTTGGAGTAGATGTCGTAGAACACCTCGCGGTTCTGCCCCGGCTGCTTGAAGAAGAAGTCGTCCTTGTGCCGGAGGTCGTAGCGGTCCTGGAGCTGCGGTTTGTGGTCCCAGTCCTGGCCGGGGGCGACCTTGAGGCCCCACATGACGAGCGCCGCGTTGACGTCGTTGCCGTAGTTGCGGCCGAACTCGTACCACTCGGGTTTCCGCAGCAGCGCCTGGAGGTTCCTGAGGGTGTCCGAGTCGAGGTTCTTCTTCATCTCCTCGAAGATCCACTTCTCGGCGTCGGTGAACTTCTCCTCGCTGCGGGCCCGGCCGGTCGGCGGGATCACCGGCTTCGCGGTGCCGTTGAAGCCGTTCATGGTCCCGTCGAGGGGGTTCCCGTCGACGACGACGGCCTCCAGGGCCCGGCGCACCGCGCGGTCGAACTCGTCGACGGCCCGTACCGCCTGCTCGATGTGCGAGGTCCAGGACTCCTCCGCCTCCCGCAGGCCGGGGTCCCGGCGCATCAGGCGGGCCTGGGCCGGGTCCTCCACCCGGTCGAAGTCGAAGGTGGCCCGGCCGTCCGCGGAGACCTTCATCCCTGCGCCGACGGCGTCCTCGCGTGCCGACTCGACCTTCTTCCTCAGGTCGGTGAAGCCGGAGTGCGCCTCGCGCAGGAGCGCGGCCACCGCCCTGGCCTCGGTCTGCGCCGACGCGTACTCACGACGGGTGACGCCGGAGTTGGTCCGGGCGGCGCCGGCGGCCACGCCCAGCCACTCCTGGCCCGTACCGCTGATCTTCTGGACGCTGTCGCCGTACCGTTCCTCGACCTTGCGCAGCTCCCCGGCCATGGCGTCCCACTTGGCCGCCGCCGTGGCGAGCGGGCCCAAGTCCGTCGTCATCACTTCCTGGTACGTGAGCACGTTCCCCCCAACTGCCCGTACAGGTATGCGTTTTGGACCCTAGCCCGGGCCGGTGGCCCGCGCCCGGCGTTTCACGCGTTGCGGGGCGCCGGCGGTCCTCACGACCGCCGGCGCCCCGCCTCACCACCTTCCCGGGCTCTCCCTGCCCGCCCGCCCTCAGTGGGTCAGGGGGTAGGAGTGCCGGCCCGTGGCCTCGTCGATCTCCATGTGCGCCTTGGAGAGCATCTGGGACGCGAGGTCCATCAGCGCGCGGGCACCGGCGATCTCCTCGCCCACCCGGAGCTGCTGCGGGTCCGACGGGTGGCGCATGGCGTAGCCGCGCGCCTTCATCTCGGTGCCGTCGGGGAGTCTGACCATGGCGGCCGCGCTGGTGCGGTGCCCGTCCTCGGTGAACTCCATCTCGACATGCCATCCGACGAGTGTGGACATGCTGCACCACCTCCAGGGGTTTTCCTGTCCTTCCAGGGTGCACCTAGGCCCTGGCGGACGCGATCTGGCCGAGGTGGGCGAAGGAGTCCTGGAGCTGCCCGGCCAGCCGCCGCTCGACGGTGTCCGCGCCGCCCAGCGTCGGGGACGGCGCCACCCGGGCCAGGTCGGCGTCGGGGGCGCCCGCCAGGTAGGCCTCGACCATGGCGTGCACGGCGTCGGCGTACGCCTCCAGCAGCCGGGCGCCGCCGGGGCTGGCGAAGGCGTCGGCCTCGGCGCGGCTGTGCCCGTACCCGGTGTCGGCGGGGTCGGCGGGGCGGCCGAACCGCTCCGCCCAGCCCGTCAGCCACAGCTGCCGGACCCCGGCGACCTCGGAGAGGTTGCGGTCCTGGCCGCGCAGCACGTGCCAGACCAGCCAGCCGACGGTGTTGCCGTCCTCGCCGGGCCGGCGGTCCAGGCCCGGGTCACCGGCCTCCGCGAGTGCCGCGGCCAGCCCGGCACGGACCTGCCGGAACATCATCAGGGTCAGGGACTGCCATCCGTGCGTCGTCATGCACGGCATCCAACTGCACGGCATTACCCGGGAGGTAATCGATTTCGCGGTGGCCGGACGCGAGGCTTCACCCGTCGAACCGACGAACCGACGAACCGACGAACCGAGGGGTACGAGATGAACGTCCGCCGCCGAGACCGCACCGGTCTGCTCGCCGCCGCCACCGTGGTCACCACCCTGGTCGCCGGCCTGGTCGCCGGCTCCCCCGGCGCCGGCACGGCCACCGCCACCGCCGAAGGCGGCGAGTGCCCGCAGGTACGGCCGAAGGTCGAGCTGCTGGAGGGCCGGATCACGCCGAACGCGTGCGCCTTCATGCGGCGCCAGATCGCCTTCGGCGAGGCTCCCGCGCTCGACACCTACCTGGACATCTTCGACGCGGACGCCAGCCTGTGGGAGGCCGGGAGCCCCGCGCAGCGCGGCCACGCCGCGATCGGGGCCTCGATCACCAGGTCGCTGGCCCTCGTCCCCGACCTGCGCTACCGGGGCACGGAGGTGGTGACCGACGGCACGGCGATGTTCTTCGGCCAGCACAACGAGGTGACGATCAAGGGCCGGAAGGTCGCGTACCCCCAGATCGCCCGCAACGTCCTCGGTGACGACGGCAAGACCATCCAGGCCCGCCGCTACTACGACCGTTACGAGCTCTTCGAGCCGCTCGCGCCCGAGCTGCGCCCCCGGCCCCTGTTCGACGGCGTCGCCGACTCCGGCCGCCCGTACGCCGGCCCGGCCGCCGGCCGGTTCCGCGCGCGGGACGTCCCGTCGCGCCTCGCGGCCTGGAACGACGGGGACGTCGCCGCGCTCCTCGGCCGCGCGGCCGGCCGGGCCCGCCTGACGGGGCCCGGCCTGGACGCGCCGCTGACCACCCGCGCGGGCCAGAGCGCCTACCTGGAGCGGTTCTTCGCCAAGGCCGACGTGCGGTTCGCGCCGGGCCAGGCCGTCTTCGGCCGCACCACCGCGTACGTGGAGTGGCACGGCACGGCCACCGTCCTGAGGACCGCCGAGGACCCCGACGGCACCGACGTGCCGTTCGGCATCGTCGAGCGCTTCGGCCCGGACGGCGAGTGGGAGCTCTCCTTCGACACGCTCCCCCTGATCGCCACGCCCGCCGAGATCACCGCCCTCTTCAAGGCGATCGGCTAGCGCTCGGCTGGTGCTCGGCTAGCGCTCGGCGCGCAGCCGGCCCGCGACCTCGGTCGCCCAGTACGTGAGGATGGTGTCCGCGCCGGCCCGCTTGATGCCGGTCAGGGTCTCCAGGATGGCGCGGTCGCGCTCCACCCAGCCCTTCTCCGCCGCCGCCTCGATCATGGCGTACTCGCCGCTGATCTGGTACGCGGAGACCGGCACGTCCACAGCCTGCGCGACCCGGTACAGGATGTCCAGGTAGGGGCCGGCCGGCTTGACCATCACCATGTCGGCGCCCTCCTCCAGGTCGAGCGCCAGCTCGCGCATCGACTCGCGGGCGTTCGCCGGATCCTGCTGGTAGGTCTTGCGGTCGCCCTGGAGGGAGGAGGCGACGGCCTCGCGGAACGGCCCGTAGAACGCCGACGAGTACTTGGCGGTGTAGGCGAGGATCGACACGTCCTCGTGTCCGGTCTCGTCCAGCGCGTCGCGGATGACTCCGACCTGACCGTCCATCATCCCGCTCGGCCCGACCACGTGCACGCCCGCGTCGGCCTGGACCTGGGCCATCTCCGCGTACCGCTCCAGCGTGGCGTCGTTGTCGACGCGGCCGTCGGCGTCGAGGACGCCGCAGTGCCCGTGGTCGGTGTACTCGTCGAGGCAGAGGTCCGACATGATCACCAGGTCGTCGCCGACCTCCGCCTTCACGTCGCGGATCGCGACCTGGAGGATGCCGTCCGGCTCGGTGCCCGCCGTGCCCAGCGCGTCCTTGTTCTCGTCGGCCGGCACGCCGAACAGCATGATGCCCGCGACGCCCGCCTCCACCGCCTCGGCCGCGGCCTTCCGCAGGGTGTCCCGGGTGTGCTGGACGACGCCCGGCATCGCCTTGATGGCGATCGGCTCGCTGATGCCCTCCCGCACGAACGCCGGCAGGATCAGGTCCGAGGGGTGCAGCCGGGTCTCCGCGACCATCCGCCGCATCGCCGGGGTGGTCCGCAGCCGGCGGGGCCGCGAGCCGGGGAAGGAACCGTACGCGCTCATCTTCAGTCGCCTCTTCGAGCTTCGACAGCAGTCGGGACAAGCCTAGAGCCCCGCCCGTGCGGGAACCGGGCCGCCCGGTCGGCCCGCCGGCTACGGCAGGTCGAGCAGGGCCCAGAACACCACCGCGTTCACCAGCACCACGGCGGGCGCGGCGACGGCGATCCCGACGCGCCGGGCCGAGTTGCGCACCTGCCACGGCAGCGCCCAGCACCACACCAGCAGCACCAGCACCCCCACCAGCCCCACCACGAACACCGGCCAGGCGATCTCGAAGCTCGCGTCGAAGGCGTCGGACGCCCCCTCCGCGCAGGAGTCGCACGCCATCGGCGACAGCCCGGCGAACAGCAGCGACGCGAAGCCCAGCGGCAGCGTCAGCAGGGTGGAGAGCAGCGGGGCGACGAAGGCCCGGCGGTCACGCTCGTCGATCTCGGTCATGCCCCCACTGAACCCCGCGACCCGGACCTCGCGGATCGGGTCGGCTACTCAGTTCCGCCTGGGTACCGCACCCTCCCCGCACCACCGCACTTCCGGCGCCGGCGATTGAGCGGGCCCGGCCGGAGCCCCGGGGCGCATGCGGAGCCGGGCCGCACCATCCAGCCCGAGCGGCGATTGAGCGGGCACCGGCGGACCCACAGCCACGCAGCCGACGCTCCGCCCAGCCACACGGGGCTCCGCCCCGCACCCCGCTCCTCAAACGCCGGAGGGGCTGGAATGCCCCACCCGGAGCCGGCCCGCAGGGCCATACCCCCCCCTCGACCAGCAGCTCGCGGACCCGTCCGGCGTCCCCCGCCCGTACCGCCTCTTCCAGCCCCATGCGTCCGAACATGCCAGGGGGCCGGGTGCGCACCGCACCCGGCCCCTCGGTTCACGTCACGTCGTACGACGACGCCTGGCGCCCGGGCGGCGTTCGCTCGGGCGGGACACCGCCTCGCCGGCCGCCCTCGCCGCGTCGCGGCGGGCCGCGCCGTACTCGGCGAGGGCCTCCGCCAGCTTCGACACGCTCGGCTCCGGCGACAGGACGTCGACCCGCAGGCCGTGCTCCTCCGCCGTCTTCGCCGTGGCCGGGCCGATGCAGGCGATCACCGTCACGTTGTGCGGCTTGCCCGCGATGCCGACCAGGTTGCGGACGGTCGAGCTGGACGTGAAGAGAACGGCGTCGAAACCGCCGCCCTTGATCGCCTCACGGGTGTCCGCCGGCGGCGGCGAAGCGCGCACCGTCCGGTAGGCGGTGACGTCGTCGACCTCCCACCCGAGCTCTATCAGGCCCGCGACCAGCGTCTCCGTCGCGATGTCGGCACGCGGCAGGAAGACGCGGTCGATCGGGTCGAAGACCGGGTCGTACGGCGGCCAGTCCTCCAGCAGCCCGGCCGCGGACTGCTCCCCGCTCGGCACCAGGTCCGGCTTGACGCCGAACTCGACCAGCGCGGCGGCGGTCTGCTCGCCGACCGCGGCGACCTTGATGCCCGCGAAGGCCCGGGCGTCGAGCCCGTACTCCTCGAACTTCTCGCGCACCGCCTTGACCGCGTTGACCGAGGTGAAGGCGATCCACTCGTAGCGGCCCGTCACCAGGCCCTTGACCGCGCGCTCCATCTGCTGCGGGGTCCGCGGCGGCTCCACGGCGATGGTCGGCACCTCGTGCGGCACCGCGCCGTACGAGCGCAGCTGGTCGGAGAGCGAAGCCGCCTGCTCCTTGGTGCGCGGCACCAGCACCCGCCACCCGAACAGCGGCTTCGACTCGAACCACGCCAGGTCCTCGCGGCGCTCGGCGGAACTGTGCTCCCCGACCACGGCTATCACCGGGCGGGCGCCCTCCGGCGAGGGCAGCACCTTCCCCTGCTTGAACACCTGCGCGATGGTGCCCAGCGTCGCGGTCCAGGTCCGCTGCCGGGTCGTGGTGCCCGCCACCGTCACCGTCAGCGGGGTGTCCGGCTTGCGGCCGGCGGCCACCAGCTCGGCGGCCGCCGCGGCCACCGTCTCCAGCGTCGCCGAGACCACCAGCGTCCCGTCGCTCGCGCCGACCTCGGTCCAGCACCGCGCCGAAGCGGTCCGCGCGTCGACGAAGCGCACGTCGGCGCCCGCCTTGTCACGCAGCGGCACCCCCGCGTACGCGGGCACGCCGACGGCCGTCGCCACGCCCGGGACGACCTCGAAGGGGATCCCCTCGGTGGCGCAGGCCAGCATCTCCTCGGCCGCGGAACCGTCCAGCCCGGGGTCGCCCGTGACGGCACGGACCACCCGCCTGCCCGCGCGCGCAGCCTCCATGACAAGATTGGCGGCATCCCGGATCACCGGGACTCCGGCGGCCGTTGACGCCTCGTCAGCGACCGTCAGCTGCGGCGTGTCGACGCCCGTGCGCGCGTGCGTCCGCACGACGTCGAGGACGTCGGGCTCCGCGATCAGCACGTCCGCGGCCGCGAGCGCCTCGACGGCGCGCAGCGTCAGCAGTCCCGGATCGCCGGGACCGGCGCCGAGGAAGGTGACGCGTCCGTGGGCGGCGACCGCCGGAAACGCGGAGGGCTTGGGACTTGAGGGGTTCAAAGCGATCGCTCCCCCATCAGACCGGCCGCGCCCTTGGCGAGCATCTCGTCCGCGAGTTCGCGGCCGAGCGCCATCGCCTCGTCGTACGACTGGGGCACGGGACCGGTGGTGGACAGCTGCACCAGCGTCGAGCCGTCGAGGGTTCCGACGACGCCGCGCAGGCGCATTTCGTTGACAATCTCCCCGTCGGCGAGCAGGTCCGCGAACGCGCCCACGGGTGCGCTGCAGCCGGCTTCCAGGGCGGCGAGGAGGGACCGCTCGGCGGTGACGGCGGCCCGGGTGTCCGGGTCGTCGAGCTCACCGAGGGCGGCGATCAGGTCCGCGTCGGACGCGAGGCACTCGACCGCCAGCGCCCCCTGGCCGGGGGCCGGCAGAACATGGTCGACCGAGAGGTGGTCGGTCGCTTCGTCGCTCCGGCCGATCCGGTTGAGCCCGGCGGCGGCCAGTACGACGGCGTCCAGCTCACCGTCGCGGACGTATCCGATCCGGGTGTCGACGTTCCCGCGGATGGGGACGGTCCGGATCGTCTTGCCCAGGCTCCGGGCGTACGCGTTCAGCTGCGCCATCCGGCGCGGCGAACCGGTCCCGACGGTGGCGCCGTCCGGGAGCTGCTCGAAGGTCAGGCCGTCCCGGGCGACCAGGGCGTCCCGGGCGTCCTCGCGCGGCGGCATGGCGGCGATGACCAGCTCGGCGGGCTGCGCGGTCGGCAGGTCCTTCAGCGAGTGCACGGCGAAGTCGACCTCGCCGCGCAGCAGGGCCTCGCGGAGCGCGGTCACGAAGACACCCGTGCCGCCGATCTGCGCGAGGTGCTCCCGCGAGACGTCGCCGTACGTGGTGATCTCCACCAGTTCCACGGGGCGGCCGGTGACGGCGCGCACCGCGTCCGCGACGTGGCCGGACTGGGACATGGCCAGCTTGCTGCGCCGCGTGCCGAGCCGCAGGGGCCGGTCGGGACGTGTGTTCATGATGCCCGTCCTGGGTCGTCGTTCTTGTCGGCCTGGCTGACGGCGGCGACCGTCTGCGGGTCGAGGTCAAAGAGTTCGCGCAGCGCGTCGGCGTACCCGGCGCCGCCGGGTTCGCTCGCCAGCTGCTTCACGCGCACCGTCGGCGCGTGCAGCAGCTTGTCGACCACGCGGCGCACGGTCTGGGTCACTTCGGCCCGCTGCCGTTCGTCGAGCTCGGGCAGCCGGCCGTCGAGCCGGGTCACCTCGGCGGCGACGACCTCGGCGGCCATGGCGCGCAGCGCCACCACCGTAGGCGTGATGTGGGCGGCCCGCTGGGCCGCGCCGAAGGCCGCCACCTCGTCCGCCACGATTCCCCGCACGGCGTCCACATCCGCGGCCATCGGCGCGTCGGCGCTGGCCTCGGCCAGGCTCTCGATGTCGACCAGCCGCACGCCGGGGATGCGGTGCACGGCGGCGTCGATGTCGCGGGGCATGGCCAGGTCGAGCAGTGCCAGCCGGACCGGCGCGACGAGGTCGGCGCCGGCCCGTACGACCGCGCCCCGCCTGGGCTGCCGCTGCGCGGCGGCCTCGCCCTGGTCGGCCCAGGCCCCGTGCAGCTCCAGCGAGCCGGCGTCGACACCGGCGAGCGCGGCCCGCCCGTCGGGCGCGTCCGGCCCGACCGGGCAGCCTTCGGGTGCCACGGCGGCGGTGAGGGTCCGCGCGGCCCCGGCGTCGGCGATCCGCCGCCCGGCCCGCGCCACGGCGGCGAGCCGCGCGAGCGCGTCGAGCTCGGCACCACCGGGCCCGGCGGGGGCGGCTTCCAGCCCGGCGGGGGCCGTCTCCAGCCCCGTCGGCGTTCGAGGCGCGGGGTCCGGGGCTGAGCCCCGGGACGGGGTCCGGGGCTGAGCGCCGGTTCCGGGCCGGGGGTCCCCCCAGGGGTAGCCGGGGGAGGGCGGGGTGGGGGCAGGCCCCGCAGGGCCCGCCACGGCCGCGGCCACGTCGTCCGCGGTGAGCACCAGCCCGGTCGCCCCCGTGCAGGACACCGCCACGTCGACCCGGCCCAGCTCCTCCGCAACCGCCGACATGGGGATCGACCGAGCGGCGGCCGTACCGGTCGCGGCCAGGATCTCCACCAGCCGCTCGGCCCGCGCAGACGTCCGGTTGGCCACCACGATCTCGCCCACGCCGACGCGCGCCAGCGTGGCCGCCGCCAGCGAGGACATCGACCCGGCGCCGATGACCAGCACCCGCTTGCCCGCGGCCCACTTCTCCACCGGCTCGCCGCCGGGCAGCGCCAGCTGCTCCAGGCCGAAGGTGACCAGCGACTGCCCGGCGCGGTCGATGCCGGTCTCGCTGTGCGCCCGCTTGCCGACCCGCAGGGCCTGCTGGAACAGGTCGTTGATCAGCCGGCCGGCGGTGTGCAGCTCCTGCCCCAGCGCCAGCGCGTCCTTGATCTGGCCGAGGATCTGGCCCTCGCCGACGACCATCGAGTCCAGGCCGCACGCCACGGAGAACAGGTGGTGCACCGCGCGGTCCTCGTAGTGCACGTAGAGGTAGGGGGTGAGCTCCTCCAGGGCCACCCCGCTGTGCTGCGCGAGCAGCGTCGACAGCTCGGCCACGCCGGCGTGGAACTTGTCGACGTCCGCGTACAGCTCGATGCGGTTGCAGGTGGCGAGCACCGCCGCCTCCGTCGCCGGCTCGGCGGCCAGCGTGTCGTGCAGCAGCTTCACCTTGGTGTCCGCGGACAGCGCGGCCCGCTCCAGCACGCTGACCGGCGCGCTGCGGTGGCTCAGCCCTACGACGAGCAGACTCATGCCGGCATCACCGCCGGGACGTCACCCTCGGGTCCGCCCTTGCGCGGCGCGGCGGCACCCCGGGCGGCCGGGGGCACGGGGGCACCCGCGCCGGCCCCGAGCACGCCCGAACCGGAACCGGAACCGGCCACGGCGCCCGCGCCGAGCGCGCCCGCCTCCGGGCCGGCCGACGCCGCTTCCTCGCCGGCCTTGCGCTGCTCGTGGAACGCGAGGATCTGGAGCTCGATCGACAGGTCGACCTTGCGCACGTCCACGCCGTCCGGGACGGACAGCACGGTGGGCGCGAAGTTGAGGATGGAGGTGACGCCGGCCGCGACCAGGCGGTCGCACACCTGCTGGGCCGCGCCCGCCGGGGTGGCGATGACGCCGATGGAGACGCCGTTCTCGTCGATGATCTTCTCGAGGTCGTCGGTGTGCTGCACGGGCATGCCGGCGACCGGCTTGCCGGCCATCGCCGGGTCGGCGTCGATCAGGGCCGCGACCCGGAAGCCGCGGGAGGCGAAGCCCCCGTAGTTGGCCAGGGCGGCGCCGAGGTTACCGATACCGACGATGACGACCGGCCAGTCCTGGGTGAGGCCCAGCTCGCGGGAGATCTGGTAGACGAGGTACTCGACGTCGTAGCCGACGCCGCGGGTGCCGTAGGAACCGAGGTAGGAGAAGTCCTTGCGCAGCTTCGCGGAGTTGACTCCGGCGGCGGCCGCGAGCTCCTCGGAGGACACCGTGGGCACCGACCGCTCGGAGAGCGCGGTGAGGGCCCGCAGGTACAGCGGGAGCCTGGCGACGGTGGCCTCGGGAATGCCTCGGCTGCGGGTCGCCGGTCGGTGAGTTCGGCCAGTTGCCACGATGCTCCTGCGGGATGAGCGGGGCTGCAGGCGGCCAGATGTCCCAGGACCGCCCCGTCGTATGCAGGCTATGTCTTTGTGAACGCGTGCACAAAGATTGTGTCCGCTTTGTCCGTGCAAAGTGACCGGGGTCACGCGATCCGGACAGGCAGAACGGGAACCAGTCGCCCGCCGAACCCGTTCAAATCCCAAAGGGGGCAAAACCGTACACGCTCCTCATCGCTATGCCCCCGAGACCCCCCAAATCGCCCATGATGGTATCCGGCGGGCGCCCCTGCCCGGCTCAGCCCTCCAGCGCCCGCCGCAGCCGGTCCGGGTTCACCCGCCAGAAGGTGTGCTGTTCACCGTCCACCAGCACCACCGGGATCTGCTCCCAGTACCGCCGGTACAGCTCCTCGTCCTGCGAGATGTCCTTCTTCTCCCACCGCGCCCCGGTCTCGGCGCAGACCTTTTCCACCACTTCCTCGGCCTCGTCACACAGATGACAGCCGGGCTTGCCGACGAGCGTGACCATCCGCTCGGCGGGGCTCTTCTTTTCCTTGCGGCGCAGCAACGGAGTCATGCGCCCATTGTCCCGCCGTACCGAGAGTTAACTCAGAGGTATCCCCACGGTTCGGGACGGACCGAACACAGTGGCTATGCTCGCGTCATGGCCGCTCCCGGATGGCTCACCCACCGCAAGCGCTCCGCCACCGCGCGCAGCGTCCTCGCCGGCGAGGCCTCTGCCGAGGCCGCCCGGAAGACCGCACAGGCAGGACCGGAAGCCGTCGAGCCGCCGGCCGGCGCCCCGGAGCCGGAGGCCGAGGAGCAGTTCCCCGTCGCCGGTGACGAACGCGCCGCCGCCTTCTTCGACCTCGACAACACCGTCATGCAGGGCGCCGCGATCTTCCACTTCGGCCGGGGCCTGTACAAGCGGGAGTTCTTCCAGCGCCGCGAGCTCGCCCGGTTCGCCTGGCAGCAGGCCTGGTTCCGCCTGGCCGGGGTCGAGGACCCCGAGCACATGCAGGACGCCCGCGACAGCGCCCTCTCCATCGTCAAGGGCCACCAGGTCTCCGAACTGATGGCCATCGGCGAGGAGATCTACGACGAGTACATGGCGGAGCGGATCTGGCCGGGCACCCGCGCCCTGGCCCAGGCGCACCTCGACGCCGGGCAGAAGGTCTGGCTGGTCACCGCCGCGCCCGTGGAGACCGCGACGATCATCGCCCGCCGGCTGGGCCTGACCGGAGCCCTGGGCACCGTCGCCGAGTCCGTGGACGGTGTCTACACCGGCCGGCTGGTCGGCGAGCCGCTGCACGGCCCGGCCAAGGCGGAGGCCGTCCGCGCGCTGGCCGCCGCCGAGGGGCTCGACCTCGAACGCTGCGCGGCGTACAGCGATTCGCACAACGACATCCCGATGCTGTCGCTGGTCGGCCACCCGTACGCGATCAATCCCGATACGAAACTGCGCAGGCATGCCCGCGAACACGACTGGCGCCTGCGCGACTACCGGACCGGCCGGAAGGCCGTGAAGGTCGGCGTCCCCGCGGCGGCCGGAGTCGGCGCCCTGGCGGGCGGCGCCGCCGCGGCGATCGCCCTGCACCGCCGCCGCCGCTAGCGGGCGGACATTCCCCCAGCCTTACCCGCCCGTCCCGGGCGGCACTCAGGCATGCCCGACTCGGCCACAACAGGCCCTGGAACCACGCATTCCGTGTGCGAAATCGATCAGCAATCGATCATCGTCTGCGACGGAATATGCCCTCGACACGCAACAGAAGTGTCGGAAGCGATGATTTTCGCAACTGGGTGTAGTGCTGCCTGTACGAAGCGTTATTCTCCTCAGACGCATGCCACCGCCCATCTGTCGCCACGACGGGTGAACGGTCCCGCACTGCACGTGATGGAAGCTCTGCCTCTGGGAGTCCCGTGTACCCACCTGTCGGGGTTGACGCCTCGGGCCTGGCCACGCTGCGCGCAACGGTCATCGACCACTTGCGCGGCTTCGTCCCCACCGCGTACGCCGTCCCCGCCTTCGCCGCCGCGGTCCCTGCCGGCTCCGGCCCGGTCGGCCCCTGCTATGCCCTGACCGACGGTGGGGCGGCCGTGGGCAGACGGGGCACCGGCCGTACGGGCGGCACCGCCGCCGCGAGCGGCACCGCCGGTGGCGGGGGCACCGG
This sequence comes from Streptomyces sp. NPDC012888, assembly GCF_042900645.1. NCBI lineage: Bacteria > Bacillati > Actinomycetota > Actinomycetes > Kitasatosporales > Streptomycetaceae > Streptomyces > Streptomyces sp. NPDC012888. The sequence continues at coordinate 8,945 of NZ_JBIBBM010000006.1, read as the reverse complement.
CACCCAGGCCGCCCGCCGCCCCAGCGCGGACAGCGACAGCGCCCGCATGATGGACCTGGTCGAGCGGGCCCAGGCCGGCGAGGCCGAGGCCTTCGGCCGCCTCTACGACCAGTACAGCGACACGGTGTACCGCTACATCTACTACCGCGTCGGCGGCAAGGCCACGGCCGAGGACCTGACCAGCGAGACCTTCCTGCGCGCGCTGCGCCGGATCTCCACCTTCACCTGGCAGGGCCGCGACTTCGGCGCCTGGCTGGTCACCATCGCCCGGAACCTGGTCGCGGACCACTTCAAGTCCAGCCGGTTCCGTCTGGAGGTCACCACCGGCGAGATGCTGGACGCCAACGAGGTGGAGCGCAGCCCCGAGGACTCGGTGCTGGAGTCCCTCTCCAACGCCGCGCTGCTGGAGGCCGTGCGCAAGCTCAACCCGCAGCAGCAGGAGTGCGTGACGCTCCGCTTCCTCCAGGGGCTGTCGGTCGCCGAGACGGCCCGCGTGATGGGGAAGAACGAGGGAGCCATCAAAACCCTCCAGTACCGGGCGGTCCGGACCCTGGCCCGCCTCCTGCCGGACGACGCCCGCTGAAGACTTCTGAACCCATGCCTTCGTTTTCGCTGTGGTCCGATCATCCTTCGTCCGTAACCCAAGTGCCGCGCCGCTCGTTGTGCGGGATGCAGGCTCCCTGTGGACACGCCATGCCCGAAGCCGCTCACTCGAAAGTGTGGATGTGCTCAAGGAAGGCAACCTTCCGGACACCTTGGGGAGTCGATCGTCATGACGAGAGGAGGTGCCGCCAGTGATCGCGAACGTTTCCCCCCACCGGCGGGCGAACGCCTTCGCCCAGGCCCTGGAGGATCGGACACCGTCCGGCCTTTCGGAACCGGAACCGGCGGCCGAGCAGCCCGAGGCGCCTGCCGAAACTGCCGAGCACGGTCGGCTGTTGGCCCTGGCGAGCGCGCTCGGCGAACTGCCGCGCCCGGAGATGGACCCACAGGCCAAGGTGGTGCAGCGAGCCCAGCTCGTGGCCGCCATGGAGGCCATGGTGATGGAGGAGAGGGCCGGGGGCGGTGCCGCCTCGGACCCTCAGGTGCCCGAGCAGCGGACCGGCCGCGGCGCCCACCGGGCGAGCCCGCTCCGGAAGATGCGGCCCCGCTCCCGCTGGTCCAAGGGCATCGCGGCGGGCGGTCTCACCGTGGGTGTGGCCGCAGGGGCCTTCAGCGGAGTGGCCGCTGCCAGTTCCGACGCCCTGCCGGGTGAGACCCTCTATCCCCTCAAGCGGGGCATGGAGGACATCAAACGCGGCATGGCCGACGACGACTCGGACCGGGGCGAGCTCTACCTCACCCAGGCCTCGACGCGGCTCTCCGAGGCCCGCCGGCTGATGGACCGCGGCAAGTCCGGCCAACTGGACCACGAGGACCTGAGCGAGATCCGGCGCGCCCTCGCCGGCGTCAAGCACGACGCCGCCGAAGCCCACCGCCTGCTCCACCTGGCCTACGAACGGGACGGCTCCCTGGGACCCATCCAGGCGCTGAACGCCTTCTCCCGCTCCCACCGGGACGCCTGGGGCAAGCTGCGCTCGACCCTCCCGCCCCAGCTGAACGACGTGGGCGAACAGGTCAGCTCGGTCTTCGACGCCATAGAGCAGGACGTCGCCCCGCTGCAGGGCCTGCTGCCGAAGCCACCGGAGCAGACCCGCGGTTCCAGTCCGGGCGGAGGCGGCACCCCGGCCAAGCAGAACGGCCCCTCGGGCACGCAGCCGTCCGCCCGGCCGTCCACCCCGGGCCAGTCCGGTGCCGCCACCCCGGCCCCGGCAGCGCCCAGCGACGCCGGAAAGCCCTCCGGCGGCGGTCTCCTCGGCGGAGGCACCGACGGCCTGCTCAAGCCGCCCCCGGTGGGCACGGCACCGTCCCCGACCGGCCCCGTACAGGAGCCGCAACCGGACATCACCCTGCCGCCCCTGCTCCCGGGTCTCCTCCCGGGCCTGGGCATCAGTCAGGAAGACGCCGGCTGAACGACCGGGTGGGGCCGGAAGTGCTCAGGCACTCCGGCCCCACCCGCGCACGTTCACGACCACGACCACATCAGGTCAGAAGAAGACCGACCGACGCTGCACCAGCAACTTGTAGAGCGTGTGCTGGATCTGCTCCCGCACCTGGTCCGTCAGGTTGAACATCAGCATGGGATCCTCCGCGGCCTCAGCCGCGTAACCGTCCGTCGGGATCGGCTCGCCGAACTGGATCGTCCACTTCGTCGGCAACGGCACCGCCCCGAGCGGCCCCAGCCACGGGAACGTCGGCGTGATCGGGAAGTACGGGAGCCCCAGCAGCCGCGCCAGCGTCTTGGCGTTGCCGATCATCGGGTAGATCTCCTCCGCGCCCACGATCGAGCAGGGCACGATCGGCGTGCCCGCCCGCAACGCCGTCGACACGAAGCCGCCCCGCCCGAAGCGCTGCAGCTTGTACCGCTCCCCGAACGGCTTCCCTATCCCCTTGAAGCCCTCCGGCATCACCCCGACGAGCTCACCGGCCTCCAGCAGCCGCTGCGCGTCCTCCGCGCAGGCCAGCGTGTGCCCCGCCTTCCGGGCCAGCTCGTTCACCACCGGCAGCATGAACACCAGGTCGGCCGCCAGCAGCCGCAGGTGCCGCCGCTCCGGATGCCGGTCGTGCACCGCCACCTGGAGCATCAGCCCGTCGAGCGGGAGCGTCCCCGAGTGGTTCGCCACGATCAGCGCACCGCCCTCCGCCGGGACGTTCTCGATGCCCTTCACCTCGACCCGGAAGTACTTGTCGTACAGCGGCCGCAGCAAGGACATCAGGACCTGGTCCGTCAGCTCCTCGTCGTAGCCGAACTCGTCGACCTCGTACTCACCGGTGAGCCTCCGCCGCAGGAACGCGAGGCCCCCCGCGATCCGCGCGTCCAGGCTGCGGCCCCCGCCGCCCGCTCCGGCCCGTCCCGCGGGCACCGGCTCCGGCTCCGGCCCGGACGGACCGTACGCCTCCCCGTACGCGTCGCCGGCCGCCTCCACGGCCGGGTCCGGCACCGCCACGGGACGCGCCCGGCGGCCGGCGGCACGCCGCCGCGGCCGGTCCTCGTCGAACGGAATGACCTTGGCGTCGGCCACTATCGGTACGCTCCCTCTCCAGCTCCATCGGACACGTCGACGTCCAGCAGGCCCGCCACCCGGTGCACGGCCCGCCCGATGCGCTCCGGCGGCAGCATCCCGGTCCCGCGGCCCCGCGCGAAGTCCGCGAACGTCTCCGCCGTCGTGTACACCGGCTCGAAGCCCAGCACCTCGCGCATCTGCGTGGTCTCCACGACCCGCCCGTGCGTCAGCAGTCTTATCTGCTCCGGCGAGAAGTCCGTCGCGCCCACGGCCCGCAGCGCCGACCCCAACCACGTCACCGCCGGCATCAGCAGCGGCACCGTCGGCCGACCCAGCCGCCGCGAACACTGCGACAGCAACAGCACCCCGTCGCCGGCGATGTTGAAGGTCCCGCTGTTCAGCGTGCCCCGCCGCGGCTCCCCCGCCGCCAGCCGCAGCACGTCCAGCACGTCGTCCTCGTGCACGAACTGCAGCCGCGGGTCGTAGCCGAGCACCGTCGGCATCACCGGCATCGAGAAGTACTCGGCGAGCGCCGAATCCGGATGCGGCCCCAGGATGTTCGCGAACCGCAGCACGCACACCGCCACGTCCGGGCGGCGCCGCGCGAAGCCCCGTACGTACCCCTCGACCTCGACGGCGTCCTTCGCGAACCCGCCCACCGGCAGCGCCTTGGGCTGGCTGGTCTCCGTGAACACGGCCGGGTCCTTCGAGGTGCCGCCGTACACGCTCGTACTGGACTTCACCACCAGCCGCCGCACCGTCGGCGACTTCTGGCACGCACCCAGCAGCTGCATGGTCCCGATGACGTTGGTCTCCTTGACGGCGCTGCGCGCGCCGCCCGTCATCCCCGGGCCGCCGCCGGTGACCGCCAGATGGACCACCGTGTCCACGGCGTGCTCGGCGAGCACCCGGGCGATGGACGACTGCCTGATGTCGGTACGGACGAACTCGGCCGAACCCAGCCGGTGCGGCGGGACCACCGCGTCCACCGCGATCACCCGATCGACGTCCGGATCACGCTGTATCCGGCGTACGAAGCGGCCTCCCAGCTGCCGGGCAGCCCCGGTCACGAGCACGACCTTCCCCACAGCCCCGCGCCTCCTCATCCGGACCCGACTACACCGCAGCCCCCCCACCATGATGGTGGAGGGGCTGCGGAGAACACGTACAGCTGCCGTCTACTTCTTGTTACGGCGCTGAACGCGGGTGCGCTTGAGCAGCTTGCGGTGCTTCTTCTTGGCCATCCGCTTGCGCCGCTTCTTGATAACAGAGCCCACGACTACCCTCGCTCACTTCTACTCTCTTGGTGCGGGGCGTCTGGGCCCACACGACCTACGTCGGCCTAGCCTACCCGCCAGAGCACCGTGCTTGTAATCCGAGGGTCACCCGGGATCCGTCTTCAGGCCGACTCCACCCCCACAAACGACTCCCGAAGGTACTCGTGGACCGCGTTCTCGGGGACCCGGAAGGACCGGCCCACCCTGATCGCGGGCAGATGACCGTTGTGCACCAAGCGGTACACGGTCATCTTCGACACTCGCATCACCGAGGCGACCTCCGCCACGGTCAGGAACTGAACCTCACTGAGAGGCCTCTCGCCAGCAGCCATGTCACACCTGACCTTCCGCGCATGACGGGGCACCGGCTTCCCCTCCGGTTACTCCACGTCGTCGCACGCTCACTCCACAGGTTAGGGGCGGGTGATACGAGTGGGGAAGAGGTGCAGCGGCCACCGACCGCGACCCGCCCTCAGCGGGGCAGGCCCGCCCGGTGGAGCACATAGCCGACGAGGGGCCGGTAGTAGTCCGGCCGCACCCCGTCATCAAGCGGAACTGCCACCGCCACGCTCCCCTCCGCTTCCCCCACGAACAACGCGGGATCATCCGTGTCGGCCAGCCCGATGGCCTCGAAACCCAGCTGACCTGCCCCGCAGACCCACCCGTGATCCCCCACCACCAGCTCCGGCAGCGGCCCCCCGGCCTCCGCGAGCGCCCCCAGGGCGATCCGAACCGGCAGCGGGGAATGCGAGTGCGCGCCGGTCGCACCCGCCGCCGGCCGCGCGCCTTCTTCCCGCACCAGCGCGACCCCCCGTACGTAGTCGAGGCGGTAGGTGCGTACGCCGAACCGCCCCACCATGTCCACACGGCGGCCCTGCGCCGGGGTGAGGACAACACAGCCCGCCGCCGACAACGCCTCCGCCAATGCTGCGTAGAAACCCAGGAGCCGATGGGGGTGTCCGGTGCCGAACAGCACCGGCGCACGGGCCTCGCCCGCCCTCCGCAGCCGCCCCGCGAACGCGTCGAGCGCCGCCAGCGTCCGTTCCGGATCGATGACGTCGGGCCCGCTCACATGCCCCGGATCACCGGAAACCCCGCACCTGTCGGCCATGAGCCCTAACAAGTCCCGTTCCCGCCAGCCCCGTTCCGGATCCAGACCCAGCAACACCCTCGGGTCACGGGCGGCGAACAGCCGGTAGCTGCGCAGGCTCTCCTCACGCGAAGTGGCCACGGGTCCGGCCAGCCTGGCCGCCAGCAGGTGCGCGCGCAGGGCGCCGGTACTCAGCACCCTCCGATGCTGCCGCACGCCCCCTGACGGGTCACCACATACCCGCCAGGTCCCCACAGTCGGGCTAACCCGCCCCTCCCGGAGACCAAAGCCGACGCTCCGTCACACCAGCATCCCGCGCAGCGGGAACACCGCCCGCCGTGCCGCGAGAACGGCCTGATCCGTACGGTCCGCCGGGTCGTACCCCGCGTCCCACGACCGCCACGAGACGCTCCGCCCGTCCGTCATCCGGCCCGGCGCCAGCTGCCGGGTCCGCGCGTACACCTCGTCCCGCCAGGAGGCCGGCACGGCGGACTCCGGGTCGACGGGCCGGTGCGCGGCGATCCCGACCAGGTGCGTCCACGACCTGGGGACCACGTCCACCACCGCGTACCCGCCGCCGCCCAGCGCCAGCCAGCGCCCCCCGGCGTGCTCGTGCGCCAGCGCGTGGCAGGACTCCTGCACGGCCCGCTGCGCGTCCAGCGACACCGCCAGGTGCGCGAGCGGGTCCTCGAAGTGGGTGTCGGCCCCGTGCTGGGTGACGAGCACCTCGGGCCGGAAGTCCGCGAGCAGTTCGGGGACGGTCGCGTGGAAGGCCCGCAGCCAGCCCTCGTCACCGGTCCCGGCCGGCAGCGCCACGTTCACCGCGCTGCCCTCGGCGGCCGCGCCGCCCGTCTCCTCCGGCCACCCGGTCTGCGGGAACAGCGTGCGGGGGTGCTCGTGCAGGGAGACGGTGAGCACCCGCGGGTCGTCCCAGAACGCAGCCTGTACGCCGTCGCCGTGGTGCACGTCCACGTCCACGTAGGCGACGCGTTCGGCCCCCAGTTCCAGCAGCCGGGCGATCGCGATCGCCGCGTCGTTGTACACGCAGAACCCGGCCGCCCCGCCGGGCATGGCGTGGTGCAGGCCGCCTGCGAAGTTCACGGCGTGCTCTGCCTCGCCCCGCCACACCGCTTCCGCCCCGGCGACGGACTGGCCGGCGATCAGGGCGGCCGCCTCGTGCATCCCGTGGAAGGCGGGGTCGTCGACGGTGCCGAGCCCGTACGAGCCGTCGGCGATCCCCGGGTCGGCGGACACCTCGCGGACGGCGTCGACGTAGTCCTCCCGGTGGACGAGCCGCAGCGTGGACTCCCCGGCCCGCCTGCCCGACCGGACCTCGACCTCCCGGTCCAGCCCGAAGGCGCGGACCAGCCCCATCGTCAGCGCCAGGCGCACCGGATCCATCGGGTGGCCGGGGCCGAAGTCATACCCCGTCACCGCCTCGTCCCACATCAACAACCCGCGGCCGCTCATGACCCACACCGTAGCGGGCGCCTTCCTTCCCGAACGAGCGGGCGTGGACGAGCGTCAGCAGGACCAGGACCATCGGCACGAGCATCGCCCCGCGGTAGCTCCAGGCGTCTCCGAGGGCACCGACCAGCGGCGAACCGATCAGGAAGCCGACGTAGTTGAAGATGTTCAGCCGGGCGATCGCGGTGTCCGACGCGCCGGGCCCGTGGCTGTCGGAGGCCTGCCGGCCGGCCGCGGCGAAGGTTTGCGGAACGATCACGCACAGCCCGAACCCGAGCAGCGTGAACCCCACCATGCCCACCCAAGCCCCGGGGGCGGCAGCCACCACGGCGAACCCGCCGGCAGCCAGCAGCGTGCCGGCCCGGACGACGGCCGCCGCTCCGAACCGGCGCACCCCGAGGTCGCCGACGGCCCGCCCGGCCAGCGTCGTCACCATGTAGACGTTGTAGGGGACGGTCGCCATCTGCTCGGAGCTGCCGAGCACGTCCTGGAGGTACTTGGCGCTCCAGTTCGCGACGGTCGAGTCCCCGATGTACGCGCACGCCATCACCAGGCACAGCGGCCACAGCGCCCGGAAGCCGACCGACCCGGTGCCCGCGCCGCCCTCCTGGTCCACGACCGGGCGCCGGTCGACGTAGTACCGGCTCCCGGCCAGCACCACCGGCAGCAGCAGGGCGACGGCCGGCAGGTAGGAGGCGCCCAGTCCCAGCCGCCAGTGCGCGCCCGCCCAGGCCGCCGAGGCCCCGACGATCCCGCCCAGGCTGTAGGCGGCGTGGAAACCGAGCATGATGCTGCGCCCGTACTCCTGCTGGAGGCTGACGCCGAGCATGTTCATGGACGCGTCGAGGGCGCCGACGGCCAGCCCGAACGCACCCAGGGCGAGGGCCACGTGCCACATCCGCGAGCCCGAACCGACGCCGAGCAGGGAGAGCAGCACCACCGGCTGGGACCACCGCAGCACGGCGCTCGGCGGCACCCTCCTCACCATCCGCTCGGTCGCCACGCTGGAGACCCCGGCGAGTACCGGCACGGCGGCCAGGAACACGGGCAGCAGGCCGTCGGATATCCCGTACCGCTCCTGGATGGCGGGGATGCGGGTCACCAGCAGGGCGAAGGTGACGCCCTGGACGAAGAAGGCGAGGCCCAGGGACCGGCGCCCGCGCCGCATCACCGTGGTGGTCATGGCCATGGTCATGGCGGCACAGCGTAGGCCCGGTGGCTACCGGGGGGTAGAGATCAGACCGAGAAGTTCCTTCATGTCCCCGAACAGACCGTTGGCGTCGGCGAGTCGGTCGGCGGCGGTCATCGCCGTGTACCCGTACACGTCCATCTCCGCGGCGACGGCGGCCTGCACACCGAGGGGGCTGTCCTCGACCACGGCGCAGCGCTCGGGCGGCACGCCCATCTCCCGGGCGGCGTGGAGGAACAGGTCGGGGGCGGGCTTGCCCTTGCCGACGTCCTCGGCGCTGAACAGGACGGCCTCGTCGAACCATTCGCCGAGGCCCGCCGCCCGGTGTCCGGCGCGGATCCGCCGGTGGCTGGAGGAGGAGGCCACGCAGTAGGGGGTTCCCGCGTCGCGGAGGCCGGCGAGGACGTCCTGGATGCCTGCCACCGGCCGCAGTTCGCGCTCGAAGGCGGCGAGGGTCCTGGCGAGCAGGGTCTCCTCGAAGTCGGCGGGCAGCCGCCGGCCGGTCCGCTGGTGCACGAGGTCGTGCACCCGGTGCACCGCGGAGCCCATGTAGTCCCGCAGGGAGTCCTCGTAGGAGGTCGGGTGTCCCAGCTCGGTCAGGTACCCGGCCAGGATGGTGTTGGCGAGCGGCTCGCTGTCCACCAGCACGCCGTCGTTGTCGAAGATGATCAGCTCGTATGCCATGACCAGACCCTAAACGCAGAAAAGCCCCGTACCAGATCTCTCGATCGGTACGGGGCTTCCCGCAATGATTGTTCGGCGGCGTCCTACTCTCCCACAGGGTCCCCCCTGCAGTACCATCGGCGCTGAAAGGCTTA
>NZ_JBIBBM010000005.1:346095-484579 GCF_042900645.1 Streptomyces sp. NPDC012888 | reverse complement strand
CTCGTTCGTCTGTCGTTTTTCCGGGGACGGCCGCCCTGTCAAGGGTGGCCGAAGGCCATCGCGCAGCGACGCGACGAAGGAGCGCCCTTGACAGGACGGACGGCCACGGAAGGACGATGGGACGGACGGGCAACCACCCCGACGCACCCAACGCCACCGGCCCGGTGAGCCCACCCACCCCCACCCGCCCCGCATTCGCGCTCCGCCCGCGTGGGCCCACCCGCCCCCACCCCCGCCCAGCACTCACGCCCCACCCCCAGCAACCCACCCACCCCCACCCCGCCCGAGCCCCCCGCCCCGCCCTCATTCCCCCCGGGCGTGGGCCGCCGACAGGGTGGTGAGGTCGGAGGGCGTGAGGGTGAGGGTGGCGGCGGCGATGTTCGACCTGAGGTGGGCCGGGTTGCCCGTGCCCGGGATCGCGAGGACGTGGGGGCCGCGGTGGAGGGTCCAGGCGAGGCGGATCTGTGCCGGGCTCGCGTCGTGGGCGCGGGCCACGGCCAGGAGCTCCTCGCTCTCCCCGCCGGCCGCTCCGGCCGCCCCGGCCGCTCCCGCTGCTCCGGCCTCCCGGCCCGCCGCGGCGATCGCGTAGAACGGGACGAACGCGATGCCCTGTTCGCCGCAGTGGTCCACGAACTCGTCCTGGTCGGCGTGGGTTCCGATGCCGTACGGGTTCTGGACGCAGACGACCGGTGCGATCTCCCGGGCCTCGGCGAGCTGTTCGGGTGTGACGTTGGAGAGGCCCAGGTGCCGGATGAGGCCGGCCTCCCGGAGGCCGGCCAGGGCGCCGAACCGGTCGGCCACGGAACCGGGCCCGCGGACGCGCAGGTTGACCAGGTCCAGGTGGTCGCGGCCGAGCTGGCGGAGGTTCTCCTCGACCTGCCCCCGCAGTTCCTTCGCGGTCGTGGCCCAGGCACCCCACTCGCCGGTCGCGTCCCGCCAGGGGCCCACCTTCGTGGCGATCACGAGGTCGTCGGCGTAGGGGGCCAGGGCGTGGTTGATGAGTTCGTTCGCGGAACGGCGGGAGGAGAAGTAGAAGGCGGCGGTGTCGATGTGGTTCACGCCGAGTTCGACGGCCTGGCGCAGTATGCCGATGGCCTGGCCGCGGTCGCTGGGGACGGCGTCCGCTCGCAGCGCCGGTCCGGTCTGCGTGAGGCGCATCGCGCCGAAGCCGATCCGGTTGACTTCGAGGTCGCCCAGTTTCCAGGTGCCCGCCGCGGAGGCGTGCACGCGGGTGGTAGTGGTGGTACCGGTGGTCGTGCTGGTGGTGTCGCGTCCTGTCATGGACGTCATGATCGCGTACCGGTCAGTGGGTGGGGAGGCGGGACGCCTCCTGCGCCAGGGCCGCGAGGACCGGGGCGATCAGGGGGTGGGATTCGGCGCCGCGGCGGGTGGCGGCGAAGACTCGGCGGGTGGCGGAGGGGCCGGTGACCGGGCGGATGCGGACCTCCTTGAGGTCCATGCCGCGCAGCGCCGAACGCGGCACGAGGGCCACCCCGGCCCCGGCGCCGACCAGGGCGACGACGGCACGGAAGTCGTCGGAGGAGTGTACGAAGCGGGGGGCGAACCCGGCGGATTCGCAGGCCAGCAGGGTGACGTCGTGGCACGGGTTGGCGGGGTACTGCCCGACCCAGTCGGCGTCCCCGAGGTCGGCGAGGGCCACCGTCGGGTGGTCGGCCAGCGGGTGCGCGGGCGGCAGGACCGCGTCGAAGGGTTCGGCGTACAGCGGGAGGACGGAGAGCCGGGCGTCGTCGGCGCCGGGCCCGCCGCGGTACTCGACGGCGAGGGCGACGTCCGCCTCGCCGTCGAGGAGCATCGGCAGGCTCTGGTCGCCCTCGGCGTCGCGCACCCGGAGCCGCAGGCCCGGGTGGTCGAGGGCGAGCCGGGAGATGGCCGGGGCGAGGACCTCGGCGATGCCGGTCGCGAAGGCGGCCACGGTGACCTCGCCCGCCGAGCCGCCGGCGTACGCGGCGAGTTCGGCCTCGGCGCGCTCCAGCTGGGCCAGCACCTCGTGGGCGTGGCCGAGGAGGATCTCGCCGGCGGCGGTGAGCCGGACCCCGCGGCCGCTGCGGGTGAGCAACGTGTGCCCGGTCTCCTGCTCCAGCGCCGCGAGCTGCTGGGACACGGCGGAGGGGGTGAGGTACAGGGCTGCGGCCGCGGCGGTCACCGTACGGTGGTCCGCCACGGCCCGCAGGATGCGCAGCCGGCGGGGGTCGATCACCCCTCCATGATGTCAGCCCTGGTCGGCGGCGAGGGCCGCGCGGGCGTCGATGAAGGCGGCGACCGCGCGCTCCACGTCCGCCGTGGAGTGGGCGGCGGACAGCTGCACGCGGATCCGGGCCTGGCCCATCGGGACGACGGGGTAGGAGAAACCGATCACGTAGACGCCGCGCTCCAGCAGCAGCTCGGCCATGCGGGCCGCCTCGGCCGCGTCGCCGATCATGACCGGGGCGATGGCGTGGTCGCCCGGCAGGACCTCGAAGCCGGCCTCGGTCATCTTGGTGCGGAAGAGCGCGGTGTTGGCGGCGAGGCGCTCGCGCAGGTCGCCGGCGGACTCCAGCAGGTCGAGGACCTTGAGGGAGGCGGCGGCGATCACGGGGGCGAGGGAGTTGGAGAACAGGTAGGGGCGGGAACGCTGGCGGAGCAGGGCGACGATCTCGGCGCGGGCGGCGACGTAGCCGCCGGAGGCGCCGCCGAGGGCCTTGCCGAGGGTGCCGGTGATGATGTCCACGCGGTCCATGACGCCGTGCAGCTCGGGGGTGCCGCGGCCGCCGGGGCCGACGAAACCGACGGCGTGGGAGTCGTCGACCATCACCATGGCGTCGTACTGCTCGGCGAGGTCGCAGATCTCCTGCAGCGGGGCGACGTAGCCGTCCATGGAGAACACGCCGTCGGTGACGATGAGCTTGCGGCGGGCGCCGCCGTCCTTCGCCTCCTTCAGGCGGGCTTCCAGCTCGGCCATGTCGCGGTTGGCGTAGCGGAAGCGGCGGGCCTTGGAGAGCCGGATGCCGTCGATGATCGAGGCGTGGTTGAGGGCGTCGGAGATGACGGCGTCCTCGGGGCCGAGGAGGGTCTCGAAGACTCCGCCGTTGGCGTCGAAGCAGGAGGAGTAGAGGATCGTGTCCTCCTGGCCGAGGAACGCGGAGAGGCGGGCCTCCAGCTCCTTGTGGACCTCCTGGGTGCCGCAGATGAAGCGGACGGAGGCCATGCCGTAGCCCCAGCGGTCCAGGGCGTCCTTGGCGGCGGCGATGACCTCGGGGTGGTCGGCCAGCCCGAGGTAGTTGTTGGCGCAGAAGTTGAGGACCTCGCCGGGGGCTCCGCCGGCGGTGACCGCGACGGCTGCGCTCTGCGGGGTGCCGATGACACGCTCGGGCTTGTGGAGTCCGGCGGAGCGGATCTCGTCGAGGGTGCTGCGGAGGTCTTCGCGTACGGAGTCGAACATCTGCTGCGGGTTCTCCTTGTGCGGCGGAGGGGCGGTGCGGAGGGGTGGGAGGGAGGGAGGGGCCGGACCCCCGCCGAGGGGGGAGTCGGTGGTGGTCCGGCCGGGAAGGTGGTACGCGCGGCGTCGGTCAGGTCCGGGCGTTCGGATCGGGCCGTCGCCGTCCGGATCGGGCCGTCGCCGTCCGGATCAGGCCGTCGCCGTCCGGATCAGGCCGTCGTCGTCCAGTCCAGGATGATCTTGCCGCTGCGGGCGGTGGCCGCCTCGTCGAAGGCGGCCTCGAAGTCGGTGTGGGCGTACCGGCCGGTGATGACGGGGCTGAGGTCCAGGCCGCCCTCCAGGAGGACCGTCATCGCGTACCAGGTCTCGAACATCTCCCGGCCGTAGATGCCCTTGATGGTGATCATCGAGGTGACGATCTTGGCCCAGTCCACCGGGAACTCCTGGGCCGGCAGGCCCAGCATGGCGATCCGGCCGCCGTGCGTCATGTTGTCGATCATGTCGCGCATGGCCTCGGGCCGGCCCGACATCTCCAGGCCGATGTCGAAGCCCTCGCGCAGGCCGAGCTGCCGCTGGGCATCGGCGATGGTGGTCTCGGCCACGTTGACCGCCAGGGTGGCGCCCGCCTTGCGGGCCAGGTCCAGCCGCTCCGGGCTGACGTCGGTGATCACCACGCTGCGGGCGCCGGCGTGCTTGGCGACCGCCGCCGCCATGATGCCGATCGGGCCGGCGCCGGTGATCAGGACGTCCTCGCCGACCAGCGGGAACGACAGGGCGGTGTGCACGGCGTTGCCGAACGGGTCGAAGATCGCGGCGACGTCCAGGTCCACCCTGGTCCGGTGCACCCACACGTTCTGCGCGGGCAGGACGACGTACTCGGCGAACGCGCCGTCGCGTCCGACGCCGAGCCCGATCGTGGAGCGGCACAGGTGGCGGCGCCCGGCCAGGCAGTTGCGGCACTTGCCGCAGACCAGGTGGCCCTCGCCGCTGACCAGCGCGCCGACCTCGATGTCGGCGACGTCGGCGCCGACCGCGGCGACCTCGCCGACGAACTCGTGGCCGAGGACCAGGGGCGTCTTCACGGCGCCCTGGGCCCAGCCGTCCCAGTTGCGGATGTGCAGGTCGGTGCCGCAGATACCGGTGCGCAGCACCTTGATCAGGACCTCGCCGGGGCCGTACTCGGGCTCGGGCACGTCCATGAGCCACAGCCCGGGCTCGGCCTTGTGCTTGACGAGTGCCTTCATGTGCGGTGGCTCCAGGCATGTGAGGGGGCTGCCGCGCCCCGTGTGACGGGTGCGTCGATCTCGGACGGGTATCAATCTGCCGAGAGCGGCGGTGATCAGTCCATCGAGGATTTCTTAAGCGGGCCGTCAGCCCAGCTTCACGCCTATGCTCCTCCCGTGATCGGGGCAGGTAATGGGGAGGCGGCGGTCGTGCCGAGTCTGCGGAGCAGGGCGCTGGCGGCCGCGTTGGTCGCCAGCGGTAGACGGAAACGGTTCGGCAGTGCGGAGGCGGTCCGCGAGCTGGTGGCGCGTTCGGCCCGGCGGCCTGCCTCGCACCTGCCGCCGCGGTCGTTGGGCCGGGTCGCGGAGGTGTCCCGTACGTTCGTGGGCGCCTGGCCGGTGTACGAGGTGTCGCCGCAGGGAGCGGAGCCGACGGCCCGGGTGCTGTACGTGCACGGCGGCTGCTACGTGGGGGAGCTCGACCGGCCGCACTGGTCGCTGGTCCGGACGTTGGTGACGGAGGCGGGGGCCAGCTGTGTGGTGCCCGCGTACACGCTGGCGCCGCGCGGCACCGCGGACCGGACCGTGCCGGTGGCCGCGGACCTGCTGAGCGGGCTGATCGCCGGGGGCGGGCCGGGGGGCACCGTGCTGATCGGGGATTCGGCCGGGGCCGGGCTGGCGCTCGCGGCGGCGCAGCGACTGCGTGACCGGACGGGGGCGCAGCCGTCGCGGATCGTGCTGGTCTCGCCGTGGCTGGACGTGAGCGTGAGCCATCCGGACCAGGCGGCGATCGAGGTGACGGATCCGGTGCTGGCCCGGCCGGGCCTGATCGAGGCGGGCCGGCTGTACGCGGGGACCCTCGCGGCGGACGATCCGCTGGTCAGTCCGCTGCGCGGGTCGTTCGCCGGGCTGGCACCGATCACGGTGTTCACGGGTACCCGGGACGTGCTGACCACGGACAGCCGGGAGCTGGTGCGCCGGGCGGCCGCGGCCGGGACCGAGGTGGAACTGTGCGAGGAGCCGGGCATGCCGCACGGGTACCCGCTGCTGCCGGTGCCGGAGGGGCGTGCGGCGCGGGAGCGGATCGTGTCCCTGGTCCGCGGGGCGGCGGACCGTTAGGGTCCGGTCGGCGGTCAGGCCGTGCACACCATCAGGGAGCTGACGGGTGAGCGCCGGTACGCCGCCCAGAAGGCCTCGTCGCGGACGGCGTCGGGCGGCGGGGTGCGGGCGGGCTGCCAGCTGACCGAGGCGAATCCGGCTTCGACGGCGGCTTCGGCGAACTCCGCGTGCGGCCACTCCCGGAACTCGAAGGGGACCGGCGGCTCGGTGAGGAACTCCGCCTTGAGCAGCGGGGCGTCGCCCTCGGGGATCCGGTCGAGGATGCGGACGCCGTACGGGGACCAGTCGACGTGCGGGAAGGCGCCGGGGTTGGGCACGACGGCGAAGAGCCGGCCGGTGGGGCGCAGCGCGGCGCGGACGCACCGGAACATGGCGTGCAGGGCGGCCCGGTCCGGGGCGTAGTTGAAGAGGTAGACGGCGGTGGCGAGGTCGAAGGCGCCCAGCGGGGGCAGGTCGGCGGCGTCCGCGACGACGTAGGTGATGTCCTCGGTGCCGTGCGGGTCGTGCTCGCGGGCGAGTCCGATCATTTCGGCGGAGATGTCCACGCCGACGGTGCGTGCGGCTCCCGCTCTCGCCAGGAGCCTGGTGTTGTGGCCGTAGCCGCAGGCCAGGTCGAGGGCGTCGAGGCCCTTCACGCCGCCGATCGCGTCGAGGGCGGTCAGCAGGGTGTGGGTGTCGGCCGCGGAGAAGGCCGCGGTGGTCTTGGACTCCTCGAAGCGCCTGCCGATGGCGTCGTACTGGGTTTCGTAGTGCCGCATGTGCGTATGCTGCCGCGCCGGGCGGGGCGGGCGCGGTGCGGCCGCCGGACGGTCCCCCGGACGAGGGAGGCAACCGGCTCAGTGGAGGGCCGCGAGCACGCGGTCGGGGGTGAGGGGGAGTTCGCGGATGCGGCGGCCCGTGGCGTGGTGGAAGGCGTTGGCGATGGCGGCGGCCGTGCCGACGATGCCGATCTCCCCGATTCCCTTGCCGCCGAGCGGGTTGAGGTGCTTGTCGTGTTCCTCGATCCAGTGGACCTCGATGTCGGGCACGTCGGCGTGGGCGGGGACGTGGTAGGAGGCGAGGTCGCTCTGGGCGAAGTCGCCGAAGGCGGGGTCGATGTCGCTGTGTTCGGTGAGGGCCATGCCCAGTCCCATCACCATGCCGCCGACGAACTGGGAGCGGGCCGTGCGCGGGTTGAGGATGCGTCCGGCGGCGAACACGCCCAGCAGCCGCCGGACGCGGACCTCGCCGGTGACGGTGTCGGCCTGGACTTCGGCGAACTGGGCGCCGAAGGCGTGCCGGGCGTAGGGCGAGCGCTGCTTGGCGGAGGCGGTGGTGTCGGCGGAGGCGGTCAGTCCGGTGTCCGGGACGGGGCCCCGGTGGCGGTCGAGGACGGTGCGGAGGGCGGTGCAGGCGTCGTGGACGGCCCAGCCCCAGGAGGCGGTGCCGGCGGAGCCGCCGGCGACCGGTCCCGGCGGGAGGTCGCTGCGGCCGATGTCGACGGCCACCCGGTCGGCGGGGACGGCGAGGGCGTCGGCGGCGATCTGGCCGAGGACGGTGCGGGCGCCGGTGCCGAGGTCGGTGGCGGCGGTCTCGACGCGGAACGTGCCGTCGGGGAGGGCGTGGGCCCGGGCGGAGGCGGGGGCGACGTACACGGGGTAGGTGGAGGAGGCGACCCCGGTGCCGATGAGCAGCGGGCCTTCCCGGCGGGGGGTGCGGTGCGCGTCCCAGTCGAAGCGGGCGGCCCCTTCGCGGAGGGCCGCGACGAGGTGGCGGCTGCTGAAGGGGTGGCCGGTGTCGGGTTCGGCGTCGGGCTCGTTGCGGACGCGGAGTTCGACGGGGTCGGTGCCGAGCAGGCCGGCGAGTTCGTCCATGGCGCATTCGAGGGCGTACATGCCGGGGCACTCCCCCGGTGCCCGCATCCAGGAGGGGGTGGGTACGTCGAGGGGCAGGACGCGGTGCGTGGTGAGGAGGGCGGGTGCGGCGTACATGACGCGGCCGGGGACGGCGGCTTGTTCGACGAACTCGCGGATGCGGGAGGTGTGGGTGGTGACCTCGTGCGCCAGGGAGGTGAGGATGCCGTCGCGGCCGGCGCCGAGGCGGACGCGGTGCAGGGTGGGCGGGCGGTGGCCGACGACGGCGGCGAGGTGGCGGCGGGGCAGGGCGAGGGTGACGGGGCGGCCGGTGTGCCGGGTGGCCATGGCGGCGAGGACGACGTGGGGGCGGGGGGTGCCCTTGCAGCCGAAGGCGCCGCCGACGTGTTCGGAGATGACGGTGACGCGGTCTTCGGGCAGGTCGAGGAGGGTGGCGAGGGTGGTGCGGACCAGGCCCGCGCCCTGGCTGGAGTCGTACACGGTGAGGGTGGCGGCGTCGGCGTCCCAGTGGGCGGTGGCGGCGTGCGGCTCCATCGGGTGGTTGTGCAGGGGCGGTACGGAGTACGTGCGGTCCAGCCGGACCTCGGAGGAGGCGTACGCGGCGGCGGCGTCGCCCCGCTCGCGGTGGGCGGGGTAGCCGCCGTTGACCCGCTCGGGGGTGTAGGCGTCGGGGTGGCCGGGGTCGAGGGCGGTGTGGTGGGGTGCGGTGTCGTAGCTGACGCGGACGGCGTCGGCCGCGGCCCGGGCGGCCTCCAGGGTGTCGGCGACGGCGAGGGCCACGTACCAGCCGCGGTGCGGGACGGCGGTGTCCTGGAGCACGCGGAGGTTGGGGTCGTCGGCGGGGCCGAGCCGGGGGGCGTTGAACGGGGTGAGGACCTCGATCACGCCGGGGAGGGCGAGGGCGGCGGCGGTGTCGACGGCGGTGACGTGTCCGCAGGCGGCGGTGGCGGGCACCGGCCAGGCGTACGCGCGGCCCGGCGGGGCGTGTTCGGCGGCGTAGCGGGCGGTTCCGGTGACCTTCTCCCGGCCTTCGCGGCGGGCTGCGGGAGCGCCGAGGGCGGGCGCGGGGGTGGAGTCCATGACGGCTCCTCGTTCGGCGGGACGTGGTCGGCCCGGGGCGGGTCGACGGGGGACGGGGGCGGCGGGCGGGGCGGGGCGCTCTGGCGGCTCCCGCTCGGGCGGGGGTCGCGGGCCGGCGCCGCGCGAGCGGGGTCAGGTGCGGGGCGGGGTCAGGTGCGGGCGGGGTCGGGTGCGGGCGGGGTCAGGTGCGGGGGCCTGCCGCGAGGGCGTTCAGCAGGTCGCGGGCGAGGTTGCGGGCCAGCGGCACCTTGAAGGCGTTGTCGCGCAGCGGTTCGGCCCGGGCGAGTTCGGCGTCGACGGCCCGGCGGACGGCGTCCTCGGTGGGTTCGGTGCCGAGCAGCAGTTCCTCGGCGGTGGTGGCCCGCCAGGGCCGGTGGGCCAGGCCTCCGAAGGCGAGCGCCACGTGGCGCACGCGGCCGCCGTCGGTGTCGAGTACGGCGGCGGCGGAGGCCAGGGCGAAGGCGTACGAGGCGCGGTCGCGGGCCTTGCGGTAGCGGGAGGGCAGGCCGGCGGTCTCCGGCGGGAGCAGGACGGCGGTGAGGATCTCGCCGGGTGCCACGACGGTGTCCCGCTGGGGTTCCGCGTCCGGCAGCCGGTGCAGGCCGGTCACGGGCACGGTGCGGATGCCGCCGGGGCCCTGGAGTTCCACGTGGGCGTCGAGGGCGGCGAGGGCCACGGCCAGGTCGGAGGGGTGGGTGGCGATGCAGTGGGCGGAGTGGCCGAGGACGGCGTGGTCGCGGTGGATGCCGTCGCGGGCGCCGCAGCCGGTGCCGGGCTCCCGCTTGTTGCAGGGTTTGGCGGGGTCCTGGAAGTAGGCGCAGCGGGTGCGCTGGAGCAGGTTGCCGCCGGTGGTGGCGATGTTGCGCAGCTGACCGGAGGCGCCGGCCAGCAGGGCCTGGGTGACCGCGGGGTAGCGGGTGCGGACGAGGGGGTGGGCGGCCAGGTCGCTGTTGCGGACGCCGGAGCCGATGCGGAGGCCGCCGTCCGCGGTCTCCTCGACATCGTCGAGCGGCAGCCGGGTGAGGTCGACGAGGGTCTCGGGCCGTTCCACGCCGAGCTTCATCAGGTCGACGAGGTTGGTGCCGCCGCCGAGGTAGCGGGAGCCGGGGCGGCCGCCGTGGGCGGTGAGGGCCTCGGTGACGCTGCCGGCGCGGACGTAGGCGAAGGGCTTCACGCGACCACCCCGCCGCCGGCCGCGACGTCCAGGACGGCGTCGACGATGCGCGGGTAGGCCCCGCAGCGGCACAGGTTGCCGCTGAGCCGCTCGGCGACCTCGGCGCGGGTGAGGTTCACTCCTTCGGGGTCGCCAGCGGCCTCGGCGAGCATGCCGGCGGCGGAGCAGAGCTGGCCGGGGGTGCAGTAGCCGCACTGGAAGGCGTCCCGTTCGAGGAACGCCTCCTGCAGGGGGTGCGTGCCGGGTCCGCCCGTGGCGGAGCCGAGGCCCTCCACCGTGGTGACCTCGGCCCCGTCCTGGGCGACGGCGAGCAGCAGGCAGGCGTTGGCCCGGCGGCCGCCGACCAGGACGGTGCAGGCACCGCACTGGCCGTGGTCGCAGCCCTTCTTGGCGCCGGTCAGGCCGAGGCCTTCGCGCAGCAGGTCGAGGAGCGTGACCCGGTGGTCCACCTCGGTCTCGTAGCGTTCGCCGTTCACGTGCAGCCCGATGCGGGAGCGGGTCACCTCGCTGCGCTGCTCCACTGCTGCCCCTTTTCTTCCGGTATGCGGGATTGCCTTCCTTCGCATAACCGCACGGGGCGCGTTTCACACCCCCGCTGGGACGGTCGGAGCAGGGCGCGCGGGGGCCGGACCGGGCCGAAGGGACGCCCTAGAGGTCGGCGGCGTCCTCGAGGGCGCCGAGGTCGACGAACTTGAAGTCGGTGTCGTCGCGCTCCCCGCCCTCCCCGTCGGGGACCGCCGGGGTGTTCCGGCCGTCCTGGACGACGAGCAGGCCGCGCGGGAACAGCGGGCCGAGCGGGGCGTTGAGCACGGCGGCGCCGTCGCACTCCTGGACGCCGTCGGGGGCGCCGGGCCGGCCGTCGGTGATCCGGAAGCCGCCCTCGTGCTCGTTGCCCTCGTCCGTCTCGCGGTCGTAGAGGACGAAGGTGTCGTCGCCCTGGCTGGAGGCCATCAGGTAGCCGTCGCCGTCGTCCTCGCGGTAGATCGTGAGGCCTTCGACGTCCGCCGACAGGTGCTCGCCGCCGAAGCCGGGGTCCCGGCCGGGGGTGCACTCCTCGGTGGTCTCGTCGTACGTGGCCGGTACGCCGTACTCGCGGACCCGGTCGATCAGGACGGGGGTGCCGGTGAGGTCGGCGCGCATGCGCCAGATGCCGACGTCCTCCTGGCCCGCGTACAGGGTGCCGTCGTCGGGGTCGACGACCATGCCCTCGACCTGCGGGAGTTCGCCCGGCTCGCCGCAGGGGGTCCAGCGGCCGCCGTCGGGCATGGTGAAGGCGGACGGCAGTTCGATGCGGCGCACCAGGTCGTAGCGGACCGTCCCGGCGGCGGTGGTCTTGATCTCCAGGAGGGCGACGGCGGTGGTGCTGCGCCGGCTGACCAGCGCGTAGGACCGCCCGGTGGCCCGGTCGCTCCAGGTGGCCAGGCCGTAGGCGGTGCGCTGCTCGTCGGTCTCGGCCTGGTCGGCCGAGAAGATCCGGGCCGCGGCGGGGTCCGTCACGTCGGTGAGGGGGCCGCCCGGGCGGGAGGGGTCGATCCGGTAGAAGCGCAGGCGGTCGTTGCCGCGGTCGCTGACCACGGCGATGTCGCTCCGGCCGGCCGGCAGGCGCAGGCCCTGGAGCAGGTCCACGTTGTTGAACCGGCCGGGCGCGTGGTCCGGGCCGGGCGCGGCGGGGGCCGCGACGGACTGGACCTGACGGGCCCGCAGGTCGTAGACGCGCAGGCCGCCCTCCTTGGCGGTGGCGACGACCAGGCTGCGCGCCGGGTCGGCCGGGTTGCGCCAGATGGCGGGGTCGTCGGCGTCGGCGTTGCCGCCGGCCTCGTCGTCGTGCAGGGCGGGGGTCTCGGCCACCGCGGTGACGGCGGGCAGGGCCTGGTGCCGGGGGGCCTGGTGCAGGGGGGCCTCCTGGCGGGGGGTCTCCTGGCGGGTGGTCGCGGGGGCGGCGGGCGAGGAGAGGCCGAGAACGACGGCCAGGGCGCCGGTCGTTGCGCCGGTCCACTGGGCAACACGTAGGGGCTTCAAGGACGTTACCTCCGAGTATCCGACTGACGAGCCGGACCTTCGCAGCCGTCGGCGAACTCGCCGGGGGGTGGCGGTCAACGGCGGGTGAACACTGCCCGCGCGGTGGATCTGCGCGAGACTGGCCCGTGCGGCCGTCCGCTCGCTGCTGCCCGGCCGCGTCCGCCCAGTCGCTTCTGCCCGGTCGCGACCGGCCGACACCCACGCCGTCCTGCTCGTCCGGCCATACGAGGAGTCGCCTTGAAGATGCTGATCAACACCCCGGAGACGGTGGTCGCCGACGCGCTGCGGGGGATGGCGGCCGCCCACCCCGACCTCGTGGTGGACGTCGAGCGGCGGCTGGTGGTGCGGCGGGACGCGCCCGGGCCCGGGCGGGTGGGGCTGGTGTCCGGCGGCGGGTCGGGGCACGAGCCGCTGCACGGCGGGTTCGTGGGGTACGGGATGCTGTCGGCCGCCTGCCCCGGGGAGGTCTTCACGTCCCCCGTGCCGCAGCAGATGGTGGAGGCGGCCGCGGCGGTCGACGGCGGCCGGGGCGTGCTGTTCGTGGTCAAGAACTACACCGGCGACGTGCTCAACTTCGAGATGGCCGCCGAACTCGCCGAGGAGGACGGGATCCGGGTCGAGCGGGTCCTGGTCGACGACGACGTCGCGGTGGTCGACAGCCTGTACACGGCCGGGCGGCGCGGCACCGGCGCCACCCTGTTCGTGGAGAAGATCGCTGGGGCCGCCGCCGAGGAGGGTGCGCCGCTCGAACGGGTGGCGGCCCTGGCCCGCAAGGTCAACGAGTCCTCGCGCAGCTTCGGTGTCGCGCTGACCGCCTGCACCACCCCGGCGAAGGGCAGCCCCACCTTCGAGCTGCCCGAGGGCGAGATGGAACTGGGCATCGGGATCCACGGCGAGCCGGGACGGGAACGGCGTCCGGTGGTGCCGGCGCGGGAGATCGCGGAACTGGCGGTGGAGGCCGTGCTGGCGGAGCTGCCGCCGGGGCCGGTGCTCGCCCTGGTCAACGGCATGGGGGCGACGCCGCTGCTGGAGCTGTACGGCTTCAACGCGGAGGTGCGGCGGGTGCTGGAGGCACGCGGCGTGCCGGTGGCCCGCTCGCTCGTCGGCAACTACGTCACCTCCCTGGACATGGCCGGGTGTTCGCTGACCCTGTGCCGGGTCGACGAGGAGCTGCTGGGGCTGTGGGACGCGCCCGTGCAGACCGCCGCGCTGCGCTGGGGCCGGTGACCGCGGGCCGTCCTAGAGTGTGGGCAGCTGGCCGGTGACGGGAGGAGATCGACGGTGCGGGACGCAGGGTTCTTCCGGCGGTGGATGACGGCCGCGACGGCCGTGGTGGAACGCGACGCGGACCACCTGACGCAGCTCGACTCCCCCATCGGGGACGCCGACCACGGCAGCAACCTGCTGCGCGGCTTCCGGGCGGTGTCGCGGGAGCTGGACGCGGCGGAACCGGCGGCGCCCGGGGAGGTGCTCCAGCTGGCCGGGCGGACGCTGATCTCCACGGTCGGCGGGGCCTCCGGCCCGTTGTACGGGACTCTGCTGCGCCGGGCCGGCAAGGAGCTGGGCGCGGCGCCCGAGGTCTCGGACGAGGAGCTGCGGAGGGCCCTGCACGCCGGTGTGGCCGCGGTCGCGCAGCTGGGCGGGGCGGCTCCCGGTGACAAGACGATGCTGGACGCGCTGGTTCCGGGCGTCGCCGCGCTCGGCACCTCCTACCGCGCGGCGGCGGAGGCGGCGGCGAACGGGGCGCTGGCGACCGTACCGCTGGTGGCCCGCAAGGGCCGGGCCAGCTACCTCGGGGAGCGCAGCGCCGGGCACCAGGACCCGGGGGCGACCTCGTCGGCGCTGCTGCTCGGCGCGCTGGCCGAGGTGGCGGGAGCGGACGGGGACGGAGAGGGGGCGGCGGCATGAGCGGGTCCGAGCCGCTGGTCGGCATCGTGCTGGTGTCGCACAGCGCGCGCGTGGCGGAGGCGGTGGCGGACCTGGCCCGCGGACTGGCGGCCGGCGGCCCGGTGGCGCCGCTCGCCGCGGCCGGTGGTACGGCGGAGGGCGGCCTGGGCACCAGCGCCGACCTGATCGTCGCGGCGGCGATGGCGGTGGACCGCGGGGCCGGGGTGGCGCTCCTGGCGGACCTGGGCAGTTCGGTGCTGACGGTGAAGTCGCTGCTGGCGGAGGAGGAGCTCCCGGCGGGGGCCCGGCTGGTGGACGCCCCGTTCCTGGAGGGGGCGGTCTCCGCGCTGGTGACCGCCTCGGCCGGGGCTCCCCTGGAGGCGGTCGTGGCGTCGGCCGCCGAGGCGTACGGCTACCGCAAGGCCTGACCGGCGGCCGCGCCCCCCGTCCGGCCGGGCTCCGGCGTCCCCGGCCCGTCCGGCGGATCATGCCGATGGCAGAGTGTGCCGGTGAGTTACAGCGTCTTCCTGCTCCGGTTCGTGGACGGCGAGGTCGCCTCCCTGGACGCCGAACGGTTCCGCGAGGTGACGGGGCCTTACCTGGTGGTGGGCGGCCTGGAGGAGGGCTTCTCCCAGGTCCGCGCGGAGGACGGGGGTGCGGCGGACCTCTACCACGCGTCCTCGGACGAGGCCGGCATGTCGTGCGTGACCGCGACGCACTTCGCGCGGGGCGCGATGCTCGGCGTGCTCGCCCGGCTGGCGGCGGCGCTGGGAGCCTCGATCGTCCCCCAGGACGGTGGCGCGCTGATCTTCCACGAGGAGGAACGCGGGCACCTTCCCGCGGAGCTCCGGGAAGGCGCGCTCGTCATCGCTCCCACGGGGGACGCGTTGCAGGCGGTGTTCGACGCGCGGTGACGGGCGGCGGTCCGCGGAGCGGGCCGCCGGGGTTCAGTGGCCGCGCAGCTGGTCCAGTTCCCGCCGGTCGCGCTTGGTGGGGCGGCCACTTCCGCGGTCGCGGAGGCCGGTGGCCGCCGCCTCCACGCGGGTGGGCGGCGGCGGGCTGTGGTCGACGTAGGCCTCCGCCGCCACCGGGGCGCCGACGCGCTTGCTCAGGGTCTGGCGGACCACGACCCTGCGCTCGCGGCCCTCGTGGAACAGCCGCACCTCGTCGCCCGGCTTGACCGTCTGCGCGGGCTTGGCCCGGTCGCCGTTGACGCGCACGTGGCCGGCGCGGCAGGCCGCCGCCGCGATGGAGCGGGTCTTGGTCAGGCGCACCGCCCAGATCCAGGCGTCGACCCGCGCCGATGTCTGTTCGTTTCCCGTGGCTGCCATGACCGCACTCTAGCGATCCTGCGCCCGGAGGCCGAAGCCCATTTCGGCTGATGCGACAACACGCTTGGCATCTGCCATGCATATCATCCAAGAGAATTGCACATGCGGCTCACCTGCGCCTACCTTGTCGCACATGCAGTCCTACACCATCGGTCAGGCGGCGCGTCTGCTCGGCGTCAGCCCCGACACCGCGCGCCGCTGGGCCGACGCCGGCCGGGTCGCGACCCACCGCGACGACAACGGCCGACGGCTCATCGACGGCCGGGACCTGGCCGCCTTCTCCATCGAGGTGGGCCAGGACGCCCACGCCGAGGACGACGAGCCGTACACCTCGGTCCGCAACTCCTTCCCCGGGATCGTCACCGCCGTCAAGCTCGGCGAGATCTCCGCGCAGGTCGAGATCCAGGCCGGTCCGCACCGGCTGGTCTCCCTGCTCACCCGGGAGGCGGTCGAGGAACTCGGTCTGGAGGTCGGGATGCGGGCGACCGCCCGCGTGAAGTCCACCAGCGTCCACATCGACCGCGCCTGAGTCCGCGCGCCCGCCGGCCGCGGCCCGGCCCGCGGCCGGCCCGCCCGCCGGGCCCGCCGCCCCACCCACATCGGAGTGCTCCGCCCATGTCCACGAAGTCGCCCCTGTTCCCCACCCGCCGTGCCGCCACCGCCCTGCTGTCGGCGGCCCTGCTGGTGCCGCTCGCCGCCTGCTCCGGCGGGGGCTCCGCCGACGGGGCCGCCGACGGGAAGTCGGGCGCGCCGTCCTCGGCCGCCCCGAAGAGCGTCTCCCTGACCGTGCTCGCCGCCTCCTCGCTGACGGACGTCTTCAAGACGGCCGGTGCCGCGTACGAGAAGTCCCACCCCGGCACCAGCATCACCTTCTCCTTCGCCGGCTCCCAGGAGCTCGCCGCCCAGGTCAGGCAGGGGGCCCCGGCCGACGCGCTGGTCACCGCGGACACCAGGACCATGGACGGTCTGAAGGCCGAGACCGGCACCCCGGCCGTGATCGCAAAGAACCGCCTGGTGATCGCCACCGGCAAGGGCAACCCGCACAAGGTCGGCGCCCTGAAGGACCTCGCCGACACCAAGCTGAAGGTGGTCCTGGCCGCGCCCGAGGTACCGGTCGGGCGTTACAGCAAGCAGATCCTCGACGCCCAGAAGGTCGAGGTGAAGCCGGTCTCCCAGGAGCCGAACGTCCGCGCCGTGCTCAGCAAGGTCGAGCTCGGCGAGGCCGACGCCGGCCTCGTCTACAGGACCGACGCCGCCAAGGCCGGGGACAAGGTCGCGGCCGTGGAGATCCCGGACGCGCAGAACGCCGTCGCCTCCTACCCGGCCGCCGCCCTGAAGGCCTCGAAGAACGCCGACGCCGCGGCCGCGTTCGTGGCCTGGCTGAGCGGCCCCGAAGCGCAGAGGATCCTCCAGGACGCGGGCTTCCAGCAGCCGTAGTCCCGGCCCGGGGGGAAGGGGGGCGGGGCTGTCCGGTCCGGGGGGACGGGCAGCCCCGCTCCGCCGTTCCCGCCCCCGGCCGCGCCGTACCCGCCCCAGAACCCCGACCGCACCGCCACCACCTCCAGGACCCGTGATGCCCACAACCCGCCGAGGCGCCGAACGCACCGGCCCCCGCGCGCCCCTCGCCCTCGCCGTGCCCGCGGTGCTCGCCATCGCGTTCCTGCTGCTGCCGCTGATCGGCATCCTGGCCCGCACCGACTGGGCCCGGCTGGGGCAGCACCTGACGACCCCGGGCGTCGTCGAGGCCCTCAAGCTCTCGCTGGTGGTCTCCTTCTGGGCCCTCGGCCTGTCCCTGCTGCTGGGCGTGCCCCTGGCCTGGCTGCTGGCCCGCGTGGACTTCCCCGGCAAGGCGCTGGTCCGCTCGCTGGTCCTGCTGCCCATGGTGCTGCCGCCCACGGTGGGCGGGGTGGCGCTGCTCCTCGGGTTCGGACGGCGCGGGCTGCTCGGGCCCTGGCTGGAGGGCACCTTCGGCATCACGCTGCCGTTCCACACCTCGGGCGCCGTGGTCGCCGCCACCTTCGTGGCCATGCCGTTCCTGGTGATCAGCCTGGAAGGGGCGCTCGGCGGCCTGCGCCAGAGCTACGAGGAGACCGCCGCCTCGCTCGGGGCCGGACCGTTCCGGGTGTTCCGTACGGTCACCCTCCCGATGGTGGCGCCGGGCCTGATCGCCGGAGCCGCGCTCACCTGGGCCCGGGCGCTGGGCGAGTTCGGCGCGACCATCACCTTCGCCGGCAACCTGCCGGGCACCACGCAGACCCTCCCGCTCCAGGTCTACCTGCTGCTCCAGGACCAGCCCGACGCCGCCACCTCGCTGTCCCTGCTGCTGCTGGCCATCGCCATGGCGGTCCTGGTCGCGCTGCGCGGCCGCTGGACCGCCGCCCCGGCCGGCCGTCGGGCGGCCACGGTCCCCGCCCCGGCCGGTGAGCCGGCGGCCCGGGACGCCGTGGAGGCCGCGGGCGGCACGGGCGCCGCGTCCGCCGGGCCCGCCGGGCCCGCCTCGCCCGCCGCGGCCTCCCCGCGGGACGAGCCGTCGCCCGGGGCCGCCCCGGCCGCCGAGCGCTGGCCGCTGCACGCCGAGGTGACCGGGTTCAACGAGCTCACCCTCGACGCCCCCGGGGGCACCACCATCGCCGTGGTCGGGGAGAACGGCGCCGGCAAGACCACCCTGCTGCGCGCGCTGCTCGGCCTGACCCCGCGCGCCCACGCCCGGCTGCGGCTCGGCGGCACCGACGTCACCGACCTCCCCCCGCACCGCCGTCAGGTGGCCTGGGTCCCCCAGGACGGGGCGCTGTTCCCCCACCTGACCGCGCTCGCCAACACCGCGTACGGGCTGCGCGCCCGCGGCGTGCCGCGCGCCGAGGCCCGCCGCGAGGCGCAGGCGTGGCTGGACCGGCTCGGCGTCGGCGCCCTCGCGCACCGCAGGCCCGGCCAGCTGTCCGGCGGGCAGGCCCAGCGGGTGGCGCTGGCGCGCGCGCTGGCCTCGCGGCCGCGGCTGCTGCTGCTGGACGAGCCGCTCGCGGCCCTCGACCAGACCACCCGTACGCACGTCCGGCACACCCTGCGGGGTCACCTGGCCGGGTTCGGCGGGGTCTGCCTGATCGTCACCCACGACCCGGTGGAGGCGGTGTCCCTGGCCGACCGGGTGCTGCTGCTGGCCGACGGGCGGGCACTGCAGGACGCCCCGCCCGCCGAGGTGACCCGGCATCCGCGTTCCCCGTGGGTGGCCCGCATGCTCGG
Organism: Streptomyces sp. NPDC012888; assembly: GCF_042900645.1. Taxonomy (NCBI): domain Bacteria; kingdom Bacillati; phylum Actinomycetota; class Actinomycetes; order Kitasatosporales; family Streptomycetaceae; genus Streptomyces; species Streptomyces sp. NPDC012888. The sequence continues at coordinate 466,220 of NZ_JBIBBM010000005.1, read as the reverse complement.
GCGGAACGCCTGGCCCGGAACGGGCTCCGGGGACGGCGTGGACCTGGAGGGCGGCGGCCACCTGGTGGTCGCCGACCCGGTGGACGGCGGCGCGCCCACCCTGGCGATCATCGCGCCGGAGGCCGTGTCGGTGCACCGGGAACGCCCCGGCGGCAGCCCGCGCAACGTCTGGTCGGGCACGGTCCGCGAGCTCACCGCGGTGGGCAGCCGGCTGCGGGTCCTGGTGACCTCGTCCGAGGCTCCGGCGCTGGTCGCGGAGATCACCCCGCAGGCCGCCGCCGAGCTGGGCCTGGCGGAGGGCGTGCCCGTCTGGACCAGCGTGAAGGCCACCGAGGTCACCGTCGTACGGCTGTGACGGCGGGCTCGTCCCGTTCCGCGGAGGCTCCGGGTGCCGCGCCGCGTACCGCACCGCGTACCGCACCGCGGGTCTCGCCCGGCGTGGGGCCGGCGACGCCCCCGGCGGCCGCGGACTCCCGGGCCGCCGACAGCGGCCGCTCGTGCACCGCGAGCCAGTCCGTGCCCGCGTCCGCGCCCGCCGGGCGGGCGCCCCGTCCGGCGAAGGCGTCCGCGCCCACCAGGGCCCAGCGGGTCGGGGCCGCCGCGTAGGAGAGCACCCCCTCGGTGCGGCCCGCCGCGGAGCGGGGCGCGTCCAGGGTGATCACCGCCGCGCCCTTGCCCGTCGTACGCCGGAACTCCTCCAGCAGCCGGGTCCGGGCCGCCGTCTCCTTGCGGTCCACGAGCTCCGGTCCGGCGTGGTCCTGTACGACGGCCAGCGCGCCGGTGCCGGGGTCGCGCGCGGCCGCGGCGAGCTCCGCGCGCAGCGCCCGCAGCCGGGTCAGGCCGCCGCCGGCCAGGGTGGGCCGGGTGGTGTCCAGGCGGAGGAACCGCACGCCCCGGTGGCGGAAGGCGCCGCCGCCGGGCACCGGGCGGAAGGCTCCCGGCCGGTCCGGGCCCGTCAGTGCGGTACGGCCCGGCGCGGCGGCGGTCCCCGCCGGCCCGCCGAGGACGAAGTCGACGTGCTCGGCACGGGCGCGGGCCAGCGCCTGCCGGACCTCGGCCGGGGTGCGGCCGGCCGGCAGGATCGCGAACCTCCAGGGCCGGGCCCGGATCTGCGCGGGGCCGGTCAGCAGCCGGTCGCGGTACGGCCGGGCCGGGGGTGCCCCGGGCGGGCCCAGCGGGACGGCAGGGCCCGGGGCGGATTCGGCGGTGAGGGTGTCCACGACGAGGGGGGTGGTGGAGCCCAGCCCTTCCAGGGTCAGGGGCCCGGCGGCCCCCGCGGGTACCGGTACCTCCGTACGGGTCCATCCGGTGCCGGGCTCCACGGCGGGCCCGCGCAGGGTGAGTTCGGCGCCGTGGCGGTCGGTCAGGTGGAGCAGCGGGGCCGCGGGGGCCGGTCCGTCGGCCCGCGCCCACAGGTGGAGGCGGCGCACCGAGCCGGGCAGCGGCAGCGGGCGGGGCGGCCGGGCCTCGGATTCGCCTCCGGCCACCCGGATCCCCGTACCGGTGTGTCCGGCGGCCGTTTTGGTGCCGGGGCCGCTCCAGCCGGGTTCGACGTCCCAGTCCTCCACGGCGGTGTCGGCCAGGCCCACGCCGACCCGGACCCAGGTGGTGGCACCGGTGGCGGGGACGGTCGCGCGGAGCAGCCCGGAGCCGTGCGCGGCCAGTGCGGTGACGGTGAATCCGCCCCGGCCGTCGTCGACCACCCGCCAGCGGGCCGGGTCGTACTGCCAGCGGACGTCGCGCGGTTCCACGGGGGCGGCGGCGCCGTCCGCGTCGTACCCGGTGAGCCGGAGGGTGGTCTCGTCGGCCGGGCCCGCGAAGGCGAGGCGGTCGGCGGAGGGTTCGACACGGGTGAGCGGGCGCAGCACGGACAGCCGGATCCCGCCGTCGGCGGGTGTGCGTCCGGCGTGGACCAGGGCCGCTCCCGTGCGGTCGGCGCGGAACACGCCGTCGGGGCCGACACGGCCGGCGCTGCCGGGGGTGGTCCACCACTCGGGGCCGGCGACGGGGGCCGGGCCAAACGTTTCGTCATGGCCGGTGGCGGTCAGGGTGCGGCTCAGCCCGGGGAAGACCCGGGTGGTTCCGGCGACCGCCTCCACCAGGAAGCCGGTGGCCCGGCCCGAACCCGCCGGGACGGTCAGCGCAAGCCCGTTGGGGACCCTCCGGGGACTGCCGTCGGACGGTGAGTTCTCCAGGACCAGCGCGTCCTCGCCGGGGCGGGTGGCGAGCAGGGTGGTGGAGCCGCCGCCGTCGAGGTTGAGGGCGTCGTGGGCGCCGAGATCGCGGAGCAGCCGGCCGAGGGCGGTCAGGGTGAGGCCGCCGCTGTCCCGCTGGCGGCCGTCGACGGTGAGGATCCGCAGGCTCCGGCCGTCGCCGGAGAAGCCGACGGCGGTGCGCGGGGCCGGGTGGTTGTTGCGCACCCGGTCGTGGTCGCGCGGCTTCCCCGCGACGACCAGGGGTTCCCGGCCGCCGATGGCCGACCGGGGCACCGGCCGGGCGTCGGCGGCGGCCAGGCCCGCGGCGACCCGTACCCGGTCGCCCGGGCGGAGGGCTTCCAGGTCGGCGGCGGCCGCGGCGTCCCGGGCGGTGAGCCGGGTGACGCCCCGGGGCGGGGTGCCGCCGTCCGGCCCGGAGCGGACGGCGGTGACGCGGCCGTCCCGTACGTCGGCCTCGGCGCGGGATCCGGCCGGCAGCAGGGCCCCGGTCCAGTCGGCGGTGTAGGCGGCGATGCCCCTGGCGGGGGGACGGGCGGAGTTGAAGCCGGTGAGCGGGCGGACGGCGCCGCCGGGCAGGGTGACCTCGCCCTCGAGGGCGAGCCGGAGGACGCGGCCGCGGCCGCCGGGGCCGAACCCGACGGCGGCACCGGCGCCGCGGGCCGGGGCGTGCAGGAGCCGGCCGGCGGCGAGGCCGGGGCCGAGCGGGGCTCCGGTGCGGCGGATGTCGAAGAAGTCGCCGTTCACGGCGGCGAGCACGCGGCGGCCGGTGGCGGCCCGGTGGCGGGCGGCGGCCTCGGCGACGGTGGCGGGGCCGCCGAGGTACTCGACGGCGACGCCGGCGGCGGCGAGGTCCACCCGCAGCTCGTCCACGCGCAGCCAGCGGTCGGCTTCGAGCCGGTCGTAGGACTCCAGGCGGACCCCGGGGGCCAGCGGCCGGCTGGTGCGGTCGGTCTCGATCCCGTCGGCCGCGTGCGCGGTGGCGGGGGCGAGCAGGAGGAGGGGCAGCAGGGTGGTGCCCAGGAGCGGACGGAGGGTCGACACCCGTGCAGGATCGTTTAGTCAGGACGGTCGGCACACGAGGACACAAGGCAGCAAACCGGTCACCACCCCCTTGCTTCAGCCATTGGCCGCCAATCCGATGAAATTGCCGCGCCGGGTTGGGTAGCGTCGGCCGCGCTCGACGACCGACGAGCACCACCGCACAAGAAGGGGGAACCTCATCGTGCGCACCCGAGTCCTCGGCGCGTTCGCCGCCACCGCCGCGTTCGCCGCCGTCATGGCCACCGCTCCGACCGCCTCCGCGGAGCCGAACCCGCCCGGTTGCCCCAAGGGCAACTTCTGCGCCTACTCCGGCGAGAACCAGACCGGGACCCTGCTGCTGAGCACGCCGGGCAACTGGTCCGGGACCATTTACAACGTCCAGTCCACGTTCAACAACGGCAACCCCTACCCGGGGGCCGACCACATCCAGCAGACCTACCGGTACGGCGGCGGGACCCACGGGGTCTGCCTGCACTACAACCCCGGCCCCGGCGTCTACAAGATCAACTGGGACAACATCACCCTGACCGGCGCCCGCTGGCGCGGGGAGTGCTGACCGGCCGGACGTAGCCCGGCGCGGGCGCGCCGGCGGACTGACGTAGGGTCACCCCACAGCGCACGTCCGAAGTCCCCGGGGGTCCTCACCATGTCGTTCCACTCCGCCGGCCCGCCTCCCCGGTACGGGCAGGAGCCGTACCGGCAGGAGCCGTACGGGCAGCCGACGTACGGGCAGCCGACGTACGGGCAGCCGACGTCCGGGCAGCCGCCTCAGTGGTACGCCCCTCCCCCGCCGGCGCCGCCCACGGCCCCGCCCGGGCCGCCCGCCCCTCTTGTGCCGCCCCCGCACCCCGCCCCGTCCTCGCGGCCCGGCCGCCCCGCGCCCCGGCTGCGTCCCGGCGGCAACGTGGAGACGGCCCTCGGCGTGCTGCTGGCCGCCAACGCGCTCGCCGCCCTGCCGGCCGCGGTCACCGGGTTCCTGCTGTTCCGTGAACTCCCGCCGGACGCGGGCCTCATGCCCGTCGGTGGCGCCTCCGCCTACGGCTCGTACGACCTCAACTCCTTCACCGGCGTGATCCAGGGCGCCCTGCTGCTGGTCACCGCCGCGGTGTTCACCCTGTGGTTCCACCGGGTGCGGGTCAACGCCGGGCTGTTCGAGCCCTACCGGTTCCGCCACGGCGCGGGATGGGCGGCCGGCGGCTGGTACGTCCCGGTGGTGTGCTGGTGGCTGCCGTTCCGCACCGCGCTCGGCATCTGGGCCGCGAGCGGCCCGCCGCCCGCCGGCACCGGGCGGCCCCCGGCCTCCGTGGCGCCCGTCGCGGCCTGGTGGTTCCTCTGGGTCAGCGCGGAGGCGACCGCCCTCCTGGCCCTCGGGGCCCGGCTGCTGGACCAGGACGTGCCGCACTGGGCGCGCACCGCCACCGGTCTGGCCCTCGCCGAGGACGTGCTGCTGCTCCCGGCCGCCGTGCTCGCGCTGGTCTTCGTACGGAAGGTCTCGGCCATGCAGCAGGCCCGGCTGCGCCTCGCCCCGGCCGGCTACGTGCCGGTGGGCTGACCATCGGGCCGCTCCGGCGCGCCGGGGGCGGACGACACGGGAATCGACGACACGGGGACCGACGACACGGCATCGGATGACACGGCGGCGGGCTGCGACACGGCTGGGCGCGGCGGCACGGCGGGGGCGGGCGGCACGGCGAACTCGCACCACACGCACTTGCCGCCGCCCCTGGGCTCGACCCCCCAGCCGTCCGACAGCCGGTCCACGAGCATCAGGCCGCGCCCCGAGACCGCCCAGTCCCCGGCCTCCCGCCGGTGCGGCAGCGCGCTGGAGGAGTCCTCGACCTCGACCCGGACCCGCCCGTCCGGGGTCAGCCGCAGGCTGAGCAGGCCGCCGCCCTCGGTGTGCACCAGGGCGTTGGTCATCAGCTCGTCCGCGGCCAGCTCGATCTCGTCCGCCCGGTCCCGTACGCCCCAGGCGGCGGCCGCGGCGCGGATCAGGTGCCGGCCGGCGGCCGGGCCGTCCGGGTCTCCCGGGGCGAGCCGCTGACGGAGCGGGCCGCTGCCGCGCGGCGCCGGGCTGCCGCGGCGGCGCAGCAGGAGCAGCGCCACGTCGTCCCCGCCGCCCGCCTCGCCGACCAGGTCGAGCAGGTGGTCGGCGAGTTCCTCCACGTCGTGCGGGCCGTCGCCGACCGCCCGCATGAACGCGTGCATGCCGGTGTCGGGGTCGGCTCCCGGGCGTTCGACCAGCCCGTCCGTGCACAGCAGCATGGTGTCGCCCGGGTGGAGTTCCAGGCTGCTGACCGGGTAGCCGGACCCGCTGCCCGGGCGGCCCTGGGAGAGGCCCAGCGGGAGCCCGCCGGCCACCGGGATCCGGTGGCAGGTGCCGTCGCCGCGCCGGACCACCGGGTCGAGGTGACCGGCCCGGACCAGCTGCGCCACCCCGCTGTTGAGGTCGACCTCGGCGTAGGTGCAGGTGGCGAAGCGTTCCGTGTCCAGCTCCCGGAGGAAGGCGGACGCCCGGGTCATCGCGGTGCCGGGGGTGTGGCCCTCGGTCACGTACGCGCGCAGGACGATCCGCAACTGGCCCATGACCGCCGCGGCGTCGGTGTCGTGACCCTCGACGTCACCGATCATCACCCCGACCCGGCCGTCGCCGAGCGGGATGACGTCGTACCAGTCGCCCCCGATGTCGCGGCCCATCCGCGCGGCGCGGTACCGCACGGCGATCGTGGCGCCCGGCACGGCGGGGATGCGGCGCGGCAGCATCGCCCGCTGGAGGCCCTCCGCCAGGTCGTGCTCCTGCTCGTAGAGCATGGCCCGCTGGAGGCTCTGCGCGATGCCGCTGCCGAGGGCGACCAGCAGGTTGCGCTCCTCCGTGGTGAAGTCGGCCTCGCGGGTGTAGAGCAGGCCGAGCGCGCCGATCGGGCGGCCCTGGGCGATCAGCGGCAGGTAGACGCCGCTGCGGACCGACAGCGGCTCGATGTACGGCCACAGCAGCGGGAAGCGGGCCTGGAACTCCTCCCGCGAAGCGATGAAGACGGGTTGCAGGGTGCGGACGGCCTCGCTCATCGGGAAGGCCGCGTCGATCCGGGTGTACTCGATCTCGGGCACGTAGGAGCCGAGCTGGCCCTCGGCGACCAGGTGGATCCGGCCGCCGTCGACGATGCCGAGCATCACGCTGACCGCGCCCAGGTGGCCGAGCGCCTCCGGGTCCTTGAGGACGTCGGTCACGTCGTTGACGGTGCGGGCGTGGGCCAGGATCGCCGTGGTGCGTTCGACCACGCCGGTCATCCGGCGGCGCACCGCGTCCTGGCCGCGCGGTGCGCCCGGTTCGCGCGGGTCGAGCGCGGCGTCCCGGACCACGCCGATGATCCGGTACGGGCGGCCGGCCGGGTCGCGCAGGATGTGGCCCTGGATGTGGGTCCAGCGCAGGGAGCCGTCCCGGCGGCGGATGCGGAAGTAGGTGCCGAAGTGGTCGCGGCCCTCCTTGAGCGCCTGGGCGACCCGGGCGTCGAGGCGGGCCTCCTCGGCGGGCGGGATGCGCAGCCGCAGGCCGTCCGGTGTGCCGCTGTAGTCCTCGGGGCACAGCTCGTAGACCTCGAGAGCGGTCGGGTCCAGGTGCAGCTGCCCGCTGTCGAGGTCCCAGTCGAAGGTGCCCATGCGGTTGAGCGCGAGACTCAGGTCCGGACGGGCGGGCCAGTCGACCTCGTCGGCCATGCAGCCACTGTCTCACCCTTCGGCGCCGCGCGCGGCGGGGTGTGCGGCGGTGCGTGCGGGGCGACAATCCGACCATGGCGGATCGTGAGGTTTCGGTCGAGCGCGAGATCGCGGCGCCGGCGGACGAGGTATGGCAGGCGCTGACGGACCTGGAGTCGATGCCCCTGGTGCTCGGTGGGGTGGACTCGGTGGAGGTGCTGACCCCGGGGCCGTTCGGGGTGGGCACGCGCTGGCGGGAGACCCGGCGGATGTTCGGGAAGAGCGCCACCGAGGAGATGTGGGTGACGGCGTGCGAGGCCCCCTCGCGGTACGTCACCGAGGCCGAGAACGCCGGCATGCGCTACGAGTCCGAGTTCCGGCTGGCCGGGCGGGGGCCGGGGCGGACGGCGGTCCGGATGACGTTCGCGGCCCGCCCGCTGGAAGGCCGCAAGCTGCCGCTGCTGGCCCGGCTGCTCGGCGGGGTGGGGGCCAGGGCGGTGGCCAAGGCGATCGAGAAGGACCTGGCGGACGTGGCCGCCTCGCTGGAACGTACCCGGCGGGACGGCGGCGCCTGACGGGCGCCTGAGGCTCCCCGGCGCCTGAGGCTCCCAGGGCCGTCACCCGGCTCCGTCGGCGGCCGTCGGCGGACCCGGCGGCGGGGTCACGGGTGCGGACGTCGATGTGGACGTGGATGTGGACGTGGATGTGGACGTGGATGTGGACGGCGATGGGGCCTGCGCCGGGGCCTGCGGGGTGCCGCGGGGATCGAGGAGGCCCGGCCCGGCCGTGCGTCCGGCCGCGGACGACGGCGTCGGCGTGCCCGCGGCGGAGGTGGTGGCGGGCCGTGGGGTGGACTCGTCCGCGGAGGCGGCGGACGGGGGACCCTCCGGGCCCGACGGGGTCCGTGTCCACGGCGCCGCGTCGGACGGGGGTACGACCTCCGGCAGGGTGGTCACCGGCTGGGGCGTCCGAGGCTCGCGGGTGAGCGGGGGCGGGGGCTGCGGGGGTGGGGGCAGCGGGGATCGGGGCTGTGCGGGCGCCTGCGGGGTCTGCGGGGTCACCGGCCCCGTCGGCGGCGGTACGGGACGGTCCGGTTCGCGGCCCCGGGCCGCGCCGTGCTCGCGCTCGAACCAGCGCCCTTCCCGGTGGTCGTAGATCACCAGCTTGTCGATGGTCCTGCCGGCGGGGGCGATCACCACCACGCCCTGCGGGTGGTACGCCGGCCAGGGCTGCCCCCGGCGCTTCGAGCCGGGTCGCACCGGCACCGGCTCGCCGAGCGGGTTGCCGCAGGCGCAGCGCACGCGGGGGACGCCGCGGTCGTCGACCAGGACCGCCGTTCCGGCTTCGAGCACGGCCTGGTAGGGGACGGCGCGGCCGTCCCGGTAGCCGTGGTTGGTGACGCGGGTGTCCATCCGCAGCCGTACCGGGGTGAGGGAGCGCAGGTGGGCGGGGACGGCGCCGGGGGCGATGCCCAGGGCCCCGGCGAAGGCGCGGTTCAGCGGGGGCCGGGCGGTGAGCACCCGTATCTGCTTCTCCACGTCGCAACTGGCCGTGTCCCTGGTGCCGCCGTAGATGCCGGGCCGGTCCCCGGTCACCGGGCGGGTGGCGACGGGTCCGGTGGGCAGGCGGGTCGCCGGCCCGCTGGGGGTCGGCCGGGGCTCCGGCTCGCCGGGGGCGGTCGCGGTGGACTCGGTGAACGGGTCGCGGCCGGCCGCCGAGGCCGGTTGGAGGTAGAGCTCGCCGCCGGTGGTCGGCCCGCCGTCGGGCCGGGTCAGCACGAACGAGAGGGCGACGGCGATCGCGAGCGCGCCGGTCACGGCGGCCAGACCGGGCCAGGACCTCCACCAGGCCCGCCGGCCGCGCCGCGGGCCCTCCGGCTCCGCCGGGCCGCCCGCGCCGCCCGGGCCGAGGGGTCCGCCCGGGGGGCTGGGCGGAGGCGGGGGTGGCGGTGCCGGCGGGAGCCCCCGGCCGCCGCCCGAGAGGGGTCCGGGGGGCGGCCCGGCGGGACGCCCGGCCGGCGGAGTGCCCGAGGGCTGCGTCGTCACGGTTGGCCTCCGGTGGGGAGAAGTCCCGCCGCGGCGCGGCGCGGTGCCGTGTCGCCGTCGGGGGCGGGGCGGCGCGCCCCGGACGTGTCCCCGGCATGCGCGTGCGGAGCCGCATGCCCTGCTGGCAGTCTCCGGACAACCGTCACTCCCCCGCACCATTCGGTGGGCCGTTCAGGTGGTGGCCCGGCGACGGGGCTGCCTAGGGTGGCGGTGTGATCCGGTACTGGCGCGACGCCGTGGTCGCGGTGCTGGCGGGCTATGCGGCGATGCTGCTGGTCGCCTCCGCCGGACTGGCGTTCGCGGGCGCCGGCGGTCTGCCCGACGGGGCGTTCCCCCGGGTGGTGGCCGCGGTGGTCGTGTTGGCGGCCGGCGGCGTGGTCGAGGTGTCCGGCGGGGCCTTGTTCCTCACGGGGGACGACGCCCCGCTGACGGTGATGCCGCTGTCGGTGTCCCTGGCCGGGGCGCTGGCGGTCGCGTGGTGCTTCCTGCGGCCGCTGCGCGGCCGGGCGGTGACCGGGCCGGGCGAACTCCTGCGCCGCGCGGGACCCCTGGTGGTGTCGTGGCTGGCGGTGCTGACGGGGTTGGGTGCGGTCGCTCGCCACACCTTCGGCGTGTCCACCGAGGACTCCCCGCTCGGCCGGCTGGCGGAAGTGGTCGACGCCGCCCCGACCGTGGGGTTCCGGGCGGACCTCGCGGCCGGGCTGCTGTTCGGACTGCTGTGGATCCTGGGCCTCTTGCTGGTGGTCCTGCTGGTGTCGCGGCGCGCGCCGCTGCCGGCCGCGTTGGTGCGCTTCCAGGAAGCGGTGCGTCCGGCGGCGTACGCGGTGGTCGTCCTGCTCCTGGGTTACGTCGCCCTGGGCGCGGTGGTGGGCCTGGTGGTCGCGGTGACGCGGGGCCAGACCGCCCAGACGCTGGGGGTACTGCTGCTGTGCTTGCCGAACCTGGTGTGGCCGGCGTTCACGGTGGGGCTGGGCGGGGCGTGGCACGGCGCGGTGGAGCGGCCGTTCGGGCTGCCGGTGCCGACGGCGCTGGACGGGGTCCTGCGGGCGCCCGGGCCGGGCGCGGTGGACGTGGGGACGCTGGCCGCGCGCGATCCGCGGGCCTGGTGGCTGGTCGTCGTGGCCGCGCTGGCGGTGTTCGCCGCCGGGTGCCTGACCGCGGTGCGCTCCCCCGCCCGGGTGGGCCCGTGGCGGCACGCCCTGCACCTGGGGGTGGCACTGGCGCTGGGGGTACTGGCGGTGTGCCTGCTGGCGCCCGTCCAGGCGCGGTTCGGGCTGGCGCTGTTCGGCATCGGCGAGGCCGTCGGGCTGGGAGGCCGGCTGGAGCTGCTGCCGGAACTGCCGCGCACGGTGGGACTGGCGCTGGTGTGGGGCGCGGTGGGCGGGTTCACGGGGGCGCTGGCGGCGCGGCCGGTGCACCGGCGCGGGGAGGTCGGGCCGTCGCCCTGACGGGCGGGCGCCGAGGTGCGGGCGTCCCGGCCGGGGGCGAGAGTGGTGCCATGGCACACAAGGCTGCACTCGAAGGCGGGCCCGACGACCTGCCGGAACGCATCGTCGAGACCCCGGCCCACGGTGAGGACGTGAAGGTCAGGCACCGCGGCGGGTACGAGCACTTCCGGGCCACGAAGCGGGCCAAGCCGGGTCCGGAGGGCCCGATGCCGGTGTACGAGTGGTGGGAACGCACGGAGATCGCGGAGTGACTGCCGCCAGGCCGCCCGCCCCAACCCGAGCGGCTTGAGCGGGCCCGGGCGGAACCCCCGGGGCCACCCTGGCGGAGCCGGGCCGCACACCCAGCCCGAGCGGCGCTTGAGCGAGCCCCGGCGAAGCCAACGCCCCGCAGCCGGCGCCCCGCCCGGACACACAGGGCTCCGCCCCGCACCCCGCTCCTCAAACGCCGGAGGGGCTGGACATGCGCCCCCGCACCGGCCCGCACGGCCCCACCCCGCCCGGCCACTCCAGCCCGAGCGGCGATCGAGCGGGCCCGGGCGCAGCCCCGCAGCACCTGGCGGAGCCGGGCCGCACCACCCAGCCCGAGCGGCGATTGAGCGGACACCGGCCGGAGCCAAGCCGCGCAGCCGGCGCCCCGCCCGAGCGCACCGGCCTCACCGCGCCCCGGCGGGGTCCGTGGGGGGTGTGACGCGGGTCGGGGCGCGGCCGGTGGCGGCCGCGGGGTCCGGGCCGGCGGCCGGCGGCTGTTCGGGGGAGGGCGCGGTGCCGGCCGCGAAGGTGGTGAGGCCGGTCCCGTCGCCGTACGACCACTGGTCGGTGGCCTCGTCGTACAGCCACACCCGCTCGCCGTCGACGACCACGCCGGCGCGCAGCCCCCGGGTCGCGTCCCGGAAGGCCGCCGCGTCCGAGGTGCCGGCGGCGAGGTCCGCCGCGGCGGCCCGGTAGCGGTCCAGGGCCCCGGCGGCGCGGGCCAGCAGCGGCCGCGGGTCCCCGCCCCGGGTGATCGGGCGGTCCGCGGTGTCCGGCGGCTGCGGCACGGTGACGAGGAGGCGGCCGTCCACCCACGCGGACCAGCCGTTGCCGCAGAGGATCTCGCCCCAGTCGCCGCGGCGGGAGAGCAGCTGCACCGGCAGCAGGGGGTCGAGGGTGGCGGTGGGCCGGGATGCGTCAGGGGCCTCCCAGGCCGGCAGACCGCCGTACGGCACCACGTGGGTGGGGCGGAAACCGGAGCCTGCCGCCGCGTCGGGTTGGGTCATGGGCGGACCCTACTTCCGCATGACGGCCGGTTCGTGGCGGCGCAACAGCCGGGCCACCAGAACCACGAACAGGACGGAGAGGGCGAGGAGCACGCCGAGGGCGGTGAGCCAGGCGCCGGGCCGGTGGGCGAACAGCGGGTCGGCGGTGAAGCCGCCGGGGACGATCGCGGCCAGGTCGACGGTGCCGGCCATCGCGGCGAACGCCCACCGGGCCGGCACGATCCAGGCCAGCTGCTCGACGACGGGGGCGCCGGCGACCTTCAGCAGGGCGCCGCAGAACACGACCTGGACCAGGGCGAGGAGGACCAGCAGGGGCATGGTGACCTCCTCCTTGCGGACCAGCGCGGAGACCACCAGACCCATCGTCATCGCGGCGAAGGAGAGCAGGGCGACGGCCAGCGCGAGCTCGGCGAGCGGGGGCAGCAGGACGCCCTCCCCGCCCGGGGCGGAAAGCTCGACCCCGGCCAGGCCGACCAGGGTGAGGACGAGGGACTGGGCGACGGTCACCGTGCCGAGGACGATCACCTTGGACATCAGGTAGGCCGAACGCGACAGCCCGACCGCCCGTTCCCGCCGGTAGACGGGCCGTTCCTTGACGAGTTCGCGGACCGCGTTGGCGGCTCCCGTGAGCACCCCGCCGACGCACAGCACGAGCAGGGCGTTCACGGCGGACGCGGCGGTGAGCCGGGGGCCGGCCAGGGCACGGACCATGGCTCCCATCACGAACGGCAGGGCGATCATGATGGCGATGAAGGTGCGGTCGGCGGCGAGGACGGCGGCGTAACGGCGGGTCAGGGTGAGGAGCTGGCCGGTCCAGCTCCGCGCGGCGGGCGGAGGCGGGACGGCGCCGCCGGCCGGGCGGCCGGGGCGGGCGGCCCCGCGGGGCGCCGGGGCCGGCCCGGGCTGCCGGGGCCGCTCGGCCTGCTCGGGTCGCCCGGACTGCCGGGATCCCTCGGGCTGCTGGGGCCGGAGCGGCTGCCGGGCGGCTCCGTCGACGTACTGGCGTCGCAGGGCGGACGCCCGGTACTCCCCGGCCCAGTCGCGGTCCCGCTGGGTCTCGAAGGCCTCGAACGCCTCTGGCCACTGGCTGTGGCCGAAGAAGTCGAGGGTGCGGTCCGGGGGCCCGTAGTAGGCGGTCCGCCCGCCGGGCGCGAGGACCAGCAGCCGGTCGCAGACGTCGAGGCTGAGGACGCTGTGGGTGACCACCACGACCGTGCGCCCGTCGTCGGCGAGACCTCGCAGCATGTGCATGACGGACCGGTCCATGCCGGGGTCGAGTCCGGAGGTGGGCTCGTCCAGGAACAGCAGGGAGGGCTTGGTGAGCAGCTCCAGGGCCACCGAGACGCGTTTGCGCTGGCCGCCGGAGAGGCTGTGGATCGGCTGGTCGGCCCGCTGCTCCAGGCCCAGTTCGCCGATCACCTCGTCGACCCGGGCCCTGCGTTCGGCCCTGGCGGTGTCCTGCGGGAAGCGGAGCTCGGCGGCGTAGCCGAGGGCGCGGCGGACGGTGAGCTGGGCGTGCAGGATGTCGTCCTGCGGTACGAGGCCGATGCGGCGGCGCAGTTCCGCGTAGTCGCGGTAGAGGTCGCGGCCGTCGTAGAGGACGGTGCCGCCGTCCGCGGGGCGCAGTCCGGTGAGCGCGCCCAGCAGGGTGGACTTGCCGGAGCCGCTGGGGCCGACGACGGCGAGCAGGCACCGGGCGCCGGCCGGGAAGGAGACGTGGTCGAGCAGCACCTTGCGGCCGCGGTCGACGGTGACGGTGAGGTCCTGGACGTCGAGGGAGATCTCCCCGGTGTCGACGTACTCGACCAGGCGGTCGCCGGCCAGGCAGAAGGCGGAGTGCCCGATGCCGATGATGTCGCCCTCGGCGACGGGCGCGGCGCCGACCTGGGCGCCGTTGAGGAAGGTGCCGTTGTGGCTGCCGAGGTCGGCGATCTCGTAACCGCCGTCGGGGCGGGGGCGCAGCTCCGCGTGCCGGCGGGAGACGACGAGGTCGTCGATGACGAGGTCGTTGTCCGGGGCCCGTCCGATCCGTACGACGGCGCGGGAGGGGGGCAGCGGGCGGATGCTGGTGGGCCGGCGGAAGGTGCCGGTCAGGGACGGGGTGGCGACTCCGGTGGGCCCCGGCGCGTCGAGTGCGGCCGGCGGGGCGGGCCGGGACGGCGGCGGGGCCGCGTACGGGGGCGGGGCCGCGTGCGGCGGCGGGGCCGCGTGCGGCGGCGGGGGCGGGGACGGCGGCGGGGGCGGGGCCGCGGCGCGTTCGAGGAGGACGGCGCGCGGTCCGTCGAGCCCGCTGCCGAAGCGGAGCTCGCTGCCGGCGCCGACGTCCCAGGCGTGGATCCGGTGGCCGTCGGCCCAGGTGCCGTTGGTGCTGTCCTCGTCCTCGACGGTCCAGTGGTCGCCGTCGACGTGCAGGTTGGCGTGGTGCCAGGAGACGCGGGCGTCGTCGAGGAAGATCTCGCTGTCCGGGTCCCGGCCCACGTGGTAGGTCCGGCCCGGGCTCATCACGGTGGAGCCCCGGTCGGTTTCCAGTACAAGCTCGGGCGCGTTCGGCACACCGGTGCGCTGGACCATGGACAGATTTTCCCACGAGCCCCCCGGCCGGGCATCACCGCAGGTCAGAGGGTCCTTAAGGGTAATGACAACGGTCCCCGTTGCAGCCTTTGCCGATATCCGAAAGGTGCGCTTCACTTCACGCGTCGGGAACCGAACAAACGGGGGAACCCATGGGTGCACACGATCACGCGCACGATCAGGCGCACGGCCACGGGCACGACCACGCGCCCGGGCAGGCGGTCCGCCACGCGGACGGACACGCGGACGGACACGGGGGCGGACACGCGGGGCACTCCCACGGCGTCAGCGCCGGTGCCGACCGCCGCTGGCTGGCCATCGCCCTGTCGCTGATCTGCGGGTTCATGGCCGTCGAGGTGGTCATCGGCATCGTGGCGCAGTCGCTGGCGCTGATCTCCGACGCCGCGCACATGCTGACCGACGCGGTCTCGATCGTGCTGGCCCTCATCGCCATGCGGCTGGCCGCCCGGCCGGCCCGGGGCGGGTTCACGTACGGGCTCAAGCGCGCGGAGATACTCTCCGCCCAGGCGAACGGGCTGACCCTGCTGCTGCTGGCGGTCTGGCTGGCGTACGAGGCGGTGCGGCGGCTGATCGACCCGCCGGAGGTCGAGGGCGGGCTGGTGCTGGTGACGGCGCTGGCGGGCATCGCGGTGAACATCGGCGCGGCCTGGTGCATCTCCAAGGCCAACCGGACCTCGCTCAACGTGGAGGGCGCCTACCAGCACATCCTCAACGACCTGTTCGCGTTCATCGGCACCGCGGTGGCCGGCCTGATCGTGGTCACCACCGGGTTCGTGCAGGCCGACGCCATCGCCACGCTGGTCGTGGTGGCGCTGATGGTGAAGGCCGGCTACGGCCTGGTCCACGAGTCGGGACGGATCTTCCTGGAAGCCGCGCCCGCCCACGTGGACCCCGACGCCGTCGGCGACCGGCTGGTCGCGCACCGCCAGGTCACCGAGGTCCACGACCTGCACATCTGGACGATCACCTCGGGTGAGGCGGCGCTGTCCGCGCACGTGCTCGTGGAGCCGGCCGGCGACTGCCACGCGGTGCGCCGCGAACTGGAACGGATGCTCGGCACCGAGTACGGCATCACCCACACCACCCTCCAGGTCGACCACGTCCAGGACGCGCTGCTCAGCGTCGGGCGGGCCGGTGAGCGGGCCGGCGACCAGTCCGGCGGTCGGCACTGCGCGGACCCGCACGGGCCGGTGCACCGCGAGGGCCCCCACCACCACTGAGACCGCCCCGCGCGGGGAAGGGTCGGTGCATGACGCAGAAGTACAGCGCCGGGCTGCTGCTGTTCCGCCGCACCGACGGTGACGGCGGGGCGGAGGTCCTGCTCGGCCACATGGGCGGTCCCTACTGGGAGCGGCGGCAGGCGGGCGCCTGGGCCATCCCCAAGGGCGAGTACGAGCCGTACGACGAGAACCCGCGCGACGCCGCCCGCCGGGAGTTCACCGAGGAGATCGGCCTGCCGCCGCCGGACGGGCCGTACCTCCCGCTGGGCGAGGTGCGGCAGGTGGGCGGCAAGCTGGTGACCGTCTGGGCGGTGGAGGCGGACCTGGATCCGGCGCTGATGGTGCCGGGGACCTTCACGATGGAGTGGCCGCACGGCTCGGGCCGGTACGAGGAGTTCCCCGAGCTGGACCGGGTGGCGTGGTTCAGCCCCGCCCGGGCCCGGGAGCTGATCGTCGCCTCCCAAGTCCCTTTCCTGGAGAGGCTGTCGGGGCTGCTGGCCGAATGATCCCGGATGGGTCCGGGCCCCGTTGCCAACCGTGCCGATCGCATGGACATTGCACGTATGACCAATGTCGTGCTGGTGGGAACCCTGGACACCAAGGGTGTGGAGTACGGCTGGCTGCGCGAACGGCTGTTGCGCGCCGGCGTCGACGTCGTACTGGTCGACACGGGGGTGATGGGCGAACCGAAGGTGCCCGCCGACGTCCCCCGCGAGGCGGTGGCCCGGGCGGCGGGGGCCGACCTGGAACGGCTGCGGGCGGACGGCGACCGGGGCGCCGCCGTCACCGCCATGGCGGCCGGCGCCGAGGCCACCGTCTTACGCCTGCACGCGGAGGGCCGGCTGCACGCGGTCCTCGCGATCGGCGGCAGCGGCGGCACCTCCATCGCGACCCGGGCCATGCGCGCGCTGCCGCTGGGCGTGCCGAAGCTGATGGTCTCGTCCATGGCCTCGGGGGACGTGGCCCGCTACGTCGGCTCCTGTGACATCACCATGATGTACAGCGTGGTGGACATCGCCGGGATCAACAGCGTCTCGGCGCCGGTGCTCGCCAACGCGGCCGACGCGGCCGCCGGCATGGCCAAGGGCTTCGCCCGGGGCTCCCGCGAGGTGCGTACGGACCGGCTGGGCGCGGGAGGGCGACCGCTGGTGGCCGCCAGCATGGCCGGGGTCACCACGGTGGGCGTGGACGCGGCCCGCGAGCGGCTCACCGAACTCGGGTACGAGGTACTCGTGTTCCACGTCAGCGGGACGGGCGGCCGCACCCTGGAGGCCCTGGCCGGGCAGGGCGTGTTCGCGGGGGTGCTCGACCTGACCCTGAGCGAGCTGGCGGACGAGCTCTGCGGCGGGATCCTCACCGCGGGCCCGGACCGGCTGAGCGCCGCCGGGCGGGCGGGCGTCCCCCAGGTGGTCAGCCTGGGGGCGCTGGACATGGTGAAGTTCGGGCCGCTGGACACCCTGCCCGAGCAGGCCCGCTACCGGCGGGTGCGGGTGCACAACCCGTCCATCACGGTGATCCGCACGACCGGGGAGGAGTGCGCGGAGCTGGGCCGGCTGGTCGCCGGGAAGCTGCGGGACGCCGCCGGCCCCACCGCCGTCTGCGTTCCGCTGCGCGGCCTGTCCACCCTGGGCGCGCCGGACGGCCCGTACCACGATCCGACCGCCGACGCGGCGCTGTTCGCGTCGCTGCGGGAGGGCCTGGCCGGCAGCGCCGCCCAGGTGTTCGAGTACGACACCCACATCAACGACCCGTCCTTCGGGCGGGCGGCCGCCGACCGGCTGCACGCCCTGATCGGAGCCGCGAAGGAGCGCGACGCGGCCTGAGTTCGCGGGGTTGGGAACCGGCCGTGGCGGAAACCGTGTCCATGGGGGTGGTCGGAGCACGGTGCCCGCGGAACACGGCAGGGGGTGGGCGGATGAACGCGTGGACGGTCCCCGGATACCGGGAGACGCGGGAGCTCGGCTCGGGCGGCAGCGGCCGCGTGGTACTCGCGGTGCACGAGGCGACCGGTACCCCGGTGGCGGTGAAGTACCTCAGCGCCCGTTTCCTGGCCGATCCGGCGTTCCTGTCCGAGTTCCGGGCGGAGGCCCGCCTGCTGGGCGGGCTCCGCTCCCCCTACGTGGTGGGCTTCTACGAGTACGTGGAGGCGCCCGGCGGCGCCGCCATCGTGATGGAGCTGGTCGACGGGGTGGCGCTGCGGGCCCTGCTCGGCCCGGACGGGCGCACCGAGCCGGAGGCCGCGCTGGCGCTGCTGAAGGGGTCGCTGCTCGGCTTGGCCGCCGCGCACCGGGCGGGGGTGGTGCACCGGGACTACAAGCCGGAGAACGTGCTGGTCGCGGCGGACGGTTCGTCGAAGCTGGTGGACTTCGGGATCGCCGCGGGCCGGGGCAGCACGCCGGGGGTCGCCGGGACCCCGGCGTACATGGCGCCCGAGCAGTGGCAGGGCGGCCCCGCCTCGCCGGCGGCCGACGTGTACGCGGCGACCGCGGTGTTCTTCGAGTGCCTGACCGGCCGCAAGCCGTACACCGGGCAGAACTTCGCCGAGCTGGCGCTCCAGCACGTCGAGGCGCCGGTACCGGACGCCGAGGCCCCGGAGCCGGTGCGTCCGCTGCTGCGGCGCGGCCTGGCGAAGCGGCCGGAGCAGCGGCCCGAGGACGCCGAGGCGTTCGTGGCCGAGCTGGAGGCGCTGGCCCGGGGTGCCTACGGGGACGACTGGGAGGAGCGCGGGCAGCGGAAGCTGGCCGCGCTGGCGGCACTGCTGCC
This sequence comes from Streptomyces sp. NPDC012888, assembly GCF_042900645.1. Taxonomy (NCBI): domain Bacteria; kingdom Bacillati; phylum Actinomycetota; class Actinomycetes; order Kitasatosporales; family Streptomycetaceae; genus Streptomyces; species Streptomyces sp. NPDC012888. The sequence goes on along the minus strand of NZ_JBIBBM010000005.1, from coordinate 447,946 downwards.
GCTGCTGTTCCCGGCGGCGGCCGAACCGGCGGTGGGCACCACGGCGTTGGCGGACACCTCGCTGGGGTCGGGGTGGGCGCCCGGCCGGAGCGGGCTGTTCGCGGCGGGGGTGGCGCTGGTGGTGGGGGCGCTGCTGGTGCTGGCCACCCAGGCGTCCGGGAACGAGCCGGGCGGGGGTGCGGCGGTCAGCGCGTTCGCGACGACCGGCACCGGTGGCGGTGCGTCCCGGCCGGCTCCGGGACCGACGGCGAGCCGTCCCCCGACCGCTTCGCCGTCGGCCACGCCGTCGGCGTCCCCCTCCCCTTCCGCGTCGGCTCAGGCCTCGCCTTCGTGGTCCCCGTCCTGGTCGCCGTCCCCCTCCCCGTCGCCGTCCGTGACGGGCTGGGCGTCGCCGAGCCCCACGCCGACACGGGTCACCCCGACGGTCACGCCGCCGCCGACGACCACGGCGCCTCCTTCGCCGACCGTGCGGGTGTACGCGGTGGGCGCGCGGCTCAGCCGGGGTGAGGCGGCGCTGCGGGTGCAGGCGGCGGTGAGCGTCAAGGCCTCCGGCACGGGGCCGGTGAAGGTGACGGTGCAGTGGTTCACCGGCGACGGGACGGATCCCACGGTCCCCGACGGCACCGACACCCTCACCTACCAGGGCGCCGAACTGCCGCCGGTCAGCCACCCGGTGAGCCGGAGCACCTGCTCGGTGGCGGTGCGCGTGACCACCACACCGGCCGCGGAGAACGGCCCGGCCGGCGACACCTTCGTCCTGCCGCGGTGCGTGCCCTCGTGAACGGCCGTGACCCTCGCGACGAGGACGAGTACAGCGCGACGGTACTGGGCAGCCACTGGTTCAGCGGCCCCCCGGCGCCGACCCGGCGCGAGGAGACCCTGCGCGAGGACTTCCCCGGCGGACCGCACTCCCACGGGCCGACGGTGCCCGCCGACACCGGTCCCGCGCGGACCCTGCCGCTGCCCGCGGTCCTCCCGGACCGGGTCGAGGGGTCCGTGCTCCGGTTCGGGCCGGGGGTGACGGCGTACCACGCGCCGCCGTTCCCGGTGGCGGGCCCCGCCGTGGCGGAAGCGCGCCGGCCGGGGCGGGGGCGCGGGCTGCGCCGGTACGCGCTGGCCGCGGTCGTGCTGGCCGCCGTACTCGCCTACCTGGGCTGGTACCGGTTCGGTCCCGCCATGGAGGTGCGGGCGCTGGCGGTGGCCGCCGAACCGGGGGCGCCCGGCTGCGACTCGGCGGCGGCGGTCACGGCCGTGGTCACCACGGACGGCCGTCCCGGAACGCTCGTCTACCAGTGGGTGCGCAGCGACGGCACCAGCTCCGAACGCCTCTCCGAACGCGTCCCCCGCGGCCGTACCGAGGCCCGGCTGCGGCTCCTGTGGACGTTCACCGGCGAGGGCACCTACCCGGCCCGCGCCGAACTGCGCCTGCTGGAACCCCGGCCGCTCACGGACTCCGTGGCGTTCACCTACCGCTGCCGAGGCTAGAGCCGGACCACGACGGTGCCCGCGCCGAGGTCCACTCGGGTGCGCGGCGGGGCGCCGTCCTGCTCGTCGTCGCGCATGACCAGGGCGCTCTGCCGTTCCCGGGACGGTCGATGCCCCCGGCCCTCTCCTCCGGACCGTGCCCCGCCCGCAACGCGGGGCACGGTCCGGGAGACAGGGCCGGGGGCCGAACCGGGCCCCGGGCCTGGACCCGACCCGGCTCGGCCGGACGGCCGGGTTCCCCCGGGCCGGGACCGGCCGGACGGCCGGGTTCGGTCCGGCCGTACGGCCGAAGCGGCCGGCCCGGTCGCGCTGGTTGACTCGGGAACAGCCACGTCCCAGCCGGCGAACCACCCCAACCGGGGCGTGGCGCTCCGCGCGACCACCAGTCCGCGCGGAGGGCCCGCGGCGCTTTGGGGAGCGGCCGCGGGCCGTCCCCCGCTGGGGGCGGACGCGGGCGGCCCCGTCTCAGACCCGGGCGTGGGCCGTGATGTCCGCCGCGAACTCGCCGGTCATGGCGGGCGTCACGGTCGGCCGGCACTGGGACACCGCCGCCAGGTAGTCCGCCGTGGTCGCACCGGGGGCCACGGCGGAGCCGCCCCTCGTGCCGACCGCCTCCAGGTCCCGTTCGAAGGACACCTGGGCCGCGATCCGCGCCGCGTGCTCGATGTCCGCCGGGGTGAACAGCTCGGTGGCGTCCACCAGGGCGGTCACGTCCACGTCCGTACGGCCCGCCGTGTAGCGGGACCAGATCGCGGCCCGCGCCCCGCCGTCGGGCGTGCCGATCGGGATCAGGTAGTCGAAGCGGCCGGGCCGCAGGAACGCCGGGTCGAGCGAGCGGATGGAGTTCGTGGCGCACACCAGCAGTCGCTCACCGCCCTCCCTGAAACCGGGGATCAGCTTCAGCAGCTCGTTCGTCACCCCGTGGATCCCGCCCGGCCGGGCGGGTTCGGTGCGGACCGGGGCTATCTCCTCGACCTCGTCGATGAAGACCAGCACCCGTTCGAGCTCGGCGATCCGGGAGAACGCGGAGCGCAGTGCCGCCGCCAGGTTGCCCTCGTCGGCGAGCCGGGAGGGCAGCAGTTCCACGAACGGCCAGCCCAGCCGGGAGGCGATGGCCCGGGCGAAGGTGGTCTTGCCGGTGCCCGGCGGCCCGAACAGGGTGATCGCGCGCGGCGGCTGCACCCCGTGCTGGGCGGCCCGCTCGGGTTCGGCCAGCGGCAGCACCACCCGCCGTTCGATCAGGTCCTTCTCCGCTTCCATACCGGCGACCTTCGTCCACAGGTCGTTGGGCAGGAAGCGGCCGCCGAGGTCGTCGAGCAGGCCGGCCGCCGGTCCGTGCAGCGGTTCGCTCTTCTCGAAGTAGGCGACGGCCGGCTGCCGGGTGTATCCGGCGTTGAGCAGTCCCTCGCCGAGGAGGTCCTCCTCCGGCAGGACGTACGCGATCCGGCCGACGCGGGCGGCGATCAGCCGCCGCTCCAGCTCGACCAGGAGCGCGCTGGCCAGTCCGCGGCCGCGCCAACCGGAGGCGATGGCGATCCGCATCACCCAGGCCCGTTCGCCGGAGACGGTGGCCAGGGCCGCGCCGATCGGGACGCCCTGGTGGACGGCGACCACGGCCGGCTGCCGGTCGGTGAGGGCGCTGATGCACTCGGCGAGCGAGAAGACGGACTCCTGGCCCAGCTCGGCCGTCGTGTCGATCAGGTGGACGACGGCCGCGAGATCGCTCTCGCGGTAGTCGTGGATGAGCCAGTTCACCGGGTACCGCCCCTCGTCGTGTCGTACGAGCCGCTCCTGGGGCGAGGCTAGGTGCGGCCGGGCGCCGCGATCACGCGCCGCGGTGCACAACAGGGGTCCGGAACCCCTCCGTGGCGTCCATAGACTGGTCGCTTCCGCCCGCCCAGACCGCCGCCGCGCCGAGGACCCACGTTTCATGACTTCCGACATATCCCGCCCGCACTTTCCCCTGCCGGCGCGGGCGGTGTGGCTCGTCCCGGTCCTGTGGACGCTGGCGCTCGGCCTGTGGGGGCTGTCCCGGCAGGACAGCGTGTGGCGGGACGAGGCGGCGACCTGGCAGGTCGCGGGCCGGTCGGTGGCCGACATAGGGCGGATGCTGGGGAACGTGGACGCCGTGCACGGCCTGTACTACCTGCTGATGCACGGGGTCTTCGAGGTGTTCGGTGCGAGCACGGCCAGCCTGCGGCTGCCGTCGGTGCTGGGCGTGGCGGTGGCCGCGGGCTGCGTGGCGGTGATCGGACGGCGGCTGGCCGGGCCGTGGGCCGGGCTGGGCGGGGGGCTGGCCCTCGGGCTGCTGCCGGCCGTGCAGTTCCACCTCCAGGAAGGCCGCCCGTACGCGCTGGTCGCGGCGGGGGCGGGGCTGTCGACGCTGCTGCTGGTGGGGGCGCTGCCGGGCGGCCGGCCGGGGTGGCTGCGCGGGGGGTGGCCGCGCTGGGGGTGGCTGCGCCGGGGGTGGCCGCGCTGGGCGGCGTACGGGGGGCTGGTGCTCGTGTGCGCGCTGCTGAACTGGCTGTCGCTGCTGCTCCTGCCCGCCCACGCGGCCACGCTGTGGTGGGTGCGGGCCGGACGGGCGGTGTGGACCCGGTGGGCGGCGGCCTCGGCGGCCGCGGTGGCGGGGGCGCTGCCGCTGGTGCTGTTCAGCCGCGGCCAGTCCGACCAGGTGTCGTGGATACCGCCGCTGACCTGGCACATGCTCATCGGCCCGGCGGTGCTGCTGGCGATCGGCGGGGTGGGGGCTCTGCTGGACCGTCCGCGCGGGCGGCGGCCGTCGGTGGCGGCGGTCGGGCTGCCGCTGCTGGCGGTGCCGCAGCTGGCGCTGGTGGGGCTGTCGCTGGTGCAGCCGCTGTTCCTGGACCGGTACGTGCTGTTCAGCCTGCTGGGGCTGGCACTGCTGATCGGGGCGGCCCTGGGGGCGGGCGTCCGGGAACTGGCGCGGCGGCCGCGGACGGCCCGGGCGGCCGGGCTGCTGGTGCCGGTCGTGGTGGCGGCGGCGGTGCTGGCGCTGCTCCCGGTGGAACTGGGCAAGCGTGCGCCGTCCAGCCGGGTGGACGACGTGCTGGCGGTGTCCCGGGAGGTGGCCCGGCTGAAGCGGGCCGGGGACGCGGTGGTTTTCGTCCCGGCCGCCCGCCGGGACACCGCGCTGGTCTCCCCCGGGAGGTTCGCGGGGCTGGACGACGTGGCGCTGGCCCGGACACCGGTCGACTCGGCGACCCTCAAGGGCGAGGAGGCCGACCCGGCCCGGATCCGCGCGGCGATGCTGGGGCAGCGGCGGATACTGCTGGTGACGGACGCGGCGCGGGTGGCGAAACCGGCGTCGGCGGAACGGGACCGCACGAAGCTGGCGGTACTGCGGGAGCGGTTCACGCCGGTGGTGGACGAGCAGGTCCGGGGACGCCGCGTGACGGTATGGGAGCGACGCGCCTGAGACGGGCGCCGGCCGGGGCCGCGGCCGGCGCGTCGGTCAGACACGGCCCCGGCTCCGCGCCGCGGCGCGGCGCATCCAGCCCCGTCGGCGCTCGAGACGCGGGGCGCGGGGCAGCACCCCAAGAGCCCGGGCGAAGCCCCGGCCCGGCCCGCTCAAACGCCGCTCGGGCTTGATACGCCGCCCGGACCAGGTCGCGGGGCAGCGCCCCCGCCCAGCCAATCCACCAACGCCGGCACACCCAGCCCCGCCGCCTCATGCAGCCCGGCCGGCACATCAAGCCTCGCCGGCGATTGAGGCGCGGGGTGGGGGGCAGCGCCCCACGTGCCCGGGCGGAGCCCCGACCGGTCCCGCTCAAACGCCGCTCGGGCTTGATACCCCGCCCGGACCCGGCCGCGCGGGCAACGCCTGCCCGGACACCGCCAGGGGTTGCGCGGCCCGCCGGGCCGATCCAGCCCCGCCGGCGATTGAGGCGCGGGGTGTGGGGCAGCGCCCCACGTGCCCGGGCGGAGCCGCCGCTACGGCGACGCGCCGCGTCAGAGGCCGGCCGGGGCGAACCAGGTGGGGCCGGCCCCGCGGGCCAGCTCGATCCGGCGCAGGGCGAACGGCTCCAGCGGCGGCAGCGCATCCGCCGCGAACCAGCCCACTTCCAGGGACTCGGCGTCGTTGACGCGGGCCTCGCCGCCAGTGGCGCGGCAGCGGAAGGTGGTGTCGAGGAACTGGCAGACGTCCCCGTTCGGGTAGGTGACCGGTTCCAGCATCTCGACGAGGACCACGCGTTCGGCGACGCAGCGGACGGCCGTCTCCTCCTCGACCTCGCGGACCGCGGTCAACGCGGGCTGCTCCCCCGGTTCGACGATCCCGCCGACGACCGACCAGCGGCCGGTGTCGGCGCGGCGGCCGAGGAGGACGCGACCGTGCTCGTCGAAGACGATGGCGGTCACGCCGGGCAGCAGGAGCCGCTGGGTGCCGATGGAACGGCGGAGCTCACGGATGTACTGCGGAGTGCTCATCGGGCTTCCACGCCCGCGCCCGCGCCCGCCACCTCCGCGCCCGCGTCCGTGGAGCCGGACCGCGCACGGACCCGCCGGGCGGCTGCGGCCCAGCCGAGGCCGCCGGCCGCGACGGCGAGCAGGACGTACTCGACGAGCGGGCCGAAGCGGGTGGCGGGGGTCTCGCCGGTCCGCAGCGGGATCCGCGCGACCAGGGCGTCGGGGGTGAACATGCGGGTCTGCTGGACCACGGTCCCGTCGGGCTCGATCACGGCGCTGACGCCGCTCGTGACGGGGACCAGGACGGTGCGGCTGTGCTCGACGGCCCGCACCCGGTCCATGGCGAGCTGCTGGTAGGTCATGTTGCTGCGGCCGAAGGTGGCGTTGTTGCTGGGGACGGCGATGACCTGGGCGCCGGCCCGGACGGTGGAGCGGACCGCGTCGTCGAAGGCGGCTTCGAAGCAGGTGACCATGCCGACGCGGCTTCCGGCCATGTCGAAGACGCCGGGGTCCTTCCCCGGGCCGAAGTCGCGGCGGACCCGGTCCACGTCGGAACTGAACAGGCGGACGAAGGACCGCATCGGGATGCGCTCGCCGAAGGGCTGGATCTTCCGCTTGTCGTAGGTGGTGGTGGGGCCCTTGACCGGGTCCCAGAGGATCATGGTGTTGCGGAGGGTGGGGCGGTCCTCCGGCGCCAGGACGGACCCGATGGCGACGGGCACGCCGATCGCCTTCACCGCCTGGTCGATGACGCGGTAGGCGTCGGGCTCGGCGAACGGGTCGAGGTCGGAGGAGTTCTCCGGCCAGACCACGAAGTCGGGAGCGGGCACCTTGCCGGCCTTGACGTCCTCGGCGAGCTGGACGGTGCGCCTGGCGTGGTTGTCCAGGACGGCGCGGCGCTGGGCGTTGAAGTCGAGGCCGAGGCGCGGGACGTTGCCCTGGACGACGGCGGCGGTGGCGGTGCCGGCCTGCGCGCCGTCGGAGACGAGGGGCCGGGCGGCCAGTGCGGCGGCGAGCGGGGCGGCCACCGTCAGGGCGGCGACGGCTGCGGCGGTGCGGCGGGGCTGACGGCGGGCGGCGACGGCTGCGGCGGTGCGGCGGGGCTGACGGCGGGCGGCGAGCAGGGTGGCGTACAAGCCGAACCCGGACAGGGCGACGGCGAAGGACAGCAGCGGGGTTCCGCCGACGGCGGCGAGCGGCAGGAACAAGCCGTCGGCCTGACCGTAGGCGAGCTTGCCCCAGGGGAACCCGCCGAACGGGAACCGGGCGCGCAGGGCCTCGCCGGCGGTCCACACGGCGGCGGCCCACAGCGGCCAGGCGGGGAGCCGGGAGACCACCGCGATGCCGAGGCCGGTGAGGGCGACGAACAGGGCCTCGACGGCGGCCAGCGCCAGCCACGGGACGGGGCCGACCTCCTCGCCGGTCCAGGACAGCAGGGGCAGCAGGTAGCCAAGCCCGGCGAGCAGGCCGAGTCCGAAGCCGGCCCGGGCGCGCCGGCCGTGGAGGCAGGCGGCCAGCAGGGCGAGGGCGATCGGTGCGAGCCACCACAGGGTGCGGGGCGGGAAGCCGGCGTAGAGCAGCACGCCGGAGGCCACCGCTCCGGCGGACCGGGCCACCAGGGCCGGCCGGCTGGCGCGCGGGCGCGGGACGGGCCCGGCGGGGCGGGACGGGGGCTCGTGACCGACCACGGGCGTGGTGCTGCTGCTCATCTGGCGGAGTGTACGTCCCCGGGCTGTGCCCCACTAAGCCACGGCCTGCGGGCCAGGCAGGCGCCGCGCCCAGCGCCGTTCGAGCGGGCCCGGACGAAGCCCCCGCAGCGCGCGGCGGAGCCGGGCCGCACCATCCAGCCCGAGCGGCGCTTGAGCGGGCGCGGGGGAAGCCCCCGCAGCACCTGACGGAGCCGGGCCGCACACCCAGCCCGAGCGGCGCTTGAGCGGGCACCGGCGCAGCCAAGGCCGCGCAGCCAACGCTCCGCCCGGGCACGCGGGGCTCCGCCCCGCACCCCGCTCCTCAAACGCCGGAGGGGCTGGATATGCCCACCCGGCACCTGCCCGCACGACCACACCTCGCCGAGCCACTCCAGCCCGAGCAGAGCCCGCAGCACCTGGCGGAGCCGGGCCGCAGCATCAAGCCCGAGCGGCGCTTGAGCGGGCCCCGGCGCAGCCGGAGCCGCGCGGGCGGGCAGGGCCCCGTCCGTGGCGGGCCGTGCGGCGGCCGAGTCGGGCGGCGGCGCTAGCGGGCGAGGGCGCGGAGGTGGGCGCGGATGACCCGGACGGCGTTCTCCGCGTCGTCCACCGTCACGGTGAACAGCCTGCCGTCGTCCAGCGTCAGCTCGAGCCCCTCGCCGCGGCGGACGACGACGGCGGTGCCCTTCTCGGGCCGCCAGCGCATTCCCCACCCGCCCCAGGTGTGGGGGGTGACGTCGGGCCGGTACTCGGCGGAGGTTATCTCGGAGAGCTTGATCCGGCGGCGCGGCAGGCCGACGTGGCCGCAGCGGACCTCCAGTACCTCGGCGTCGACGGTGACCTGCACCTGGACGAAGGCGAGGGTGCCGTAGAGGATCAGCAGCCCGGCCGCGAGACAGCCGACGACCGACATGACCAGGGCGACGGTCCCGGCGGTCCGGTTGGGGCCGACGGCGAGGTGGACGCCTAGGACGATGCAGGCGACGCCGGCCGCCGCGAACAGCCACTGCATGCGGTTGGAGGCACGTCCGGCCCAGAGCGGACCCGGTGGGTGACCCGTCATGTTTCGCAGCGTACTCAGCTTCCGCACGCGCGCCACCGCCCCTCGGCGCCGGTGCCCGGCCCGGGTTCGTCGCCGGCCCCGAGTACCGCGGCGCCAGGGGTCCGGTGGGGGCACGGCGGGCCGCGGGGGCGGTGTGGGCCGCCCGGGTCAGAGGACGGCGATGCCGAGGGGGCGGGATCCGGCGGGGAGGCGGCGGGTGTCGCCGGTGGCGAGGTCGACGACGGTCAGGCCGTTCCAGTAGCCGTCGCGGGTGTGGCCACCGGTGACGTACGCGGTGCGCCCGTCCGCGGATACGGCGACGTCCTCGTGCGGCCCGTCCAGCGGGTACAGCCGCTCGCCGCCGTCAGGGGCGCGCAGGGTGAGGGAGGGCCCGTCACCCTCCAGGACGGCGCCGGTACCGACGACCAGCAGGCCGCCGTCGGGGGTGAGGGCCACTCCGTGCTGGTGGGTGTCGGCGGTCATCGGCTCGATGGTGGTGCGGCCGGTGGCGGGGTCGACCACGGCGAGGCGTTCCCCTTCGAACGGCAGCAGCAGCCGGCCGTCGGAGGGGCGTACGACGGCGTAGTGCGGCTTCAGCCAGGAGCCCGGTCCGCCTTCGGTGCCGTAGGGGGCGACCTCGACTCGGCGGGCGGCTCCGGTGGCGGCGGTGACGACGGTGACGTCGAAGGAGTCGTGGTTGGTGACGTAGACCTCGCGGCCGTCCCGGGCCACGTCCACGTCGAAGGGCCGGCGGCCCACCGGCACGGTGCCGGTGACGCGGCGGGCGGCGGTGTCCACGACCTCCAGGACGCCGGGGCCGTCCGGTACGTTCACCCCGACGTAGGCGCGGGTCCCGTCGGGGGACAGTGCCATGCCCATGCCGCCGCCGCGGTACTCGCCCGTGGTCACGGGGCCGGTGGCGGTCCGGTACGGGATCCGGGCGACCCGTTCCCGGGTGCGGGTGTCCACGACGGCGACGCCCTCGGCCGTGGCGACCCAGGCGAGTCCGTCCGCGCCGACGGCCAGCCCGTACGGTGCGGTGCCGACCCGGACCGTGCCGACGGCGCCGCGGCGCGGGTCCACGAAGGTGACGGTGTCGGCGCCGAAGTCGGCGACCAGCAGGGTGCCGGCCGGCGTGCGCGAGCCGCCGGGCAGCGGTGTACCGGAGGGCGCCGGTGCCGCCGTGCCGGCCGTGGGCTCCGCGGCTCCGGTGGCGCAGCCGCCGAGGACCAGAACGGCGGCGGCCGCGGCGACGGCGGCCGCGCCACGAGGACGGCGGGGGTTCCGGTGGCGGCGGCGGTGGCGGTTCGGCGTGGTCATGGCTCCATCCTGGTCCGGCGGCGACGGCCCCCGGGCGGCCCGCCGGCCGACTCCGGTGTCATCCGATCGGCGGATGCGCCCCGCCCGGCCGCCGGGCAGCGGTGACGAAGCGGTGCAGGTTCCGCGAGGGTGCGACCCGCTGGGCGCGCGCTGCGCCGCCGTTCGGCGTCGTACGCGGCGCCGGCCACGGGCGGACCGGCCCGCGGGTGGCGCGCGACCGGGCGGGCGGGGCCTCGGCGTCGAGGACGGGAGTACGAGCCCTCTGGCCGGGATCGGGCGTCACGGCGTGGGCGGCGTCGCCGACCCGTGCGACCCGGGGTGCGCGGCCGAAGGAGCGCAGGGCGGGGAGAAGGTGGCACGCACGTCTCGTACCGGATCCAGCCGGGCCTCGCCGGGTCGGTTCCGGTGAGGATCCGGGGGCGGGGTCGTGCCGGCCTCGGTGGAACCCCGGCAGGTCTTCGGGCCGCGCGGCCTCGGGAACGGTGGCGTACCGGTTGCTGCGGCCAGGGGCGGGTCCTTGTCAGTCGACGGAGTGTTAAGACGAGACGTCCCGTCTCGATCACGGACCCAAAGACAGACGACCCCGCGCTCCAGCGCAAGACGGTCCGTCTCGTCTACTTCCGCAGGGTTCAGCCGGCGACCGGCGCGTACTCCCCCGCCGCCAGCAGGCGCCCCTCGGCATAGGTCAGCGCGGCTTCCGGCAGCCGCCCGGGGCGTCCGCTGGACAGGACCGTCAGGCGGCCGGTGGCCGGGAGCTCGGGCGCTGGTTCCGCACCCGCGCGGCGAAGGGCCTGCAGGGCGACGGGGCGGGCGGAGCCGTGGAAGGTCAGCCGGGTGCCGCCGGTACGTTCGGCGAGGGCGGCCCGGATCGCCTCCTCCACCAGCTCGTAGTGGGTGCAGCCCAGTACGACGTCGGTGACGTCGGCCGGAGTGAGCGCCGCGGCGGCCGCCACGGTCCGCGCGACCGCCTCCGCGTCCGCCCGTTCCACGGCGTCGGCGAGGCCGGGACACGGCACCTCGGTGACCCGGGCGCCGGTGGCGAAGTCACGGATGAGGCCGTGCTGGTAGGGGCTGCCGGTGGTGGCCGGGGTGGCCCAGATGGCCACCCGGCCGCCGCCCGCGGCGGCCGGCTTGATCGCGGGGACCGTACCGATGACCGGGATGGCCGGCTCCAGTGCGGCACGGAGCGCGGGCAGGGCGTGCACGCTGGCGGTGTTGCACGCGACGACCAGCGCGTCCGGCCGGTGCGCGGCGGCGGCCCGGGCCACGGAGAGGGCCCGCGCGGTCAGGTCCTCGGGGGTACGCGGGCCCCAGGGCATGCCGTCGGGGTCGGAGGACAGCACGAGGTCGGCGTCGGGCCGCAGCCTCCGCGTCATGGCTGCCGCCGCGAGGAGGCCGATTCCGGAGTCCATCAGGGCGATCTTCACCCGGTCACTTTAATCGACGGCCCCGCGCGACCCGCTCCCACCGGCCCGGCCCACGGCACGCCCCCACCCGAAAGCCGCCACCCGAAGCCGCCAGCCCGGTGCCGGCCCATCCCGCCCCCAGCCCCTCCGCCCGCACCCCCGCGCGCCGCGGCACAGGGCCGCGCACGGCCGCGCGCCACCGTGCACCGCCGCGCAGGGCCGCGGCCGGCCGCCGTAGGCCTCTGGCGTTCGTCATCACGCCGGGCCCGGCCCGGCGTGATGCGCCGACGCAACGGCCTAGAGCCGGGGGTCCACCGGCTCGGACTCCAGGGCGAGCACCGCGAACACCGTCTCGTGCACCCGCCACAGCGGCTCGCCGGCGGCCAGCCGGTCCAGCCCCTCCAGCCCCAGCGCGTACTCCCGCAGCGCGAGCGACCGTTTGTGGCCGAGGAAGCGCTGCCGCAGCCGCTCCAGGTTCTCCGGGCGGGTGTACTCCGGACCGTAGATGATCCGCAGGTACTCCCGTCCGCGCACCTTGATCCCGGGCTGGACCAGGCGTCCGCCGGCGTCGCGCGCGTACGCCCGGAGCGGCTTGACGACCATGCCCTCGCCGCCCGCCTCCGTCAGCTCCAGCCACCAGTCGGTGCCCGCCCGCACGGAGTCGGCGTCGCCGGTGTCGACCACGATCCGCCCGGTGCGGCGGAGCAGTCCCGTGCCGGCCTCCGCGTCGGCCTCGACCAGCCGGTCCAGCCAGGCCAGCTGCCGGTCGTGGGGCACCGCCGCGAGGCTGCGCCCCTGGACCGCGAGCAGCTGGAACGGCGCGAACCGCACCCCGTCCAGCCCGTCGGTGGGCCAGCAGTAGCGGCGGTAGGCGTCGGTGAACGCCGCCGCGTCGGCCGCCCGGTCCCGCTGGCGGGCGAGCAGCCCGGCGGTGTCCACGCCGCGGGCCGCGGCCGCCTCCAGGGCGGCGAGCGCCGCCGGGAACACCGCGCCGGCGGCCGCGCCCACCGCCGCGTACTGGTTGCGCAGCAGGCCGGCCGACTTCAGCGACCAGGGCAGCAGCTCGCCGTCCAGCAGCAGCCAGTCCGTCTCGAACTCCTCCCACAGTCCGGCCGTGGAGACCGCGTCCCGGAGCCGGGCGAGGACCTCCTCGGTGATGCCCGGGTCGTCGAAGAACGGTCGCCCGGTGCGGGTGTACACGGAACCGGACGGCCCCCGCACCCCGAACCGCGCGGCAGCCGCCTCGGAGTCCTTGCAGAGCAGCACCACGGCCCGGGAGCCCATGTGCTTCTCCTCGCAGACCACCCGCTGGATGCCGTCCTTGCGGTACTGCGCGAACGCCTCGGCCGGGTGTTCCAGGTAGCCCTGTTCCCCGGACGTGCCGGTCGGGGCCATGGTCGGCGGCAGGTACGGCACCAGGCGCGGGTCGGCGGCGAACCGGCTCATGACCTCCAGGGCCGCGGCCGCGTTCTCCTCGCGCACGGCCACGTTCCCGAGGTGCCGGGTCTCGACGGTGCGCCGCCCGTGCACGTCGGCCAGGTCCAGCGGCCGGCCCTCGTGGCCGCCGGGCGCCTCGGTGGCCAGCGGCTTGACCGGCTCGTACCAGACCTTCTCCGCCGGCACGTCGACCAGCTCGCGCTCCGGCCAGCGCAGCGCGGTCATCCGCCCGCCGAACACCGCGCCGGTGTCGAGGCAGATGGTGTTGTTGATCCAGGAGGTGTTCGGGACCGGGGTGTGGCCGTAGACGACGGTGGCCTTGCCCCGGTACTCCTCCGCCCACGGGTACCGCACGGGCAGCCCGAACTCGTCGGTCTCCCCGGTGGTGTCGCCGTACAGCGCGTGCGAGCGGACCCGGCCCGAGGTGCGGCCGTGGTACTTCTCCGGGAGTCCGGCGTGGCAGACGACCAGCTTGCCGCCGTCCAGCAGGTAGTGGCTGACCAGCCCGTCGATGAATGCGCGGACCTCGGCGACGAACTCCTCGTCCTCCCGCTCCAGCTGCTCGACGGTCTCGGCGAGGCCGTGGGTGATCTGGACCTTGCGGCCCTTCAGGTAGCGGCCGAGCTTGTTCTCGTGGTTGCCGGGCACGCACAGCGCGTTGCCCGACGCGACCATGCCCATGACCCGGCGGAGCACGCCCGGGCTGTCCGGCCCGCGGTCCACGAGGTCGCCGACGAACACTGCGGTGCGGCCCTCGGGGTGCACGCCGTCCTCGTATCCGAGCTCGGCGAGCAGGGCCTCCAGCTCGGAGGAGCAGCCGTGGACGTCACCGACGATGTCGAACGGGCCGGTGAGGTGCCTCAGGTCGTTGAAGCGCTTCTCCCGCACCACCTCGGCGGCGTCGGCCTCCGCGACGCCGCGCAGCACGTGCACCTTGCGGAAGCCCTCGCGTTCCAGCCCGCGCAGTGAGCGGCGGAGCTCGCGGCGGTGCCGCTGGATGACGGCGCGGGGCAGCCCGGCCCGGTCGGGCCGGGCGGCGTTGCGGGCGGCGCAGACCTCCTCCGGCATGTCCAGGACGATGGCGATGGGCAGCACGTCGTGCGCGCGGGCGAGCTGGACCAGTTGCCGGCGGGCCTCCTGCTGGACGCTGGTGGCGTCGACGACGGTGAGCCGGCCGGCGGCCAGTCGCTTGCCGGCGATGTAGTGGAGGACGTCGAAGGCGTCCTTGCTGGCGCTCTGGTCGTTCTCGTCGTCGGCGACCAGGCCCCGGCAGTAGTCGGAGGACAGCACCTCGGTCGGTGCGAAGTGCTTGCGGGCGAAGGTGGACTTGCCCGATCCGGTGGCCCCGATCAGGACGACGAGGGACAGGTCGGTGACGGGGAGCACCCGCTTGTCCGTGCGGGCGCCGGGGTCGGTGGTGTCCACGGTGTCCATGGGGTTCATGGGGTTGATGGTGTTCATGCGGCCTTTCCCTCCTTCGGGGTGCCGGTGGCCGGGTGCGTGAAGACGGCCATCTGGGTGGGCGGGCCGACCTCGGGGTCGTCCTCGCCGACGGGCACGTACGCGACGGAGTACCCGTACCGCCCGGCGATCCCCGCCGACCAGGTCCGGAACTCCTCGCGGGTCCATTCGAAGCGGTGGTCGCGGTGCCGGACGTGTCCGGCCGGCAGGGACTCCCAGCGCACGTTGTACTCGACGTTCGGCGTGGTCACCACCACCGTCCGGGGGCGGGCCGAGCCGAACACGGCGTACTCCAGGGCCGGCAGCCGGGGCAGGTCCAGGTGCTCGATGACCTCGCTGAGCACGGCCGCGTCGTATCCGGCGAGCCGCTTGTCGGTGTAGGCGAGCGAGCCCTGGAGGAGCCGTACGCGCGAGCTCTGGCGCTCTCCCATGCGGTCGAGCCGCAGCCGCCGCGCGGCGACGGTCAGGGCCTTCACGGACACGTCCACGCCCACGATCTCGGTGAAGACGGGGTCCGCCAGCAGTGCCTGGACGAGCTGGCCCTGGCCGCATCCGAGGTCCAGCACCCGCTGCGCGCCGGCCTCGTGCAGGGCGGCGAGGACCGCCTCGCGTCGCTGCGCGGCCAGCGGAACCGGCTTCGCCGTACCGTCGGCGCCTTCCGGCCCGTCGTCGACGGCGTTGTCGATGTCCTCGACGTCGCTGCCGTCGGCCTCGGCGAGCCGGACCAGCTCCAGACGCTCCATGGCGTCGCGGGTCAGGCCCCAGCGGCGGGACAGGTAGCGGGCGGTGATCAGCCGGTGCTCGGGGTGTCCGGCCAGCCAGCCGTCGCCGGCCCGGAGCAGCTTGTCGACCTCGTCGGGCGCCACCCAGTAGTGCTTGGCGTCGTCGAGCACGGGCAGCAGGACGTAGAGCTGCCGCAGGGCGTCGGCCAGCCGCACCTCGCCCTCCAGTACCAGCCGTACGTAGCGGGAGTCGCCCCACTCCGGGAACTGCCCGTCGAGGGGTACCGGCTCGGCCGTCACCGAGGCCCAGCCGAGCGGACCGAACAGCCGGTGCACCAGTTCCGAGCCGCCGCGCGCGGGCAGCGCGGGGATCTCGACGCGCAACGGCAGCGGCTGCTCCGGCAGCTCGGGCCGGGCGGCGCACTGCCCCTTGAGAGCCGTGCGGAAGACGCTGCCGAGGGCGACGGCGAGCAGCGAGGACGCGGCGTACGGGCGGTCGTTGACGTACTGCGCGAGGGCCGCGTCGGGGGCTCCGCCGCGGCCCTTGCCCTGACCCCGCCGGACCAGCGCCACCGGGTCGACCTCGAGCAGCAGCGCGGCCGTGCACCGTTCGGCCGTGGCCTCGGGGTACAGGACGTGCGCGGTGCCGTGGGAGGTACTGAACGACTGGGCCCTGCCGGGATGCTTGTGCAGGAGGAAGCCCAGGTCGGTGGCGGGTTTCTCGGGAGTGCCGGTCGTGCCGACGGTCAGGAACATGCGTGTGAGTATGTTGCGGCCCGCAATGCGCCGGCCAGCGGATTTCGGGGCCGCACCGGGGTGACGGCAGGGTGGCGGCACGCACCGGCCGGGGCCCGTGCGGCGGCCCGTGTGGCGGGCCGTGTGGCGGCCCGTGTGGCGGGCCCGGGTGGGCCGGGGTGGTGCGGCAGACTGCCGGCATGGCCCTGCTCCTCGCCGCCGTCGCCTCGCTCCTCGTCTGGCTCTGGCTGCTGCTCGGCCAGGGCATGTTCTGGCGGACCGACGTCCGGCTGCCTCCCCGGACCCCGCCCCGCCACTGGCCGCCCGTGGCGGTGGTCGTGCCCGCCCGGGACGAGGCCGGCGTACTGCCCCTGAGCCTGCCGTCGCTGCTCGCGCAGGACTACCCCGGCGAGGCCCGGGTCGTACTCGTCGACGACGCGAGCAGCGACGGCACCGCCGCCGTGGCGCGCCGGCTGGCCTGCGAACAGGCCGGCCTGCCGCTCACCGTCACCTCGCCCGGCGAGCCGCCGCCCGGCTGGACGGGCAAGCTGTGGGCCCTGCGCCACGGCATCGAACGCGCCCGCGCCGACGGCGGCTCGGGCCCCGGCCCCGTCTACCTGCTGCTGACCGACGCGGACATCGCGCACGAGCCCGACAGCCTCCGGGAGCTGGTCGCCGCCGCCGAGTCCAACGGCCTCGACCTGGTGTCCCAGATGGCGCGGCTGAGGGTGGCGACGTTCTGGGAGCGGCTCGTCGTCCCCGCCTTCGTCTACTTCTTCGCCCAGCTGTACCCGTTCCGGTGGGTCAACCGCGCGGGCGGCCGGACCGCCGCCGCGGCCGGCGGGTGCGTGCTCCTGCGCACCTCGGCAGCCGTGCGGGCCGGCGTACCGGACTCCGTCCGGCAGGCGGTGATCGACGACGTCTCCCTCGCGCGGGCGGTGCGGCGGTCCGGCGGACGGATCTGGCTGGGGCTCGCGGATCGCGTGGACAGCGTGCGCCCCTATCCGCGCCTGGCCGACCTGTGGCGGATGGTCTCGCGGAGCGCGTACGCGCAGCTGCGCCACCAGCCGGCGCTGCTGGCCCTGACGGTGGCCGGGCTGGTCCTCGTCTACCTGGTGCCCCCACTCGCCCTGGTGGCGGGGCTCGCCGGGGACCGGCCGGCGGCGGCCTGGGCCGGCGGCCTGGCCTGGCTGGTGATGACCGGGAGTTACCTGCCCCTGCTCCGGTACTTCGGGCAGCCCGCCGCGCTGGCACCGCTGCTCCCGCTGACCGCGCTGCTCTACCTGCTGATGACCGTCGACTCGGCGGTGCAGCACTACCGCGGGCGCGGAGCCGCGTGGAAGGGGCGCACCTATCCGCGGCCGGAGGGCGCTCGCGTGACACAGGAGTGACGCGCGGGGCGGGACCGGGAGCGCCTTCCGGACGCCCCGGGTGTGTCCCCGCAGGCCATACACGTTCTTGACACTTCCTCAGCATTCCGGGCGGCCAGGAGTACGAGAAGTGGCAATCAGGGACGCAAGTGACGAATCGTGCACGTGAACGTGAAGTGAAAGGTGGGGTCCTGACCTGCGAATATGCAGGTCAGGCCGGGGTTGGTTACGCCCGGCTATGGACCCCGTGAAGTCGTGGGCTTAACTTGTCTCCCATGACCTCCCCCCGCTCCACTTATGGCGGCGGTTACTACTCCGCGCCCGCCTTCCCGGACACCCCCATCTACGACTCGCTCGTCGCCGAACGCGGCACTCCGCAGATCGCCCCGATCCGCGTGCCCGCCGCCTACGAACCGGCGCTGAGCAGTGGCTACCCGGGGGTTGCCGGCACCGCCGCCCCGAGTGGTCCCGGCAGCTACCTGCCCGCCCTGCCGTCCGCCCTCCCGGCCCTGCCCGCGGCCCCCGCGCCGTCCCCGCAGAACGCCCCGGGCTACGGCTACCCGTACCAGCACCAGGCCCCGCAGCCGGTTCCGCTTCAGCAGGCGCCGGCCCCGTACATCCCGCAACAGGCGGCCCCGGCCCGCGGGTACGCCCCGCAGCCGCAGCCGCCGCGGCCGATGGCGACCAACGGCTACGAGGCGATGCGTCCGGCCGCGCCGCGCCCGGTCCAGGTGGCGGCGCCCGCGCCCGCCCCCTCCTACCAGGACCAGTACGGCCGCCCGTACCAGGGCCAGGGTCCGGGCCGGGGGTACTGAGTCGAGGACTGTTCGACGCGTATCCCGGCCGGCCGGCGCGACTGGCAGGATGCACTCATGTCGAACGAGTCCCGCGAGTCGCAGATGCACGTCCAAGAGCTCCACGTCCACCCCGTCAAGTCGATGGCGGGCACCTCCCCCGAGGAGGTGGCCGTGGAGCCCTGGGGACTGTCCGGGGACCGTCGGTGGGCCGTGGTCGACTCCGACGGGAACGTCATCACCCAGCGTCAGCAGCCGCGGCTGGCGCTGGCGTCGGCCCGGCCGCTGGCGGGCGGCGGGATAGCGCTGGCGGCACCGGGCATGCCCGGCATCACCGTGGCGGAGCCGCGTCCGGGCGTGCTCGAACCGGTGCTGCTGTTCGGGAAGAAGTGGGAGACGGTCCTCGCCCAGGACCCCGGCGCGCACGCCTGGGTCAGCGACTACCTGGGTCTGCCGGCGCGGCTGGTGCACCTGGACGACCCCGCGGTCCGGCGGCCGGTGGACCCGCAGTACGCCCTGCCCGGTGAGACCGTCAGCCTGGCCGACGCGTACCCGCTGCTGGTCACCACCCAGGCCTCGCTCGACGCCCTCAACGCCCTGATCGCCGACGGGGAGGACGCGGCGGAGGGGCCCCTGCCGATGAACCGGTTCCGGCCGAACCTCGTCGTCGCGGGAGCGGAGGCCTGGGCCGAGGACCGATGGCTGCGGATCGCCGTCGGCGAGGCCGAGTTCCGCGGCGTGCGCGAGTGCGGGCGCTGTGTCGTCACCACCACCGACCAGGCCACCGCGGAACGCGGGCGCGAGCCGCTGCGCAGCCTGGCGCGGCACCACCGCATCGGGAAGTCCCTGGCGTTCGGCCGGCAGCTGGTGCCGGTCCGGCTCGGCACGATCCGGGTCGGCGACCCGGTCCGCGTCCTGGCGTAGCCCGTCCGCTCCGGCAGGCCCCCTCCACTCCGGCGGGCCCTGCTCCGCTCCGGCAGACACCTCTCCGCTTCTCCGCTTCTCCGTCTCTGCTCCCGTCGGCTCCTCCGCGTTCGGCGCCTCCTGCCCCCTTCCGGGCCGTCCACTCCCCCGCACGGGCGGAATGACCCCTTCGGGGTGTCCTCCGCGCCGTCGGGAACCACCCTGCCCCGCAACCGCGTTGACCGGTTCGAGACGGGCGGTGACTGCCGGTGACCTGCTCGCACCAGGTGGTGACGCGCGTCTCGCCGGTCCCGGAATGCGCGCCCGCCGGGCTTGGGGGAGGCTGGATGCCAAGCCTGTCCGGGCGCGCAGGCAGACGGAGGCGAAGGGGGTGCCGGACGATGCGGACGGCAATGGGGGTCTGGCGGTGGCGGCACAACCCGCTGCGCCGGCCGACCGATCTCATCGAGGCCTGGGTGGCGTGCGCGGCCCTGATCTGCGTGCTCGTCGTGGCCCCGGCCATCGGCTGGATATCCGGGCTGCGGGTGGATTCCACGCTCCAGCAGGCCGTCCACCAGCAGCGGCAGGAGCGCTACCTGGTGCCGGCCGTCGTGGTGCGACCGGCCGCGACCGCGCCTGCGGGCGCGGTCGCCGATCCGGCCGCGCAGCGGCAGGTGCCCCACCGCACCCCGATCGTGGCCACCTGGACCGCCCCCGACGGCAGCGTCCACCAGGGCACGGTGCCGGCCGCCGAGGAACCGCCGCGGGCCGGCGAGCGGTTCCGGGTCTGGACGGACACCGAGGGGCGGTTGGTGGGCCGTCCGCTGGACCCGTCCACGGCCGCCGTGCACGCGGGCGTGGCCGGGCTGGCGGCAGCCCTGGGCACCGCCTTGCTGGTGGAGACGGTCCGGCGGATCGTCGTACGCCGGCTCATGCATCGGCGGTACATACGGCTGGACCGGGCCTGGGCCGCCGTCGGGCCGGACTGGGGCCGTGCGGGCGCGGGCAGCTGACCTGGCAACTCCCCGGCCCCGCGCGCGCTACCGTGGACCGGGCGGACGGCGGCCCAGGGGTCGCCAGGGTCGCTTCGGCAACGCGAGCAAGAGGGCGGGGGCACGACAGCACCATGGCTCAGGGCACGGTCCAGGTGACGCACGGCGGGTCCTCGCGGTGGCGGCGCCGCTCCGGTGAGTACCCGACGCTGAGCGCGGCCCTGGCCGCGGCGGGAGACGGCGACGTCCTCTGCATCGCGGCCGGCACGTACCGGGAGAACCTGGTGCTGCGTCATGCGGTCACCCTGCGCGGCCCGGAGGGCGGTGTCCCCGGCTCGGTGCGGATCGCCCCGGCCGACGGTGTGGCGCTGACCGTGCACGCCTCCGCGGTGGTACAGGACCTTCATCTGGAGGGGCAGGACCGGGCCGCGCCCGCCCTGCTCGTCGAGGACGGTGCTCCCGAGCTGAGCGACCTGCGGGTGAGTACGCGTTCGGCGGCCGGCATCGAGGTCCGCGGCGCGGCGCGGCCGGTGGTCCGGCGGTGCACCGTCGACAACCCCGCCGGGGTGGGCATCGCCGTACTCGACGGCGGAGGCGGGGTGTTCGAGGAATGCGAGGTGGTGGCGGCGGGCCAGGCCGGCGTCTCCGTCCGCGGCGGCGGCCACCCCCGGCTCGAACGCTGCCGGATCCACCACAGCACGGGTGCGGGCATCGCCGTCACCGGCGAGGGTTCCGGGCTGGAGGCGCTGGGCTGCGAGGTGTACGAGGTGCGGGGTACCGGGGTGCAGGTCACCTCGCGTGCCGCGGCCCGGCTCACCGACTGTTCGGTGCACCGCACTTCGGGCGACGGCGTCACCCTGGACAGCGACGCGGTCCTGGCCCTCGCGGACTGCGACATCCACGACGTCCCCGAGAACGCGGTGGACCTGCGCTCCCGTTCGGTGCTCACGCTCAGCCGGACCAGCGTCCGCAGGTTCGGGCGCAACGGGCTGTCGGTCTGGGACCCCGGCACCCGGGTGGACGCCGAGGCCTGCGAGATCCACGACAGCACCGGCGACTACCCCGCGGTCTGGGTCAGCGACGGGGCCACCGCCTCCCTCGCCTCCTGCCGGGTCCGCGACGTGCCGGACGCGCTCTTCGTACTGGACCGGGGCTCCCGGGTGGACGTGCTCGACAGCGACCTCAGCCAGGTCGCCCGGACCGCCGTCTCGGTCAGCGACGGGGCCGTCGCGCGGCTCGAGGACTGCCGGATCCGCGAGGCGGCCACGGGGGCCTGGTTCCGCGACCACGGCAGCGGCGGTGCGCTGGTCGGATGTTCCGTGGACTCCGTGCAGACCGGGGTGATCGTGACCAAGGGCGCCGACCCGGAACTCGAGCGGTGCGTGGTCGGCTCGGCGGTCGAGGCCGGGTTCTACGTGTCGGCCGGCGGCCGGGGCAGCTTCACCGAGTGCCGGGTCACCGGCAGCGACGGGTTCGGGTTCCACATCATCGACGGCTGCGCCTCGACCCTGTCGCACTGCCGGACGGAGCGGTGCGCCCGCGGGGGCTACGAGTTCGCCGAGGAGGGACCGCTCGCCCGGGACTGCACGAGCGACGAGGCGCCGCGGCGCCCCGGCGTGCTCGGCGGAGCCGCCTCGACGGCACCGGCCGCGGGACCCGTCCCGGGACCGGGCGGACCGGGCGGGACGGGCGGGACGGGCGGACCGGGCGGGACGGGCGTGGCCGGCCCCGGCGTGCCGTCCGGGCCGGGTGCGGCTCCGCGGGGCCCGGCAGCGGCGGTGCCGGCGCTCGCCGGTGCCCGTACCGCCGCGGAGGCGGTCGTACCGGGGCAGGGACCGGGCGTGCGGACCGGGGCGGCCTCCGGCGGTGGCTCCGGGCAGGCGGCGGAGGCCGGTGGCCGCCGGTCCCAGGAGGTGCTCGGGCAACTCGACGCGCTGGTGGGGCTGGAGAGCGTCAAGCGGGAGGTCCGCGCGCTCACCGACATGATCGAGGTGGGCCGGCGCCGCCGTGAGGCGGGCCTGAAGGCCGCGTCGGTCCGCCGCCACCTCGTCTTCACCGGCTCCCCGGGCACCGGCAAGACCACCGTGGCCCGGCTGTACGGGGAGATCCTGGCGTCGCTCGGCGTGCTGGAGCGCGGCCACCTGGTGGAGGTGTCCCGGGTCGACCTGGTCGGCGAGCACATCGGCTCCACCGCGATCCGCACCCAGGAGGCCTTCGAACGGGCCCGTGGCGGCGTCCTGTTCATCGACGAGGCCTACGCGCTGGCGCCGGAGGACTCCGGGCGGGACTTCGGCCGCGAGGCCATCGACACCCTGGTGAAGCTGATGGAGGACCACCGGGACGCCGTGGTGGTGATCGTCGCCGGGTACACGGCGGAGATGGAGCGTTTCCTCACGGTCAACCCCGGTGTGGCGTCGCGCTTCTCCCGGACCATCACCTTCGGCGACTACGGTCCGGAGGACCTCCTGCGGATCGTCGAGCAGCAGGCCGAGGAGCACGAGTACCGCCTCGGCGGCGGCACGGCGGAGGCGTTGCTGAAGTACTTCGCGGAGCTGCCCAAGGGCCCGGCCTTCGGCAACGGCCGCACCGCCCGGCAGACCTTCGAGTCGATGGTGGAACGGCACGCCGGGCGGGTGGCACAGCTGACCGAGGCGGGCACCGACGAGCTCACCCTGCTGTTCCCGGAGGACCTCCCCGGCACCGGCCTGCCGTGATCACGCGCCGGGGAGGACCGACCCCCCGTCACCAGACGCCGATCCTGCCGCCCTCGGCCTCGGCCCGCACCGCGGCGGCGACGATGTTGGCGAACCGCCGGGCGATGTAGTCGGCGTCGTAACCGCCTCGTGCGGGAGCCGCGGATGGGATTCTGCTGACGGGGAAGCGACCGCGTCGAACGGATTGACGATCCGCCGGGGCGGCGGGCCGTACGCTACGGACATCTGACGCTGCGCCAGATGTCAGGGTGTCCCGGCTCCGGCCGCGGCTCCTGCCGCGGCTGTCACGCCGTGACCGCCACCACGACCCCGAGGAGCATCCGCATGGCCCGTGCCCTCCGCCCCGTCGGACTCGACTTCGCCGCCTCCGCCCCCGTCCGCCTGGTGTTCACGGCGGAGGCGGCAGCCCCTCCCGAGGCCGTCTACCGGGCCCTGGCGGAGGAGGTGGCCGGCTGGCCGTCCTGGTTCCGCGCGGTGACCCTGGCCCGGCCGACCCACGGCGGGGCGGGCCGCGAGATACGACTGGTGGGCGGGGTCCGCTTCCAGGAGACGATCATGGCGGCCGACCCGGAGCGGCGGTACGCCTACCGGGTGGACGAGACGAACGCGCCCGGCGTCCGGGCGCTGCTCGAGGACTGGCGGCTCACCGCGGCCGGCTCCGGCACCCGGGTGCGCTGGACCTTCGCCGCCGACGGCCCGGCCGGGTTCCGGTTCGCCCTGGTCGCGGCCCGGCCCGGCCTCGGCTGTTCGTTCCGCACCGCGGTCCGCTCGCTGGACCAGAGGCTCACCGCCGGGGCGTCGGGCTCCGGCCGCCCCTGACGTCACGGCGGCCGGCCGCGCGTCAGGGCTCCGGCAAGCGCGTCAGGCCCCCGGCTCGCGCCACACGCCCGTGCTCAGCAGGGTCTCGATGGTCTTGGCGTAGGGCGCGATGTCCAGGCCCTGCCCGGCCAGCCAGTCGTCCGAGTAGTACTTGTCCAGGTACCGGTCGCCCGGGTCGCACAGCAGCGCCACCACGCTGCCGGTGCGGCCCTCCGCCACCATCTCCGAGACTATCTTCAGCGCGCTCCACAGGCCCGTGCCGGTGGAACCGCCCGCCTTCCGGCCTATGACCCCCTCCAGTGCCCGGCACGCGGCGACGCTGGCCGCGTCCGGCACCTTCATCATCCGGTCGACCGCGCCCGGCACGAAGCTGGGCTCCATCCGCGGCCGCCCGATGCCCTCGATGCGGGACCCGCAGTCGGCGGTGACGTCCGGGTCGCCCTTGGTCCACCCGTCGAAGAACACGGAGTTCTCCGGGTCCGGCACGCAGATCCGGGTGTCGAACTGCATGTAGCGCACGTAGCGGGCGATGGTCGCCGAGGTGCCTCCCGTGCCGGCGGTCGCCACGATCCAGGCCGGCTCCGGGTACCGCTCAAGCCGCAGCTGCTGGTACATCGACTCGGCGATGTTGTTGTTCCCCCGCCAGTCCGTGGCCCGTTCGGCGTAGGTGAACTGGTCCATGTAGTGGCCGCCGGTGCGGCGGGCGAGGTCCGCGGACTCCTCGTACATCTTCATCGGGTCGTCCACGAAGTGGCACTCGCCGCCGTGGAACTCGATCAGCCGGCACTTCTCCGGGCTGGTCGTCCGCGGCATCACCGCGACGAACGGCACGCCGATCAGCTTGGCGAAGTAGGCCTCGGACACGGCGGTGGAGCCGGAGGAGGCCTCGATCACCGGACGGTCCGGACGCACCCAGCCGTTGCACAGCGCGTACAGGAACAGCGACCGCGCGAGCCGGTGCTTCAGCGAGCCGGTGGGGTGGGTGGACTCGTCCTTGAGGTACAGGTCGATGCCCCAGGCCTCGGGCAGCGGGAAGCGCAGCAGGTGCGTGTCGGCCGACCTGTTCGCGTCCGCCTGGACCTTGCGGACGGCCTCCTTCAGCCAGGCCCGGTACTCGGCGTCGCTCCGGTCGACGTCCACGGTGGTGCCGGTCGTACTCATGTGCGCTGCTCCTTGCGTGCGATACCCCCCGCCTTCGCAATGTACCTCTCCCACCTGCACAAACAGTCACTTTGGGGATCCATACGGATGGCTTGGGGGCGGCCGGCGTGTGCGCGTCCCGGGCCGCCGGCGGCCTGCGCGCCGTGCGCCATCGGTTGCACCGGCGGCCACTCCGGGCGACCCTGGTGACGCGTCACTGAGGGTGCAGCACCCGTAACACTCATGTCGGGAGTCGCAGCCGTGATAAGTCCTTCGCGCAGGCACTGCACCGTCCGGCTGCAGGCCGTGCCACCGCGGATCGGCCAGGTCCGCCGCATCGTCTCCGCACAGCTGCGCTACTGGCAGCTGGACCCGCTGATCGAACGCGCCGCGCTGGGCGTGACGGAGCTCCTGAGCAACGTCCACCGTCACGCGGAGCCCGACAAGGCCTGCACCGTCGAGATGGAGCTGCGCCTCGGCCGGCTCACCGTGGCGGTCCAGGACAACGACCCCAGGCTGCCCGTCCTCAAGGCGGCCGACCCGATGGAAACCTGCGGCCGCGGCCTCGCGCTGGTGGAGGCCGTCAGCGAGAACTGGGGCGCGCAGCACCTGGCCGGCATCGAGGGGAAGACGGTCTGGTTCTCCCTGTACGCCGCGGACCCGCCCGGACCGCCGACGCACCCGGTGGTGCTGCACGCGGCACCGGCGCTCCGGCAGCCGACCGTCGTGGCGGCCCGCCTCGCCTGAGGCGGGCGCCCGCCTCGGCGGCGGGCGGGGCGCTCGGCCTTCAGAGCTGCCCGGTCGCCGCGGTCCCCAGGGCCGCCAGCGGGTCGTCGAGCACCGGCTGCCAGGCCAGTTCGGCCGCGCCCACCAGGCTGTTGTGGTCCAGGGTGCACGGCAGGATCGGCACGCCCCCGCTGCGGCCCCACAGACTGCGGTCGGCCACCACCGCCCGCAGCCGCTCCGGGTCGGCGTGCAGCAGCTCCCGGTGCAGACCGCCCAGGATGATCCGGTCCGGGTTGAGGATGTTCACCAGCCCGGCCAGGCCCAGCCCGAGCCGGTCCACGATCTCCTCGGCGGCCGCACGCACCGCCGGGTCGTCGTACTCGGCGTGCAGCAGGTCACGGGCCTGCTGGAGCAGCGACACCTCCGGGCCGGGCGTACGGCCGGCCGCGGTGAGGAAGGCCAGCGGGTCGGCCTCCACGTCCAGGCAGCCGCGGCTGCCGCAGTGGCAGGGGCGGCCCTCCGGGTTCACGGTGAGGTGCCCCACCTCCAGGGCCAGGCCCGAGCTGCCGCTGTGCAGGCGCCCGTCGAGGACCAGGGCGCCGCCCACGCCGCGGTGGCCGGTGGCCACGCACAGCAGGTGCTGGGCGCTGCGGCCGGCGCCGTGCCGGTGCTCGGCGAGCGCCGCCAGGTTCACGTCGTTGCCGGTGAGGGCGGGGCCGTCGATGCCCGCGTCCTTCACGCACCGCGCGAACACCGCGCGCACCGGGGAGCCGGGCGGCCAGGACAGGTGCAGCGGGTTCAGCGCCGTGCCGTCCGGCTCGGCGACGGCGGACGGCACCGCCAGCCCGGCGCCGACGCAGCGACGGCCGCTGTCGGCGAGGAGTTCCGCGCCGGCCGCGACGACCGCGGCGAGCACGGTGGCCGGGTCCTCGGACACGGTGCGCCCGGGTGCGGTGGCGACGATCCGGCCGCCGAGCCCGACCAGGGCCGCGCGGAAACCGTCGGGGTGGATCTGCGCGGCCAGCGCCACGGGCCCGTTCTCGTCCACCGAGAGCCGGTGCGAGGGCCGGCCCTGGGCGCCGCCGCCGGCGCCGCCCGGCCGGGAGTCGACGCGGATCAGCCCGAGGGCCTCCAGTTCGGCGGCGACGGCTCCGGCGGTGGCGCGGGTGACCCCGAGCTCCGCGGTGAGCACGGCACGGGTGGGGGCGCGCCCGGTGTGCACCAGTTCCAGCGCGGGCCCGAGGGCGCCCCTGCCCCGCTCCAGCTTGGTGCGCGTCGACGCGGTGCCGCCGTTGCCGTTGCCGTTCATAGAGGCGATCCTCGCATGATCGGCGGACGGAGCCGCAGCCGCGTGCCGCGCTCACCCGGGCCCGGGCCACGGACCTCCCCCGGGGCCGAAGCCGCCGGCCCGGAGGGTGACGTTCAGCCGCCCGGACAGCCCGAGCGCGGCCGGGGCGGTCCCCGGGTACACCTTCGGCACCCCGTGGTAGGCGCGGCGGGCCGGCCCGCCGAACACGAACAGGTCGCCGCTGCGCAGCTCGACGTCCTGGTACGGGCGGCCCCGCGAGGCCGTGTTGCCGAACCGGAACACGCAGCTGTCACCGAGGCTGAGGGAGACCACGGGCGCCCCGGACCGCTCCTCGGCGTCACGGTGCATGCCCATGCGGGCGCCGGCGTCGTAGAAGTTGACCAGCGCGATGTCGTACGGACCGTCCCGCTCCGGGTCATAGGCGACGCCCGCGGAACCGACGGCCTCCACGACCTCGACGGCCTCGACGGCCAGCGCGGCCAGCCAGCCGGGCAGCGGCTTCACCGGGGCACCGTCGCCGTCCACGGCGGTGGGGGCGTAACCGTACGGGTACCAGTGCAGCCCGAGGCAGACCTGGCGGGCGGTCATCGTGCCGCCGCCCGGGGTCCGCACGGTCCGCAGCCCTGCGGGCGGCCGCGACCACTCCCGGCAGGCCTCGACGAGCCGCCGCTGCCGCTCGGGGCCGAGCCAGTCCGGCACGTGCACCGCACCGGGCACGACCTCGCTCCGCTCCCGCGGAGGAAGCTCGAACAATCCATCGGTCACCCCTCCATGGTGCGTGACAGACTGCCCGGCATGGAGATCGACGCATACCTCGAGGTCCTCGAACGCGAGGGCGGACTGCTGGCCGAGGCCGCCGAACGGGCCGGGCTGGACGCGCCGGTGCCGACCTGCCCCGGCTGGCGGACGTCCGACCTGCTGCGGCACACCGGGGCGGTGCACCGCTGGGCGGGCGCCTACGTGGCGGAGGGCCTGCTGGAGCCGGAGCCGTTCCCCGAGGGGCCGGAGTTCACCGGCGCGGAGCTGCTGGCCTGGTACCGCGAGGGGCACGCCGAGCTGGTGCGGATCCTGGCGGGGGCGCCGGCGGACGCGCAGTGCTGGACGTTCCTGCCGACGGCCACCACCCCGCGGGGCTTCTGGTCGCGCCGGCAGGCCCACGAGACGACGGTGCACCGCATGGACGCGGAATCGGCGCTGGGGCGGCGTTTCGGGCCGGTGGACCCGGAGTTCGCGGAGGACGGCGTGGACGAGCTGCTCACCGGCTTCCACGCGCGCGCGAAGAGCCGCGCCCGCACGGACCGGCCGCGCGTCCTGCGGATCCGGGCGGCGGACACGGGCGCGGTCTGGACGGTCCACCTGTCGGCGGAGCCGCCGCGGACGGTACGGAACGACACGGGTGCGGCGGACTGCGAGGTGACGGCGGAGGCGGCGTGGTTGTACGCGGCACTGTGGAACCGCGTCCCGCTGACGGGCCCGGCGGTCCACGGCGACGCGTCCCTGGCCCACCACTGGACCCAGACGGCCCACATCTGACCCCCCGCGCCGGCCGCCCCCCGGCCCGCTCAGAGGCCACGCCACGGCCCCCGGGGCGACAGCCCAGTACCGCCGGGCCCATCCAGCTGCGCCGGCGCTTGAGGCGCGGGGCACGGGGCAGAGCCCCTAAGCCCGGGCCACGCCCCCGCCGGACCCGCTCAAACGCCGCTCGGGCTTGAAAGCCCACGCCGCCGGGGCAGCAGCCCGGGCCCATCCAGCCGCGCCGGCGCTTCAGGCGCGGGGCGCGGGGCGGAGCCCCGGAGCACGGGCGGGGGTGTCAAGCCCGACTTTCGTGGGGGTGGGGTCCGGCGGTTCGGCGGGGGCGGGCCGCCCCGGCGCTTCCTACCGTCGGGGCATGAACAGGCACACGACCACCGCAGCCGCCTGCACGGCCGCCGCCACCGCCGGCGCCGTCCTGTGGCTCGCCCCAGGCCGAACCGCGCCCGCGGCCGACGGCCCCTCCGCCGCCGGCTACCGCGCCCTGACCAGCCGGATAGCCGAGGCCCCCGCCTGGGCCGGCACCGCCCTCGAAGTCGCCACCGAGGGAGTCCTGCTGCTCCTCGGCGCGCTGCTGCTCGCGCACGCGTGGACCGCCTGGCGGCGCCGCGACCCCGCCCTGGGCGCGGGCGCCCTGACCACCGCCGCCGGCACCGTGCTCGCGTACGCGCTGAGCGAGGGACTGAAGCTGCTGGTGGAGCAGGAGCGGCCGTGCCGGGCGGTGCGCGCGGCCGCCGAGGCGGTCGCGGAGTGCCCGGCGCCCGGCGACTGGTCCTTCCCCAGCAACCACGCCACCCTGGCGGCCGCCCTCGCCGTGGGCCTCGCCTCCGCCCGGCCGCGGCTGGCCGCCGTGGTGCTGCCGCTCGCCGCCGCGGGCGCCCTGTCGCGGGTCGCCGTAGGGGTGCACTATCCGCACGACGTGCTGGCCGGCGCGGTGCTCGGGGCCGGGACGGCCGCCGTCCTGGCGCTGCTAGGACGCGCCGCCCGGCCGTTTTGGAACGACGCCCGCGCCGCTGACGCCGCCGACGATGCCCGCCTCGTGCGCCACCACCGCCGCGGCGGCACGGTTCTCCACCCCCAGCCGCGCGAGGATCGAGCTGACGTGACCCTTCACCGTCCCTTCCGCGACCCGCAGCCGCCGCGCGATCCGGCCGTTCGACAGGCCGCCGCCGAGGTGCGCCAGCACGTCCCGTTCGCGGGCGGTCAGCGCCTGGACCCGTTCCCGGGCGGCGGTCCGGCGGGCGGCCGCGGCGCCGGCGCCGCCGGCCGCGAGGTGGGCGACGACCCTGGCGGCCACCTTCGGTGAGAGGTACGCCGCCCCGTCGGCCACCGCGCGGATCCCCGCGATCAGTTCCTCGGGCTCGCCGGACTTGATGAGGAAGCCGGCCGCGCCGCCGCTCAGGGCCCGCAGGATGTAGTCGTCCTCGCCGAACGTGGTCAGCATGACCACCCCCGTGGCGGGGGCGGCCCGGCGGATCTCGGCGGCCGCCTCGATGCCGCCCAGTCCGGGCATGCGGATGTCGAGGACGGCGACGTCGGGGCGGTGACGGAGGACCAGGTCCACGGCCTGGTGCCCGTCGGCGGCCTCGGCGACCACCTCCAGGCCGGGGTCGGCGGCGAGCACGGCCCGGACCCCGGCGCGGATCATCGGCTCGTCGTCGGCGATCAGGACGCGGACGGCGGTGGGGGGCTGGGTCATCGGACGTCCTTCCCGGAGTACGTGTCGGTGGAGAGGAGCAGGCCGTCCCGGAAGCACAGCCGGAACAGGTCGCCGGACCGGTCGTCGAACGGGTCGGCGGTCTGGACGTAGTACGCGCACTCGGCGCCGGGCGGCACCGGCCGCGGACGGGCCGGGCGCAGGGTCGTCTGCCGTTCCGGCAGTACGGGCGCCAGGGCGGCCCGCGACGTGCCGGGGCGAAGCGCGGCGAAGTCCCGCGGGTCGAGCACGGACTGGCGTGCCGTCGCGGTGTCCCACACCCGTACTCCGACGACGAGCAGCGCGGTGGTCAGCAGCGGCACCATCACCGCGGCCAGTGCGGTACGGCGGAGCCGGCGGCTGGCGGTGCGGTGCTCGGGCGGCAGCCCGGTAGCGGGGGTGCCGTACGGCGCGGACCGTGCCGGAGCCTGCGCGCCGCCGGGCGGTGGCGGCCGGTGCGGGAGCTCGGCGCGCACCACGAAGCCGGTCGGGGCGGAACCGTTCGGGGTGCCGCTCGGGGTGCCGCTCGGGGTGCCGTTCGGAGCGCCGTCCGCGGAACCGTCCGCTGAGCCGGTCGCCGGACCGGCTGTGAAGCGGCCTCCGGCCAGCCGGACCCGCTCGTCCAGCCCGACCAGCCCCGAACCGGTGCCGGCCGGTCGAGCGGCCGGCCGGGCCGGCGCCGGCGCGGGCCCGTTGGCCACGCGGACCCCGGTGTGCCGCGCGCCGTAGCGGAGTTCCACGACCGTCCGGGTGCCGGGCGCGTGCTTGGCGACGTTGGTGAGCGCCTCCTGCACCACCCGGTACGCCGCCTGCTCGGTCACCCCGGGGGTGTCCGGGTCCGGTTCGCCTTCGGTGCGCAGCCGTACGTCGAGCCCGGAGGCCGCCGCCTGGGCGACCAGGTCGGCGATGCCCGCGCCGGCGGGGCGGGCCGGCAGTTCCGCGGGGTCCTGGCGCAGGAGGCCGACGACTTCGCCGAGCCGCTCGGCCGCGGCGCCCGCCCTGGCCCGGACGTCCCGGGCGGCGGGCCGCAGGGCGTCCGGGAGGCCGGGGGCGAGCTGGAGCGCGCCGGCCGACAGGGCGATCAGGCTGAGTTCGTGGCCGAGGGCGTCGTGCATGTCCTGGGCGATCCGGGCCCGTTCGCGCAACCGGGCGCGCTCGGCGACGAGTCGCTGTTCCCGTTCCATCCGTTCGGCCCGTTCCCATCCGGCCCGGACGAGTTCCCGGTACTGCCGGTGGAACCGTCCCGCGAACCAGGGCACCAGCGCGAACCCCACGAGCACGGCCACGAAGCGGCTCGCGCCGCTCATCCACGCCGGAACCAGGACGGTGGCGACGACGGCGGCCGCGGCCACGGTGACCAGCGCGAACGCGATGCCGCGGGCGCGGCCCGGCCGGCTCCCGGCGAGGAAGCCCGCGGCCAGCGCGGGCGGGGCCCACCACAGGCTGGTGGCGCTCAGGCCGGCGGCGGCCGCCGACACCGCCGTGAACACCGGTCCCGGCATCCGGGCGAGCCGGGCCGCCCACGGCGGGGGCCGGAGGCTGCGGGAGGGGCGGTGGAACGGGCGGGCGGAGCGGATCTCGTGACTCACGTGCGCGACCCTACGGAGCACGGCGGGGCCGCGGCACTGCCGAAAGTCATGCGGCGGGAGCGGGCCCGGGCAGGCCCACCTCGCGGGCGAGGCGGTCCGCGTGGTGGGCGAAGAACCGGTCCCGCTCGGATTCGGTCACCACGTTCTGGAAGTGGCCGAAGACTTCGAAGGAGATCAGGCCGACGAGCTGCGCCCAGACGCCGACCAGGGCGGCGGTGACCGCGGGCGGCAGTCCGCGGGCGAAGTCCTCCGTCATCCGTTCCGCCTCGGCGCGCAGCCCGGCGGGGAGCGGGGGGAGGGCCAGACCGGGGCCGGTGTGGGCTTCGCGAATGACGGCGATGAACACGTCGGCGACCCGGGCGGCCGGACCGACGGTGTCCTGCGGGGCGCGGTATCCGGGGACGGGGGAACCGTAGATCAGGGCGTACTCGTGGGGGTGGGCCAGGGCCCAGGCGCGGAGGGCGGTGGCGGCGGCGAGCCAGCGGGTGCGCGGAGGCGCACCGGCGGCGTCGGCGGACGCGGTCTCGACGGCGGCGCCCGCGCTGTCGTACGCGTCGACGATCAGCGCGGTCAGCAGCTCGTCGCGGCTGGGGAAGTAGCGGTACAGCGCGGACGAGACCATGCCGAGCTGGCGGGCCACGGCGCGAAGGGAGAGCTTGGCTGCGCCTTCGGCCGCGAGCTGGCGGCGCGCCTCGTCCTTGATGGCCGCGGTGACCTCGATCCGGGCCCGTTCCCTGGCTCCTCGCACGGTGTTCATGGTCGCAGTGTGCCACGTGCACGGAGCAGCGCCCAAAAACGAGTGCGTCGCACTAAAACGAGAGCAGCGCTCTTGCCGTAGCGCACCAATCCGTGCACACTGATCTCAAGCGAGAGCACCGCTCTCCAAACGTGTCAGGAGCAGACCATGACCCCCGCCGGCCCCGCGTACTACGCCCGCGCCAACCGCTTCGACCGCGGCCTGAACACCCTGATCGGTCTGCTGGCCCGGTTCGGCGTGAGCCTGGCCGGCAGCGCCGAGCTCTCGGTGCGCGGCCGCAAGTCCGGCGCCATGCAGCGCATCCCGGTCAACCCGTACACCCACGAGGGGGCGCGGTACCTGGTCTCGGCCCGGGGCCACTCCCAGTGGGTGCGCAACATGCGGGCCGCCGGCTGCGGCGAGCTGCGGGTGGGCCGCAGGGTCCGGACGTTCACCGCCGTCGAGATCACCGACCCCGCCGAGCAGGCCGCCGTACTGCGCGGCTACCTCGCGAAGTGGGGCTGGGAGGTGGACCGGTTCTTCCGCGGGGTGACCGCCGCGTCCTCCGAGGAGGAACTGCTCGCGGCGGCCGGTGACCACCCCGTCTTCCGCATCACGGTGTCCCGCTGACCTCCCCGGCCGCCGCGCCCCGGCCCGGCCCCGCGCCCGGCCCGCCGGCCCCGTGCCCGCCGACCCCCGGCCCGTCCGCCTCCGGCCCGTCCGCCTCCGTTACGTCGGCCTGGCGCCCGCCGGTGCCCGGCCCCTCCGGGGCCCGCCCCTGCTCCCCGCCGCGCGCCGGGTCCGCGGACCGCCCGGCGTCCCGCGCCAGCCGGCCGTCCACCACGTGCAGCGCCTTGTTCGCCAGGGGGGACGTCCGCACCAGCTCGGCGAGCGTCGTGGCTCCCCGGGTGATCCGCGCGAAGGCCCGCCAGGCCGGCCGCAGTCCGGTGATCGCGACGTGCAGCAGCCACGGCTTGGCTTCGAAGACCGCGAGCATCCGCTTGCCGACCTCCATCTCCACGCCCAGCCCCGCCTTGATGGCGAAGGCGTAGTTGAGGGCCTGCCGGCGCGCGTCCACCGCGTCCTGCGCCTCGGCGATCCGCACCGCCCACTCCCCCGCCAGCCGGCCGGAACGCAACGCGAAGGAGATGCCCTCCCGCGTCCACGGCTCCAGCAGCCCGGCCGCGTCACCCGCGACGAGCACCCGGCCGCGGGACAGCGGTGAGTCCGGCTTGCGGCAGCGGGTCAGATGCCCGGAGGAGACGGCCGGCTCGAACCCGGCCAGGCCCAGGCGGGCGACGAAGTCCTCCAGGTACCGCTTGGTGGCGGCGCCGTCACCGCGGGCCGAGATCACGCCGACCGTGAGGGTGTCGCCCTTGGGGAAGACCCATCCGTAACTCCCCGGCAGGGGGCCCCAGTCGATCAGGACCCGGCCCTTCCAGTCCTCCGCGACCGTCGGCGGTACCGGGATCTCCGACTCCAGGCCCAGGTCCACCTGGTCCATCTCCACGCCGACGTGGGCGCCGATGCGGCCGGCGCTGCCGTCCGCCCCGACCACGGCCCGCGCCAGCACCGTCTCCCCGTCGGCGAGGACCACCGCGACCGTGCGCCGGTCCGGTACCGCCGGCCCGTGCTGCTCGACCCGCGCCACCGCCGCACCGGTGCGCACCCGGGCGCCCGCCTCCTCGGCGGCGGCCACCAGCCCGGCGTCGAACTCCGGCCGGTTGACCAGCCCGAAGAGCATGTGCTTCGCGCGGCGGGTGCGGGCCAGCTTCCCGTCGAGCGTGAAGGTGACCGCGTGGATCCGGTCCTGCAAGGGGAGGACGAAGCCCGGCGGCAGGGAGTCCCGCGAAGGGCCGATGATGCCGCCGCCACAGGTCTTGTAGCGGGGCAGCTCGGCCTTCTCCAGCAGCAGGACCCGGCGGCCGGCCGAGGCCGCCGCGTGGGCGGCCGAAGCGCCGGCCGGGCCGGCTCCGACCACCACGACGTCCCACACCTCGCCGGTGCCACCGCTGCCGGCCGTCCCGCGCGCCCCCTCGGCCTCCAGCCCTCCCGCGTCCAGCCCTGCCGCGTCCCGCCCTGCTGCGTCGTGCACGTCGTCGCTGCTCACGATGTGTTGCTGCTCCTGATCGCCCGGTTGCCGATGCCGGGCAAATCCTACGGCGAGAGATCACCTCACCCCGTTGTGCGAGGATCGGGACTGTCTTCGCCGTACCCGGCACTACGTACAACGTCGCACCCACGAGGAGCGTGCCCATGACGCCCAACCCGATCGCCGAGACCGTCGCCTCGCTGATGCCCCGTGCCAAGTCGGAGCTGGCCGAGCTGGTGGCCTTCCAGTCGGTGGCGGACTGGGCGCAGTTCCCGAAGAGCGAGAGCGAGGCCGCCGCGAACTGGGTGGCGGACGCGCTGCGCGCGGAGGGCTTCGAGGACGTGGCCCTGCTGGACACCCCCGACGGCACGCAGTCGGTGTACGGCTTCCTGCCCGGCCCGGCCGGCGCGCCGACCGTGCTGCTGTACGCCCACTACGACGTGCAGCCGCCGCTGGACGACGCGGCCTGGATCTCCCCGGCGTTCGAGCTGACCGAGCGCGACGGACGCTGGTACGGGCGCGGTGCCGCCGACTGCAAGGGCGGGTTCATCATGCACCTGCTCGCGCTGCGCGCGCTGAAGGCCAACGGCGGGGTGCCGGTGAACGTGAAGGTGATCGCCGAGGGCTCGGAGGAGCAGGGCACCGGCGGCCTCCAGCAGTACGCCGAGGCGCACCCGGAGCTGCTGGCCGCCGACACCATCGTCATCGGCGACGCGGGGAACTTCCGGCCGGGCCTGCCGACGGTGACGGCGACCCTGCGCGGCATGTGCCTGCTGAAGGTCAAGGTGGACACGCTGGCGGGGAACCTGCACTCGGGCATGTTCGGCGGGGCTGCCCCGGACGCGCTGGCCGCCCTGATCCGCGTCCTGGACTCGCTGCGCGCGGCGGACGGTTCGACGACCGTGGACGGCCTGGCGTCGGACGCCGTCTGGGAGGGGCTCCAGTACCCGGAGGCGGACTTCCGGGCGGACGCCAAGGTGTTGGACGGGGTGGAGCTGATCGGCGCGGGCACCGTCGCCGACCGGCTGTGGGCGCGGCCGGCGGTGACGGTGCTGGGCATCGACTGCCCGCCGGTGGTCGGCGCGACGCCGTCCGTGCAGGCGAGCGCGGGCGCGCTGATCAGCCTGCGGGTGCCGCCGGGCGTGGACACGGCGGAGGCGATCAAGCTGCTGGAGGCCCACCTGGTCGCGCACACGCCGTGGCGGGCGCGCCTGCAGGTCGAGGTGGTCGGCCAGGGCCAGCCGTTCCAGGCGGACACCGAGAGCCCGGCGTACGCGTCGATGCGGGCGGCGCTGGAGGCGGCGTACCCCGGCCAGGAGATGCAGATCAGCGGCATGGGCGGGTCCATCCCGCTGTGCAACACGCTGACCTCGCTGTACCCGGAGGCGGAGATGCTGCTGATCGGCCTGAGCGAGCCGGAGGCGCAGATCCACGCGGTCAACGAGAGCGTGTCGCCGGACGAGCTGGAGCGGCTGTCGGTGGCGGAAGCGCTGTTCCTGGTCAACTACGCGGCGTCGAAGCGCGGCTGACCGGCCCCTTCCGGTTCCGCCGGGGGCGTAGTGCGCGGTGAGCGTACTCCGCCCCCGGCGAACTCCGCCCGGCCGGGCGCGAGTCCACACGTACGTTCCCCGTATGGATCTCGTCGAGGTACTACCGAGCCAGAACCGACTCCGACTGCGACTCCACATGCTCCGCTTTCCGATCGGCCAGGCCTGTCTCTGGCAGGACGGCGGGGCGCTGACCCTGATCGACTCCGGCCATGCCGGCTCCGCCGGGGAGATCGAGGGGGCGATCCGATCGCTCGGGCTGCGGCCCGAGCGGCTGGAGCGGATCGTCCTGACGCACTGTCACCGCGACCACGTCGGCGCGGCCGGCGAACTGGCCGCGCGGTGGGGTGCGGAGGTGCTGGCGCACCGCCTGGACGCCCCCGTCATCCGGGGCGAGGCCCCGGTGCCCGAGCCCGTCCTGCTGGACTGGGAGCTCCCGCTGTACGAGCACGGGCTCACCGTCCCCGAGGCCCCGCCGACCCGGGTGGACCGGGAGCTGGAGGACGGCGACGAGCTGCCCTTCGGCGGCGGCGCGCGGGTGGTCCACGCGCCGGGCCACACCGACGGCAGCATCGGCATCCACCTGCCGGAGCACGGGGTGCTGTTCACCGGGGACTGCGTGGCCGGGGTGGGCCGGGTGATGCCGGGCGTGTTCAACGTGGACCGGGCGGCGGCGATCGCCTCCTTCGCGAAGCTGGCTGCGCTCGAGCCGGCGGTGGCCTGCTTCGGCCACGGCGACCCCCTGACGGAGTCCACGGCGGCCACCCTCCACGCGGCGGCCCTCACCGCACTCCCGGCGTAGCCACCGCCCCGCGCCCGGCGGCGCCCTGTCCGCTCCCCCTCGCAGTCCCCTGACGTTCCGGGGGGCCGTCTCGTCGTACCTCTCGAAGGACGCCATCGGCCCGGAGGACCCGGGTGACACGTCAGGAGAGAGCGATGCCCAGGATCGGAATACTCGTCGGCAGCACCCGGCCCACCCGCAAGGGCGACCAGGTCGCGCGGTGGGTCCACGAGCGGGGGGCCCACCGCGACGACGCGGAGTTCGAGGTGGTCGACCTGCTCGACCACCCGCTGCCGCATCTGGACGAGCCGCTGCCCGCGCTCGCCGGGCAGTACCGGCACGACCACACCCGGGCGTGGGCGGAAACCATCGGCCGCTTCGACGGGTTCGTCATGGTCACCCCCGAGTACAACGCGTCCATCCCCGGTGTGCTCAAGAACGCGATCGACTACCTGTACGCGGAGTGGACGGACAAGGCCGTCGGTGTCGTCTCCTACGGCGTCGACGGCGGTGCCCATGCGGCCAGGCAGCTGCGGGCGCTGTGCGAGCTCCTCCGGATGCGTGCGGTGGCTCCGGAGGTGTCGCTTTCCCTGCACACCGACTTCGAGGACCACGTGACGCTCGAACCGCGCCCCCACCAGGTCGGCGCGCTGGACACGTTGCTGGACCACGTCGTCGCCCGCCGCACGGGAGTACGGACGGCCACGCCGGCGCGGCGCGGGACGGACGAAGCCGCGGTCCTCCGCCGCGTCGACGCGATCGTCGACGCGGTCAGGGCCGGGGACCTCGAAGGCCTGGGGCGGATGTACTCGACGGACGTCGTGTCCTTCGACATCGATCCGCCGCTCCAGCACGTGGGCGCGGACGCGAAGCTCAAGAACTGGGCGAGGGTGTTCACGTCGTTCCGGGAGGTGACCTACGAGGTGCGGGACCTGAAGGCCACGGTCGGCGAGGACGTGGCGTTCGCGCACGGCTTCGGTCGCCTCGGCGGCACGTTGCCCGGCGGGGCGGTGACGGGCGGCACGTGGGTCCGGGTCACCTTCTGCTTCCGGAAGATCGACGGCGAATGGCTGGTCACGCACGATCAGGTGTCCGTGCCCCTGGACGTGCTGGGCGGCACGGGCTTCGTCACCCTCGAACCGTGACGCCGGCCCACCCGGGCGAAGCCCTGCCCGTACGACCACGGCTCCGCCCCGCCACCCCCAGCCCCGCCGGCGATCGAGGCGCGGGGCACGGGGCAGAGCCCCCGCCGGACCCGCTCAAACGCCGCTCGGGCTCAATACCCCCCACCCCGGGCCCACAGCCACAGCTCCGCCCCACCACCCCAGCCCCGCCGGCGCTTGAGGCGCGGGGCACGGGGCAGAGCCCCGAAGTCCGGGCCACGCCCCCGCCAGGCCCGCTCGAACGCCGCCCGGGCTCAAGAGCCCGCCCCGGCCCGGGCCCACGGCCGCGGCTCCGCCCCGCCGGCGAGCGGGGCGGCGGTGGGGCCGGGTCAGACCGGGGTGCCCGCTTCGAGGTTGAGTACCGTGCCGCGTTCGCGTGCGCGGAGGGCCCAGCGGAGGCGGTCGAAGCGCTGCCGCGGCAGCAGTTCCGCCGCCTCCGCCTCGGTCACGAACCGCCACTCCCGCAACTCCGGCCCCGGCAGCCGCAGTCCCGCGACGGCCGACGCCGGCAGCCGCCCCCCGTCGAAGAGGAACCGCAGCCCCCCGTACGCCGGCGGCTCCGGCGGCTCCCAGTCGATCAGCAGCAGCCCCGGCGCCCGGTCCAGCGTCAGGCCGAGTTCCTCGGCGACCTCCCGCACCCCCGCCCGCGCGGGCGCCTCGCCGCGCTCGACCACGCCGCCCGGGAACTCCCAGCCCGGCTTGTACGTCGGGTCCACCAGCAGCACCCGGTCCAGGTCGTCGAAGAGCAGGACCCCCGCCGCCACCGTCTCCGCCCGCGGTTCGGGCGTCTGCACGATCTCGCAGACCCCCGCCGCCCCCGTCCGCACGGCCTCGGCGATCCGCTCCGCCGTCTCCCGCGGCGTCAGCGCGCCGTTGTCGACGCGGTGCGCGTCCGCGCCGAGCCAGCCGTCCAGCGCCTGAAGGGTCGCGGGGATGTGGTCGTAGGCCCAGCGCCGGACCCGGACCTCGTTCTCCGCCTCGGTCAGCCCCGGCTCCCGCCGCGCGGCTATCCGCTCCCGCAGGATCGTTTCCCCGGGGTCGAGCACCACGTGCCGCACCGGGATCCGCCTGGCCGCCAGACCGCCGAAGATCTCGTCCCGGTACTCCTGCCGCAGCAGGGTCATGGGGACCACCAGCACCCCGCCCAGCTCCGCGAGCATCGCCGCCGCCGTGTCCACCACCAGCCGCCGCCAGATCGGCAGGTCCTGGTAGTCGGTCACCTCGTCGAGCCGCTTGCGCGGCAGCATCACCCGCAGCGCGTCGCCGATCAGCTCGGGGTCGTACAGCGAAGCCTCCGGCAGGAGGCCGGCCAGCTCGCGCGCCGTGCTGGTCTTCCCGGCGCTGAAGGCGCCGTTGATCCAGACAATCAAGATTACCCCTCTTCAGATACCACCGGTGGCTTGCCCGGAACACCCTGTCACGGAAACCGGCCCGCGGCGGACTGCTTATGCTCGACCTCCGAGCCCTTGCCCTTCCACCGCCCGCCGGAGGTTCCCGCATCGTGCCCCAGACCCGCCGCCCGTCCGAGCCCCGCTACGGCAGCCGGCCGACGATGAAGGACGTGGCGGCCCGCGCCGGTGTGGGTCTGAAGACCGTCTCCCGCGTGGTCAACGGCGAGCCGGGGGTCACCTCGGACACCGAGCGGCGCGTCCGGGAGGCCATCGAAGCGCTCGGCTTCCGCCGCAACGACAGCGCCCGCGTGCTCCGCAAGGGCCGTACGGCCACCGTCGGCCTGGTGCTGGAGGACCTCGCCGACCCCTTCTACGGGCCCCTCAACCGGGCCGTGGAGGAGGTGGCCCGGGCCCACGGCGCGTTGCTGATCAACGGGTCCAGCGCCGAGGACCCGGACCGGGAGCGGGAGTTGGCGCTGGCGCTGTGCGCCCGCCGGGTGGACGGGCTGGTGGTCATCCCGGCCGGGGACGACCACCGCTACCTGGAGCCGGAGATGCGGGCCGGTATGGCCACGGTGTTCGTGGACCGGCCGGCCGGGCGGATCGAGGCGGACGTGGTGCTGTCCGACAGCTTCGGCGGGGCCCGCGACGGCGTCGCCCACCTGATCGCGCACGGCCACCGCCGCATCGGCTTCGTCGGGGACCACCCGCGGATCCACACCGCGACCGAGCGGCTGCGCGGCTACCGCGCGGCGATGGCGGAGGCTGGTCTGCCGGTGGCGGACTCCTGGGTGGCGCTGGGTTCCACCGACCCGGCGCGGGTCACGGCCGCGGCCGGGGCCATGCTGGGCGGCCCGGCCCCGGTGACGGCCTTCTTCGCGGGCAACAACCGCGTGACCGTGACCCTGGTCCGCGTCCTGGCGGCCGGCGGCCGCCCCACCGCCCTGGTCGGCTTCGACGACTTCGAGCTCGCCGACCTGCTCCGCCCGGGCGTCACCGTGGTCGCCCAGGACGCGGCGGCCCTGGGCCGGGTCGCCACCGACCGCCTCTTCCAGCGCCTGGCGGGAGCCGGCCTCCCTCCGTCCCGGATCGAGCTCCCGACCCGCCTGATCCCGCGCGGCTCGGGCGAACTCCCGCCGCCGGACTGAGCGTTCACCCGATCAGGGCGCGCAGTGCGGGCACGGCCACGGCGGCGGCCGTCAATCCGGCCAGGACGGAGAGGGCCGCGCCCGTCCCGCCGAGGAACGTCAGACCGCCGGCCGTGGCGCCGGCGAGCACGGCGCAGATCAGCACGACGGGGGTGTGCAGGGACAGGAACGGCCGGCCTTCGGACCGGTGGGGTGTGGTCATGGCCCGATCGCAGCGGACCGGGCGGCCGGGGCCGGCGGCCCGGCCGGAGGGACCGGGCCGGGCCGCGGGGCGGGACGGGGAGGACTCAGGCGGTCGCCGTCAGGGTCGCCGAGCGGCGCGGGATGGCGAAGGCGTCGAGTTCGGCGCGGGTGAGGCCGGTCAGGGCGGTGACCTCGTCGGTGCCGACGGCGCCGCAGTCCAGGCCGCGGACCAGGTAGCCGGCCAGGGCCTTGGCGGTGGCCGGCTCGTCCATCACGTCGCCCTCGATCTTGGCGACGTAGGCCTTCAGGCGCGCGGCGGCGGCCTCCAGGCCCTCGCGGTAGAAGGTGAACACGGCGGCGTAGCGGGTCGGGAGGTGGCCCGGGTGCATGTCCCAGCCCTGGTAGTAGGCGCGGGCCAGGGCGCGGCGGGTCAGCCCGTAGTGCAGCTTCCAGGCCTCGTGGACCTTCTCGGTGGTGCCGATCGGCAGCACGTTGGTGGAGCCGTCGGAGACGCGTACGCCGGTGCCGGCGGCGGCGACCTGCATGATCGCCTTGGCGTGGTCGGCGGCCGGGTGGTCGCTGGCCTGGTAGGCGGCGGACACGCCGACGCAGGCGCTGTAGTCGAAGGTGCCGTAGTGCAGGCCGGTGGCGCGTCCCTTGGCGGCGTCGATCATGCGGGCGACGGTGGCGGTGCCGTCAGAGGCCAGGATGGACTGGCTGGTCTCGATCTGGATCTCGAAGCCGATGCGGCCCGGGCGCAGGCCGCGGGCGGATTCGAAGGCCTCCAGCAGCTTGACGAACGCGGACACCTGCTCGGCGTAGGTGACCTTGGGGAGGGTGAGGACCAGGTTGTCCGGGAGGCCGCCGTGGGCGAGGAGGCCGGAGAGGAAGATGTCGGTGGTGCGGATGCCGCGGTCGCGGACGTTGGACTCCATGCACTTCATCCGGATGCCCATGTACGGCGCGTTGGTGCCGTTGGAGTAGGCCTCGGAGACGAGGCGGGCGGCGCGGGCGGCGGCCTGGTCCTCCTCGTCGTCGGAGCGGACGCCGAAGCCGTCCTCGAAGTCGATGCGGAGGTCCTCGACGGGCTCGGAGGCCAGCTTGGCGCGGACGCGTTCGTAGACGGTGCCGGCGAGCGCGTCGTCGATGCCGAGGACCTTGCCGAAGGTGGCGGCGTCCGGGGCGTGCTCGTCGAGGGCGGCCAGTGCCTGGTCGCCCCACTTGCGGATGGTGTCGGCGGCGAAGACGTCACCGGGTACGTAGACGGTGTGGATCGGCTGGCGGGTGCCGGGGTCGCCCGGGTAGCGGCGCGCGAGTTCCGCGTCCACCGGCGCGAGGGAGGCGCTGATGCCCTCGCTGACCGCGCCGGCGAGGCTCGTCGCCACCTTCTCCTGCTGACCCATCCTGCACTCTCCTCTTTTCCGCTTCACGGAAGCATTGATCCGCATAGCAGAATTTAGTCAGGGGGTTCCGCTCAGTCAATGGTTGCAGGAAACGGCCCGGGGCCGCGTGGCGAGTATCACCACGCGGCCCCGGGACCGTCTGTCTGTGCAGGTCAGGCGATTCGCCAGGCGGTCAGCCCTTGCGCGCCTTGATCTCGGTGGTCAGCTGCGGGACGACCTGGAAGAGGTCGCCGACCACGCCGTAGTCGACCAGGTCGAAGATCGGGGCCTCGGCGTCCTTGTTGATGGCCACGATGGTCTTCGAGGTCTGCATGCCGGCCCGGTGCTGGATCGCGCCGGAGATGCCGGAGGCGATGTACAGCTGCGGGGAGACCGACTTGCCGGTCTGGCCGACCTGGTTGGAGTGCGGGTACCAGCCGGCGTCGACGGCGGCGCGGGAGGCGCCGACGGCGGCACCGAGGGAGTCCGCGAGCTCCTCGATGATGTGGAAGTTCTCGGCACCGTTGACGCCGCGGCCGCCGGAGACCACGATCGCGGCCTCGGTCAGCTCGGGGCGGCCGGTCGACTCGCGCGGGGTGCGGGAGACGACCTTGGTGCCGGTGGCCAGGGCGCCGAAGGTGACGGCGAGCGCCTCGACGGCGCCGGCGGCCGGGGCGGCCTCGACCGGGGCCGAGTTCGGCTTGACGGTGATGACCGGGGTGCCCTTGGACACGCGGGACTTGGTGGTGAAGGAGGCGGCGAACGCGGACTGGGTCGCGACCGGGCCCTCGTCACCGGCCTCCAGGTCCACGGCGTCGGTGATGATGCCGGAGCCGATGCGGACGGCGAGGCGGGCGGCGATCTCCTTGCCCTCGGCGGAGGACGGGACGAGCACGGCGGCCGGGGACACGGCCTCGTACGCGGCCTGCAGCGCGTCCACCTTCGGGACGACGAGGTACTCGGCGAACTCGGGGGCGTCGGCGGTCAGGACCTTGACCGCGCCGTGCTCGGCGAGCGTGGCGGCGGTGTCGGCGGCACCGGCACCCAGGGCGACGGCGACGGGCTCGCCGATGCGGCGGGCCAGCGTCAGCAGCTCCAGGGTGGGCTTGCGGACGGCGCCGTCCACGTGGTCGACGTAGACGAGAACTTCAGCCATGGGACTGATCTCCTGCTATTGCGAAGTGAGAAGGGGGCGACGGAAGGGGCTGGAGTTCTAGATGAACTTCTGGCCGGCCAGGAACTCGGCCAGCTGCTTGCCGCCCTCGCCCTCGTCCTTGACGATCGTGCCGGCGGTGCGGGCCGGACGCTGCGCGGCGGAGTCCACCGCGGTCCAGGCGCCCTCCAGGCCGACCTCTTCCGCCTCGATGCCGAGGTCGGACAGGTCCCAGGACTCCACCGGCTTCTTCTTGGCGGCCATGATGCCCTTGAAGGACGGGTAGCGGGCCTCGCCGGACTGGTCGGTCACGGAGACCACCGCGGGGAGGGAGGCCTGGAGCTGCTCGCTCGCGGAGTCGCCGTCGCGGCGGCCGCTGACGGTGCCGTCCTCGACCTTGAGCTCGGAGAGCAGGGTGACCTGCGGGACGCCCAGGCGCTCGGCGAGGATCGCGGGGAGCACGCCCATGGTGCCGTCGGTGGAGGCCATACCGGTGATGACCAGGTCGTAGCCGGCCTTCTCGACGGCCTTGGCCAGGACCAGCGAGGTGCCCATGACGTCGGTGCCGTGCAGGTCGTCGTCCTCGACGTGGACCGCCTTGTCGGCACCCATGGAGAGCGCCTTGCGCAGGGCGTCCTTGGCGTCCTCCGGACCGACGGTCAGGACGGTGATCTCGACGTCGTCGTCCGACTCCTCGGAGATCTGCAGCGCCTGCTCGACGGCGTACTCGTCGAGCTCCGACAGCAGGCCGTCCACATCTTCGCGGTCGACCGTCAGGTCATCGGCGAAGTGCCGGTCGCCGGTGGCGTCGGGCACGTACTTCACACAGACAACGATCCTCAGGCTCACGCCGGCTCTCCTACTGCATCGTCTTTTCAGGTGCTGCCTTATGCAGGCAGCATAGGCGCCTTGTCGGCCGTCTCCCGGTCGGGGCGGCCCGCGCTCCGACCGAAATGTTACTCGTCAGTACAGCGTGCGTTTCACCAGGTTGCAAGGCTGTTCGACTGTGACCTTGCCAACGGGGACGGACGGGACGATTCAGTCGCGCAG
This sequence comes from Streptomyces sp. NPDC012888, assembly GCF_042900645.1. NCBI lineage: Bacteria > Bacillati > Actinomycetota > Actinomycetes > Kitasatosporales > Streptomycetaceae > Streptomyces > Streptomyces sp. NPDC012888. The sequence continues at coordinate 404,017 of NZ_JBIBBM010000005.1, read as the reverse complement.
CGCGTTGAAGCGACCCTGGTGGTACAGCAGTGGCCGTCCTTCCCCGCTCGGGTCGCCCGCAACCGCTTCCGCGATCACCACCCGGTGCGCGCCCGCCGGCACCCGGGCGACCACCCGGCACACCAGCCAGGCCAGCACCCCGTCCAGCAGGGGCACTCCGTGCGGCCCGGTCCGCCACCGGGTCCCGGCCCCGAACCGGTCGGCCCCGCTGCGGGCGAAGAGCCCGGCGAGCTCCCGCTGGTGCTCGCCCAGGACGTGCACGCCCACGTGGTCGGAGGCGGCGAGGGCCGGCCAGCTGGAGGAGCCGGTGCCGATGGAGAAGGAGAGCAGCGGCGGGTCGGCGGAGACGGAGTTGAGCGAGGTCGCGGTGAAGCCGGCGGGCCGGCCGCCGTCCGCGGCGGTGATCACCGCGACTCCGGCGGCGTGCTGCCGGAAGACCGAGCGGAGCAGTTCGGGCGAGCCCTGCTGGGTGGTGCCGAGTACGGGCGGCGCCGTCATCTGGATGTCCTTCTCTTCGTACCGCGTTCCGCCAGCCTGGCGATCACCCGAGTGCCGCGTCAAGCGGGTGCCGCCAGATGTCAGCGGCATCACTCCCGGTACCGGTGTGCGCACCGGCTCGTGCGCTTCCCCTCCGGTCCGCGCGGCCGGGCGGCGGCCGCTCATACGGCCGCGCCCAGCGCCGCGATCACGTCGGCCTTGCGGGGCATGCCGACGGCTCGGCGGACGATCCGGCCGGCGGAGTCCAGGACCAGTACGGTCGGGGTCTGCTCGACCCCGAGGGCCCGGGTCAGGTCCAGCCGCTGCTCGGCGTCGATCTCCACGTGGGCGACGCCCTGGACCATCCCGGCGACCTCGGCGAGGATCCGTCGGGTGGCCACGCAGGGCCGGCAGAAGGCACTGGAGAACTGCACCAGGGTGGCCCGCTCCCCGGGCCGCGCCCCGAGTTCCGCCGCGCCCAGCGCCGGCCCCGGCTCGTCCGTCCGCACGTGTGCTCCCCCTCTGTCCCGCAGGTGTACGGCTGTTGCCCACGGTGGTGCGAGCGCCTGCGGGGGCGCACGGCATTCCCGGCGTGACGAGAATCTCGCCCGCCGGGGGCGTCCGGGCTGGCCAGATGGGCAGGTTTGGGGCACGATCCCCCATGCCACGTAACCTACGTCGGCGTAACTTGTTCGACAAAGGGACCTTCGCACGATGGCTGAGCTCGTCTACCCGCCGGTGATCGGCGCCGCCCACACGCTCTTCAAGACGCTGGACATCCGGATCGACATGAAGGGCACGGAGCACATCCCGAGGCAGGGCGGGGCGGTGCTGGTCTCGAACCACATCGGGTACCTGGACTTCATCTTCGCGGGGCTGACCGCGCGGCCCTCGAAGCGCCTGGTGCGGTTCATGGCCAAGGAGTCGGTGTTCCGGCACAAGGTGTCGGGCCCCCTGATGCGCGCGATGAAGCACATCCCGGTGGACCGCAAGCAAGGTGAGGCCGCCTACCAGCAGGCGCTGGACGCACTGCGCGGCGGGGAGATCATCGGCGTGTTCCCGGAGGCCACGATCTCGCAGTCGTTCACCCTCAAGAGCTTCAAGTCGGGCGCGGCGCGGATGGCCCAGGAGGCCGGCGTCCCGCTGATCCCCGTGGCGCTGTGGGGTACCCAGCGGCTGTGGACCAAGGGCCGGCCGAAGAACCTGCGCCGCAGCCACATCCCGGTGACGATGCGGGTGGGCGAGCCGATCGAGGCGCCGACCGACCAGTACGCGGGCGCGATCACCCGGCGGCTGCGCGGGCGGGTGCAGGAGCTCCTGGACTCGGCGCAGCGCGCCTACCCGCACCGCCCCAAGGGGACCGAGGACTCCTGGTGGCTCCCGGCGCACCTGGGCGGTACGGCGCCCACCCCGCAGCAGGTGAAGGAGGCCGGCGCCTCCTGAGCCCCACGGCGCCCGCCCCAGGCCGAACCACAGCACCGAGCACAGGCCCGTCCCGCCGTCGGCGGGGCGGGCCTGTGCCGTCGTCCGGCGGCGCGGCTGTGCCATCCGTCCGGCGGCGCGGACCTCAGCCGCCGTCCCGCGGCGCGTCCGCGGCGGCCCGGCGGCGGTGGGCGGCGACCCTCGCGCGGGTGGCGCAGGACGTGGAGCAGTAGCGGCGGGGGCTGCCCGGGCCGGTGCCGAGGAAGTAGCGGCCGCAGCCCGCGGCCGGGCAGGCCCCCCAGGCCACCCGGCCGTGCGCGCTGAGGAGTTCGGCCAGGGCGAGGGCGCCGGCCGCCAGGAACCAGTCGCCCCACCCGGAGCCCTCGCGGTCGGCGTGCAGGTGCCAGGGGTGACCGTCGTGACTGCTGAGGCGGGGGCGGGCGGCGCATTCGTCGAAGACGGCGTTCAGCGCGAGGGCGGCGCGGTCGGTGTCCGTCTCCGCGAGCACGGCGCCCATCCGCCGCGCCGCCGCCCGCAGTTCGGCGGCGTCAGCCTCGGTGAAGGCCCCCTCCCCGAGGTCACCGGGGTGCTCCCCGTGCCGGGCGAGCAGGGCGGCCAACGTGTCGCGCGGGGCCTCGGGGTCGTTACGGACGGCCTCGGCGAGGTCGACCAGCCGGGCCGCGGGGTGGAAACCGTTCACCCCGCTAATGTAACGTCTTTCGTCATGATGGCGTTACATGGACTCGGCCGTTACCTGGCGGCGGCGCTCGCCGGACGGTTCGCCTCGGAGGGCGTCGGTATCGCGCTGGTGCTGCTCGCGCTGGAGCGCACGGGGGACGCCGCCTACGGGGCGTTCGTGCTCACCGCGTGGCTGGCCCCGCACGTGCTGGCCGCTCCGGCGGCCGGCGCCCTCGCGGGCCGGGTGCGGCGGCCGCGGCTCCTCCACGTCGGTTCGCTGGCCGGTTTCGCGGCCGCGGTGGCCGCGCTGGGCGTGCTGACCGGCCGGGCCCCGACGCCGGTGGTGCTGGCGGTGGCGGTGGCCGGCGGGTGCTGCGGGCCGATGGTGACGGGCGGGATGTCCAGCCTGCTGGCCGGCCTGGTGCCGGCCGGTCCCCGGCTCGACCGGGCGTACGCCTGGGACGCGTCGACGTACAACGCCGCCGCGGTGACGGCCCCCGGCATCGTCAGCCTGGTCGCCGCCACGGGTTCGGCGGCGCCCGGCATGGTCCTGCTGGCCGGCGCGGGCGCGCTGGGGGCCGTACTGGCGGCCACCCTGCCGTACGCCGCCCCGCGGACCGGTCCGGGGCGGTCCGGGGGCGCGGGGCTGGGCGCGGGGCTGGCGGCGCTGTGGCGGGTGCCGGAACTCCGTGCCATCACCGGGGCCACCACGGTGGCCTTCGCCGGGATCGGGGCGTTGACGACGGTGGCCGTGCTGTTCGCGACGCGGCTGGGCAGCCCCGGCGCCGGCGGCCTGCTGATGACCGCCTTCGCCCTCGGCGCGCTGTGCGGCTCGCTGGGCCTGGCCCGGCTCTCGCGGACCCGGGCGTTCGACCCGGGGCGGCTGGCGCGCTGGTCGCTCGCGGCGACGGGGCTGGCGCTGGCCGGGGCCGCGGCCGCCCCGGCGCTGCCCGTGGCGGCGGCCGCGTTCGCGCTGGCCGGGCTGTGCGACGGGCCGCTGCTGACGGCGACCCTGCGGATCCGCGCCGGTTACGCGCCGGAGCGGGTGCGGGCCCAGGTGTTCACGCTCGGGGCGGGCCTGAAGCTGACGGCGGCCTCGGCCGGGGCGGCGCTGGTGGGTGTGGCCGCGCAGGCCCCTCCCCGGCTGCTGCTGCTGGCCGTGGCCGTGCTCCAGTTGCTGGCGGCCGTGCTGCACCTGTCCGTGCGCCCGGGGTACGCAGCGGTGCGGTCAGAGCCGGGTGGGGAGGTTCCGCCAGAGCTCGGCCCGGTCCGCGGACCGCTGGAGGGCGGTGAGCGCGGCCGGGTGCGGGGCGGCGTGGAGGACGGGGTAGTCGACCTCTCCTAGTTCGGGGCGCACCGGGAAGGCCAGGTGTTCCCGGTCGAGGGAGAATCGGGCGTCGACGCCGGGCTTGTTGCCGCGGGGGTCGAGCCGGGCCCAGTCCGATCGGCCGGGCAGGAGTACGGCGACCAGGCCGTGGACGGCGGGGTCGCTGCCGTCGTCCTCGGTGAGCCGCTGGTAGCACAGGGCGGTGGGGATGCCGCGGGCCCGCAGCAGGGCGGCGAGGGCGTGGGACTTGGCGTAGCAGATGCCGTTGCGGGTGGCGAGGACGTCGGAGGCGCGCCAGCTGACCCGCGGGTCGCCGGTGTCGGCGGAGTGCCGGACGGTGTCGCGGACGTACTCGAACGCGGCCTCGGCGTACGCGTACGCGTCGCCGGTGGCGAACCACAGGGCTTCGGCGGTCTCGCGGACCAGGGGGTGCGCGTGGTCCACGGCCTCGTCGGCGGCGAGGTACGCGGACAGGTCGGAATGCTCCTGGATCAGTTCCATGATCCAGGAGCATACCTATGCGACCTAACGCATGACTATCGAGTTGGCGGAGTCACGACCGCACGACTCGGACCGACTCGGACCGACTCGGACCGACCCGGACCGACCCGGCCGGCTCAGCGGGCGATCTCTTCCTTCAGCGCCTGGAGGAAGCCGTCCACGTCCTCGATCTGCGTGTCGAAGCCGCACATCCAGCGCACGTCGCCGGCCGCCTCGTCCCAGAAGTAGAAGCGGTAGCGCTGCTGCAGGCGGCGGGAGACCTCGTGCGGCAGCCGCGCGAAGACGGCGTTCGCCTGGACCGGGTAGAGGATCTCCACCCCGTCGACCTCACGGACGCCGGCCGCGAGCCGCTGCGCCATCTCGTTGGCGTGCCGGGCGTTGCGCAGCCACAGGTCCTTGGCCAGCAGGGCCTCCAGCTGCACCGAGACGAAGCGCATCTTCGAGGCGAGCTGCATGGACATCTTGCGGACGTGCTTCATCTGCCGGACGGCGTCCGGGTTGAGGACCACCACGGCCTCGCCGAAGAGCATGCCGTTCTTGGTGCCGCCGTACGACAGCACGTCCACGCCCACCGTGTTGGTGAACGACCGCATCGGCACGTCCAGGGAGGCCGCGGCGTTGGCTATCCGGGCACCGTCGAGGTGCACCTTCATGCCGAGGCCGTGGGCGTGCTCGCAGATCGCCCGGATCTCGTCCGCCGTGTAGACCGTGCCCAGCTCGGTGTTCTGGGTGATCGACACGACCTGGGGCATGGCCCGGTGCTCGTCCTCGAAGCCCCAGGCCTCCTGGTCGATCAGCTCGGGGGTGAGCTTGCCGTCCGGGGTAGGCACGGCCAGCAGCTTGATGCCGGCCATGCGCTCCGGGGCGCCGCCCTCGTCCACGTTGATGTGGGCGGTCTTCGCGCAGATCACCGCGCCCCAGCGGTCGGTCATCGCCTGGAGGGCGGTGACGTTCGCGCCGGTGCCGTTGAACACCGGGAAGGCCTCCGCGTACGGGCCGAAGTGGCTGCGGATGACCTTCTGCAGGTGCTCGGTGTACTCGTCCTCGCCGTAGGCGACCTGGTGGCCGCCGTTGGCGAGGGCGATCGCTTCGAGGACCTCCGGATGCGCTCCCGCGTAGTTGTCGCTCGCGAAACCGCGCACCGCCGGATCGTGGTGCCGGCGGGCGTCGGTCCTTACGGTTGCGGGGTGAGCCACAGACGCGTTCCGTTCACTTCCGAGGCGGACCGCTCCCAGACGCCGGCGATGGCCTCGGCCAGCTCCTTGACGTCGGTGAAGCCCGCGAACTTCGCATTGGGACGCTCGGCGCGCATGGCGTCGTGCACCAGTGCCTTGATGACCATGATCGCAGCCGCGGCCCTGGGGCCCTCCTCGCCCCCGGCCTTGCGGAAGGAGTCGGCCATCGCCAGCGTCCACGCCTCGGCGGCCGCCTTGCCGGCGTTGTACGCGGCGTTGTTCGCCACCGGCTTGTGCGCGCCGGACTGGCTGATCAGCACGTAGCGGCCGTTGGCGCTGCGCATCAGGGCGTCGTGGAAGGCGATCGAGGTGTGCTGGACCGTACGGATCAGCAGCTTCTCCAGGAAGTCCCAGTCCGCGAGGTCGGTCTCGGTGAAGGAGTTGCTGCCCCGCCAGCCGCCGACCAGGTGGACCAGGCCGTCGATGCGGCCGTACTCCTTCTCGGTCCGGGCCGCCCACTCCTTGGTGGCGTCCAGGTCGAGCAGGTCCACGGTGTCGCCGGTGACGGTCGCGCCGCCGTGGGCGTAGCGGGCCGCGTCCACGGCCTCGGCGAGCCGGGCCGGGTCCGCGTCCGCGGCGACCACGGTGGCGCCCGCCTCCGCGAGGCGGAGCAGGGTGGCGTGGCCGGCCGGGCCTCCGGCCCCGGCCACCGCCACCACCGCTCCGCTGAGGTTCCCGTTCCCGTTGCCGTTCCCGGAGCCGTTCATCTCGTAAGCCTCCTGAGGGCGAGGGCTCACGCGGCAGCCCGCTCGGTGTCGGCGTTCTGCGCGGTGATCCCCTTGGTGGAGGCGATCACTCCCTTGAGCTTCTTGGCGAGCGCCTCAAAGAACATGCTGAGCGGAAACTCGTCGGGAAGCACGTCGTCCACGAGCTTGCGCGGCGGCTGCGTCAGGTCGAGGGCGTCGGGGCCCTTCGCCCACTTGGAGCCCGGGTGCGGGGCGAGGTAGGTGGAGACCAGCTCGTAGGCCTTGAACCAGTGGACCAGCTTGGGGCGGTCGATGCCGTCGCGGTACAGCTTCTCGATCTCGGCGCACAGCTGGTTGGTGATCTCCGGGGCGCGCTGCCAGTCGATCTTCAGCTTGTTGTCGGTCCACCGCACCACGTCGTGCTTGTGCAGGTAGGCGAAGAGCAGCTGGCCGCCGAGGCCGTCGTAGTTGCGGACCCGGTCGCCGGAGAGCGGGAAGCGGAACATCCGGTCGAAGAGCACCGCGTACTGCACGTCGCGGCCGTGGACGTTGCCCTCGGCCTCCAGCTTCACGGCCTCCTTGAAGGCGGTGAGGTCGCAGCGGAGCTCCTCCAGGCCGTACATCCAGAACGGCTGGCGCTGCTTGATCATGAACGGGTCGAACGGCAGGTCGCCGTGGCTGTGGGTGCGGTCGTGGACCATGTCCCACAGGACGAAGGCCTTCTCGCAGCGGTCCTGGTCGGTGATCATCGCGGCGATGTCCTCGGGCAGCTGCATGCCCAGGGTCTCCACGGCGGCCTCGGTGACCTTGCGGAAGCGGGCGGCCTCGCGGTCGCAGAAGATGCCGCCCCAGGTGAAGCGCTCGGGGGCCTCGCGGACGGCGATGGTCTCCGGGAAGAGCACCGCGGAGTTGGTGTCGTAGCCCGCGGTGAAGTCCTCGAAGGTGATGCCCAGGAACAGCGGGTTGTCGTAGCGGGTGCGCTCCAGCTCGGCGAGCCACTCGGGCCACACCATGCGCAGGGCGACGGCCTCCAGGTTGCGGTCCGGGTTGCCGTTCTGCGTGTACATGGGGAACACGACGAGGTGCTGGAGGCCGTCCTCGCGCTGCGCGGCGGGCTGGAAGGCCAGCAGGGAGTCGAGGAAGTCGGGCACCTGGAAGCCGCCCTCGGCCCACTTGCGCAGGTCGCCGACGAGGGCCTGGTGGTAGGCGGTGGCGTGCGGGAGCAGCGGGGAGAGCTCCTCGACCGCGTCGATCACGCGCCGGACGGCGTCCGCGGCGTCGGTGCGCGCGGGGGCGCCCTCGGCCTCGAAGTCGATCGAGCCGTCGGCGGACTGCCAGACGCGGATCTCCTCCACGGCGGCCTTGAGCGCGGGCCACGCCGGGTGGTCCACCACCCGCGACCCGGCGGTTATTGCGGTTCCGCCGACGCCCGGCACAAGAGTTTCCGTCATGTCACTTCCTCCACAGGAGAACCTCACGTCAAGACAGCGTATGCGTGCGAGGCTCTCCTGCTCAAGAGGAGAGTCAGGAAATTATCCTGCGACACCCCCCGGTCCACCGGAATTCTTCCCGTCGGACACGGTGGAAGCGATGGCTCCGCCCAGTCGCGCCAGTGCGGCCCGCGCCTGCGGCAGCGCCCGGGAGGCGGCGAGGAACCCGTGGGGGACGTCCGGGTGCGCGTCGAGGGTGGAGGGGACCCCGCACGCCCGCAGCAGCAGGTGGTACGCCCGGCCCTCGTCGTGCAGCGGGTCGCACCCGGCGACCACCACATGGGCCGGCGGCAGCAGTGCCAGCTCCTCCCTGGCGGCGTTCGGCGGCGAGGCCAGCGGGTCGGCGCCGTCCCCCGACGGGCCGAGGTACTGCCGCCAGAACCAGCGCATGTGGGCGGCGGTGAGGTAGTAGCCCTCGGCGTACAGCCGGTACGAGGCGGAGTCCGCGGCGGCGCTCAGCGCGGGGTAGACCAGCGCCTGGAGGGCGGCCCGCGGCCCCCCGCGCCGCACGGCCAGCAGCGCGGCGGCCGCGGCGAGGTTGCCGCCGGAGCTGTCGCCGGCCAGGACCAGCGCGCCGGGGTCGCCGCCCAGGCCGCCCGCGTGCGCCGCGGCCCAGCGCAGTACGGCGTACGTGTCCTCGACGGCGGCGGGGAAGGGGTGCTCCGGGGCCCGCCGGTAGTCCACCGACACCGCGACGGAGCCGGAGGCCCGCACGAGGTGGCGGACGGTGGTGTCGTGGGTGTCGAGGTCGCAGAGGACGAAGCCGCCGCCGTGGCAGTACACCACCGTGGGCCGCGGGCCGGGCCACCGCGCCGGGTCGGGCCGGTAGATCCGCACCGGGACCGGGGCCGCCCCCGGCGGGCCGGGCACGGTCCGGTCCGCCACCGCCCCGACCGGGGGCGGCTCCCCCGGCGTGCGGGGCGCGGCCGCCAGGATGCGCCGGGCCTCGGCGGCGTCGGTGACGCTGCCGCCGACGTCGGGGAAGACGGCGGCGAGGCCGTCCGCGAAGAGCCGTGCGGCGGGGTGGAGGCGGTCCTCGCCGAGGGGGCGGCGGGGGCCGGTCCCCGCCCGCTCCGGGTGGGCCGCGGTCACGACGGGCCCCCGCCCCGGAAGTGCGGGATGACCTTCTCGCCCCACTGCCGGAGCGTCTCCAGGCAGGCCTCCTGGGGCACGGTGCCCATCTGGACCAGGCACATGACCTCGTCGGCGCCGGCCGCGCGGAGCCGTTCGACGTGGGCGATCGCGTCGTCGGCGCCGCCGTAGGCGTGGTCGGCGTTGAAGGTGGCGGTGGAGGTGGGCCGGACCGGGATGGCCTGCTCGTTCAGCCGGGCCACCACCTGTTCGGCGGCGCGGCGCATCTCGGCCGCCTCGTCGGCGCCGGCGACCACCGCCTCGTCGGGGACGCCCGCTCCCCCGTACCAGTGGCCGATCGACTGCGCGAAGAAGCGCTGGCCGCGTACGCCGATCCGGCGGGCCTCCTCCGGGTCGTCGAGGACGACGGTGGGGCAGAGCACCGAGAAGTGGTCGTTGACCGCGGTGGAGACGAAGCGGCTGCCGTCCCGGCCGGCCACCGCCGCGTCGTAGACGGACCGCATCGAGGCGACGGACTCGGGCCCGGCGAAGCCCATCACGAGCGCGCCGATGCCGAACTCGGCGGCCTGCACGAGGGTCTCGGCGCGGCTGCAGGCGAGGAACAGCGGCGGGTGCGGGGTCTGGGCGGGCCGGGGAAGGATCGGGTGCGGGTCGATGTCGAGGAGCTCTCCGTGGTGCTCCAGCTCCTCCTCCTGCCAGGCCCTGCCGATGATCCGCAGGGCCTCCTCGACCTCCTGGGCGGTGCGTTCCCGGTCCACCCCGCACAGGGAGGTCTCCTGCTCGGTGCCGCCGCGGCCGGCGCCGAGGTCGAGCCGGCCGCCGGAGAGCAGGTCGAGCATGGCTGCGCGTTCGGCGACGCGGACGGGGTGGTTGAAGTTGAACGGCATGCACACGACGCCGTGGCCGATGCGTATGGTCGTGGTCCTGGCCGCCACGAAGCTGAGGAACACTTCCGGGGCGCTCATGTGGCTGTACCACTTCAGCGAGTGGTGTTCGACGGCCCAGATGCGGTCGAAGCCCATGCGCTCGGCCAGCACGGCCTGCTCGACGCAGTCTCGGATGACCTGGTGTTCGCGCTCGACGGTGGGGTCGGCCAGCTGGGCCTCGAAGATCACGGAGAATTTCACGGTGCCTCCAGGGTTGCGTCCCGGGTCCGGTCTCACTTCAATTCGAAATATGACTAGTCGTCACATGCCGAAGAAGCAAGACCTTCCGCCGACCGCGTGGGCGGTGCTCGGCCTGCTCTCGTTCCCCGGGGCCCGCACCGGTTACGAGCTGAAGAAGTGGGCGGACTCCTCGCTCCGCTTCTTCTACTGGTCGCCGGCGATCAGCCAGATCTACTCGGAACTGCGCCGCCTGGAGGCGCTCGGCTACGCCGGCTCCGAGCGGTCCGGATCCGAGGAGGCGCGGGCCAAGCGGCGGTACTCCATCACCGCCGAGGGCCGCGCGGCCCTGGCCGAGTGGGCGGCGGGCACAGCGGACGCCGGGCCGGTCGTGCTCAAGCACGGGCTGCTGCTCCGGGTCTGGATGGGGCACCTGGCCGAACCGGAGCGGCTGCGGGAGATGGTGCGGGAGCACCAGCAGCGCACCCGGGCCGAACTGGCCGCCGTACGGGAGGCCTCGGCGCAGGCGGCCGCGGTGGAGGAGTGGGCCTTCCCCGCGCTGGCGCTGCGCTGGAGCGAACGTCAGCACCTGGCGGAGCTGGAGCTGGCCGAGGCCCTGCTGGCGGACCTCGACGCCCTGGGGCCGGTGGGCGCGGACGCGAAGGACCACCCTGGACCGGAGGTCGAGGTCGAGGGCGGCGGCGGACGGGCGGGTCAAGGCCGTGGGGACGCGCCCACCCCCGGGTGACACGGCGGAGGCCGCCGGGGCGCGCGGGGCCGCGGCGGGAACCGGCCGTACGGCCTCCGGGGCCCTGCACGACCGGTCACATCGCGCGGTCGGCGCACTACGATGCGTCCTCACCCGCGCGGTTCGGTCGGGACACCGGGCCGTCGCCGGGAGCCGCCGTCGACGGAAGCGAGAGAACCTTGACTTTCCTCACCATCGGTCACCGCGGGGTCATGGGTGTCGAACCGGAGAACACGCTCCGGTCGTTCGTCCGCGCGGAACGTTCCGGCATGGACGTCATCGCGCTGGACGCGCAGCTCAGCAAGGACGGCGCGCTCGTCGTCCTGCACGACCCGGAGGTGGACCGCACCACGGACGGATCGGGCGCGGTCGCCGACCTCACCCTGGCCGAGCTCCGCGAGCTCGACGCGGGGCTCGGAGAGCGCGTGCCGGTCCTGGAGGAGGTACTGGACGCGGTCCGGGCCCCCTTGCAGATCGGCATCCAGGACCGGGCCACCGCCGAGGTGCTGACCGGGTTCCTGCTGCGCCGCGACCTCACCGGGCGGGTGGAGGTGGCCTCCGCCCACGACGCGGTGCTCGCGGAGACCGCCCGGCTGGCCCCGGGGCTGCGGACCGTGCTGACCGCGGGCCGTTACGGCGAGGACGTCGTGGACCGGGCGCTGGCCGTCGGTGCGGAAACGGTCGCTCTGGACATCCGCCGGCTGACGCTGGAGACGGTGGAGTCCGCGCACACCGCGGGTCTGCGGGTGACCGGCTGGACGGTGAACACGCAGGAACAGCTGCGGCTGGTCCGCGCGCTCGAACTGGACGGGGCGGCCACGGACTTCCCCGAGATCCGGATCACCGGCCGGTTCACGGCCTGAGCCGGAGCGGGGGCGCTCCGGCGGAGCGCTCCGCCGGGGCGGCTCACAGGTCCTTGACGAGCAGTTCGAAGGCCAGGTCGTCACGGCGCGGCTTGCCGAACCGCTCGTCGCCGTACGGGAAGGGACTGAGTTCGCCGGTGCGGCGGTAGCCCCGCCGCTCGTAGTAGGCGATGAGCTCGTCGCGGACGTTGATCACGGTCATCCGCATCTCCTTGGCGCCCCAGTCGGCGCCGGCCCGGCGCTCGGCCTCGGCCAGGATCTCCTTGCCGAGGCCGGCGCCCTGGAGTCCGGGCCGGACGGCGAACATGCCGAAGTAGGCGTGGTCGCCGCGGTGTTCGAGCTGGCAGCAGGCGACGAGTTCGCCCTCCCGCTCCACCACCAGCAGCACGGAGTCGGGCGTGCCGATCACCTGGCGGACGCCCTGGGGGTCGGTCCGCTGCCCGTCGAGGTAGTCCGCCTCGGTGGTCCAGCCGGCCCGGCTGGCGTCGCCGCGGTAGGCCGACTCCACCAGCTCCACCAGGGCCGGGACGTCCGCCTCGACGGCGTTGCGGAAGGTGAGTGCGGCGGGCGCGGACATGGGCGGCTCCGTTCGGGCGTTCGGCACGGCTGACCGCAGCCTAACCCGGGCGGCGTGCCCGCCCGGCGGGACGGGCATCTCTTCGGACAGACGCCGTCGCACCGGGAGGTCCGCTCGTGCACCACTCCGGCACCGTCACGCCCCTGCTCCCCTGGCTCCTGGTCGCGTTGTGCGCGGTGAGCGGCGGGTACTGCCTGCTGAGAGTGCGGGGCTCGGCGGGGCGGGCCGACGCGGTGATGGGTCTGGGAATGGCGGTGATGGCGCTGCCGCTCGCCGGGGGCGGGCACCGGCTGGCGCCGGTGCTGGGCGTGGTGTTCGCGGCGGCCTCGCTGCACGCGGTGTGGCTGCTGCGGGACGGCCCGGGGCACGCCCACCACCTGGTGGGCTCGCTGGCCATGGTGTACATGGCGCTGTGGACGGGGGTGCCGTGGCTGACCGGGGCGCTGCTGCTGTACTACGCCGGGTACGTGCTGCGGGGCGGGGCGCGGCTGGCCGAGGGCCCGGCGGCGCTGACGCGGGCGTGCCGGCTGGCGATGGGGCTGGGGATGTTCTCGATGCTGCTGCTGTGAGGGGGGCGTCCTGCGGACGTGGGCTGCGTCACCAAAACGGCCGGGACGTACCGGCAGGTAGCCGCTCGCTCATAGGGTGGCGTCCATGATGGTCCCCGCCGTTCTGCTGCTGCTCGGCGCCCTCATCGCGGTCCTGGCGCCGCGTCTGCTGGGGCGGGCCGAATGGTCCGAGCGCGAGCCCGTGGTGGCCTTGTGGGTGTGGCAGTGCGCGGTGGCCTCGGTGCTGCTGTGCCTGGCCCTGTCGATGGTGTTGAGTGCCGCGGCCGCCTGGCAGGCGGTGCGGGGGCGGCTGTTCGCGCCCGCGCCGAGCGGGGTGGTGGAGGCGTACGCGCTGGGCGGCAGCGGCCCGTGGGCCGCCGTGACGGCCCTGCTGCTGGCGGGCGGCGCGCTGTGGACGGCGGCGGTGCTGGGCCGGGAGGTGCTGCGGGCGCGCGCCCGGCGGCGGGCCCAGGACGGTGAACTGCTGCTGCGGGCACCGCTGTTGCCCGGGGAGGATCCGGCCGGGGTGCGGCTGGTGCTGCTGGAGGGGGAGCGGCCCGACGCGTGGTGGCTGCCCGGGTCCGCGCCGCGGCTGGTGGTGACCACGGCCGCGCTGCGCCGCCTGAAGGGCCGGCAGCTGGACGCCGTGCTGGCGCACGAGCAGGGGCACGCGGCGGCCCGGCACGACTGGCTGCTGCAGTTCTCGGCGGCCCTGTCGGGGGCGTTCCCCCGGGTGCCGGTGTTCGCGGCGTTCCGGGACGGCATGCACCATCTGGTGGAGCTGGCCGCGGACGACGTGGCCTCGCGCCGGTTCGGGCGGCTGACGACCGCGCTGGCGCTGGTCGGGCTGAACGAGGACCGCGGGGTGTTCGGGCCCGGCGCCGCCCCGCAGGCGCACGTACCGCAGCGGGTGCAGCGGCTGCTGGCGGCCACGCCGCGGCTGCCCGCCACCCGCCGGCTGGGCCTGACGGCCACGGCCGCGCTGGTGCCGGCGGTGCCCGTGCTGGTGGCCCTCGTACCCGGGCTGTCGGCGCTGTCCTGAGGGTCCGGGCGGTTACGGCGGCCGATCGGTGCAAGGATCCGGAGTATGGAAATCCGGAATCTGCGGAACGGAGGGCGGTGGTGGCGGGCCGGCGTGGGCTGCGCGCTGCTGGCCGCCCTGCTGACGGTACTGGTGGCGCTCCGGTGGCATCCGGTGCTCCGCTACGACGGTCTGGTGGCCCGCGCCCTGCACGCGCAGGCCCACGCCCATCCGGAGCTGACGGCGCTGAACCGGCTGCTCAGCGACTGGGTGTGGGACCCGTGGACGATGCGGGCGCTGCTGGCGGTGGCGTGCGGCTGGCTGTGGTGGCGGGGCGAGCGGAGACTCGCCGGATGGTTCCTGCTGGCCGTGGCGGCCGCGGCGGTGGTGAGCCAGGGGGTGAAGGCCGCGGTGGGCCGGGAGCGGCCGGTGTGGGCGGACCCGGTGGACACGGCGTCCTACGCCGCCTACCCCTCCGGGCACGCGCTGACCGCGACCGTGGTCTGCGGGCTGCTGCTGTGGCTGGCGAGCGGGTCGGGGGCGGGCCGGGCCGGCCGGTCGGGCCGGGCGGGCTGGGTGACCGGGGCGGCCTGGGCGGTGGCCGCGGTCTCGGTGCTCGGCGTCGGGTTCACCCGGGTGCTGCTGGGTGTGCACTGGCCGTCCGACGTGGTCGCGGGCTGGCTGCTGGGCGCGGTGCTGGTCGCGTTCGTGGCGCTGGCGGCGAGCCGGCGGGCGCCGGTCGCGGAGCCCGCGCGCGACCAGGATCGGAGCCGCAGCCAGGAGCGGAGCCGGGTCCGCTGAACCGGGACCGGACGCGCCGGCGGGCAGGGCGGCGCGCACCGGCGCTCGGCGATCCCCCGCGTCGCCGAGCACCGGTGGGCCGGTGCGCTGAGTATATTGGCTCAGAGCCAGTCAACGCAGGAGCAAGCATGTCCCCGCGCAGCGCATCGGTCAATGAAGAATTGCGGAGACGCTCCAAAGAGCGCTTGCTCCAGGCCACGGTCGAACTCGTGGCCGAACGCGGGTACGAGGCGACGACCCTCGGCGCCATCGCCGACCGGGCGGGCGCGGCCCGCGGGCTGATCTCGTACTACTTCCCCGGCAAGCGGCAGCTGCTCCAGTCCGCGGTGCACCGCCTGATGCACCGGACCCTGCAGGAGGCGCTGGAGCGCGAGCCGCGCACGGAGGACGGGCGGGAGCGGCTGGCCCGGGCGATCGACGCGATCCTCGGGCTGGCCCGGGACCAGCCCGTGCTGATGCGCACGCACATGGCGGGCATCCTGCAGGCCGAGGGGTTCGTGCAGTGCCCGGAGCAGCAGCGGCTGGCGGAGCTGCTGCGGGACACGGTCGCGCGGTACGGGTCGCCGGATCCGGAGTCGGACTACCCGATGCTGCGGGCGCTGCTGATGGGCGCGGTGTTCGCGGTGCTTCTGCCGGGGGCGCCGATGCCGGCCGCCCGGCTGCGGGAGGAGCTGTTCCAGCGCTACGGGCTGGAACCGGGGATGGGTGTGCCGCCGGACGGGGCGGGCCCGCCCGGCGGATCGGTTCCCCTGAGCGGGGACTGACGCCCTACCGGTCGTACTCGGGCTGGGTCTGGACGTTCAGCCGGTCCAGCCGGACCCGCGCGGCGCTGTCGGTGCGGCGGTCGTCGATCCGCAGCACGTCGAGGCCCTTGGTGATGTCGTTCGAGTAGATGTGCCCGTTGTAGTAGTAGGTGGACCAGGCGCCGCCGAAGTCGAGTGCGGCCGGGTCGACCGGGCCGCGCTCGAAGAAGGCGATCTCGTGGGGCCGGGTGGAGTCGGTGAAGTCCCAGACCGACAGGCCGCCCTGGTACCAGGCCTGGACCATGATGTCGCGGCCGCCGCCGACGGGGATCAGCGAGCCGTTGTGGGCCACGCAGTTCTCGGTGTCGGCCTGGTGCCGCGGGATCTTGAAGTAGCTGCGGAAGACCAGCTCGCGCTGGTCGCCCCGGCCGGTGATGTCGTAGATGCCGTTGGCACCGCGGTCGGGGCCGGTGGCCGCGTTGCAGGTGGCACCGACGCCACCGCCGAGCTCGTCGGTGAACACCACCTTGTTCGCGCGCTCGTTGAAGGTGGCCGAGTGCCAGAACGCGAAGTTGACGTTGTCCTGGACCCGGTCGATGACCCGCGGCCGCTCCGGCCGGCTGATGTCGAAGAGGATGCCGTCACCCATGCAGGCGCCGGCCGCCAGGTCCTTCGAGGGCAGCACGGTGATGTCGTGGCAGCCGCTGGTCCGGGTGACCCCGGGGTTGGTGGGCGCGCCCGGGTTGCCGCCGTCCGGGAAGAGGACGGGGAAGCCGACCACGGCGGCCCGGGTGGGTTCCTTCTTGGGGACCTTGATCACGGAGATGCCGTCGTGCGGCGGCTTGCAGTCCGGGAATGCGTCGTTGGGCGAGTACGAGGAGACGTACACGTAGATGTCGCGGCCGCCCGGCACCAGCGTGTGGGTGTGCGAACCGCAGGCCGTCTCCACGGACTTGACGTACCTGGGGTTCTCCTTGTCGCTGATGTCGAAGATCTTGACGCCCTCCCACGAGGACTTCTCGGTGGCGGGCTGCGAGACGCTGTTGCACGAGTCGTCGCTGCGCGAGGAGTCGGTGGAGAGGAAGAGCAGGTCGCCGGAGACCGAGATGTCGTTCTGGCCGCCCGGGCAGCGGACCTGGGTGACGGTCCTGGGCGCCGCCGGGTCGGCGATGTCGTAGATGGTGAAGCCGTCGTAGCTGCCCGCGTAGGCGTACCGGCCCTGGAAGGCGATGTCGGTCTCGATGCCGTCGGGGTTGGTGCTGGGGACGTTCGCGAGGTGCCTGATGTTGGGGCTGTGGACGATCCCGTCCTGGCCCGGGACAGCGGGCGCGCCGCTGCCGGCGGTCCGCGCGCCCGGGGATCGTTGCAGGTCTCCGGGGTCCGGGGTGGCGGCCGCCGGGCCGGCGGCCAGGAGCGCGGCGAGGAGGCCGACTGCCGCGGCGGCTGCCGCTGCCACCGCCCTCGGGCTCCCTGGTCGCACACGGGTGTGGTGCGTCGAGGTCAACTTGCCCTCCCTATGGGTCCGTTCAGCCGTTCCTGGTGGGAACGGAACCTGGACGCGGGCAGTATCGTCCTTTCCATGGACATGGCAAAGGGGTCTCATCGCCGTTCCGGGTGGGCGGCCGTCGCCACCGCGTGCGTCCTCGTCCTCGCCGGGTGCCAGGAGGAGGAGCGGAGCGACGCCGGCGGACCCCGGGTCGTCGCCCCCGGCAGGCCCGGCGAGCCCAACCGCACCCTCTCCCCCGAACAGGCCGCCAGGGAGCGTCCGGACGACAGCCCCAACGGCGCCGACTTCGCCTACGTGCAGCGGATGATCGAGCACCACCGGCAGGCGCTGACCATGAGCGCGCTGGCCCCCGACCGGGCCTCGGCCGAACCGGTGAAGCGGCTCGCGCAGCGGATCGCGGCGGCCCAGCGGCCGGAGATCGCGGCGATGGAGGCCTGGCTGGCCCGTCACCCCGCGCCCGGCGGCGGCCACGGCGCCGGGCACGGCCACGACCACGCGTCGATGCCCGGCATGGCCACCGGGGCGCAGCTGGACCAGCTCCGGGCGGCCCGTGGCGCGGACTTCGACCGGCTCTTCCTGAGCCTGATGACCGCCCACCACCAAGGGGCGGTGACCATGGCCGGCGAGGCCCTCTCCGGTGGGAACAACGTGGCCGTGGAGGAGATGGCGAACGAGGTGGTGGCCCAGCAGACCTCCGAGATCGAGCGGATGCGGGCGCTGGCGGCCGCCGGCGGGGCCGTGTCGACGGGCTGACGCGCCGGGGCGTCGGTGGCATCCTGGGATTCACCTCCGAAAAGGAGTTCCGCCGTGCTTCGAGTCGCCGTCGTCGGTTCCGGCCCGAGCGGGGTCTACGCCGCCCAGACCCTGGTCCAGCAGCGCGAGGTACCGGGCGTGCTGGTCGACGTACTGGACCGGCTGCCCGCACCGTACGGCCTGGTCAGATACGGGGTGGCCCCCGACCACGAGAAGATCAAGTCCCTCCAGGGCAACCTCCGCGCGGTGCTGGAGGACGAGCGGATCCGCTTCCTGGGCAACGTGGAGGTCGGCGGGCCGGCGCTGCCGACCGGCCGGCTGCTGGAGCTGTACCACGCGGTGGTCTACTGCGTGGGCGCCGCCCGGGACCGGATGCTGGACGTCCCCGGGGAGGATCTGCCCGGGGTGCACTCGGCCACCGCCTTCGTGAACTGGTACAGCGCTCACCCCGACGCCGAGGCGGAGGACTTCGCGCTGGCCGGGGTCCGCTCGGCGGTGGTGGTCGGAGCGGGCAACGTGGCGGTGGACGTGACCCGGATGCTGGCCCGGGGCGAGGCCGAGCTGCGGGCCACCGACATGCCGCAGCCGGCGCTGGGGGCGCTGGCCGGCAGCGGGGTGCGCGAGGTGGCGATGGTGGCCCGGCGCGGGCCCTCACAGGGCAAGTTCACCACCAAGGAGCTGCGCGAGCTGGGCACGCTGCCCGGCGTGGACCCGGTGGTCGACCCGGCGGAGCTGGCCCTGGACCCCGCCTACGCCGATCCGCGGGCCCCCCTGCCCGCCGTGAACCGGCGCAACGTCGAGGTGCTGCGGAGCTGGGCCGCCGCCCCCGCCGGGGGCGGCGGCCGGCGGATCGCGCTGCGGTTCTTCCTGCGCCCGGTGGAGGTACTGGCCGGGCCGGACGGGCGGGCGGCCGGGGTGCGGTTCGAGCGGACCCTGCCGGACGGCCGCGGCGGCGTCACCGGCACCGGCGCGTACGAGGACGTCGAGGCACAGCTGGTGCTCCGCTCGGTGGGGTACCGGGGGGTCGCGCTCCCGGGGCTGCCGTTCGACGCGGCCCGCGGCACCGTGCCGCACGCCGCGGGCCGGGTGCTGCGCGCGGGCCGGGCCTCGGTGGGCGAGTACGTGGCGGGCTGGATCAAGCGCGGCCCGACCGGGGTGATCGGCACGAACCGGCCCTGCGCCAAGGAGACGGCGTCGGCCCTGCTGCAGGACGCGCCGGCCCTGGCCCGCCGGGAGCTCCCCGGCGATCCGCTGACGGCCATGCGGGCGGCCGGGCTGCTGCACCCGGTGGAGTGGACGGGCTGGCAGGCGATCGAGCGGGCGGAACAGGAGCTGGGCGGTTCGCTGGGCCGCCGTTCGGTCAAGATCCCGGACTGGCCGGGGCTGCTGGGCGCGGCCGGGGTGCCGGTCAGCCGGTGAGGCGGCCCTGTTCGGCGTCGGCGGCGGACAGCACGCTGTCCAGCAGGCCGGGGAAGAGGGCGTCCAGCTCGTCCCGGCGGAGGCCGTTGAGCTTGGCGGTGCCCCGGTAGGCCTGCCGGACCACGCCGCTCTCGCGCAGCACCCGGAAGTGGTGGGTGGTGGTCGACTTGGTGACGGGCACCTCGAAGTCGGAGCAGGCGAGTTCCGACGCGGCGGTGGCCAGTTCGCGCACGATCGACAGCCGCACCGGGTCGGAGAGGGCGTGCAGCACCTCTTCGAGGCGGATCTGTCCCGGCTCGGGATGGGCGAGCGCACGGCCGGTGTCGCGGTCGGTCATGTCCCGTCAACTCCGTTCGGTCGTCGCCACTGCTGCCCGTCCATCCTACGAGGCGCCCAACCGGGCCCCGAGCCCCGGCCCCGGAGCCCCGAGCCCCGGACCCCGAGCCCGGACCCGGAGCCGCGGACCCGGAGCCGCGGGCCCGGGGCCCCGAGCCCGCGCCGCCCGCGGTCAGGCCCGGGCGTACTGCCCGGGGGTGCGGATCGCGGCGCCCAGCTCACGGGCGGCGCGCCGGGCCCAGTACGGGTCGCGCAGCAGCTCCCGGCCGAGCAGGACGGCGTCGGCCTCGCCCCCGGCCAGGACCTTCTCGGCCTGGACGGGCTCGGTGATCAGGCCCACGGCGGCGGTGGCCAGGCCCGCCTCGGCCCGGACACGGGCGGCGAACGGCACCTGGTAGCCGGGTCCGGTCTCGATCCGGGCATCGGGTGCCAGGCCACCGCTGGAGACGTCGAGCAGGTCCACGCCGTGGTCCTTGAGCAACCCTGCCAGCCGGACGGTGTCGTCGGCCGTCCAGCCCTCCGCGCCCAGCCAGTCGGTGGCGGAGACGCGGAAGAAGAGGGGGAGTCCGGCGGGCCAGACCTCGCGGACCGCGTCGACGACCTCCAGGGCGAAACGGGTGCGGTTCTCGAAGGAGCCGCCGTAGGCGTCGGTGCGTCGGTTGCTGCGCGGGGAGAGGAACTCGCCGATCAGGTAGCCGTGGGCGCCGTGGATCTCCACCACCTCGTAGCCGGCCGCCAGGGCCCGCCGGGCGGCGGCCGCGAAGTCCCCCACCACCGTGCGGATCTCGGCGGGCGTCAGCTCGCGGGGCACCTGGTGGCCGGGGCCGAACGCCAGCGGGCTGGGGGCGACCGGGCGCCAGCCGTGCTCCCCGGGGCCGACCGGTCCCCCGCCCTCCCAGAGGCGGCCGGTGGAGGCCTTGCGGCCGGCGTGGCCGAGCTGGATGCCCGGGACGGTGCCCTGTTCCTTGAGGAAGCCGGTGATCCGGCGGAGCGCCCGCAGCTGGGTGTCGTTCCACAGGCCCAGGTCGTAGGGCGAGATCCGGCCTTCCGGCGAGACCGCGGTGGCCTCCTGGAGGATCAGGCCGGTGCCGCCGGCAGCGCGGGCCGCGTAGTGGGCGAAGTGCCAGTCGTGGGCGACTCCCGCCGCTTCTCCGGCGGGTTCGGCGCAGTACTGGCACATCGGGGCCATCCACACCCGGTTGGGTGCGGTGACCGAACGCAGCCGGTACGGCTCGAAGAGGGTGGCACTCATGTTCGGGCTCTCCCTGGTCTGGGTCGGTGCCGCGGAAGCGTGCTGCGGAATGCCGCAGGACCGGACCGGTCCCCGGCTCGTACGAGGATCACCGTACTACGAAATCAATCGTAGTACGAGAGTTCTCGTACCAATGGCGTCCGGACCACCATGCCAGGAGGACTCGCCACCCGGAGGTGCCGCCATGACCGAACTGCTGCTGCTCGTGGGCACGCGCAAGGGCCTCTTCATCGGCCGCCGGAACAACGGCGGGCCGTGGGAGTTCGGCGGTCCGCACTTCAACGCCCAGGCGGTCTACGCGGCCGCCGTCGACCGGCGCGGCCCCGTCCCGCGGATCCTGGTCGGCGGGGACAGCTCGCACTGGGGCCCTTCGGTGTTCACCTCCGACGACCTCGGCGCGACCTGGCAGGAGCCCGCCCGGCCCGCGGTGCGGTTCCCCGGGGACACCGGCGCCTCCCTGGAGCGGGTCTGGCAGCTGCACCCGGCCGGCCCGGAGGCCCCGGACGTCGTGTACGCGGGCACCGAGCCGGCCGCGCTGTTCCGCTCGGCCGACCGCGGCGAGTCCTTCGAACTGGTCCGGCCGCTGTGGGAGCACCCCAGCCGCCGGGACTGGGCGCCCGGCGGGGGCGGCGAGGGCCTGCACACGGTGCTCACCGACCCGGCCGACCCCGGCGCCCTGACCGTGGCGGTCTCCGCGGCCGGGGTGTTCCGCAGCACCGACGGCGGGGCCGCCTGGTCCCCGTCCAACAGCGGGGTGTCCGCGGTCTTCCTGCCCGACCCGCAGCCCGAGTTCGGCCAGTGCGTGCACAAGCTCGCCCGGGACGCCGGCGACCCCCGCCGGCTCTACCTGCAGAACCACTGGGGCGTCTACCGCAGCGACGACGGCGGCCGCGCATGGACCGACATCGGCGCGGGGCTCCCCTCCGACTTCGGCTTCGCCGTGGCCGCCCACCCCCACCGCCCGGACACCGCCTACGTCTTCCCGCTCAACGCCGACTCCGACCGGGTGCCGGCCGGGCACCGCTGCCGCGTCTTCCGCACCTCCGACGCCGGCGCCACCTGGGAACCGCTGACCTCGGGGCTGCCCTCCGGCGACCACTACGGCACCGTGCTGCGCGACGCCATGTGCACCGACGACGCCGACCCGGCGGGCGTGTACTTCGGCAACCGCAACGGCGAGCTCTACGCCAGCGCGGACGACGGGGACAGCTGGCGACTGCTCGCCGAACACCTGCCGGACGTCCTCTGCGTACGGGCGGCGGTGATCGGCCACTAGAGTGACGGTCCGTGGCACCACGACCCTTGCACGAGATCGTAGAACCCGGCTGGGCCAAGGCCCTCGAACCGGTGGCCGGGCACATCGCCGCGATGGGCGACTTCCTGCGCGCCGAGATCGCGGCCGGCCGCCGGTACGTCCCCGCCGGCGCCGACGTGCTGCGCGCCTTCCAGCAGCCCTTCGACGAGGTGAAGGTCCTCATCGTCGGACAGGACCCCTACCCCACGCCCGGGCACGCGGTGGGGCTTTCCTTCTCGGTGGCGCCCGAGGTGGACCCGATCCCGCCCAGCCTGGACAACATCTTCCTGGAGATGCACCGCGACCTGGGCACCGGTCGCCCGCTCAACGGTGACCTCACCCCCTGGACCCGGCAGGGGGTGCTGCTGCTGAACCGCTCGCTGACCACGGCCCCGCGCCGCTCCAACGCCCACCAGGGCAAGGGCTGGGAAGCCGTCACCGAGCAGGCCATCCGGGCGCTGGCCGCCCGCGGCAAGCCGCTGGTCTCCATCCTCTGGGGGCGCGCCGCCCGCAACCTGCGGCCGCTGCTCGGCGAGCTCCCCGTGGTGGAGTCCTCCCACCCCTCCCCCAAGTCCGCCGACTACGGGTTCTTCGGGTCGCGGCCGTTCAGCCGCACCAACGACCTGCTCGCCCGGCAGGGGGCACGGCCCGTGGACTGGCGGCTGCCCAGCGTCAGTTGAACGTATCTGAAATTCACCGGATAAATACGGACAGATGCCTCCGGCCTTCACCCTGGCCGAACCGCCGGGCCGGTACAACCAGTAGCATGCGGCCGCATGAGCACCCCCACTGGGCCTGCGAACGGCCTGCCCGTACGAATGCCGCGACCCCGCCCGAGCGGACGGCACCGCCGTCCTGAGCCCGCGGTGGCGCCCGAGAACGCGCCCGCGCTGGTGCTCGCCGTACCCGGGGTCCCGTCGTCCGCCTCGCGCGCGCTGGCGGAGGAAGTCCTCAGCATCGGGCGCTCGGAGCTGCCCGGTCTGGACGCCCGGGTCGGCTACCTCGACGGCGGGGTGCCGGACGAGGAGGGGAACCCGGAGTTCCCGTCGCTGACCACCGTCCTGGACGCCGTCGTGGCCGAGCGGGCCGCGCGCGCCGAGTTCGCCCGGGCAGCCGGGCAGGAGGTGCCCGAGCCGACCGGCCCGGACGCCGTGGTGGTGCCGCTGCTCGCCGGCCCCGACGGCGACCTGCTGCGCCGGACTCGGCAGGCGCTGATGGACTCGGCCGCCGCCGCCGAGCTGACCGACGTGCTCGGTCCGCACCCGCTGCTCGCCGAGGCCCTGCACGTGCGCCTGTCCGAGGCCGGGCTGGCCCGCGCGGACCGGGCGCGGCTGTTCACCGTGGCCACCGCCGCCGACGGCATCATCCTGGCCACCACCGGTGGCGAGGAGGCCGTGCAGGCGGCCGGCATCACCGGCATGCTGCTGGCGGCGCGCCTCGCCGTTCCGGTGATCGCGGCCGCGCTGGACCAGGAGGGTTCGGTGGCCGCGGTCGCCGAGCAGCTGCGCGGCGCGGGTTCGGCGCAGCTGGCGCTGGCCCCGTACCTGATCGGGCCGGAGGCCACCGACGGCCTGCTGGACACCGCCGCCAAGGAGGCCGACTGCGCCGCGGCCGAGGTGCTCGGGGCCTACCCGGCGCTCGGCAAGCTGGCGGTGGCCCAGTACGCGGCCGCCCTGGGCATCCCGCAGGGCGCCTCCGCGCGCTGACGCCCGTCCGTTCCACCACCGGGGCCCGCCTTCCACGGGGAGGCGGGCCCCGGCGCGTCCGTACGCGGGCGGGGCGGGTGCCCGTCAGGCGAAGAGGACGCAGGTCGCGGCCGGGACGGGCACGGATCCCGCGCGGCGCGGGACGCCGGTCGCGGGGTCCACGTCGAACCAGGTGACGTCGCCGGAGCGCTCGTTGGCCGCGTACAGCCGGCGGCCCGAGGGGTCGAGGACCAGGTCGCGGGGCCAGCGGCCGCCGCAGGCCACGGTGCCGGCGAGTGCGGGAGCGGCCGGGTCGGCGAGGGAGTACGCCGCGATGGTGTCGGTGCCGCGCACGGCCGCCCAGAGGAACCGCCCGTCGGGTGAGACCGCCACCGCGGAGGGATAGGCCCGCACGGCCCCTGTGGCGCCCTCTGCGGGCGCCGGAACCTCCCGGGCCGGTCGCACCTCCCCCGCCTCCCCGTCCCACCGGCAGACGGTCAGCTGCGGCCGCAGCTCGTGCAGTACGTACAGCAGCCCGCCTGCGGGGTGGAAGGCCAGGTGGCGCGGGCCGCTGCCGGGGCGGAGCGCGGTCTCGCCGTGCGGGACCGGCGCCGCGCCGTCCGGGGCCGGGGC
Organism: Streptomyces sp. NPDC012888; assembly: GCF_042900645.1. Classification (NCBI taxonomy): domain Bacteria; kingdom Bacillati; phylum Actinomycetota; class Actinomycetes; order Kitasatosporales; family Streptomycetaceae; genus Streptomyces; species Streptomyces sp. NPDC012888. The sequence goes on along the minus strand of NZ_JBIBBM010000005.1, from coordinate 379,826 downwards.
GGCGCAGACCCGGACGGAGTCGGTGCCGAGGTCCACGGCGAGCACCCAGCGGCCGGACGGGTCGGGCAGCACCTGGTGGGCGTGCGGTCCGCGCTGGCGGTCGGGGTCGGGTCCGGAGCCGTGGTGGGCCAGTACGGCGGCGGGGGCGTGCGGGGCCCCGTCGGGGCCGAGGGGCAGCGCGCCGATGCCGCCGGAGGTGTAGTGGGCGGTCAGCAGCAGCCGGCCGGCCACGGCGAGGTGGGTGGGGCCGGCACCGCCGGTCTCCACGGGGGCGCCGAGCGGCACGAGTCCGCGGGGGTCGGGCCGGAAGGCCATGGCCAGTCCGCGCTCGCCCTCGCTGACGGCGTAGACCACCGAGCCGTCCGGGGCGGCGGCCAGGTAGGAGGGGTCGGCGAGGACGTCGGTGTGGCCGAGGACGGTCAGCTCCCCGGTGTGCCCGTCGACGGCCGCGGTGGTGATGCCGCGGCCGCCCGCCGACGTGAACGAGCCGATCCTGACCCGGAGTTCACGGGTATGCGTCACTTCTCGGTTCCCTTCTCCACCGCTGCCCGGCCTGCCAGGCGACGGTAACAGAAGGTCTAGACCAGGTTGCGGCCGCGGGCGCGGTCGCCCGCGCCGGGGTGGTGCACGTAGGCCGGGCTTTCCTGCCGGTCCTGGTAGGTGCGGTGGAAGACCGGGCAGGCCGAGCCGGAGATCGGGGGCACGATCCAGGACCAGTCGGCGCCGACCTGCCGTCCCCTGCGCTCCTCGCGCTCCATGTGGCTGAGGAAGCGGCGGGACTCGGTGTGGTGGTCGGCGATGGTGACCCCGGCCCGGTCGAAGGAGTGCAGGACGGCGCGGTTGAGTTCGACCAGGGCGCGGTCCTTCCACAGGGAGCGGTCGCTGGAGGTGTCCAGGCCCATCCGGCGGGCCACGACGGGCAGCAGGTTGTAGCGGTCGGTGTCGCCGAGGTTGCGGGCGCCGATCTCGGTGCCCATGTACCAGCCGTTGAACGGGGCGGCCGGGTAGTGGATGCCGCCGATCTCCAGGCACATGTTGGAGATGGCGGGCACGGCGTGCCAGCGCAGGCCCCAGTCCGACCAGTGGTCGTGGTCCGGGTGCTCGATGGGCACTTCGAGGACCGCGTCGGGCGGCACGTCGAACCAGCGGGGCTTGTCGTCGCTGCCCTGCACCACCAGCGGGAGCAGGTCGAAGGGGGTGCCGGGGCCGCCGGGCCAGCCGCGTTCGCGCAGGGCTCCGGTGAGTTCGCGGTTGCGCGGGTCGCCGACGGTGACCGAGGGGTGGTCGCCGTAGCCTGCGTAGCGGATGAGCTGCTCGCTCCAGACGACCGGGCCGGGGCGGTCCGGGGCGTCGGGGGCGAAGACGGTGATGGTGGGACGGATGCGGCCGCCGTTGGTGGCCTCGCGCAGGTGCTCGAAGCATTCCGCGGCTATGTCCTCGCCGGAGGTGAGTTCCCTGCGGTCGCGGACCCGCAGCGAGTTCCAGTAGAGCCGGCCTATGCAGCGGTTGCTGTTGCGCCAGGCGACGCGGGCGCCGTGGGCGAGCTCCTCGGCGGTGTGCCGGTAGGTGCCGGTCTCCGCGAGCTCCTCGCGCACGGCGGCCAGCCGCTCGCCGGGGTCACCCGCCTGCGGGTTCTCCCGGTGGAAGAGCCGGATGAACCGGGCGGCCTCCTCCCACACCTGAGTGGCCGTCAAAAGCCGTTGCAGTATTTCCATTCCGGGCCGTTACCCCCTGTCCTGCCTGATCCACCGTGTACGTGCCGGATGAATGTGCACCGAACAATCACCCGTTGTACATGCCGCAGGTCAGTGCGGCTGGTCGTGGGCGCCCGGAACACCCGTCCGAGTGATGTCCGGGCGTTCTTCAGTGCAGCGGGCGCGCCATGTAGAGGGCCTGCTCCCCGGCGGCCGGGGTCCCGTCGTAAAGGGTGGTGTCGAGCCCGCAGAGAGCGAAGCCCATCCGCCGGTAGGCGTGGACGGCGGGGGCGTTGACGCTGGAGACTTCCAGCCAGAGGTGGCGGGCGCCGCGTTCGCGGCCGAACCCGGCGGCACGCTCCATCAGGGCCCGGCCGATGCCCCGGCCGCGGTGGCCGGGGGCGACCTCGATGTCCTCGACGGTGAGCCGCCGGTTCCAGGGGGCGTAGGCGACGGCGGCGAATCCGCACAGCCCCTCGCCGTCGAGGGCGACGAAGGTGCGGTGGTCGGCCTCGTTGTCCTCGCCGATCTCCTGCTCGTCGTGCTCCTCGGGCGGGAACGACTTGCGCAGGGGCGGGTCGACCGGGACCTCGCGGAGGGTGAAGCCGGCGTCGGTGGCGGCGGCCTCGAACACGGTCGGGGTGGTGAACGAGCCGTCGAGCGCCTCGATGGCGGGCGCGTCCCCGGGCCGGGCGAGGCGGATGGTGATGCCTTCGGGTGCGGTGGTCACGGTACGACCGTACGCGGCGCCGCGGGCGATCACCACGGAAGCCGGGTGACGGCATGAAAAAACCCCGGGACATTTGACGACCGGGGCATTGTTCCGCGTATATTGGTTGTTTCGCGACTTCTCCGAGAGACGGTCGCGAGAAAACCTCACGAGGACACTGTATCGCGGCGGGAGTGGAATTGTCAACCGAGGAATTCCGTAATGAACAACGGTTCGTCACGGATCTCTACGCACGCCTCGACGACCTGCGTGACCAGGCAGAACGCGCGGTGCGGGAGGCTCTGCGGAGCGAGGGCGAGGGGTTTCAGGCGCGCCTGGAACGGGATGTGCTGGTCGCCGAGCAATCCGGTCTGCTTTCGGCGCTGAACGCGGGGGAAAACGGTCTCTGTTTCGGCCGGGTGACCTATTCGGACGGCCGTGACCACCACATCGGGCGGATCGGTGTCCGCCGGGACGACGCGGAGCGGACCCCGCTCGTCGTGGACTGGCGGGCGGAGGTGGCGCGCCCGTTCTACCTCGCCACCGGCTACTCCCCCATGGGGCTGCGCCGGCGCCGCCACCTGACCACGCGCGGCCGCGAGGTCACCGCCCTGCACGACGAGATCCTGGACCTGAGCGACGCCGAACGCACCGGCCACGAGGGCGCCGACGCGGACGCCGTGCTGCTGGCCGCCCTGGATGCGGCGCGCACCGGCCGGATGCACGACATCGTGCGGACCATCCAGGCGGAGCAGGACGGCATCATCCGCTCGCCGCACCGCGGGGTGCTGGTGGTGGAGGGCGGTCCGGGGACCGGCAAGACCGCGGTGGCCCTGCACCGGGCGGCCTACCTGCTGTACGCGTACCGGGAGCAGCTGTCCCGGCGGGGCGTGCTGATCGTGGGCCCCAACCCGGCCTTCCTCGGCTACATCGGCGAGGTGCTGCCGTCCCTGGGCGAGACGGGCGTCCTGCTGGCCACGCCCGCGGAGCTGTTCCCGGGGGTGCGGGCCACCGGCACGGACCGGCCGGGGGCCGCCGCGGTCAAGGGCCGCGCCGGGATGGCCGAGGTGCTGGCGGCGGTGGTGCGGGACCGGCAGCGGCTGCCGGAGACGGTGCCCGCGGGTGCCGGTGAGGACAGCGAGGTGCTGCCGGAACCCGCGCTGGAGATCGACCACGAGGACTACGGCACGCTGCTGCTGGACCGGACCATGGCGTACGAGGCGCGGGACCGGGCGCGGGCCACCGGGCTGCCGCACAACCTGGCCCGGCCCTACTTCGCCTTCCGGATCATCGACGCCCTCACCGAACAGCTCGCGGACCGGCTGGGTGCCGACCCGTACGGCGGCCCCAACCTGCTGGGGCCCGACGACGTCGCCCAGCTGGGCAAGGAGATCGCCACCAGCGCGGAGGTGCACGCCGCGATCGACGACCTGTGGCCCCCGCTGACGCCGCAGCGGCTGGTCGCGGACTTCCTCGCCGACCCGACCCACGTGCCGGCGGAGGACGCCGCGCTGATCCGGCGCGCGGCGGGCGAGTGGACCCCGGCGGACGTGCCCCTGCTGGACGAGGCGGCGGAGCTTCTGGGGTACGACGACAGCGCGGAACGGGCCGCGGCCGAGCGGGAGCGGCAGGAGCGGATCGCCTACGCGCAGGGCGTGCTGGACCTGTCGGAGGGCTCGAAGTCGTACGAGTTCGAGGACATGGAGAGCGAGTACCTGGCGGCGCACGACATCATCGACGCCGAGCGGATGGCGGAGCGGCACGAGGAGGCCGACCACCGGAGCACCGCCGAGCGGGCGGCGGCGGACCGCACCTGGGCCTTCGGGCACGTGATCGTGGACGAGGCGCAGGAGTTGTCGGCGATGGCGTGGCGGCTGCTGATGCGGCGCTGCCCGACCCGGTCCATGACGCTGGTCGGCGATCCGGCGCAGACCGGTGACGAGGCCGGGCTGGGTACCTGGGAGGCGATCCTCGAACCGTTCGTCGGGAACCGCTGGGAGTTGGTCCGGCTGGGGGTGAACTACCGCACGCCCGCGGAGGTGATGGAGCTGGCGGCGGGTGTGATGCGGGCCCGGCGGCCGGGGTTCGAGCCGCCGCGCTCGGTGCGTTCCACCGGTGTGCGGCCGTGGGTGCGGCGGGCGGAGGACCTGCCGTCGGCGGTGGCCGCCGCGGTGGCGGAGGAGCTGCCGGCGGAGGGCCGGCTCGCGGTGATCGCGCCGCGGGCGCTGCACGGCGTACTGGGCGGGGCGCTGCCCGGCGGCGTACCGGCGGGAGGGGAAGTGGACCTGACGCGGCGGGTGGTGCTGCTGGACCCGCGCCAGGCCAAGGGCCTGGAGTTCGACACGGTGCTGGTGGTCGAGCCGGCCGACCAGCTGCCGAGCGACCTGTACGTGGCCCTCACCCGGGCGACCCAGCGGCTGGGGGTGCTGCACACCGGGCGGCTGCCCGCGGGCCTGGGCTGAGCCGGGCCCGGCGCCAGGGGCCGGGTCCGGCTCCGGTGGCGGCTCAGGCCGGTCCGGCCCCGGCACCGGCACCGGCAGGGGCGTCGTCGGGGCGCGGGCCGGCGAGGAGCAGCCGGAGGCCGCGCTCGAAGCCGCGTTCGTCGAGGCCGGCCAGGCCGCCCCCGGCCCGGGCGGAGGCGTCCAGGCCCGCGGCGAGGTGCGGGTAGTCGGGGGCGTACTCGGCGGGGGTGCGGTCGAAGCCGGCCGTGAAGGTCTCCAGGGCCGAGCCGAGGACGAGGTTGTCGAGGGCGGCGGCGGTCTCCGCCGCTCCGGCCGGGGTGTGGCCGGCCGCGGTCAGGGCCTCCAGCAGGGCGTCGTAGCCGCGCAGCGCCTTGGGGCTGGTGACCCGGTGGCGGGCGACCAGCGGGATCATGTGCGGGTAGCGCAGGTAGACGCGGCGGTAGCCGCGGGCGTACAGGGCGATGCCGGCCGGTCCGCCGGGCTCGGCGAGGGGGCCCAGTTCGATCTCGTCGTTGACGAGTTCCGCGGCCGCGTCGAGCAGGTCGTCCTTCGAGGCGACGTGGTGGTAGAGGGAGGCCCCGCGGACGCCGAGGCGGTCGGCGATGGTGCGCATCTTCAGGCCGTCCACCCCCTGCTCTTCCAGCAGCTCCAGGGCCGCCCGGGCGATCACCGGACGGCTGAGGACGGACTGACTCGGGCGGGGCATCGCGCGGCTCCTTCGACGGTCGGAATCGAAGGTTACCTGTCAGGAACGCTTCACAATCAGGCCGTCTTGGGGCTACATTCACGCCACCCGTTTACCTAACACGGTTAGGTATTGCTCGACGCCGGCCCACCCGGGGCCGCCCCTCGATGAGGTGATCATGAACAGTGCGCCCGACCGGACCCCGGTCACGGACGAAACACCCCCGGTGCCCGCCGGCCCCGGCGCCGGCGCGGACGCTGCTGCGGACGCGGACGCGGACGCGGCCCGCCTGAAGGACCTCGGCTACCGGCAGGAGCTCCGCCGCAGCCTGGGCGTCGTCGGCAACATCTCCATGGGCTTCGCCGTGGTCTCGCCGGTCGTCGCCCTGTACGCGGTCTCGATGGTGGGCACCACCGTGGCCGGGCCGCTCTGGGTGTGGGCCCTGCCGCTGGTGCTGGCCGGCCAGTGTCTGGTGGTCAACGTCTACTCCGAGCTGACCTCCCAGTGGCCGCTGGCCGGCGGGCCGTACCAGTGGGGCCGGCGCCTGCTCGGCCCGGCCTTCGGCTGGCTGGGCGGCTGGGTCTGGCAGTTCGCCGTGATGTTCGGCAACACGACCGTGGCGTACCTCGCCGCGCCCTGGGTGTACGCGCTGTTCGGCGCCACCCCGACCCCCGGCGGCCTGGTGGCCGTCGCCGTCGGCATCCTGCTGCTCTGCATGCTGGTCAACGCGTACGGCATCACCATGCTGCGCTGGTTCGTCTCCCTCGGCATCGCCGCCGAGGCCGTCGCCTCCGTGCTGGTCGGCCTGGCGCTGCTGCTCTTCTTCCGGGAGCACGGCTTCCCGCTGTTCACAGCGACCCTGGGCGCGGAGGCGCTGTCGGGCGGATCGGTGGCCGCGGGCTTCCTCGCCGCCGTCGCCGTCGCCGGGTGGGCCTTCATCGGGTTCGACGCCTGCGTGTCCACCGCCGAGGAGACCAAGGACGCCGGCCGGCAGGTGCCGCGGGCGATGTGGTGGGCGCTGCTGAGCGTGGGCGTCGTGGTCATCCTGAACGCGATCGCGGTCGCCATGGCCCACCCCGACCCGGCGTCGGTCGTGGCCGGCGAGGACATCGACCCGGTGACCACGGCCGTGGTGCACTCGTTCGGATCATGGTCGGACAAGCCGTTCGTGGTCGTGGTCCTGATCGGCTTCCTGGCGTGCGCGATGGCCTCCCAGGGCGGCGCGGCCCGCGGCCTGTACTCGCTGGCCCGGGACGGGGTGTTCCCGTTCTCCCGCCAGGTGCGCAAGGTCAACGGGCGCAAGGCCCCCATCGGCGGGCTCGTCGCCTCGACCCTGATCAGCGGCAGCGCCCTCGCGCTGGGCCTGAACGCCACCGCCATCGGCAGCCTGATCACCTTCGGCACCGCCGCCACGTACCTGCCGTTCTTCCTGGTCTCGCTGGCCGCGCTGATCGCCCGGGTGCGGGGCAGCTGGGTGCCCGCCGGGCACATCCGGCTGGGTCGCAAGGGCACCGTGCTGAACGTCCTGGCCGTCCTCTGGACCGGCTTCCAGGTGGTCAACGTGTGCTGGCCGCGCGCGGTCCTCGCCCCGCCCGGCGCCCCCTGGTACCAGGTGTGGGCCGCCGTCCTGGGCATCGCCGTGGTCCTGGGGAGCGGACTGGTCTACCTGCTCGTCAAGCGCCCGCACCACCTGCTGCGCCGGGCCGGGGCCGGGCCGGCCGCGGGGCCGGAGCAGGAGTAGCCGCGGCACACCCCCGCGGGCCGGCCGGTCCGGCGACACGGGCTCCGGCGACACAGCGACGTCAGCGCCTCAGCCACAAAGCCACACAGCGACACAGCGACACAGCGATACGAAAGGGACACCGCCATGCACCGCCCCCGCAGTACCCGCCGCACCTTCTGCACCACCGCTCTCGCCGCCACCGCGGCCGCCTTCCTGGGCGGCCGGACGGCCACCGCCGCACCCCTGCCCGCCGGGCAGACGGCACCGGACGCCGTCCCCGCCGAGTGGGAGGCGCACGCCGGCTGCGTCATGGCCTGGCCCTGGGACCGGAACGTCGGCTGGGGCGGCCTGCTGAAGAACGTGCAGCGGGAGGTCTCCGCGATCGCCCGCGGCATCGCCCGGTTCGAGCCGGTGCTGATGGTGGCGGAGCCGGGCACCGCCGCCGAGGCCCGGCAGGCGTGCGGCAGTTCGGTCACCGTGATCGAGCACCCGGTCAACGACTGCTGGACCCGCGACACCGGGCCCGTCTTCACCCGCAGCGCCGACCGGAGCCGGATCACCGGGCTCGACTTCCGGTTCAACGGCTGGGGCAACAAGTACCCGTTCGACAAGGACGACCTGCTGCCGGTGGGGGTCTGCGCGGCGCTGTCGGTGCCCCGCCGGGCCGTCGACCTCGTCCTGGAGGGCGGCGCCGTCATCACCGACGGCCAGGGCACGGTGATCACCACGGAGGAGTGCCTGCTCAACCCGAACCGGAACCCGGGGATGACCCGTGCGCAGATCGAGGCCGCGCTGCTCGCCGCCTACGGGGCGAGCAAGGTGGTCTGGCTGCCCTACGGGCTGCACAACGACACCATCACCGACGGGCACGTGGACCTGGTGGCCGCCTACCTGGGCCCGGGCAGGCTCCTGCTGCACACCCAGCCGGACACCACGAGCCCCAACCACGCCCGCATGGCCGCCAACAAGGCGGTGCTCCAGGCCTCCACGGACGCGGCCGGGCGCAGGTTCGAGCTGGTCGAGCTGCACCAGCAGCCGCACTTCACGGTCAACGGCGCGACGGTGGAGACCTTCAGCTACACGAACTACTACCTGACCCGCGGCAGTGTGCTCGTCCCCACCTCGCAGACCGCGGACGACGCCGCCGTGCTGAGCCGGTTCGCGGGGCTGTTCCCGGGGCGGGAGGTCGTCGGGGTGCCCACCACCACCCTCGCCTGGGGCGGCGGCGGCATCCACTGCGTCACCCAGCACGTGCCGGCGACGACCGGCTGAACGACGCGGGCCGGCCGCCCCGTCAGGCGTTGACGAGGGGGCCGCGCGGGGAGCCGTGCAGCGGGCCGGCGAGATCGGCCAGGGCCCGCTCCAGGCCGTGGAGGTGGACCAGCGGCGCAGCGGCGGGCTGGTCCCGGTCCGCGGCCGGGGCGGGCTGCGGCGCCGGCCGCGCCCGCCCGCCGGCGGTGAGGCCCTCCACCGCGGCCTCCACGCGCCAGCAGGCGGCGGCCAGCCGGGCGTCGTGGGAGGCGTCGGGGTCGGCGGCGACGGCCGCGAGCGCCCGCACCTCGCGGGAGCAGTCGTCCAGCAGGGCGATCACCCGGCGGGCCCTGGCCTTGCGCGCGGCGAAGGGGCTGAGCGGGTGCACCAGGGGTGCCAGGGCCAGCCGGACCCGGGCCAGCAGCAGCTCCAGCTCGGTCACGTGCGGCGCCGGGTCCGCCGTCGGGGAACCGGCGAGGCGCGCGGCGGACTCGGCAGTGGCGGCGTGCACGCACCGCAGGGCGCGCTGGATCCACGCCTCGTTGGTCGCGTGCGTGGTGACCGGCAGCACCAGGACCACGGCGAGGGCGGCGGCCAGCGCTCCGACGCCGGTCTCGGCGAGGCGCAGCACCAGCAGGCCGTGGTCGAGGACGCCCAGCAGGCCGTAGAGCAGACCGGCCATGAGCGTCACCGCGAGGATCATCCACGAGTAGGACACGGGGGCCGTGTAGAAGATCGCGAAGACGCAGACGGCCACCAGGGCCGCCGTGGGCAGCGCGGCCCCCTCGAGCGGTACGGCGATCAGTACGCCGGCGGCCACGCCCACGACCGTGCCGAGGACCCGCCGGAAGCCGCGGACCAGGGTCTCGCCCCGCGAGGCGGTGTTCACGAAGATCCACCACGCGGTGCCGACGGCCCAGTACCAGCGCTCCTCGGACAGGACCTGGCCGACGGCAAGGGCGAAGCCGCAGGCGGCCGTGGCCTGGACGGCCTGCCGGGTGGTGGCGCGGGCCAGCCCGGTGCCGGGCAGCGGCGGGGGCGCGGGGGCCGGCGGGGTGCGGCGCTCGATGGGCCACAGCAGGAAGCGGACCGCGCCGGAGGCGAGCAGGGCCACGGTGACCGCGGCGTACAGCTCGGGGAGCTGACCCGGGGCGGCGTGCAGGAACTGGGTCACGAAGAACTGCATGAAGGCGAAGATGCCGAGGGCGTGTCCGCGCGGCCCCCAGCGGCGGGCGTAGACCCCACAGAAGACCACGGCCAGGAAGACCGCGTCACGGGCCGCCGGGACCCCGTGCAGGGTGGTGGCCAGGGCCAGGACCGGGAAACCGGCAGCGGGCAGCAGGGCCGTGGTGGCCACCTGGGCCCGGACGGTGGCGTCGGTGACGGTGAAGAGGGCCAGCAGGGCCGCGAGGCCGCCGGTGATGGAGGCGGTCAGCGAGAGACCGCACAGTTCGGCGACGGCGACGGCGAGGCCGACGCCGAGGACGGCGCGCAGCGAGTTCCGCAACCGCATGCGCCCCGGGTCCGGAGCCACGAACATCCTCTTCACGGTGGTGACCGCCCCCTCAGTGGTGCGCGTCGGGTCCGGCGGGCCGCCCGGGGGTGGTGGGCGGCCGACGGGCACGACGAAGGCACCGCGGTCCGGGCCGGCTCCGTCGCCGGTCCGGCGCTGCGGCGCCGAAAGTAATTGGATAGTGCACAGATTAACCGGCACCGGGCCCCTGGCTCAACCCGGGTCAGCGGCAATGAGCCAGTGGCCCGGTCAGCCGCCGCTTTTGTGGGCCACGTGTTGCCAACGGCTCAGCGTCCCGAAGCCTCACCCGCCCCTTTCGCCCGGCGGGGTCCGTCCGCCCCCGCGCTCCCCCCGGGCGCCCTTCCGGGTGCGGCGGGGCTCGGGCAGCATGGCCGTGCCCGGTCCCGACACGATCCGGAGGCGCGTGTGGCGCACGAGCACGACCAGGCGGGGCGCGACGAGCTGTACGCCGACCCCTACCCGCTGTACGCCCGTGCCCGCCGGGCCGGCGGGCTGACGTACGTGCCCGAGTTCGGCGCCTGGCTGGTGGCGCGCGACCGGGACGTGCGCGAGGTGCTGCTGCGGACGGAGGAGTTCTCGTCCGTGAACGCCCTGCTGCCGGACGTCGCGCTGTCCGAGGCGGCCCTGGGGGTGCTGCCGCGGGGGTTCGGGCCCCGGCCGACCGTGGTCAACACGGACGGCGCGGCCCACCGGCGGCACCGGGCCCCGCTGAACCGGGGCCTGTCCGCGGCGCGGGTGGCCGCGCTGGTGCCGTACGCCCGCGGGTGTGCGCAGGAGCTGCTGGACCGCTTCGCGGCGGACGGCTCGGCGGAGCTGGTGGGCGCGTACGCGCGGCGCCTGCCGGGGCAGGTGGTCGGAGGGCTGATCGGTCTCGATCCGGCGGACGTGCCCGCGGCCGTGCACGGCGGTTACCGGGCGGAGGAGCTGATGTTCCGGCCGCTGTCGCCGGCCGGGCAGGCGGCGGCCGCCGAGGACGTGGTCGCGCTCCAGCACCTGCTCGACGGGTACGTACGGGACCGGCGGGCGCGGCCCCGGGACGACCTGTGTTCGGCGCTGGTGGCCGCGCTGGCGCCCGGCCACGGCGAGCTCACCCTGGAGCAGCGGCACGAGGCGGTGGCCGGACTGCAGAACGTGCTGATAGCCGGATTCCTCACCACCAGTGCGATGATCGCCACCACCTTGCTGCACCTGCTGCGGGATCCCCGGCAGTGGCGGACCCTCTGCGCCGACCCGGGGCTGGTGCCGGCCGCGGTGGAGGAGGCCGCGCGGCACGACCCGTCCGTACAGGCGTTCCGGCGGACCACCACCCGGCCGGTGACCCTCGCCGGCACGGAGCTGCCCGCCGGGGCGCACGTGCTGGTGGCGTACGGCTCGGCCAACCGGGACGAGGAGCGGTACGAGCGGCCCGCGGAGTTCGACATCACCCGGCCGGAGGGCCGGCGCCACCTCGCGTTCGGCGCCGGACCCCACGGCTGCCCGGGTTCGCAGCTGGCCCGGGAGCAGCTGCGCCTGACCCTGCACCTCTTCGCGCGCGAGCTGCCGGACCTGCGCCTGGACCCGGCGCGCCCGGTTCCGGCGATGCGTCCGACCCTGCTCCACCGCTCGCCGGAGGCGCTGTACGTCACCTGGTGAGGGCCCCGCCGCCGTCACGGTGCGTGACGGGCGGGCGGGTCGCGGGTCGGGGAGGCGGGAGGGTACCCGGGTCGGCGGCGGTCGTCACGTGCGATGTCCGCGATGTCCGGAGCGGGACTTCCGGCCCTGTGGACGACCGGGACCGAAGTCCCGCCATCCGGGACCTTCGGCGCACGGGAGGACGTTCCGGAGAGGCTTTGGTGTACGACGCAAGCTTTGCAGTCGTCACGAAAGGTAACCTCGTGCAACGCGCCGACATCACGGTGACCGACGAACGGGCGGTGAAGCGCGCCGTCAAGGCCACGGCCCTGGGGAACGCGATGGAGTGGTTCGACTTCGGGGTCTACAGCTACCTCGCCGTCACCATCGGCAAGGTCTTCTTCCCGTCCGGGAACGAGGCCGCGCAGATCCTCGCCTCGCTGGCCGCCTTCGCGGCGGCGTTCCTGGTGCGCCCGCTGGGCGGCATGTTCTTCGGCCCGCTGGGTGACCGTGTCGGCCGGAAGAAGATCCTCGCCCTGACGATGATCATGATGGCGGCGGCGACCCTCGCCATCGGCCTCATCCCCGGTTACGCCACGATCGGCCTGTGGGCGCCGGCCCTGCTGGTGCTCTGCCGCATGGTGCAGGGCTTCTCCACGGGCGGCGAGTACGGCGGCGCCGCGACCTTCATCGCCGAGTACGCGCCCGACCGGCGCCGCGGCTTCTGGGGCAGCTTCCTGGAGTTCGGCACGCTCGTCGGCTACATCGCCGCGGCGAGCCTGGTCACCGGACTGACCCTGCTGCTCGGCGAGACCGCCATGCTGGAGTGGGGCTGGCGGCTGCCGTTCCTGATCGCGGGCCCGCTCGGCCTGGCCGGGCTCTACCTGCGGCTCAAGCTGGACGAGTCGCCGGCCTTCCGCGCGCTGGAGGAACGGTCCGCCGACGCGCCGGCCGAGCGGGTGCCGCTGCGCAGGACGCTGTTCGCCGACCCGCGGGCACTGGGCCTGTGCGTGGCCCTGGTCGCCGCCTTCAACATCACCGACTACATGCTGCTGTCGTACATGCCGACGTACCTGTCGACGATCGGCTTCGACGAGACCGGCGGCCTGATGGCGATCGTCCTGGTCATGCTGGTGCTGCTGGCGCTGGTGAACGCGGTGGGACGGCTCTCCGACCGGGTCGGGCGACGGCCGGTGCTGATCGGCGGTTCGGCCGCGTTCGTCGTGCTGGCCCTGCCGTGCTTCCTGCTGATCCGGCAGGGCGGCCCGGTCGCGGTCTTCACCGGCCTGCTCGTCCTGGGCCTGGCGCTGGTCACCTACCTCGGCGCCATGTCCTCGGCGCTGCCCGCGCTCTTCCCGACGCGGACCCGCTACGCCTCGCTCTCCTTCGGGTTCAACGTCTCGGTCTCGCTGTTCGGCGGCACCACCCCGCTGGTGGTGGCCGCGCTGGTGGACGCGACCGGGAACGACCTCATGCCCGCCTACTACACGATGCTGGCGGGCCTGGTCGGGCTCGTCGCGGCGGTGCTGATGGCGGAGACCGCGGGCCGGCCGCTGCCGGGCTCGGGGCCGTCCGTCTCCACGGTGGCCGAGGCGGAGGCGCTGGCCGCGGAACTGGCACGGCGCCCGGTGCCGGCCCCGCGTGCCGCCACGGGCGGTCGCGGGACCGCACCGGCCCGCGCCTGACCCGAGCCGCCCCGGTGGGGGTGGTGGGCGTGGGCGCGGGGGGTTACCAGTAGTGCTTCCGGCCGCCCAGGGCGTGGCCCATCGACCCCAGGATCCACAGGATCGCGCCGATGACGACGAGGATGATCCCGATGGTCCAGAGGATGGAGATGCCCGCCACGTATCCGATGACCAGCAGGATGATGCCGAGAATGATCATGTTCTCCTCCGCTCCGGCGGAGTGGTTGAGGATCTCTCACTCCAGGGTAGGTCCGGTCGGCGGCTCCCGCTCTGCGTGCGGCTGCCAGCCGAAGCGCCGGTCGACCACACGGGCGAACTCCTCGTAGGTCAGCACGCTGTCCCCGTCGGCGTCGGCGGCGTCGAACAGGGCCGAGGACTCCTCGGGACCGCCCACCGCCCAGGCCGGGATGACGCCCTGTGCCACCAGCGTCGGTCCCTTCGAGCGGAGCGCGCTGATCACCTCGAAGCGGGTGAGGGTCCCGTCGTGGTCGAGGTCGAGGGCGTCGAAGAGCCGTCTGGCCTGCTCGCTCATCGCATACTCCTCCGGGCGGGGCGGGGGCTTCAGCCGAGCCGGACCCATCGTGCCACGCTCGGCACGCCGCGGCCGTCGAGCAGGAAGAGCATGTGGTACCCGGGCGGGGCGTCGGCCGGGCCGGGCGGGGCCACCAGGTCCAGGGTGGTCCCGTCCGCGCTGCGCGAGGCGATCCGGAGCTCCAGGTGGCGCTGGCTCGTGTTCACCGAGTGGGTGGCCGTGGTGGGGGCCAGCAGCACCGCCCTGGCGGCGGACCCCGGGGTGGAGGTGGTCACCCGCAGCCGGGTGCCGTAGCGGACCGGCCGGTCGGGCAACGGCCCCAGCTCGGGCCGGGGTCCGCCGCGGTGCAGGTAGGGCGGCTCGTACAGCTCGATGCTGCCGTCCATGCCGTCGTCGATGTCCGGGTCGTTGGCGATCTGCTGGAGCTCGTCGCCGGTGACCATGACCCGGCCGTCGGGCAGTACCAGGGCGTTGGAGTGGTAGCCGCGTGGCAGCCGCTGGGCCGGTCCCAGGCGCCAGCAGCCGCGCGCGTCGCGCAGCTCCGTCTGCCGGTACTTGAGGTCGGCGGCCGGGTTGAAGGGGCCGTGGCCGTAGTCGCGGGTGTCCAGGGCGCCGTTGACGGTGAGCAGCGTGGCGTCGGGGAGGATCAGCGTGTCGTCCTGGGTCCGGCCGAAGGCGCGCGGCTGCTCGGTGGTCCAGGTGCGCCGGGAGAGCCGGTACGTGTGCGGGTCGTGGGGGTCGCCGCCGAGGACGAGGACGGAGTCAGGGCCGCGGAACCCGGCGGGCAGCGGCACCGCGGAGCCGTACCCCCGGAAGTCCCCGGGGCGCCGGGGCAGCGTGTGGCGGAGTTCGGTGAAGGTGTCGAAGACCCACTGCTGGTCGGCGTCGCGGCCGAGGCCGTAGATCCGGCCGTCGCGCAGCGAGAACAGGTGCGGGTAGTCGTTGCGGAAGGGCGCCGCCGACCAGAAGCGGTCGGTGGGCAGGTTCCAGGGGACCTCGTCCCGCTCGCGGGGGACGGGCAACCCCAGGGCCGGGAAGCGCTCCACCACGGGGGTGGGCGTTCCGGTGCCGCGCTCGGACTGGCCGGACATGATCAGCTGGCGGCCGTCCGCCCCGGTGACCACGGAGGGGTACCAGCGGCCGACGGCCATGTCGCGGTTGCGGTACCAGGTCTCCGTCCACGGGTCGAAGACGAAGGACAGCCGGGCGCCGCTGCCGCCCTTGCCCCCCGCGTTGCCGCCGAAGACGGCGAGCATCCCGTTGGGCAGGAAGGCGTGCCCGGCGCAGAAGAAGGGGGCGGGGCGGAGGAGCCCGGTGCCGTCTGCGACCAGCACGTGCGGTGGTTCGACCTTCTTGAAGGCGGTGGCACCGGTGCCGGCGGCCGGGTCCCACAGGTAGGCGCGGCCGGCGTTGTTGCGTCCCAGGACGTCGGTGGGTCCGGTCTCCTTGGTGGGGTCGGTCTGCACCCGCTCGAAGGAGAACAGCAGCACCTTGCCGGTGGGCAGCAGGGCGGTGTGCACCCCGAAGTCCGGGGAGGGGAAGAACTCGGTGAACCGGCCCGTCAGCGCCGGGTCGTGGGCGGTGTTGTCCCGTGCCTGGGAGGCGGTGAGGCGCAGCAGGCTGTCGGTGCGGCGGTCCTGCGGGTAGCCGCGGGCGTCCCGGGTGGCGGCCCGGAGGCCGGCGTGCGCGCGGGCGTGGGCGGTGCCGAGTACGGCCGCCTCCCCCGGATCGGCGGGGGCGGCGGGCTCCCCCGGCCGGGCCGGGGCGGCGACGGTCCCGCCGTCGGCATGGCGGGGGGCCGCGGCGAGGGCGGGAGGGGCCAGCGCGGCCATCGCCGTGAGTACCGCCGCCAGGCTCCACAGACACCGCTCTGCACGCACCGCCGCACCTCGCACGAACACACGGGGATGATCGGACGGTCCGAAGATAGGCACGGCGTGCGCCGGTGTCCCGTACCCCGCCCGTCGCCGTCCCAGGCCCAGCCGTACGGCCCAGCGACGCACCGGGGCGCCGCACCTGAACGCCTGAACGCCCGGCCCGGACGCCCGGCCCGGACGCCCGGCATGGACGCCCGGCATGGACGCCCGCGGGGCTGACGGCCGCGGCTCGGAACGCCCGGCTGCCCGGCCGGCCGGCGCGCGGGCCCCGGGTCAGCGCCGCCGCAGCGCCGTGGCCAGCTGCGCCCGGGAGCGCACGTCGAGCTTCTGGTAGATCCGGGTCAGCCGCGCTTCCACCGTCTTGACGCTCAGGAAGAGCTTGGCCGCCGCCTCCTGGTTGCTGGCACCGGAGCTGACCAGCAGCGCCAGCCGGGTCTCGGCCTCCGTGAGCAGACCCGGTCCGTCCTCCACCGCCGCCTGGGCCGCCCCCGCCGGCAGGTCCCGGGCCAGTTCCGCCCAGGGCTTCGCGCCGGCCCGGGTGAACACCTCGGCCGCCTGCCCCAGGGCCGTACGGGCCGGGGCCCGCCGACGCCGGCGGCGTTCGACCCGGGCCAGCGCCAGCAGCGTCCGCCCCCGTTCGAGCGGCAGGCCCAGGACGGCGAACCGGTCCGAGGTGGCCCGGAGCAGGTCGACCGCCGCGTCGGCGTCTCCGGTGGCGGACAGCAGCAGGCCCCGGGCCCGGTCCAGCGCTGCGACCACCCCGGAGCGGCCGAGGTCGCGCGCGGCGGCGCGCACCTCGTCGATCAGCGTCTCGGCGGCGTCGTGCGCGTCCGCGGCCACCAGGGCCTCGGCCAGGTCGCCGTGCCAGCGCAGGATCGACGGGTCGGCCACCCGCTGGGCGGCTTCCAGTTCGGCCACCCGGCGGAGGGTGGCCAGGGCCTTGCCGGTCTCGCCCGTGGCGAGTTCGACCAGGCCCAGGGCGTGCAGGCTGCGGGAGAGGAAGACCTGGTCGCGTTCCTCCTCGGAGGCGCGGACGCCGCGCCGGGCGTAGCCGGCGGCGCGGGCGAAGCTGCCGCCCATGGCCTCGGCGGTGGCGGCGAGGTACCAGGCGGGGCCGGGTGACAGGCCGGCGTCGATGGTGAGGTCGAGGGCGCGCCGGGCGCGGGCGGATCCGGCGGCGCAGCGGCCGCGGCGGAGTTCGACTTCGGTGAGGCTCCGCAGCACCTCGAAGACGTCCTCGGCGGAGCCGGTGCGTTCGACGGCGGGGAGCAGGGCGAGGGCCTGGGTGTGGGCGTCGGTGAGCCGGTCGTCGAACAGGGCGTGGCGGACGGCGAGGTACTGGGGGGCGTTGCGCATGCCCAGGGGTATCTCGGGGGCGGGCAGGGCCAGCGCCTCGGCCAGGATCTCCTCGGCCCGGGGGTCGCCCAGGATGCGCCCCATCCGGGCCCGCACGGTGAGGGCCATGGCTTCGGCGACGGGGTCGCCGCCGGCCGCGGCGAGGGCCCCGGCTTCGGCGGCGGCGTCGCGGGAGCGCACCGGGTCGCCGTCGCTGAGGTTGAGCTTCCAGGCGACCCGCAGCTGGACGGCGGCCTGGAGGGCGGGGTCGCCGGCGGCGTCGTGCGCGGCGTGCGCGAAGGTCTCGTCGAGGTCGGCGAGGGCCTGACCGGCGGCGTCGATGACCGCGAGCCGGGCCCGTACCCGGTCCCGGGGCGTGGCGTCGCGGGCGAGGACGGCCCGGGCGGCGCGGCGGGCGAGGTCGGCGCGGCCGGACCAGCCGGCGTCCTCGGCGGCCGCGACGAGCCGGGCGGTGCCGTCGGCGGGCCGGTCCAGGGGGGTGCGTTCGGCCGCGAGGAGGCCGAGCTCGGCGGCGAGGTCGCGGCGGCCGCGGCGGCGGCAGGCGGCGGCCGCGTCGGATATCTCGCGGGCGAGGGCCTCGTCGGGGGTGTCCACGGCCAGCGCCCGGTGCCGTACGGCGTGGACGGGGTCGTCCACGGCTCCGGCCAGGGCGGCGTGGCCGGCGGCGCGTTCGGCCCAGCCGGCGTCGGCGGCGAGTACGGCGGGCAGGGCGCCGGCGGTGAACGTCACGGTGCCGTCGTCGCCGACGGTGACCACCGCGGCCCGCTCCGCGTCGGCGAGGTCGGCTTCGGCGTCGGGGCGGCCCGCCCGGCGCAGCAGGGCGGTGGTGGGGCGTTCGGCGAGGGCGGCCAGCAGCAGGGTGGGCCGGGTGTGTCCGGGGGCTTCGGCGAGCAGCCGCCGGGCGACGTCGCGGGCCTGGCCGCGCACGGGCAGGCTGTCGGCGTGGTGGGCGGCGCCTTCGCGGGCGTCGGCGAGGGAGTGGCCGAGGGCGAGGGCGAGCCGGGGGTTGCCGCCGCTGGCCTGGTGGATGCGGCCGGCGAGCCGGGCGGGCAAGCCGTGCCGGACGAGGAGTTCGGCGAGTTCGTCGGCGCCGAGCGGGGGGACCCGGACGGCCGGGGCGCCGGGTCCGCAGAGGGACTCGGCGGCGGGGGCCGCGCCCTGGACGCGTTCGGCGGCGAGCAGACGTACCTCGGGCGGGGTCAGGCGGAGGGCGAAGCGCAGCAGGTCGGCGCTCTCCGGGTCGAGCCACTGGGCGTTGTCGAGGACGACGAGTACGGGTTCGGTGGTGGCGAGGGCGCGCAGGACCTCGACGAGCGCGAGGCGGAGGGCGACGTGGTCACGGCCGGCGCGGGGGGCGTCCGCCTCCCGGCGCAGCAGGGCGACGGCCGTGCGCTGGGGTCCGGCCAGGCCTTCCACGACCCGGCAGGGGACGAGGGCGAGCAGCGCAGCGGCGCCGGCCTCGGGCAGCAACCGGTCGCAGGCCTCGGGGGCGAGCCGGAGGACGGTCTCGCCGCGGGACTCGGCGGCGGCCGCGACGGCCGTGGCCAGCGCGGTCTTGCCGGCGCCGGCCGGTCCGGTGAGGACGGCCCGGCCGTGCGTGGTCAGCGCGCGGTCGACCGCCTCGATCAGTTCGCCGTGTCCGACGGTCGCGTCAGCGTTCCCCGTCGCCGCCACGCACAGCCACCAGCCTCTCGCACCCGTACCTGTGCCTCACCTGTGAGCGCGAGGATACGAGGACTGTCGCGCGGCGGACCCCGATTGTGACGCATGAATCAGCGGCGGGGCACGGAAAGACCCGCGGGCCTGCCGGTATGGGACGTATCGGCTGGCCCGCGGGCGGAGTTGGTCCGGACTTCTCGGTCGGTTGGTCCGGACCTTTGTGGGGGGTGGCGGTTCGGTGCGACTAGAAGCCGAGGCTCCAGGAGTCGATGTAGCCGGTGTCGGCGGCGGCGACGTCCTGGACGCGCAGCTGCCAGGTGCCGTTGGCCGGCCAGGCGGAGGCGTCGACGGTGTACGTGGTGATCACGTTGTCGGCGCTGTCGCCCGAGGAGTTCTGCAGCCGCTTGACGGCACCGTTCGGGCCGACCAGGTCGATGACCAGGTCACCGCGGTAGCTGTGCTTGATGTCCACGTTCACCTTGAGGGCGGCCGGGGCGTTGCCGGTGCGGCCGGAGACGGTGATCGAGGAGGAGACGGCGCCGCCGTTGTCCGGGATGGCGACGTCGGTGGCGTTCGCGTAGGGCGCGGGGACCGGGCCGGAGGTGACGGCGTCGATCGTCTTGGCCGCGTCGGCGAGACCGGCGCCGCAGCCGCCGGTGCAGGTGCCGGCCAGCGGGCGGGCGTTGGCCTTGATCGCGGACTCGATCTGGGCCGGGGTCAGCGCGGAGTTCGCGGACTTCATCAGCGCGGCGAGACCGGCGACGTGCGGGGCGGCCATGCTGGTGCCCTGGTAGGGCTTGTAGTTCTCCGCGGCCGGGACGCTGGTGCCGGCGTTCAGGGTGGAGAGGATGCCGTTCTCGGGGGTGGTGACGGTGCCGGGCGTGTCGGTGGCGCGGCGGGTCTCACCGCCCGGGGCGGCGATGTCGATGATCGCACCGTAGTTGGAGTAGTAGGAGCGGTCACCGGTGCGGTTGCTCGCCGCGACGTTGATGACGTTGTTGCAGCTGGCCGGGGAGAAGCCGGCGGCGTCGGCGTTGCTGTTGCCGGCGGCGACCACGACGGTGGTGCCGCGGCCCACGGCCGCGTTGATGGCGTTCTGGTAGCTGGTGCCGCAGGTGCCCGAGCCGCCGAGGCTCATGTTGATGACCTTGGCGGGGGTGGGGTTGGCCGGGACGCCCGGGACGGAGCCGCCGGAGGCCCAGGTGATGGCGTCGACGATGTCCGAGGTGGCGCCGCCGCACTTGCCGAGCACGCGCACGGGCTGGATCTTGGCGCCGTACGAGATGCCGGCGATGCCCTTGGCGTTGTTGGTGGAGGCGCCGATGGTGCCGGCCACGTGGGTGCCGTGCCAGGACGAGGTGGAGGCCTTGGAGCCGGTGCCGCACTCGCCGGCGGCGCTCCAGTCGCCCTCGTCGGCCGGGTTGGCGTCGCGGCCGTTGCCGTCGCGGGCGGCGCTGGAGCTGGTGATGAAGTCGTAGCCGGAGACCACGTTGGAGGCGAGGTCGGAGTGCGCGACGTAGCCGGTGTCGAGGACCGCGACGGTGACGCCGGAGCCGGTGGTCTTGTCCCAGGCCGCCGGAACGTTCATGCCGGCGGTGGCCTCGAAGAGGTCCCACTGCTTGGCGTAGTCGGTGTCGTTCGGGGTGGCCAGCGCGTAGGCGCGGGAGTCGGGCTCGACGTAGGCCACGTCCGGGTCGGCGCGGAACTGCGCCATGACGTCGGCCGCTTCGGCCGGCGCCAGGGCGCCGCCGAGGTCGACGAGGGCGGCGCCGGTGCCGAGGCGGCGCTCGAACGCCACGCTCTCGCCGGCCTTCTTGCCCTTGGCCTTGGCGTCGTCCGCGGCCGCGGTGTTGGAGCTGGCCTCGGAGGCGGACGACTTGTAGCCGACGATCAGGTTCTCGACCGGGGCGGTCGGCTGGGCGGCGACCGCGGCCGGGGCGGCCTGCGGGGCCTGGCCGGGGAGGGCGGCCGGGTTGCCGAGCGCGAGCGCGGAGGTGGCGGTGCCGCCGAGCAGGGCGGCCGAGACGGCCACCACGGATATCAGCCTTCGCTTGGGTGCGTGCACGTGTGTGTTCCCCTTCGCGGCGGACTCCGGACGGACCGGAGCAGCCGGTTGGTGCGGTGTGGGAGGTGTACCGGCGATACGTCGCCGTGACCGCCCCACCTGTGGGGGAGGCGGGGCGGTCACGGCGGCCGGGAAGTGATCGCCGGTGGGCAGACAGTAGGCAAACCCGGAATGAACGCGATACGGGGAAAACCCTTGTCCGGCCCCTGCGTCCACCCCTCGGACCTGGTCGGGAAGGCATCAGAGTCCCCTCAACTGTCCTAGTTGCACAGAGGAGTTGACGATCATGGAGGCCGCAGCGCCCGCCGTGAGGAGTTCACATGGACGACACACGTGTCCGCAATGCGGACACTTTCCCCGGCGGCGCTGTCATCATGGCCGGCATGACGGTGGACGAGCTCGACACCCGGATCCTGCGGCTGCTGATCGAACGGCCGCGCACCAGCGTGCGCGAGTACGCCCGGCTGCTGGGCGTCGCGCGCGGCACCCTCCAGGCCCGCCTGGACCGGCTGGAGCGGACCGGGGTGATCACGGGGACGGGCCCCGCCCTCTCCCCCGCGGCACTCGGGCACCCGGTGCTCGCCTTCGTGCACATCGAGGTGACCCAGGGCCGGCTGGACGAGGTCGGGGACGCGCTGGCCGGTGTACCGGAGATCATCGAGGCGTTCTCGATCACCGGCGGCGGCGATCTGCTGACCCGGGTGGCGGCCCGCGACAACGCACACCTGGAGGACGTGATCCAGCAGCTCATCCGGCTGCCCGGGGTGGTGCGGACCCGGACCGAGGTGGCCCTGCGCGAGCGGGTGCCGCACCGGCTGCTGCCGCTCGTGGAGTCGGTGGGGCGGTCCGTCCGTAAACCCTGACAGGATGGGGGCGACACCCGCACGACCGGCAGAACGGGCAGAACGGATGATCTCCGTCATATTCGATCTCGACGGCACCCTCGTCGACAGCGAGCCGAACTACTACGAGTCGGGGCGCCGCACCCTTGAGCGGCACGGGGTGGTGGGCTTCACCTGGGAGCAGCACGCCGAGTTCATCGGGATCGGCACCCTGGAGACGCTGGAGATCCTGCGGGGGCGGTACGGGATCGGGGCGCCGGTGGAACAGCTGCTGGCGGAGCAGAACGCGGCGTATCTGGAGCTCGCACGGGCGCGCACGGAGGCCTATCCGGAGATGCGGCGGTTCGTGGAGCGGCTGCACGCGGAGGGCGTGCCGATGGCGGTGGCCTCGGGCTCCTCCCTGGAGGCGATCGACGCGGTGCTGGCGGGCACCGGCCTGGACGCCATGCTGACCACCGTGGTCTCGGCCGAGGAGGTGCCGCACGGCAAGCCCGCCCCGGACGTCTTCCTGGAGGCCGCCCGCCGGCTGGGCGCCGAGCCGGGCGAGTGCGTGGTGATGGAGGACGCAGCCCCGGGCGCCCGGGCCGCGCACGCGGCGGGCATGAGCTGCCTGGCCGTCCCGCACGCGGGGGCCTCCGCCTGGGACCCGGCCTTCGCCACCGCGGGCCTGCTCTTCCCCGCCGGGCAGGAGGACTTCACCGCCGAAGCGGCCTGGGACTGGCTGACGGCGCTGCGCGCGGCCTGAGCCCGCCGCCCGGGAAGATCTCCCGGCCCGCCCCGGTTGGTAGAACCGTGAACGAATTCGAGCGGGACGTGGACGTCGTCGTGGTCGGCGCCGGGCAGGCCGGCCTGTCGAGCGCCTACCACCTGGGGCGTGCGGGCCTGGGCCACGTGGTGCTGGACCGTGCGCCGCGGCCCGGCGGGGCCTGGCAGTTCCGGTGGCCCACGCTGACCTACGGCCGGGTGCACGGGATGCACGCGCTGCCGGGCATGGAGCTCACCGGGGCGGACCCCGCCCGGCCCTCGTCCGAGGTGATCGGCGAGTACTTCGACGCGTACGAGCGGACCTTCGGCCTGGACGTCCGCCGGCCGGTGGCGGTGACGGCGGTG
The DNA here is from genome assembly GCF_042900645.1 of Streptomyces sp. NPDC012888. Taxonomy (NCBI): domain Bacteria; kingdom Bacillati; phylum Actinomycetota; class Actinomycetes; order Kitasatosporales; family Streptomycetaceae; genus Streptomyces; species Streptomyces sp. NPDC012888. The sequence continues at coordinate 357,031 of NZ_JBIBBM010000005.1, read as the reverse complement.
CGCGAGGGCGAGGGCGGCCGGCTGCTGGTCGAGTCCTCGGCCGGGAACTGGTCGGCGCGGGCCCTGATCAACGCCACCGGCACCTGGGACCGGCCCTTCTGGCCCCGCTACCCGGGGCAGGAGACCTTCCGGGGACGGCAGTTGCACACCTCGGGCTATCCGGGGCCGGCGGCGTTCGCCGGGGCGAGGGTGGTCGTGGTGGGCGGCGGGACCAGCGGGGTGCAGCACCTGCTGGAGATCGCCCCGGTGGCGGCGGAGACGGTCTGGGTGACCAGGCGTCCGCCCGAGTTCCGCGAGGGGCCGTTCGGGGAGGACGAGCGACGGGCCGCGGTGGCGCGGGTCGACGAACGGGTCCGGCAGGGGCTGCCGCCGCAGAGCGTGGTCCGGGTGACCGGGCTCCCGATGACCGGGGCCGTCCGGGCGGGACTGGAGTCGGGGGTGCTGGCCAGGCGCCCGATGTTCGACCGGATCACCCCGACCGGCGTGGCCTGGGCGGACGGCGGCTCCGTGGACGCCGACGTGATCCTGTGGGCCACGGGCTTCCGGGCGGCGATCGACCATCTGGCCCCGCTGCGGCTGCGCGAGCCGGGCGGCGGGATACGCGTCGAGGGCACCCGCGCGGTGCGCGACCCCCGGCTGCACCTCGTCGGGTACGGGCCCTCGGCCAGCACGATCGGCGCCAACCGCGCCGGCCGCGCCGCGGTACGGGACCTCCGCCGGCTCCTCGCCACGCCCCCGCCCGCGGAGCGCGTCCCGGCAGCCGCCCCGGCCACGGCGTAGCGGCCGGGCCGGGGGTCAGGCGGCGCGGGCGGCCGCGCGGTGGCGGTTGAACTCGGCCACGTGCCTCTTGTGTTCCTCGTAGGTCGCCGAGAAACGGGTGTCCCCCGGTTTCACGGTGACGAAGAAGAGCCAGTCGCCGGGGGTCGGGGCGACCGCGGCGGCCATGGCGTGCAGGCCGGCCCCGGCGATGGGCGTGGGCGGCAGGCCCTGGCGGACGTAGGTGTTGAAGGGGCTGTCGATCCGGATGTCGGCGAGGGTGGTGTCCACGGTGCTGCGGTCGAGGGCGTAGTTGATGGTGGAGTCCATCTGCAGCGGCATCGAGCGGGCCAGCCGGTTGTGGACCACGCGCGCCACCTTGCCCATGTCCGCGGGGGTCGCCGCCTCGGCCTGGACGATGCTGGCGAGGGTGGCGGTCTGGTACGGCGTCATGCCGTGGGTGCGGCCGCCGTCGGCCACGGCGCGGGTGGCGAGCTTCTCCCCGGCGGTCCTGACCATGGCGGTGAGCAGGTCGGCCGCTGTGGTCTTCGAGGTCACCGGGTACGTGGCGGGGAAGAGGTAGCCCTCGGGGTTGCCCTTCGCCTCGGCCGGGAGGGCGAGGGGGGCGGACGCCGCGGCCGCCTTCGCGGTGCCGGGCGGCACCTTGAGTTCGCGGTCGATGGCGGCGTAGACCTGGGAGGCCCGCCAGCCCTCCGGGATCACCAGGAGGCGTGCCCTCTCCGGCTGGGGCTCCGGCAGCAGGGAGGGCACCAGGAGCGCCGCGACGGTCGCGAGGAGCAGGCCGATGAGGACGGTCAGCCGGCCGCGGCGGGTGAGCCGGGTGCGGCCTCGGGGCTTCCGGTTCTCGGGACGCATGAGGGCACGCTAGCGCCACGAGGTACCCATATCGGGACATTGCACCGGCATGTCAGTCATACGATCACACTTCAAGGGGCGATGGGTGCCAGCTCGGCATCCCGCCGGACCAGGGCCGCGTACCGTCCTTCGGCTGCCAGCAGTTCCTCGTGGGTGCCGCGTTCGGCCACCCTGCCGCCGTCCAGCACCACGATCTGGTCGGCGTCGCGCACGGTGGACAGGCGGTGCGCGATGGTGATGGTGGTGCGGCCGGCGGAGAGGGCGTCGATGGCCTGTTGCACGGCGTGCTCCGTGCGGGTGTCGAGGGCGCTGGTCGCCTCGTCCAGGATCAGCACGGGCGGGTCGCGCAGGATGGTCCGGGCGATGGCGAGCCGCTGCTTCTCGCCGCCGGAGAAGCGGTAGCCCCGTTCGCCGACCACGGTGTCGTAGCCCTCGGGGAGGGAGGCGATGTGGTCGTGGATCTGGGCGGCGCGGGCCGCTTCCTCGATCTCCTCGTCGGTGGCCTCGGGCTTGGCGAAGCGGAGGTTCTCGGCGACGGAGGCGTGGAAGAGGTAGGTCTCCTGGGAGACCACGCCGATCGAGCGTGCCAGCGAGTCGAAGTCCAGGTCGCGTACGTCGATGCCGTCGAGGGTGACCCGGCCGGCCGTGACGTCGTAGAGCCGGGGAACCAGGTAGCTGAGCGTGCTCTTGCCCGAGCCGGTGGGGCCGACGACCGCGAGGGAGCCTCCGGCCGGCACGGTGATGTCGATGCCGGAGAGGGTGCCGGCTCCGGCTCCCGCCGCGCGGGGCTCGTAGGAGAAGTCGACCGCCTCCAGCCGGATCTCCCCCTTGGCCCGGTCCAGCCGCACGGGGTCGGGCCGCTCGGTGATGTCCACCGGCAGGTCGAGGTACTCGAAGATGCGGGCGAACAGCGCCAGCGAGGTCTGGATCTGCACCCCGGTGGACAGCAGGCTGACGGCGGGGCGGAACAGGCCCTGCTGGAGGGTGACGAAGGCGACCAGGGTGCCGACGGACAGCGAGGGCGAGCCCCACTGGAGGGCGAGGCCGGCGGCCCAGTAGATCAGGGCGGGCATGGCGGCCATGACAATGCCGATGGTGGACATCCGCCAGCGTCCGGCCATGCTGGAGCGGACCTCCAGCCCGACGAGCCGTTCGGACTCCTCGGCGAAGGAGCGGGTGAGCGAGTCGGAGCGGCCCATCGTCCGGCCCAGCAGGATGCCGCTGACGGACAGCGACTCGGTGACGGTGGCCGCCATGGCCGCCATCTGCTTCTGCCGCTGCGTGGTGATCCTCTTGCGTTCCCGGCCGACCCGGCGGCTGATCCACACGAAGACCGGCAGCAGGAGCAGGGAGACCACGGTCAGCCGCCAGTCCAGCGCGAGCATGGCGACGACGGTCGCGATGACCGCGGTGAGGTTGGAGACCAGCGAGGTCGCGGTGGACGTGACCGTGGCCTGCATGCCGCCGATGTCGTTGGCGATGCGGGACTGCACCTCGCCGGTCCTGGTCCGGGTGAAGAAGGCGAGCGGCATCCGCTGCAGCCGCGCGTAGACGGCGGTGCGCAGGTCGTGCATGACGCGCTGGCCCACGGTGGTGGAGATGAGGGTCTGGAGGACGCCGAAGACGCTGGTGACCACGGCGATGAGGATCATGCCGAGGGCGAGCAGGCTGAGCAGTCCGGTCCGGCCCTGCGGGATCGCGGTGTCGAGTATTTCCCTGAGCAGGAAGGGCGAGGCCACTCCCACCAGGGAGGAGGCGCAGACCAGCAGGCCGACCACGGCGAGCCGGGCGCGGTAGGGGTGGAAGAGGCGCACGATGCGCCGCAGCTCGCGCGGCTGCTCGGCGGGCTCGGGGCGGGTGGGGTCGAGGGGACGCTTCGAGGGCGTCCAGTCGGGTTCCTCCGGGTGCATGGGCTCCCTCTGAAGGTAGGGGCTGAAGGCTGAGGGCACGGGCTGACGGTTCGGGCCACTGTGTCCAGTGGAGCATAGCTCATTGTTACCTATACTCACAATGAACGTGGTCCTGATATCGTTCCCGGCATGAGCACCGCTTCCGACACCGACCGCCTCCTCGCCGAGCAGTTGCTCCGTCTGACCCGCCGGCTCCACCGCATCCAGAAGCGGCACATGGAGCCCGTCGGAATCACCCCGGCCCAGAGCCGGCTGCTGCGCGTGGTGGCGCACTACGAGCCGGAGCGGCCGCCGCGGATGGCGGACCTCGCCGCCCGTCTGGAAGTGGTCCCGCGGGCGGTGACCACCCTGGTGGACGGGCTGGAGGCCGCGGACTGCGTCCGCCGGGTGCCCGACCCCGCCAACCGGCGGGTCACCCGCATCGAGCTCACCGACACGGGACGCGCCACGCTGAGGCGGCTGAGGAACGCGCGCACGGACGCCGCGGAGGAGATCCTGGCCCCACTGACCCCGGAGCAGCGCGAGGTGCTCGGCGGTCTGCTGAGTGCCCTGTCGGACGTCCCCCCGGAGCCCGGCTGCTGACGGAACGAGGTGTGGCGCATGCCGCTGCTGGAGCCGGACCCGGGAGCGCTGCGCCCCCTCTCCCCAGGCGGCCCCGCACCCGACCGGGTCCCGGACCACCGTGCGGCGGGCACGCCCGGGCCGCTCCGCTCGGAACTGACGGCGCTGCTCGGCGCCGACAAGGTGCTGTGGAGGGTGTCCGACCTGGTCCGGTACGCCTCCGACGCCTCCCCCTACCGCTTCGTTCCCCAGGTGGTCGTGGTCGCCGAGGACCTCGACGACGTCTCGGCGGTCCTCTCCTACGCCCGCGGCAGGCGGCGGGAGGTCGTCTTCCGGGCGGCCGGCACCTCCCTCGGCGGGCAGGCGCAGGGCGAGGACATCCTCGTGGACGTACGCCGGCACTGGGCCGGCGTCGAGGTCCTGGACGGGGGCCGCCGGGCCCGGATCCGCCCGGGCACCACCGTCGCCCGGGCCAACGCGGCGCTCGCCCGGCACGGCCGGGTGCTCGGCCCCGACCCGGCCAGCGCCGTCGCCTGCACCCTGGGGGGCGTCGTCGCCAACAACGCCTCGGGGATGACGGCCGGCACCACCCGCAACTCCTACCGCACCCTGTCCTCCCTCACGTTCGTGCTGCCCGGCGGCACCGTGGTGGACACCGCCGACCCGCTCGCCGACGAGGAGCTCCTGCGCGCCGAACCGGCGCTGTGCCGCGCGCTGCTGGCCGTCAAGGCGGAGATCGAGTCCGACCCCGAGCTGGTGGCCCGGATCCGCGCCAAGCACCGGATCAAGAACACCAACGGCTACCGGCTGGACGCCTACCTCGACGGCGGGACCCCGGTGGAGATCCTGCGCGGGCTGATGGTCGGGTCCCAGGGCACGCTCGGCTTCATCGCGGAGACGGTGTTCGACACCCTGCCGCTGGACCGCCTGCCCAGCACAGCCCTGCTCTTCTTCCCCTGCCTGCCCGCCGCGGCCGCCGCCGTGCCGCTGTTCAACGAGGCCGGGGCGCTCGCCGTGGAGCTGATGGACGGCAACACCCTGCGGGCCTCGGTGGCCGTGGCCGGGGTGCCGCAGGACTGGGCGGACCTGCCCCGGGACACCACCGCGCTGCTCGTCGAGTTCCGCGCCCCCGACGAGGCCGGCCGGGCGGAGTACGAGCGGCGCGCCGCCGGGGTGCTGGGCCGGCTGGACCTCGTGGCGCCGGTGCCCTCCGTCACCAACGCCTTCACCCGGGACCCCGCCGCCATCTCGGGGTACTGGAGGGCCCGCAAGGCGTTCGTCACCGCCGTCGGCGGCGCCCGCTCCGCCGGCACCACCCTGATCACCGAGGACTTCGCGGTGCCCCCGGACCGGCTCGCCGAGGCCTGCGCGGCCCTGCTGGAGCTCCAGGCCGAGCACGGTTTCGACGCCGCGGTCGCCGGCCACGCCGCCCACGGCAACCTGCACTTCCTCCTGGCGTTCGATGCGGCGCGGCCCGCCGACGTCGCCCGCTACGCCGCCTTCATGGACGCCTTCTGCCGGCTCGTCGTGGAGCGCTTCGACGGCTCCCTGAAGGCCGAGCACGCCACCGGCCGCAACGTCGCTCCCTTCCTGGAACTCGAATGGGGGCCCCGCGCCACCGAACTGATGTGGCGCACCAAACGGATCGTCGACCCGGGCGGGGTGCTCGCGCCGCGCGTGGTCCTGGACCGCGACCCGCGGGCCCACCTGCGCGGGCTGAAGACCGTCCCGCGGATCGAGCCGGTCGCCGACCCGTGCATCGAGTGCGGCTTCTGCGAACCCGTGTGCCCCAGCGCGGACCTGACCACCACTCCGCGCCAGCGGATCCTGCTGCGCCGCGAGATGGTGCGGCAGGAGCCGGGTTCGGCGGTGCTCGAAGGCCTGCTGGACTCCTACGGCCACGACGCCGTCGACACCTGCGCGGCCGACTCGGGCTGCGCGCTGGCCTGCCCGGTCGGCATCGACACGGGCGCGTTGATGAGGGAGTTCCGGCACCGCCGGCACGGCCCGCTGGAGGAACGGACCGCGGAGCTGGCGGCCCGCGGGTTCGCCCCGGTGGAGCGGGCCGCCCGGCTGGCGGTCGCCGCCGCGCACCGCATCACCGGCCTGACCGGGGACCGGCCGCTGCGCGCCCTGACCCGCGCCGCGCGCAGGGCGGTCCGTCCGGACCTGGTGCCCGAATGGCTGCCGCAGATCCCCGGCGCGGCCGCACGGCGGCTGCCGGTCACCCGGCGTGCGGGAGCGGCGGCCGTGTACTACCCGGCCTGCGTGAACCGGGTCTTCGCCGGACCGGACGGATGGACGGGCCCCTCGCTGCCGGAGGCGGTGGTGGCCGTCTCGGCGCGGGCCGGCAGACCCGTGTGGATCCCGCGCGACACGGCCGGCACCTGCTGCGCGACCATCTGGCACTCGAAGGGGTACGAGGCCGGCAACCGGCTGATGGCCAACCGGATCGTGGAGGCCGCCTGGGGCTGGACGGCCGGGGGCCGCATCCCGCTGGTGGTGGACGCCTCCTCGTGCGCGCTCGGCATGGCGCACGAGGTGGTCCCCCACCTGACCGCCGCGAACCGGGAGTTGCACGCCGCGCTGACCGTGCTGGACGCGGTGGTGTGGGCGGCCGAGGAGCTGCTGCCGCGGCTGGAGGTGTTCCGTACGGTCGGCTCGGCGGTGCTGCACCCCACCTGCTCGATGCTGCGGATGGGCACGGCCGACCGGTTCGCCGCCCTCGCCTCGGCCTGTGCCGAGGAGGTGGTCGTCCCGGCCGACGCTGGCTGCTGCGCGTTCGCCGGGGACCGGGGGCTGCTGCACCCGGAACTGACCGCCTCGGCCACCGCCCGGGAGGCGGCCGAGGTACGCGCGCGGGAGTTCGACGTCCACCTGTCGGCGAACCGGATGTGCGAGGTGGGCATGGACCGGGCGACCGGCCGCCGCTACCGCTCGGTGCTGCTGGAACTGGAGCGCGCCACCCGCCCCTGACGCGGGGGCGACCGGAAGGCCTGGCCGGAAACGGTCGGTGAGCGCGGAAAACCCGTTGCCCGGGGCTGGTCCGGAAGGCGAACCTTGCACGGTTTGAAGCACTCACCGAGTCATGGGGCGTCATGCAGATCAGCGACCTTCCGTATCCGGACCCCGGGGTACCGGACACGCGTTCCGGCCCCAGGTTCCTGCTGTGGCTCGGACGGAACCAGCTGGCCGGTCAGGTCAGAAGCCTGTGCTGGGGGTTGCTGCACTTCTGCGGCATCGCGGGGCTGCCGTTCGCGGTGGGGCTGGGCGTCGAGGCCGTGGTGGACCGCGACGGCACCGGGCTGCTGCTGGTGGGCGGCCTGCTGCTGGTCATCGGCACCGCCATCGCCCTCGGTGACACGATGCTGCACCGCACCGCCGTCACGAACTGGATCACCGCGGCCGCCCGGGTGCAGCAGCTGCTCGCCCGGAAGACCGCGGAACTGGGCGCGGCTCTGACCCGGCGGGTGGCCGCCGGCGAGGTCGTGGCCGTGTCCACCGGTGACGTGGAGAAGATCGGCTGGTTCGTGGAGGCCGTGTCCCGGTTCCTCGCCGCGGCCTTCGCGGTGCTGGCGATCTGCGTCGGGCTGCTGGTGTACACCCCCGCGCTAGGCCTGGTCGTCGCCGTCGGGGTGCCGGTACTGGCGCTGGCCGTGCTGCCGCTGCTCCCCCGGGCCACCAAACGCGCCGACGTGCAGCGCGAGATGGCCGGCAAGGCCACCGAGCTGGCCTCCGACACCGTCGCCGGCCTGCGGGTGCTGCGCGGCATCGGCGGCGAGGAACTGTTCCTGGGCCGCTACCGGGAGGCCTCCCAGGAGGTCCGCAGGGCCGCGGTGCGCAGCGCCCGGATGTGGGCCCTGATCTCGGCCGTCCAGGTGCTGTTGCCGGGACTCCTGATGGTGGTCGTGGTCTGGTACGGGGCCGCGCTGGTGCTGGACGGGCGCATCGCGGTGGGCGAACTGGTCGCCGTGTTCAGCGCGGTCGCCACCATGCTGTACCCGCTGCGGCACTTCGAGGAGATCGCGATGGCGTACTCCTTCTCCCGTCCCTCGGCCAAGCGGGCGGCGCGGGTGCTGTCGCTGTCCCGGACCGGGTCCGGTCCGGACGGTCGGGACGGGACCGGGCCGGAGGGCGCCGGGCCGGAGGGCGCCGACGAGGCCGCTGCCGCCGGTGGCGACCTGTACGACCCGCGGACCGGACTGCTCGCCCCGGCCGGCCGGTTCACCGCCGTGGTGTGCGGGGACCCGGACCTGGCGGGCCGGCTCGCCGAGCGGTTGGGCGGCCATCCCGCGGAGGACGCGGGGGGCGGCCCCTCGGTGCTGCTGGGCGGGGTGGCGCTGGACGGGCTCCCGCTGGAGACCGCGCGGACGCTGGTGCTCGTTCAGGACAAGGACCCGGTGCTGCTGTCGGGGACCCTGCGCGAGCTGCTGGACGTACCGGCCTCGCGGGCCGTGACGGCCGCGGCGGCGCTGGCGGCGGCCCAGTGCGGGGACGTGCTGGAGGCCCTGCTCCAGTCGGCCCCGGACGGGGTGGACGACGCGATGGACGCCCGCATCACCGAGCGGGGGCGGTCGCTGTCGGGCGGCCAGCGGCAGCGCCTGGCGCTGGCCCGCTCGCTGGTCACGGACCCCGGGGTGCTGGTCCTGGACGAGCCGACCTCGGCGGTCGACTCGCACACCGAGGCGCGGATCGCCGACGGTCTGGCCCGGCTGCGGGCCGGCCGCACCACGGTGGTGCTGTCCGCCTCGCCGCTGCTGCTGGACCGGGCCGACCGGGTGGTGCTGGTCCACGACGGCACCGTGGCGGCGACCGGCACGCACCGCGAACTGCTGCGTGACGAGCCGCGGTACCGGGCGGTCGTCACCCGGGAGACCGACGAGGAACAGCGGATCGCCCGCCTGGAAGAAGAACTCACGGAAATCGAGGAGTCCGCATGATCGGGGTGGCCGCGCCGGAGCACGACCCGGCGGCCCCGGAGACCGCCGCCACGCTGCCGGTGGGTTCGTCCGCGACGGTGCGGGGGTACGTGGGAGGGCTGTTGCGGCGGCACCGCCGTGCCTTCGTACTGCTCGTGACCGTCAACGCCGTGGCGGTGGTGGCCTCCATGGTGGGGCCGACGCTGCTGGGCCGGGTGGTGGACGACCTCGCCGCGGGCGCCCGGGAGCTGCACCTGTGGCGCACGGGGCTGTTGTTCGCGGCGGCCCTGGTGGTGCAGACGGTGTTCGTGCGGCTGGTCAGGCTGCGCGGGGCGATGCTGGGCGAGCAGATGCTGGCCGACCTGCGCGAGGACTTCCTGGTGCGGTCGGTGGGTCTGCCGCCGGGGGTGCTGGAGCGCGCCGGGACCGGCGACCTGCTGTCGCGGATCACCACCGACGTGGACCGGCTGGCCAACGCGATGCGGGAGGCCGTGCCCCAGCTGTGCGTCGGCGTGGTGTGGGCGGGCCTGCTGTTCGGCGCGCTCGCGGTGACGGCTCCGCCACTGGCGCTGGCGGCGCTGGTCGCCCTGCCCGTGCTGGTGATCGGCTGCCGCTGGTACTTCCGGCGGGCTCCGTCGGCGTACCGCTCGGAGGCCGCCGGTTACGCGGCGGTCGCGGCGGCGCTCACCGAGACGGTGGACGCGGGCCGCACCGTCGAGGCGCACCGGCTGGGGCACCGCCGGATCGCCCTGTCCGAGCAGCGGATCAAGGAGTGGACGGCCTGGGAGCGGTACACGCTGTTCCTCCGGTCGGTGTTGTTCCCGGTGCTGAACGTCACCTTCGTGACGATCCTCGGGTCGGTGCTGCTGATCGGCGGCTGGTGCGTGCTCCAGGGCTGGCTGACGGTGGGCCAGCTGACCACGGGGGCGCTGCTGGCGCAGATGATGGTCGACCCGATCGGGATCATCCTGCGCTGGTACGACGAGCTGCAGATCGCCCAGGTGTCGCTGGCCCGGCTGGTGGGCGTGCGGGAGATCGAACCGGACGCCGGTGACGCGGCGGTCTCGCCGGACGGCCGGGACGTGCGGGCGCAGGAGGTCCGGTTCGGCTACCGGGAGGGCGTGGACGTGCTGCACCGGGTGTCGATGGCGGTGCCGCCGGGTACGCGGATGGCCCTGGTGGGGCCGTCCGGTGCGGGGAAGTCCACGCTCGGGCGGCTGCTCGCGGGGGTCTACGCCCCGCGGGCCGGCGAGGTCACCCTGGGCGGTGCGCGGCTGTCGGAGATGACGGCCGAGCGGGTGCGCGAGCACGTGGCCCTGGTCAACCAGGAGCACCACGTGTTCGTGGGCTCGCTGCGGGACAACCTGCGGCTGGCCCGGACGGGCGCCGGTGACACGGAGCTGTGGGCGGCGCTCAGCGCGGTGGACGCGGACGGCTGGGCCCGGGCTCTGGAGAACGGCCTGGACACGGAGGTCGGTTCGGGCGGTACGGCGCTGACCCCGGCGCAGGCCCAGCAGATCGCGCTGGCCCGGCTGGTCCTGGCGGACCCGCACACGCTGGTGCTCGACGAGGCGACCTCGCTGCTGGACCCGCGGGCCGCGCGCAACCTGGAGCGGTCGCTGGCCCGGGTGCTGGACGGCCGCACGGTCATCGCGATCGCGCACCGGCTGCACACCGCGCACGACGCGGACGTGATCGCGGTGGTCGAGAACGGCCGCATCAGCGAGCTGGGGAGCCATGACGAACTGGTCGCGGCGGACGGCGCGTACGCGGCGCTCTGGCGGTCCTGGCACGGCTGAGCCGTCGTCGGCCGGCGGCCGTGGGGGGCCCGGGGCCCCCCCCGGGCCCCGGCCCCCGCCCGGCCCGGGGGGGGGGGGGTGGGCGGGGCCGGGGGGGCGCTGGACCAGAACCGGC
>NZ_JBIBBM010000005.1:0-346085 GCF_042900645.1 Streptomyces sp. NPDC012888 | reverse complement strand
CCGGGGGCCCCCACCCCCGCCGGGGGCGGGGGGCCCGGCGCGCGCGCGGCCCGCGGGGGGGCGGGCCCCGGCGGCCCCGCCGCCCCCCCCCGGGGGGGGGGCCGGGGGCCCCGGCGGGGCCCGGGCCCCGCGGCCGGTCAGGGGGCGGGGAGGTAGGCCTGCGCGGCGGCGCAGGTCCAGATGACCGGGCGTTCGGTCCCGCCCGCGTCGACGGCGACCCCGCCGACCTGGTCCTTGTCGGTGACGGTGAAGGCCGCGGAGAAGCCGGTGGGGGCGAGCCGCGGGAGTGCCTTCATCGGGCCGCTGCCGGGCCAGTACTGGGCCTGGACCGGGGGTGGCTCGTCCGGCGGGTATTCGTAGAGCGAGTCGGAGGCCGTGCCCACGGAGACGTTGGTGGTGGGGCTGATGTCCTCGAAGCTTCCGCTGGTCCGGCCCGCGAGGTGGGCGACGGAGTGGGCGTCCTCGTAGGGCGGGGTCCACCGGGTGGCGTGGTCGACCATGGCGCGGGAGTTCCAGAAGACCCCCACGACGCGTCCGGCTGAGTCCACGGCCTCCGGCCGGTACGACTCGTAGTTGCCGCCGAGGGGCTTGAGCTGCGTGGGCAGGGAGCCTGCCTCCGCCGGCCAGAGCAGGCCCGGGCTGATGCCGTAGGGGTCCTCGGGGTCGGGAGAGGGGCCGTCCCCGTGGCCGACGATCTGGCCGGCGTCGTTGATGCCGGTGACCCCTTCGAGCCGGAACCCGGGCGGCAGGGCCAGCTCCCGGCGGACCGCCCCGCCGGACCACTCCACCCCGATCGCACCCACCCCTGGCTGGTGGCGCTGGCCGACGATCCGGCCCTTGTCGTTGACGTCGGCGGCCTGCTCGCCGCCCGGCAGCAGGGTGACCGCCGGCATCCACGGCCGGTAGGCGAACGCCCGGGAGCCGCCGGGCCCGGTCAGTGTTCCGGCCATCAGGCCCCACCGGTTGACGGCCTCCACCCGGCCCCCGGTGTAGCCCGCCGGCAGGGGCACCGGGAACACGGTGGTGCCCAGCCAGTAGGCCGGCTTGCCGTGGGAGACGCCCACGGCCAGCCCGAGCGGGCCGATGCCGTTGACCTGGTTGTCCTCGATCCACGGGCTGGGCTCGGCCGGGTCCGCCCCCGGCAGCGCCTTCAGCACCCTGATGGCCGGCTTGCAGGCGGCTGGGCCGGCCGCGTGGGCCGGCGCGGCGAGCGCCAGCGAGGCGAGCACCGCCCCGGCCGCGGCCGCCCCGAGCACGCGTCTCCCGTTCCCCATGTGTCCCCCCGGTCATGGTGGGGGCCGCCGCAGCTGACGGCCCGTCGGAACACATGATGTCCGGCCGGGGCAGGGGTGAACAGGTGGCCGCTAGACGAATCCCAGTGCGGAGGCTCCGCCGATGCCGCCGAGCAGCATGAACACCGGCATGAGGACCTTGAGCTCCACCCAGCTGCCGGCCCGGAAGCGCAGCGCCCTGGGCGGGCCGACCGGGTACCAGCGCTTGCCGCCGACCGGGATGGGCCAGAGTATCGGGCAGCCGGAGACGGTCAGGGCGTCGCCGACGTCGTGGACCAGGGCGCCCAGCAGGATCGGCAGGCCCAGCCAGAGGTACTCCTGTCCGGGGCCGGTGAAGAGCCAGTCGGCTCCGTTGCCCGGCTGGTCGAGGACTCCGGCCAGGATCCACGCGCTGGTGGCTCCCAGCAGCCAGACCAGGATGTCGCTGGACATCCGGGCGGCCCGCCACAGCAGCCCCTCGACGGCCAGGACCATGTGGACGAAGAGCAGGGCGAGCACGCCCCAGCGGTCGGCGGTGGCCGCGAGGACGGACGCGCCGCCACCGATCAGGACGGCCCACAGCCAGGTGTGGGTGAGGGTGCGGTGGCCGCCGGAGCGGCGGGCGTCCCGGGGTGTCCGGGTGGCCTTGTAGACCGCGTAGGAGAGTTTGTCGACCACCTCGCACAGGCCCCGGGAGAACGGGCCGAAGGCGCGGGAGATGGTGGCCGACTTGTGGTCGAGGTCGGGGGCCAGGGCGGCGCCCGCGCAGATCAGGGCGCCGGCGAGCAGCACGGGCCAGGGCATCGGGTGCCCGGCGGCCGCGGCGGCCGCTCCCACCCCCAGCCAGGCCGCTGCCCCCGAGAGTGAGTGCGCCGGACCCATCATGCTGTTCCCCGCCCCAGTCCTGTCGTGATCGTCGGCGGCCCAGCGTACCCTTGTCGATCTTGGATGCCCGGCCGGTTCCCTCATCGGGGCGGAAGCCAGGCAAGATGGGGGCGTGACCCTCATTGATCAGCTCCCGCCGACCGCCGACCCCGACGCCCTCTTCGAGGCCTTCTCCTCGTGGGCTGAGGCCCAGGGCATCGCCCTGTACCCGGCACAGGAGGAGGCGCTGATCGAGGTGGTCTCCGGGGCGAACGTGATCCTCTCCACCCCGACCGGCTCGGGCAAGAGCCTGGTCGCGGCGGGCGCGCACTTCACCGCCCTGGCCCAGGACAAGGTCACCTTCTACACCGCGCCGATCAAGGCGCTGGTGTCGGAGAAGTTCTTCGACCTGTGCAAGCTGTTCGGCACGGAGAACGTCGGCATGCTCACCGGTGACGCGTCGGTGAACGCGGACGCGCCGGTGATCTGCTGCACCGCCGAGGTGCTGGCCTCCATCGCGCTGCGTGACGGCAAGGACGCCGACATCGGCCAGGTCGTGATGGACGAGTTCCACTTCTACGCCGAGCCGGACCGCGGCTGGGCGTGGCAGATCCCGTTGCTGGAACTGCCCCAGGCGCAGTTCGTGCTGATGTCGGCCACCCTCGGCGACGTCGCGCGGTTCGAGGAGGACCTCACCCGCCGCACCGGCCGGCCCACCTCGGTGGTCCGCTCGGCGACCCGGCCGGTGCCGCTGTCGTACGAGTACGTGACCACGCCGATCACGGACACGCTGACCGAGCTGCTGCAGACCCGGCAGGCGCCCGTCTACATCGTCCACTTCACCCAGGCGCAGGCGGTGGAGCGGGCGCAGTCGCTGATGAGCATCAACATGTGCTCGCGGGAGGAGAAGGACCGGATCGCCGAGCTGATCGGCAACTTCCGGTTCACCACCAAGTTCGGCAAGAACCTCTCCCGCTACGTCCGGCACGGCATCGGGGTGCACCACGCCGGCATGCTGCCGAAGTACCGGCGGCTGGTGGAGAAGCTCGCCCAGGCCGGCCTGCTGAAGGTGATCTGCGGTACCGACACCCTCGGGGTCGGCGTGAACGTCCCGATCCGCACGGTGCTGTTCACGGCGCTCACCAAGTACGACGGCAACCGGGTCAGGACCCTGCGCGCCCGCGAGTTCCACCAGATCGCGGGGCGGGCCGGCCGGGCCGGCTTCGACACCGCCGGCTTCGTGGTGGCGCAGGCGCCCGAGCACGTGATCGAGAACGAGAAGGCCCTGGCGAAGGCGGGCGACGACCCGAAGAAGCGCCGCAAGGTGGTCCGCAAGAAGGCTCCGGAGGGCTTCGTCGGGTGGACCGACAGCACCTTCGAGAAGCTGATCGCCTCCGAGCCCGAACCGCTCACCTCGCGGTTCAAGGTCTCCAACATCATGCTGCTGTCGGTCATCGCCCGGCCCGGCAACGCCTTCGAGGCGATGCGGCGGCTGCTGGAGGACAACCACGAGCCGCGCAAGAACCAGCTGCGGCACATCCGGCGGGCCATCGCCATCTACCGCTCGCTGCTGGACGGGGGCGTGGTGGAGCAGCTGGACACCCCGGACGCGGAGGGCCGCACCATCCGGCTCACCGTCGACCTCCAGCAGGACTTCGCCCTCAACCAGCCGCTGTCGACCTTCGCGCTGGCCTGCTTCGACCTGCTGGACAAGGACTCCCCCTCCTACGCCCTGGACATGGTGTCGGTGGTGGAGTCCACGCTGGACGACCCGCGGCAGATCCTGGCGGCGCAGCAGAACAAGGCGCGCGGCGAGGCCGTGAGCGCGATGAAGGCCGACGGGGTCGAGTACGAGGAGCGGATGGAGCGGCTCCAGGACGTCACCTACCCCAAGCCGCTGGAGGAGCTCCTGCTGCACGCCTACGGCGTGTACCGCAAGAGCCACCCGTGGGTGGGCGACCACCCGGTGTCCCCGAAGTCGATCATCCGTGACATGTACGAGCGGGCGCTGTCCTTCACCGAGTTCACCTCCTTCTACGAGCTGGCCCGCACCGAGGGCATCGTCCTGCGCTACCTGGCGAGCGCGTACAAGGCGCTGGACCACACCATCCCGGACGACCTGAAGTCCGAGGACCTCGTCGACCTGATCGAGTGGCTGGGCGAGATGGTCCGGCAGGTGGACTCCAGCCTGCTCGACGAGTGGGAGCAGCTGGCCAACCCGGAGGTGGAGACGGCCGAAGAGGCCCAGGAGAAGGCCGACCAGGTCAAGCCGGTCACGGCGAACGCCCGCGCCTTCCGGGTCCTGGTCCGCAACGCGATGTTCCGCCGCGTGGAGCTGGCCGCCCTCGACGACGTCGAGGAGCTGGGCGAGATGGACGGCGAGTCCGGCTGGGACGCCGACGCCTGGGGCGAGGCGATGGACGCGTACTGGGACGAGTACGAGGACCTGGGCACCGGGCCGGACGCCCGTGGCCCGAAGATGCTGATGATCGAGGAGGACCCGGCGCACGGCCTGTGGCGCGTCCGGCAGACCTTCGCCGACCCCGAGGGCGACCATGACTGGGGCATCAGCGCCGAGGTCGACCTCGCCGCCTCCGACGAGGAGGGCCGGGCCGTGGTCCGGGTCACCTCGGTCGGCCAGCTCTGACCGTCCGAGCACCACTGCCGCAACCGACAGCCGTGGAGGTCCCCCGATGACGAACCCCGCCGAGAGACTCGTCGATCTGCTCGACCTGGAGCAGATCGAGGTCAACATCTTCCGAGGCCTCAGCCCGCAGGAGTCCCTCCAGCGGGTGTTCGGCGGCCAGGTGGCCGGCCAGGCCCTGGTGGCGGCCGGCCGCACCACCGAGGGCGACCGGCCGGTGCACTCACTGCACGCGTACTTCCTGCGCCCCGGCATCCCCGGGGTGCCGATCGTGTACCAGGTGGAGCGGGTCCGCGACGGGCGTTCCTTCACCACCCGGCGGGTCACCGCGGTCCAGCAGGGCCGTACGATCTTCAATCTCACCGCCTCCTTCCATCAGCCGGAGGACGGCAGCATCGAGCACCAGCTGCCTCCTCGCCTGGACTTCCCCCACCCGGACACGCTGCCGAAGGTCGCGGACGAGATCCGCGAACACCTGGGCGCGCTGCCGGAGGCGCTGGAGCGGATGGCCCGCCGCCAGCCGTTCGACATCCGTTACACGGACCGGCTGCGCTGGACCCCCGAGCAGATCAAGGACGCCGATCCGCGCAGCGCGGTGTGGATGCGCGCCGTCGGCCCGCTGGGCGACGACCCGCTCGTGCACACCTGTGCCCTCACCTACGCCAGTGACATGACCCTCCTCGATGCCGTGCGCATCCCCGTGGAGCCGCTGTGGGGGGTGCGGGGGTTCGACATGGCCAGCCTCGACCACGCCATGTGGTTCCACCGGCCGTTCCGGGCCGACGAGTGGTTCCTGTACGACCAGGAGTCGCCCATCGCCCACGGCGGGCGCGGTCTGGCCCGCGGCCGCATCTACGACCTCGAGGGCCGTCTGCTGGTCTCCGTGGTGCAGGAGGGCCTGTTCCGTCCCTACTCCTCCCCGAAGGGCTGACCGCTTCCGTGTCCACTCCCCTGCCCTGCCCGTGCGGGCTGCCCGCCGCCTACGCGGACTGCTGCGGGCGCTTCCACTCCGGCGCGCAGAGCGCACCCACCGCCGAGCTGCTGATGCGCTCCCGGTTCAGCGCCTTCGCCGTCGGGGACACCGCCTACCTGCTGCGTTCGTGGCACTCCTCGACCCGTCCCGGGCGGCTGGACCTGGACCCCGGGCAGCGCTGGGAGCGGCTGGAGATCCTGGGGACCGAGCGCGGCGGGATGTTCGAGACGGAGGGCTCGGTGGAGTTCCGCGCCCACTACCGGGAGGGCCGGCACACCGGTTCGCTGCACGAGCACAGCACCTTCTCCCGGGAGGACGGTGCCTGGGTCTACGTCGGCCCCCTCACTCCCGTCGTCTTCGACTGAACCCGCGCCCCGGTGAGGGCGAACTCCAGGCCGGTCCGGTACCAGAGCACCTCCTCGGGCTGCTCGGCCCGCAGCAGCAGGCCGGCTACGGCCGCCGCGGCGGGCGCCTGCGGATGCCCGTACGGCGGCGGCGGGGCCAGCCGGTCGAGTCGCGCTCGCTCCGCCGGATCGGGCACGGCCTCGGCCAGCTGTTCCGCAGGCAGTACGGAGGCGAGCACGGCGGCCCGCTCCCATGGGTCCGCGGCTCGTCTCAGCAGCAGGCCCACGTGCCGGCCGCGCCAGCGGCGCGCACGCAGGTCCTCCCGCCCTGCGATCCGCTCCCGATCCGCCTCGGGTGCTCCGCCCCGCAGCAGTTCCGGCTTGCGCTCGGCCAGTTCCCGTAAGTCCTGGGCCAGGTAGAGCCAGACCACCGCCCGGTAGCGGTTGATCCGGTAGCCCACGGGGGTGAGGTGGCCACAGCGCGCGAGCCGGGTGAACCGGCTGGGGCTGACTCCCAGCAGCTCCGCCGCCGCGGCCGGGCCCACCGTCTCCACCCGGCTGCGCAAGGCGTCCGGGAACCCCTCCGCCGCCCGGATCCGGTCGAGGTCGGCGCGGCGGTACCGGGCGCCCGCGCCGGCCCGCGAACCGGCCGTCGCGGTCGCCGCCACGCCCGCCGTCCTGCTCGTCCCGGCCGTCCTGCTCGTCCCGGCCGTCGCGGCCGTCCCGGTCGTGGCCGTCGCCGGCCTGACGATCCCCAGTTGCACCGCACGGGCGAACTCGCCGCGCTTCAGGCCGAGCTCTCCGGCCGCCCGGACTCCGCCCACCATCGTCTCCGTCATCGGATTCCCCTTCTCCCTCACTCGATCACTCTCCGTGATGAAGTTAGGGCCAGTGGGCCACCCTGTGCGAGCCCTGTGGAAAACCGTCAGTAGCGTCTAACGTAAGACGCATGACATCAGACCTCCCCACGTACGAGGACGTCTCCGCCGCGGCCGCCCGCATCACCGGCCAGGCCCACCGCACCCCCGTGTTCCGGTCCCGGCTCGTCAACGCCCGACTCGGCCTGGAAGTCCTGTTCAAGTGCGAGAACCTCCAGCGCACGGGCGCCTTCAAGTTCCGCGGCGCCTACCACGCGCTCTCCCGGTTCACCCCCGAACAGCGCCGCGCCGGCGTGGTCGCCTACTCCTCCGGCAACCACGCCCAGGCCGTCTCCCTCGCCGCCCGCCTCCTGGACATCCCCGCGACCATCGTCATGCCGCACGACGCCCCCGCCGTCAAGGTGGCCGCCACCAAGGGGTACGGCGGCCGGGTGGTCGCCTACGACCGCTACGCGGAGGACCGTGAGGAGATCGGCCGGACCCTGGTCGAGCGCCACGGCATGACCCTGGTCCCGCCCTACGACCACCCGGACGTCATCGCCGGCCAGGGCACCGCGGCGAAGGAGCTGTTCGAGGAGGCGGGCGCACTCGACGCACTGTTCGTCCCCTTCGGCGGCGGCGGTCTCCTCGCCGGCTCCGCCCTCGCCGCGGGCGCGCTCGCCCCGGACTGCCGCCTCCACGGAGTGGAGCCCGAAGCCGGTGACCACGGCCGCCGCTCCCTGGCCGAGGGACGCATCGTCCGCATCGACCCGCCCCGCACCATCGCGGACGGCGCGCAGGTCACGCACATCGGCGAGCACAACTTCCGCGTGCTGCGGGCGGCCGCCCCCGCGGTCGTCACCGCCACCGACGCCGAACTCGTCGAGGCCATGGGGCTCTTCGCGGCGCACCTGAAACTGGTGGTCGAGCCCACCGGTTGCCTGGGACTCGCCGCCCTGCTCACCCACGCCGGAGCGTGGCGGGGCGGCCGCGTCGGCGTCCTGGTCAGCGGCGGCAACGTCGACCCGGCCCGGTTTGCCGAACTCCTCGCCTCCGGCGACCGACGGCCCCGGCCCGACGGCCCGTCGCAACCGCCGCCACCCGTCACCAAGATCTGATCCCGTAGGCTCGGCCCCGCAACAGCGCGGGCACGGACGGGAGCGGGACGACGGTGAGCAGCGGGACAGGGGCGCGGGAGCTGGCGGACGAGGTCGTACGGGCGCTGCGGAACAGCGACCGGGTGAAGCCGCTGGACGGCTTCACGGCCGAGCAGCTGGACGGCTGGCAGGTGGACCTGCCCGAGGTGGTCCGCCGGATCCTGCTGGAGGTCGGCGGCGTCGAAGCCGACGACGTCCGCTACGAGTTCGGGCCGCGCCGCACCTACCGGATCAGCCTGTTCCGCCACGGCACCTGGGAACTCGGGTACCTGGAGGAGGCGGAGGCACCGTTGCTCGTGGGCGTCGACGGTAGCGGACGCCAGGACTGGGGGCCCGTGGTGGCCGCGGGCACCAGCGAGGACGGACAGGTCACGGTCCTCGCCCCCACCTTCACCCACTGGCTGCTGGGCCTCGCCGCCGACGGCGACCCGGCGGCCGGCATCCGCTACGGCGACGGCCACGGTGACGGCAACGGCGACGGCGACGGCGACGGCGACGGCGACGGCGTGAGTGCCGCCGCGCGTGCCGTAGTCCGTGCCGTGCCGAGCGTCGAGGCCGCCGAGGGACCGGATCCGGTCCTGGCGGAACTGGTCGGGCGCGGTGATTCCCTGACCGACGTGGCCGACCTGCGCGACCTGCCCGGCTACCCCTGCCGGGTGCTCTGGGAGCCGTACCACTCCACGGAGTTCAACACGGCCGACACCGGCTCCAGCGAGGTCCACACCAGCATGGTCGGCGGCGGCCGGGCTCTGCTGCTGCGCAGCGAGGTCAGCGGCGACTTCCTGGGCCGACCCGTACGCCGGCACACCCTGCCCGCCGACGCCGCGGACCGGGCGGTGGCCGAACTCCGCGCGCTGGCCGCCGAATCGCCCGAGGACGTACGGCTCGGCCCCGGCTCCACCGACGCCGAGATGGACGGCTGGCCGGTGCCCGTCCCGGCCGCCGTACGGGCCGTGTTCCGCGAGATCGGCTCGGTCGCCGTCCGCGGTCTGCCCGAGCTGCACCTGCGCCCCGGCGCACCGGAGCTGGAGGTCGACCCCGACGTCCACCGGATGCTGGGCGGCGACGGCACGTACTGGCCGCTGGCCCGGGTCGAATACGGCCCCTACTGGGCGCTCGCCCAGATCCGTGTCGACCCTGACGACGGCTCCTGGGGCTGCGCCGTGTCGGTGATGGCGGTGCCCGACACCCTGCGGGAGTACCCGGACCTGACCTTCATCGGCGAGTGCCTGGAGGACCTGCTGCTCACCTACGCGCGTCTGGCGCGCGCGGCGGCCGACCGCGAACGCGCGGGCGACGAGCGCCGGATCGGCGGTGGCTGGCTGTTCCCCAACACCGGCGAGGCGTGGCCGCGCCCGGTGCCCGTCGAGGAGTGGGCCGGCGCCGACGACCCGCTGCTGGCGGCCGCGGCGCAACTGCCGCCCGGCACGCACGCGGTGGACCTGCGCATCGCGCCCGTACCGAGCGACGTGTGCTTCCACCGGGCCGAGGACTGGCCGTGGCGGGCGTCCCTGGACCGGCTCACCTTCCCCGGCGGCGGGGCCCTGGTGGTGGCGGAGGTCCGCCGCGGTTCACCGTCCTGAGCGCGCCGCCGGCCCGTCCCCCGCAGCCGGCCGGGCCGGGTGCGGGCCGGGCGGCCGGACCCGCCCGGTCACCCGCCGGTGGTACGGCGTTCCGCCACGCCCAGGTGTTCGCCGACCCGGTTGACCAGCAGGGTCATCTCGTACGCCACCTGCCCGATGTCCGCCTCGGCGGCGCTCAGCACGCACAGGCAGCTGCCCGCGCCGGCCCCCATGACGAACAGCACGCCCTCGTCGTACTCGACCATCGTCTGCCGGACCTCGCCGGCGCGGAAGTGCCGGCCGGAACCCTTGGCCAGGCTCTGCAGACCGGCCGAGACCGCCGCGAGGTGCTCCGCATCCTCCCGGGCCAGGCCGGCGCTCGCGCCCGTGACCAGCCCGTCGTTGGACAGCACCACCGCGTGCCGGACCTGCTGGACCCTGCGGGTCAGATCGTCCAGCAGCCAGTCCAGCTGCTTGTCCAGTGCCATTCTCGCCCCTCCCCGTGCACGCGGCGGATCCCGCCGCGCGTCTGTGGTCCCGCCAGCCTTCCCCACCAGCGCCTTTCCGGCAAGGAGGATGTACCCATGGCGAGCAAGATGACTGAAGAGGAATGGCGGGCCTTCGTCTCGCATTCCACGCGTACCGGCAAACTCGCGACGGTCCGTTCCGACGGCAGCCCGCACACCGCGCCGGTCTGGTTCCTCCTGGACGGCGACTCCTTCGTGTTCACCACCGGCAAGGACACCGTCAAAGGGCGCAACCTGGTGCGGGACGGCCGGGTCTGCCTGTGCGTGGACGACGACCGGCCGCCCTACGCGTACGTGGTCCTCCAGGGCCGGGCCGAGACCTCCGAGTACGCGGACGGCGCCGAGGCCATGCTCCACTGGGCGACCCGGATCGGCGGCCGCTACATGGGCGAGGAGCGCGCGGCGGCGTTCGGCCGGCGCAACGCCGTACCCGGCGAGCTGCTCGTGCGGGTGCGCATCGAGAAGGTGATCGCCGAGGCGGGCGTGGCCGGCTGGGACTCGCAGTCCGATGGCTGACCTGCTGTGACGACCGTGCACGACGGGCGGCAGCACGGATCCGCTGACCGAGGGCAACCAGGGCGGGAGGCGCCGGTGGAATTCCCGGCCCCGGGCCCGGCTCGCCTCCTCTGTGATCGCCACCGCGGCGCCTAAGCTGCCCTCGTAGAGGCAACCGCGCCGCAGACACCGGCGGCCTGCCGAGGCGGACGGGAGTTCGATGTCGGAACGGATCCCGCCGGCTGCCTGGGAGAAGTTCGACGTCGCGTTGCAACAGCAGATCCTCGCCGCTCGGCCTGCCGAAGTCGCCGTACTCATCGTCCTCGCTCCGGACGCTGATCTCCCGCCGGGATCGGTGATGCGTGGCGGGGCCGTCGACGCCACGCGTCGGGCATTCGGGCGCCAAGCCGAGCCGGTGGTCGGCGCCCTCGTTGCGGCGGGCGGGCGCGACATCCGCGAGTTCTGGCTCAATCACACGATTGCGGCCCGCGTATCGCTAACGTCGTTGGTCGCGGTCGCGGGTCGTCCGGAGGTCAGGCAGGTACTGCTGGATTCGCCGAGGCAGGCCTTGATCACGAAAGAGCACTGAGAGGAGCCAGGATGCCCTCGCCGCCCCCTGGAAGGGATGCCCTGTCCGCCGCCGACGGCAGCCGTGCACAGTTCGACTGGTACGTACAGACGAGACGCCGACAGCAGCTCGCGGAACTGACGGCGGAGAACCCGGCAGCGGTGCAGAAGGTCGATCCGTGGGTCGTCGACACGATTCTCGTCGAGCGCGAGGCGCGCAAGCTCGCCAACTGGACCGGTGCGCCGGGACCGACCGATGAGCCG
This sequence comes from Streptomyces sp. NPDC012888, assembly GCF_042900645.1. Lineage (NCBI taxonomy): Bacteria > Bacillati > Actinomycetota > Actinomycetes > Kitasatosporales > Streptomycetaceae > Streptomyces > Streptomyces sp. NPDC012888. The sequence goes on along the minus strand of NZ_JBIBBM010000005.1, from coordinate 334,560 downwards.
GTGCACGAAGTCCTGATCAACATGGTGTCGGGCCGGAATGCCACACGTCGAGGTGCCGTTCCGAAAGCCGAACGGGCCCGGACGATCCAAACGCGGCAAGCCGAGGCCGCCACCTTCCTGCAGGCCATCAACGCGGACCTCGAACGGCGGGGCATCGAGGTCCAGGAGGAGTTCTGGCTGACCCACAGCGTGCGCGCCACGCTCACTTCGTCCGAGGTGCTGGCGGTAGCGTCGCGAGCCGACGTCGTCAGTGTGACCAGCAACAAGCAGCGCCATGTGCAGTGCCTCGACGTCAGTCGGCCGCTCATCCGGGCGGATGCCCTGCCCACCGGCACCACGGGGGCGGGCATCACCGTAGCCGTCATCGATACGGGCGTGGACGCCGCACACCCCGCGCTCGCGGGCGCGGTCGGCCCGCAACAGGACATCACCGGTACGGCGGTGAACCGCGATGACCAGGGCCACGGCACTCATTGCGCGGGAATCATCGCGAGCCGGAACACGACGTTCCGGGGTGTCGCGCCCGGCGCCGACATCGTCGACATCCGGTTCATGACCGGCACGGGCAACGCCACTCCGGCGGGCGCGACCGCGGCGCTGACCGCCGCGGCAACCTCCGGCGTCGACGTCGCGAGCAACAGTTGGGGCTTCTCCCACCGCGACGGCGCGTGGGTCTGCCCCTCCGGCAACTGTGTGCTGTGCACCGCCGCCGACAACCTCGTGAACCTCGGCGTGGTGGTGGTCGTCGCCTCCGGGAACGAAGGCGTCGACTTCTGGGGGGACTTCACGACCAAGATCCGGTGCCCCGGTAACGCACGCAACGTCATCACCGTCGGGGCCACCGACGACGAGGACGACATCGCGGACTTCACCAGCCACGGCTCGACCCCGGACGGCAGGCTCAAGCCGGACGTCGCAGCCCCGGGTGTCTTCATCGCCTCGGCGCGGGCACCGGGCACGGGAAGGCCGCAAGACGTCGTCGCGCCGGGCTTCATCAACAAATCCGGCACCAGCATGGCGACGCCCCACGTGGCAGGTGTGGCCGCGCTCATGCTGGACAAGAACCCCGGCATCACCCCCGCCACGGTCAAGAGGCTCATCGTCACGACCACACCGGGACCGATCCCGCTCGTCTGGTACGGCAGGGTCGACGCACTCGCGGCGGTCAACGCCACGCCGGCGCCGTCGTGACGGCACACCACACCACCGGTCGGAAACCGCCGATGAGGAGAGACGTCCCATGCCCGACGATTTCGCGCCCCGAGCCGCAAGCGTCACCGACAACGACAGAACACTCGCGGGCGCGGTGCGGAGCGGGGTCAGGGACTTCAAAACCGAAAACCCGGTCGAGTTCCAGGAGATGGTGGGCGAGTTCGACGGCCGTCGGGCCAACGTGGCCGTGCTCGGCTTCGGCCGGATCAACGTCCGCGTCGGTGGTGGAGACGTCGTCATCGAACCCGGGCTGGGATCGGGGGAAATGATGCACGGCGCGGTGTACCGGGAAGCCGCCCAGCTGATCGCGGCCGGCCGCCTCACGCCGCTTCAGGCGTACTTCCGGGGAGACGTCATCGTCCGGGCTCCGGCCGGCGACCTGCACAACGGCTACGGCTTCTTCGTCCGGTTCGCCGAACTCGCCTTCGCATCGGCGAAGCTGCGCACGCAGCTCGACGAGCTGTGCGATGAATTCCTCTGAGATCTCGTTGCCACCCCTCGACAACGGGTGGGCCACGCGGCTCGACGGTGCCCTGCACGAGGCGGTGACCGTGCAGGACGCCGCTCTGGGCCGGATCGCCGGTGGACTGATCCGCCACGGCGGCAAGCGGCTGCGCCCACAGTTGCTGTTCCTCGCCGCGAGCCTCGGCAAGGCCGAGGAAGTACTGCTCGTCCATGCCGCCGCCGTCATCGAACTCATCCACGTCGGGTCACTGCTGCACGACGACGTGATGGACGGTGCGGCGACGAGACGCGGAGCGCCCACCGCGAACTCCCGGTGGGGCAACACCCATGCCGCCACGACGGGTACGCACGTGCTCGCGTGCGCGATGGCCGAGCTGGCCCACCTGCCGCACGAGGCGGTGTCGGCGGTGACGGAAGCGGCGTTCACGTTGTGCAGTGGCCAACTCCGCGAGACCGAACACGCGTACGACACGGAGTTGACCGCCGACGAGCACCTCGAGATCATCCGCATGAAGACGGCCACGCTGTTCGGATTGCCCTGCCGGCTGGGCGCGCTACTGGCCGCGTGCGATCCCCACCATTCAGACGCTCTCTTCCGCTTCGGCCAGCACTTGGGGATCGCGTTCCAGCTCACCGACGACCTGCTCGACCTCGTCGGCGACCCGGCCAGTCTGGGCAAGCCGACGGGTACCGATCTCCGTGCCGGCGTGTTCTCGTACTCGGTCCTCCTCGCACTGCGTCAGAACCCTCGGGGGCGGCTGGCGGCACTGCTGCGCCACGAGGACCTCACCGAGCGGGAGGCAGCCGAAGCGGCGGGGCTGGTGCGTCTCAGCGGCACCGTGGACCTGACGCGCGAACTCGTGCGTACGCACACCGGCCTCGCTGCCGCCGCGCTCGCCGGGCTCCCGGAGTTCCCCGGCCGCGACGCCCTCGCTGACATGCCCCGACGTATCGCGAGCCGAGTCCGGTGACCGTGCGACATCTCTACGACGCCGTGGTGGTCGGTGCGGGTCCCGCAGGCTGCGCCGCCGCCTACCATCTCGCGGTCCGGGGCCGCCGAGTCCTGCTGCTCGAGGCGCAGCGCTTCCCGCGGGACAAAGTGTGCGGCGATGCGCTGACCCAGCGGGCCGTCCGAATCCTCGCCGCGATGGGCGTCCTCGACTCGCTGCCCCATGCGGAACGGATGCGGGGCGCGCGGGTCCACATGCGCGGCCGTGGTCGGCGCGACTTCGTCTACGACGCCTACCCCGGCACGGAGAGTCACGGCCTCGTGGTGCCGCGTGTCGTGCTCGACCAGGCCGTGGCCCGCCGCGCCGTGGCGGTCGGCGCCGAGCTGTGGGAGGGCGCCGCTGTCACGGCCCCGATCATCGAGGGCGGACGGGTCCTCGGCGTACGGGTGCGCCGTGACGGGCGCACCGTCGACGTCCGGGCGGCTGCGGTCGTCGCAGCCGATGGTGCACGGTCCCCGCTGGCGCGCGCTGTCGGTCTGCTTCCGGAGGGCGACCTCGGCATCGGTGTCCGCGGCTACCTGACCGGTCTCGACGGGCCGCGGGACCTCCAGGAGGCCTTCCTGCCCCTGGACGACATCGCGGGCCGGGACCTCTTGCCGTCGTTCGGCTGGATCAACCCGACGAGCGCATCGGGATCGAACGTCGGCGTCGCGCTGTTCCGTCCCGGATACGAAGGCAGCGCGCAGCAGGTACTGCAGCACTTCCTCGCCCGGCTGAGCACACGCGTGAAGGGGTTCGGCGGTCCGCCGCGGGGGGAGTGGGCGACGGCACCGTTCCCCCTCGACTTCTCCCCCGACCGTTGCGTGGCCGACGGCATCCTGCTCGTCGGCGACGCGGCGGGGCTGGTGAACCCGTTCACCGGGGAGGGCGTCAGCTACGCACTCGAGTCCGGAAGGACCGCGGCCGAGGTGATCGACCGCGGGCTGACCAGCGATCCCCTGCGTCCGGATCTGCTGGACCACGCGATGCTGCTGGAGCATTCGTACTCGGGGTGGCTGGGAGCGGGCCGCCGGTCGGCACAGCGGTATCAATTCGTCTGGCGGGTCCTGGAGAGCACCTTCGACAGCGAGCGCGCGCCGTTCGCCCTTTGCCGCCGGGCGGTTCTCCTGCCCGAGGGCACCGGCGAACTCCGGGCGCACCGCACGATCGACGACGTGGCGTCCCTGATGGCCCCGGGGATCGACGTACGCGCCGATCTCCTCGGCGTCGGTGAGCTCATGACGAGTTCCGTCCGGGACGAGTGGCCCTTCCTGGCCCGCGTCGCCACGTCGGGATGGGGCGATCCCGGAGTCTCGTTCCGGCCGGCGCTGTTGCTCCTGCTGGCATCCCACTTCGGTGACCCCGGCACACGCTGCCGGATCAAGCTGGGCGCCGCGATCGAGCTGAGCGCGTTGGCCGCCCTCGCGCAACTCGGCGTGGAGAACACACCCACACCACGCTCCAGCTGGGGCAACAGGTTCGCCATCCTGGTCAGCGACCTGCTGATGTCAAAGTCCTTGCAGTTCGCCACCGACGGCGGCCCCGAGGCTCTCGCGGTCCTCTCCCAGGCCGTCACGAAGGTGTGCACCGGACGGATCCGCGAGCGGCAGCACGCGTTCGATCCGGGGGTGACGGAGGACGAGCACCTGTCGCTGGTCGAGTCGCAGACCGCATCGTCGTTCGAATTGCCCTGCCGGCTCGGCGCCATGGTGGCGGGAGTCGACCCGGAGCACGCCGGAGCACTCGCGCGCTACGGGCGTGCCCTCGGCGTCGCGTTCCGGCTGACCGAGGACATCCGTGCGCTCACCGGGGCCGGCGGCCGGGGCGACGACACCGCGGGCGCCGTGCTGCGCGACGGCACGCTGGCACATCCCGTACTGGTCGCGATGCGGCGTACGCAAGGAAGACTGACGAGCCTCGTGCGCGACGGGTGCTCGACGGCGGACCAGGTCGACGAAGCGGTGGCGCTCGTCCGCGAGAGCGGAGCGCTCGACCTCAGCCGTGCTCTGGCACGCGAGCAGGCTGTCCGGGCGGCGGTCGCGCTCACGGCACTGCCGGAAGGCCCGCCACGCGCATCGTTGTTCGCGCTGATCGACTACGCGGTCACGCGACGGGTCCCGCCACGACCCGACCTGGAGTCACTGTGGGAGTGACGGGGGGTGAGCGAGGTGGTTTCCGCCGATGCCGGTCGGCTCCCGCCACATGCCGATCCCGGCATCCCGGGCCCGGCCCCGGCGAGGACCCCCGCGAGCGACGATCCAGCCGACCGGCGGCACCTCCTCAGGCCGGGTCGGCCTGGGGTTCCACCGCGTCCAGCAGCCGGGCGGTGTGCACCCGCCCGGCGTACTCGACGAGCCGGATCAGCACCTCCTTGCCCGAGTCCCTGTCCCGCGCGTCGCACAGCACCACCGGGGTCCCCGTGTCCAGGTCGAGGGCGCGCGACACGTCGTGCGCGCCGTACGCGCGGGCACCGGCGAAGCAGTTGACGGCGACCACGAAGGGGATCCGGCGGTGTTCGAAGTAGTCGACGGCCGGGAAGCAGTCCTCCAGGCGGCGGGTGTCGGCGAGCACCACCGCTCCCAGCGCGCCCTGCGACAGCTCGTCCCAGAGGAACCAGAAGCGGTCCTGGCCGGGCGTGCCGAAGAGGTACAGGGACAGTCCGGCGCGGATGGTGATCCGGCCGAAGTCCATGGCCACCGTCGTGGTCGTCTTCTGGTCCACCCCGCCCGTGTCGTCGACCGTCTCGCCCGCTTCGCTGAGGAGTTCCTCGGTGCGCAGCGGGCGGATCTCGCTGACCGCCCCGACCATGGTGGTCTTGCCGACCCCGAAGCCGCCGGCGACGAGGATCTTCAGTGCGAGCGCCGCCAGTTCGGTGTCCGCTTCCGGCCCCACGTGCCCGTCCAGTCCCATCACAGCGCTCGCAATCCCTCGATGACTTCCCGCAGAATCCGCTCGTCCGGCAGCTGGGCCGGCGGCACGGGCCGGCTGACCCTGACGTGGCCCCCTTCCAGCAGGTCGCCGAGCAGCACCCGGACGACGCCGACGGGCAGGTCCGCCTCGGCGGCGAGTTCGGCGACCGACTGGGTCTCCGCCCGGCACAGGCCGAGCAGCGCCCGGTGTTCGGGGCCGAGCAGGGCCTCGGCGGTGTCGTCGCCACCGCCGTCCGGATCGACCACGACCAGCGCGATGAGGTCGAAGCGGACGCCGTGCGGCCCGGGCTTGGTGCGCCCGCCGGTCATGGCGTACGGACGGACGAGCGGGCCCGCGTCGGCGTCGTACCACTGGCCGTTCATGTCCCGTGCCGCCCTCAGCCCGCGGCCGGCGGGTGGGCGGCGAACCGCGGCGGGGTGTAGAGGTGTTCGCCGACCCGCTTGACCAGGCGTGCCATCTCGTAGGCGATGAGGCCGATGTCGGCGTCGGCGGAGCTGAGGACGGCCAGGCAGGAGCCGTCGCCCGCGGCCGCGACGAAGAGGAAGCCCTCGTCCATCTCCACCATGGTCTGGCGCACGCCCCCGGCGTGGAAGTGCCGGCCCGCTCCCTTGGCGAGGCTGTGGAACCCGGAGGCCACGGCGGCCAGGTGTTCGGCGTCCTCGCGGCTGAGGGCGCTGGAGGAGCCCACGGCCAGGCCGTCGTTGGACAGGACGACGGCGTGCCGGACCTCGCGCACGCGCAGCACCAGGTCGTCCAGCAGCCAGTCCAGTTCACCGCCGCGGCGGGCTCCGTCGAGGTCGGTCCTGCGGTGTTCGATCATCACTGCTCTCCTCTGCTCTGTGCGGCGTCCTCGGCGCCGCGGACCCAGCCGGCCCGGTAGGCGGTCATCCGGTCGCGGGCCTCCTCTGGGCTGCGGCCGGGCGGGTCCTGCGGGCTGCGCGGGGTGACCGGGGCGGGTGCGGCCGGGGCCTCGCGGAGCTGGGGGACCAGGCTGGCCTGGCGGACCCGGCGGGGCAGTTCGGTGACCTCGGCCAGGACGGACCGGCCGTCGGCGGCGGGCCGGGGGCCGGGGGTGGTGCGAGGGGTGCCGCGCGTGCCGGTACCGGGCGCGGGTACGGGTACGGGCGCGGTCGTGGGCGCGGGCGCGGGTGACGGGTTCTGGCCGCGGAGGCGCAGGGTCGCCACCGGCGTGGGCTTCGGCCCCGCCGGGGCGTCCCCGGGGCGGGTGGGCGCGGGCCGGGTGTGGACGTGCCTGGCGTACGGGTCGGCTTGCGCGGGCTCCCGGTCGGCGGCCCGGCCGTGCGGCGGCGTCACGTCGCGCGCAGCGGGCCCGCGCGGGGAGGAGGCGGCCGGCGGCACGGTCAGCGGTGCCGGGCGCGGCGCCGGTGCCGGACCGGGTCCGGCGTGGCCCGGGTCGGCGTGGCCCGGGTCGGCGTGGCCCGGGTCGGGCGCTGCGCCGTCGGCCTCGGGTGCCGGCGCGATCGCGTCCTGGAGCAGCGCGTTGGGGAGCAGGACCACCGCGGTGGTGCCTCCGTACGGGGAGGTGCGGAGCTGGACCCTGATCCCGTGACGGGCGGAGAGCCTGCTGACCACGAACAGGCCGAGCCGGTCGCTGTCGAACAGGTCGAGCGCCTCGGACTGTTCGATGCGCCGGTTGGCCTCGGCGAGGGTGCCGCGGCCCATCCCGAGGCCGCGGTCCTCGACTTCGAGGACGTAGCCGGTGCCGACGGGTTCGCCGCTGACCCGGACCTTGGTGTGGGGCGGCGAGAACTGGGCGGCGTTCTCGATGAGTTCCGCGAGGAGGTGGGTGAGGTCGGCGACCGCGCCGCCGATGACGGAGGCCTCGGCGAGTCCGCCGACCTCGACCCGGGGGTAGTCCTCGATCTCGGAGACGGCGGCGCGGACCACGTTGGTGAGGGGCACGGGCATCCGCCAGGCACGTCCGGGGGCGGCGCCGGACAGGATGATCAGGCTCTCGGCGTGGCGGCGCATGCGGGTGGTGAGGTGGTCCAGCCGGAAGAGGTCGCCGAGCTCGTTCGGGTCGTCGGCGCGGCGTTCCATGGAGTCGAGAAGGGCGAGCTGGCGGTGTACCAGGACCTGGCTGCGGCGGGCCAGGTTGACGAAGACCCCGGAGATGCCGCTGGCGAGTTCGGCGCGTTCCACGGCGGCGCTGAGCGCGGCCCGGTGGACGGTGTCGAGGGCGGCGCCGACCTGGGCGATCTCGTCGTCGGCGGGGTCGACGGGCGGGGCTTCGGCGTCGACGTCGACGTCCTGGCCGGCGCGGAGGCGTTCCATGGCGTGCGGGAGTTTGCGGTGGGCGATCTCCAGGGCACCGTTGCGGAGGGAGACGAGCTCGACGACCAGGGAGCGGCCGATCCGGACGGAGATGACCAGGGAGGCGGCGACCGCGGCGAGACCGAGGAGCACGGCGGCCCCGGCCGGACCGATCAGTCCTTCGGCGAGGGGGTCGGCCCGGTGGGCTGCCTCCGCGCGGGCGGCGGTCCCGATGTCGCGCATGGCTCCGGCGACGGCGTCGTGCGCACGTTCCCAGCCGGCCGGTGCGCCGTCGGCCTCGCGGCCGGTGCCGGCGGCGAGGACCCGGTCCTCGGCCGCAGTGAGGTCGGCGTGGTCCTGGCCGGTGAGTACGGCGCGCCAGGCCGCGGCCTGTGGGGCGGGGAGGTCGCGGGCCGCGACCTGGGTGAGGACGCGGCGGGTCTCCACGGTGCCGGTGAGGCGGCGGACCGTTTCGGCGGTGCGCGGGCCGGGGGTGGAGAGCAGGGCGTCCTCGCGGGCGAGGAATTCGCCGGCCCGGGTGAACTCCAGGAGCACGCGGCCCGCGGCCCCGGTGCCGGAGTCCTTCATCCCGGCGAGGGCGCCGTCGACGGCGAGGGCGGAGTCGATGACCGCGGTGTACGTGTCGTAGGCCGCGTCGGGGGTGGCCCGGCGGGCGCCGATGTCCGTGCGCGCGCCGGCGAGGGCTTCGGCGGAGGCGACGAAGGCACGGAGGCGGGCGGCGACGTCGGCGGGGTAGTCCCCGGAGTCGGCGACGGTGTGGCCGGGGCCCAGGCGGAGGCGGTCGACGGCCGTCTCGCTGCGCCGTCCCTGCTCGTGGAGCGCGGCGGCCTGCTCCCCGGCGGAGGCGGACCCGGCACCCGAACCCGAACCCGAACCGGAGCCGGAGCCGGAATCGGAACCGGAGCCGGAGCCGGAGCCGGAGGCCGAGCCGGCGCCCGGCGCGGCCAGCAGCCGGACGGCGGCCCGGCGTTCGGCCTGGAGCTCGGTGACGGCGGCGGCGACCGGGGTGCGGATCTCGTCGTCGACCTGCCGGGCACGGCTGAGCCGGGCGATGTCCTGGGCGGTGCTGACGGTGGCGAAGGCCCAGAGGGCGAGGAGGGAGACCACCGGCACCATCAGCAGCGACACGATCTTGGCCCGGACGGTGCCGGGGCGCAGTCCCGGGCGGCCGGGGCGCCGGCCCCGGCCCTGACCGGGGCCAGGGCCGGGGCCCTGACCGTGGCCGCCACCGTGGCCGCCGCCGGGGCCGCCGCCGGAACGGCCGCCGGAACGGCCGCCGGAACGGCCGCCGGATCCGCCGTCCGGGATGTCGCCAGGGCCTTCGGCGGAGGCCGTCCCCGCACGGCCCGCCCGGTCCGCGCCGGAGCCGCCCCGGTCGTGCGCGCCGGCGTACGTCCGGGCTTCGGCGCCGGGTCCTTCGCCCCGGGGCGGCGGTACGCCGTCATCGGCGGTGCGGCCGCCCGTTCGGCCGGCCCGGAGGGCGGCCCGGTCCTCCTCGGCGGGTGGGCCGGCGTGTGCCCTGCGGCCGCGTGCCGGGGGCGCGGGCAGCCGGGACGCGGAGGCGTCCGGTGTCCTGCGGGGTGTGCGCATGGGCTCCTCGTTCCGGGGGCGGGGATGGGGGGCGGCCGGTGCCGTTCAGTGGGCGGCGGCCTGCCGGCCCAGGCGCTGGGCGCTGGCGGAGGCGGCGCGCTCGTCGGCCGTCGGGGAGAGGGCGACGAAGGCGGAGGTCAGGAAGAGGTAGGAGCCCAGGCCGACGGCGAGGGGGAAGATGAACTGCATGGCCGTGGCGCCGGGAAGGACCCGGTCGGAGGGGGTGACGGTGACGGCCACGGCCGTCATCCCCGTGTAGTGCATGCTGCTGACGGCGGCGCCCATGACCAGCGAGGCGACGGCGACGGCGGCCGGGGACCTGATGTTGAGGGCGGCCCAGAGGGCGGCGGTGGCGGCGACCACCGCGATGGCCACCGACAGGCCGACGGTGGGCCAGTCGTAGCGCACCCGCCCGTGGAGGCGGAGGGCCGCCATGCCGAGGTAGTGCATGCTCGCGACGCCGAGGCCGGTGGTGAGGCCGCCGAGCACCAGGGCCCGGCCCCGGTCCCTGCCGTAGCCGACGGCGAAGACCCCGGCGCCCACCACGGCCATGGCGACGAGCAGGCTGAGGATGGTCAGCGGCACGTCGTAGTGGATCTCGGTTCCGGTGACGCTGAAGCCGAGCATGGCGACGAAGTGCATGGTCCAGATGCCGGTGCCGATGGCGGAGGCCGCGGTGAGCAGCCAGTTGCGCCGGGAGCGGCCGGTGGCGGCGAGCGCGCGGACGGTGCAGCGCAGGCCGAGGGCGGCGCCGATCGACGCCATCACGTAGGAGAGAACGGGTGTCAGCCAGCCATAGGCCGCGTGGTCCAGGTGTCCCATGGCCAACGGACGCTAGTCCGGGTGAGGGCACGAACAAGGGGCGCATTTCGAAAGCTGCTAGAACTGCTGGAATATGACAGAGCTACGTTCAGGTTCGATCACGCCCGGTGCCAGCCTGCACACGGAACGCAGGCGTGGGCGGTGCGCCCCGCCCCCGGCTCGTGCGGGATCATGGACGCATGAGCGACGAGCACAGGGACGACCACGCGCACGTGCAGGAGTTCTTCGGCGCGCGGGCCGCCGACTGGGACCGGAAGTTCCCCGACGACGGACCCGCCTTCGCCACCGCCGTGGCCGAGTTCGGCCTGCGACCCGGTGACCGGGTGCTGGACGCCGGCTGCGGCACCGGGCGGGCGCTGCCGGCGCTGCGGGCCGCCGTCGGTCCGCGGGGGACGGTCGTCGGCGCGGACCTCACCCGGGAGATGCTGACCGCCGCCGTGCGCGCCGGACGCGACGCGGACGGCGGGCTGCTGCTGGCCGACGTGGCCCGGCTGCCGCTGCGCGACGGCTGCCTGGACGCGGTGTTCGCCGCGGGTCTGATCGCCCACCTGCCCGAGCCCGCGGAGAACCTGCGCGAGCTGGCCCGAGTGGTACGGCCAGGCGGCCGGCTCGCGCTCTTTCACCCGATCGGGAGGGCGGCGCTGGCCGCCCGGCAGGGCCGCGAGTTGACGCCCGCGGACCTGCGTGCCGAGCACAACCTCCGCCCACTGCTTGCTGGTTCGGGCTGGGAGATGACCTCGTACGCCGACGAGGACGCCCGCTTCCTGGCCCTGGCGGTACGCCGGCCCTGAGCAGCCGGACGCCGGACGGCGCGGCGGTTCAGGCGGGCGGCTGGGCGCCCGCGCCCTCGGCCCGGCGCTGGTGCGGCACCGGGCAGCCGCCGCTGCCGGGCACCGGGCGGGTACCGAGCTCCCCCACGTCGTAGCCGCCGGGGTAGCTCTTGATCTCGGGGTTCTGCCGGGCGTAGTGCGGGGCGCGGCGGGGCGGCAGCAGCCGGACGGCGCGGCCCCGCAGCCGCAGGGCGCCGCGCACCAGCCGGCGCACCGCCGGGCTCGGCGGCGTGTAGCGGAACGCGCTCAGCAGCGGGTCGTCGAGCAGGGCCAGGCTCGCGGTGCGCAGCACGGGGGCGAGCGGGGCCGGGTACCAGGAGGCCATCAGGTCCAGGGTGGCGTCGGCGACCTTGCGGCCGCCCTCGTCGAAGCCGAAGTGTTCCTTCTCGTAGGCGTCCAGGGTGGCCTCGAACTCCTCGAAGGAGTCGGGAATGTCCTTGATGCCCATGTGGCTGCCGAGCGTGGCGTAGTAGCGGGCGCAGGCGCGGCGCTCGTGCGCGGTGAGCGGCCGCCAGCCGTAGGCGTCCAGCCAGCGTTTGGGGATCACCACGAAGGTGCACAGGACGTAGCGCATGTCCTCGTTGGCGATGTCGTAGCTGCGGTGCATCTGGTTGATGCGGCGGATCGCGGTGCGTCCCGTGTCGCTCTCGAAGCCGTGCTCCAGGACCGCGTCGAGGAGCAGCGCGGTGTCGTCGTAGCGGCGCTGCGGGCGGTCGGTGAACTCGGCGGTCTCGGCGAGCAGGCGGCCGATGGCGGGCACGGCGTAGGTGCGGTAGAGGGCGAACTCCAGGGCGCGGGTGAAGTCCCAGGGGAACTCGTAGGTGGACGTGAGCCGGTAGATCGTGAGGAAATCCTGGTCGGCGTCGAGGCGGAGAATCTCCTTCAGCCGGTCGTAACGCTGCACCGGGGTGTCCCTTTCTGTGGCGGGGGTCCAACTGTACGTGCAGGCAGAGGGCTTGGAAATCGACGCCCGTGGGCTCTCGACGGGCGGGTTACCGGCTGGTTAGGGTGCGCCGACGAGAGAGCCACCGGGAGGGAATGTGTCCGAGGAGTCTGCGGAATCCGGGGACGGCGGGTCGCTGTACGTGCTGACCGCCGTGCTGCTCACCCCCGCGCAGTTCCCCAGCGTCCTGGGGGACGACTACCCGGAGGCCTGCGCGCTGCTCGGCGTCCGGCCGGTGGCCGTCGGGTACGGGCTGGTCCTGGGCCAGGACGAGGAGGGCGCGCGCTGGACCGTGGTCGTCGACGACGTCTCGCTGGTGGCCACGGCGATCGCCTCGTGGGACTGCGGCATGGAGTACGACCTGTCGCCCGACGAACGCAGCATCGTGCTCTCGCTGGCGGGCTGGCCGCTGGAACTGGCGGTGGCGGCCCCGGACCTGCCCGATCCGCACGACCCCGAGCAGGGGGCGGACGGCACCGGTCGGGTCCCGCTGACCCCGCCGTCGGCGGAGGTGTGGGGCCCCGCACAACGGCGGATGGGCGCGGACCAGATCGCGCAGCAGTGGATCGAATGGCGGGAGCGGTTCGGGGCGGGCGGGGACGCCCCGGTGGCACACCCGTCGCTGGAGCGGGTGCTGGCGGAGGTGCGCGGCTACCTCGACAGCCCGCCGCCGCCCGGCCGGGTGCGGTCGGCCTTCGCGGGCGAGGAGAGCCGCACGTTGCGGGCGGACGGGCCTGGCTGGTCGCTGGTGGCCCGTACCGACGACGTCGCGTTCGTCCTGCTCGACGAGGAGCCGAGCGGGGTCATCCCGGTCCCGCGGGACGCCGGGCTGCCCGGGCTGCTGGCCGGCCTGGACCGGGTGGCCGTCCGGCCCTCGTGATCCCCCGCCCCACGAGCGGAAGCGGGGAGCAGCGGAGCAGCGGAGCAGCGGAGCAGCGGAGCAGCGGAGCAGCGGAGCAGGGGCAACGCACGAGAGGAACAGGGGGAGCGGCGATGACGGGGGAAGTGCCGGTGGCGGTGGAATGCGAGCCGGTGGGCAGGGTGGTCGGCGGCCGGTCCGAGGTCGCGGACGACGACTGGGGGCGGGAGCGGGCCGTGATCCGTCTGGACTCCGCCCGGTTCGGGCCGGAGGCCCTGTTCGGGCTGGACGGCTTCTCGCACCTGGAGGTCGTGTTCCGGTTCGACCGGGTACCGGAGGAGGCGGTCGAGACCGGCGCACGGCGTCCCCGGGGCAATCCGGACTGGCCGCTGGTGGGCATCTTCGCCCAGCGCGGCAAGAACCGGCCGAACCGGCTGGGGGTGTCCCGCTGCCGGATCGTGCGCGTCGACGGGCTGGACGTGCACGTCGAGGGACTCGACGCGGTGGACGGCACGCCGGTGCTCGACCTCAAGCCGTACATGGCGGAGTTCGGGCCCCGCGGCGAGCTGCGGCAGCCCGAGTGGGCCACCTCCCTGATGCGGGACTACTACTGAGCCCTCCCGGCGCCCGCGCCTCCGAACCCCGCACCCGGCACCCGGCGCCCCGCGCCCGCACCCGCTGCCGCGCGGCGGGTGGCCGAGGGGTCAGACCCGGTCGAGGGGTTCGTGCGGCCCCGCGGGCAGGGTCACGGTGATGGGGTCGCCGGGGCGGATCACCCCGCCCCGGCGGACCACGCCCATGATCCCGCCCTTGCGTATGACGCGGCCCTCCTCGTCCCGGCCGACGAGCTGCTTGAGCAGCCCGTCCTGGAAGCGGTCTATCTGGACGCACGGGTTGCGCAGGCCCGTGACCTCGACCTCCGCCTCCGCGCCGAGGCGCAGGACGGCACCGCGGGGCAGGCCGAGCAGGTCTATGCCCTCGGTGGTGACGTTCTCCCCCAGCTGGCCGGGCGAGACCTCGAAGCCCTCCCGGGCCACCTGGTCGAAGAGCTCACGGTGGATCAGGTGAACCTGGCGCAGGTTGGGCTGCGTCGGGTCCTGGGCCACCCGCGACCGGTGCTTCACCGTCACCCCGGCGTGTACGTCACCCTCGACGCCCAGGCCGGCGAGGAGCGTGATGCTCTCCCGGTTGGGCTTGGTGAAGGAGTATTCGGAGTTGCTGCTGACCGCAGTCACCACGGCCGTGTCCATGTGCTGTCCCCCCTGCCGCCTCAGCGGCCGATCTGTTTCCTCGTGACCCTCTTCAGCCGGCGCCGCTGGGAGGAGTCCAGCAGCAGGTACGCGGCCGCCGGGACCCCGATCAGGACGAGGAGTCCCGGCCAGAACCCGACCGTCCAGAACAACAGGACGGCTGCCACCACCCCGGCAGCGGCGACCTTTCCGCTCGTCGACATCCGGACACCTCCTCCACAGTGGACCGTCACCCTCCCCAACGCACCGGCCCGGCGGAGCGTTCCCGCGGCCGCGAGAAGATCCCCGGCCGCGAGAGGGCCCCTCCGCAATCACGGCACGGCCCCAGGGCAGGCGTCGCGTCCGGCTCGAAGACCCCTCGTGGAGGGGCCGGGCCGGGCCGGAGACGGAGCCGGAAAGTGATCCGGTTCACGTCGGGCCGCCACCTGCCCGGCCCGCCGCATGGGGTACCGTCGTCCGCCCTGTACCCGGTAGTCAAGTTTGAGGAATGCGTGCTCCCCGAGATCTCCGGCCTCATCCGCTGCAACGCCGTCTTCCTGCCCGCCGACCCCGCCCGCACGGGCCGGATCGCGTTCTGGGACCCCGCCGGCGGGAGCCCTCCCCCGGCCCTGCCCGGCGGTGCCTTCGAGGAGCTGACCGCCGTCACCCCCGAGCCGGCGACCACCCGCGTCACCGCCCTCGTGCTGCCCGTCCCCGCCGCGCTGCCGCTGCTCACCCGCGCCCGGGCCGCCCACGCCGGACCCGCGCACGCCGGGCCCGGAAGCGCCGCCTCCGCGGCCGCCTTCTGGGGCGCCGCCACCCTGCTCGCCCTGCACTTCGCCGCCCGCGGCCTGCTCCTGCCCGGCCTCACCGCCTCGGACCACGACGCCTGGCGGATCGGGCCGCTGGACGCCGCCGACCTGGCCCGGGTGCGCGAGCTGGCGGCGGCCATGCCGCCGACCGCCCACTGCGTACCGGCCGACGGCGCGGACCCCGCCGGCCCGCCCCGGATGCCGGCGCAGGAGCCGCTGCTGCGCGCCTTCCTCGACGCGGTGGCCGACGCCCTGCCCCGCTCCCCCGCAGCCGCGGCCGCCGCCGGCGGTCCCGCGTTCGCCGACCCGGAGCCGGCCCGCCGTCCGGAGCTGCGCGGCTGGGCGGACGAGGTCGCCGCCGGCCACGACGCCGGCGTACGGATCTCCCTCCGCGTCGAACTGACCCCGGAGCCCACCGGGACCACCGCGACCACCGCGTCCGGACCGGGCTTCCGGGCCGTGCTCCAGCTCCACAGCCTGTCCGACGCCGCCCTGGTCGCCGACGCCGCCGACGTGTGGGCCGGGGCCTGGGCCGGTCACGTCACCCCCGGCCAGGCCAGCGGCGCGGCCGGCGCGGCGCAGCCCCACGCGGCCGGCCCGGCCGGCGCCTTCGGCCCGCGCACCCGCAGCGACGCCCTGCTCGCCCTGCGCCGCGCCGCCCGGGCCTGGCCCCCGCTCACCCCGCTGCTCACCGCCGCCGTCCCCGACTCCGTGGAACTCGCCGACGACGAGATCACCGAGCTGCTCGGCGCGGCCGGGCAGGCCCTCGCCGCCGACGGGATCGCCGTGCACTGGCCCCGCGACATCGCCCGCGACCTCACCGCCAGCGCCGTGATCGGCGGCGGGCAGCGGGGCGCCGCCCCGGGCGGCCGCCCGTACGGACCGCGGCACGACGGGTCCGGGCCGCCCTCCCTGCTCTCCCCCGGCGCCCTGCTGTCCTTCGACTGGCGGTACGCCCTCGGCGACCAGGGAGAACTCACCCGCGACGAACTCGACCGGCTGGCCGAGGCGGACCGACCGCTGGTCCGGCTGCGCGACCAGTGGGTCCTCGTCGACCCCGCCGAGGCCCGCCGGGCCCGGGAGCGCCAGGACCGCAAGATCGGCGCCGGCGAGGCGCTGGCCGCCGTGCTCACCGGCTCCGCCGAAGTCGACGGCCGCCGTGTCGAGGTCAGCGCCACCGGCGCCCTGGAGCAGCTGCGGACCCTGCTCGCCGCCGACCCGGACGACCCGGCGGACGCCGTCACCCCGCCGCCCGGCCTCGCCGCCACGCTGCGCGACTACCAGCTGCGCGGGCTGGCCTGGCTGGACCGGATGACCTCGCTCGGCCTCGGCGGCTGCCTCGCCGACGACATGGGCCTGGGAAAGACGCTCCAGCTCATCGCCCTGCACCTGCACCGGCAGCGGGACCCGGCGACGGCCGGTCCCACCCTCGTCGTCTGTCCCGCCTCGCTGCTCGGCAACTGGCAGCGCGAGATCGGCAGGTTCGCCCCCGGGGTGGCGGTGCGCCGCTTCCACGGCCCCCGCCGCAGTCTCGACGCTTCCGCGGACGGCTTCGTCCTCACCACGTACGGGACGCTTCGCACCGACGCCGCGGTGCTGGCCGCCGCCCCCTGGGCGCTGCTGGTCGCCGACGAGGCGCAGCACGTCAAGAACCCGCACTCGGCGACCGCGCGGGCGCTGCGCACCGTGCCCGCGCCGGCCCGGATCGCGCTGACCGGCACCCCGGTGGAGAACAACCTCTCCGAACTGTGGGCGATCCTCGACTGGACGACCCCGGGGCTGCTGGGCCGGCTCGGCACGTTCCGGGAGCGGTACGCCGCGGCCGTGGAGAGCGGCCGGGACCCGCAGGCCGCGGCCCGGCTGGCCGCCCTGGTCCGGCCGTTCCTGCTGCGCCGCCGGAAGGCCGATCCGGGCATCGCGCCGGAGCTGCCGCCGAAGACCGTGACCGACCGTGCCGTGGCGCTCAGCCCCGAGCAGGCGGGGCTGTACGAGGCGGTGGTCCGCGAGTCCCTGGACGCCATCGCGCAGGCCGAGGGCATCGAGCGGCGCGGCCTGGTGGTCAAGCTGCTCACCGCGCTCAAGCAGATCTGCAACCACCCCGTGCAGTACCGGCGGGAGGGCGGCGGCCGGTCCGGGAAGCTGGACCTGCTCGACGAGCTGCTGGACACCATCCTCGCGGAGGGCGGTTCGGTGCTGGTCTTCACCCAGTACGTGGCGATGGCCCGGATCCTGGAACGGCACCTGGCCGGCCGCGGGATCGCCGCGCAACTGCTGCACGGCGGTACCCCGGTGGCGCGGCGGCAGGAGCTGGTGGACAGGTTCCAGTCCGGCGAGGTGCCGGTCTTCCTGCTGTCGCTCAAGGCGGCGGGCACCGGCCTCAACCTCACGCGCGCCGGCCATGTCGTCCACTACGACCGGTGGTGGAACCCGGCCGTGGAGGAGCAGGCCACCGACCGGGCGTACCGGATCGGCCAGACGCAGCCGGTGCAGGTCCACCGGATCATCGCCGAGGGCACCGTGGAGGACCGCATCGCGGAGATGCTGGAGCGCAAACGGGCGCTGGCCGACTCGGTCCTGGCCCACGGTGAGAACGCGTTCACCGAACTGACCGACGAGGAGCTGGCGGAGCTCGTGGCCCTGCGCTCCGGCGACGACACGACCACGGGGGACGGCGGGCGATGAACGAGAGCGAGTACGAGCAGGTCTTCCCGGCCCTGCCGGCGGCGTCCGGACGCGGCTTCGCGCGGACCTGGTGGGGCCATGCCTGGCTGCGCGCCCTGGAGGACAGCGTCCTGGAGGGCGCGCAGCTGCGGCACGGCCGCCGCTACGCACGCGGCGGTACGGTCGGCGCGGTGTCGGTGCGCCCCGGGCGGCTGACGGCGGTGGTCCGCGAGCGGGACGGCACGGCGCACCGGACGGACGTGCTGCTGCAGGAGTTCGGTGCGGCCGAGTGGGACCGGCTGCTCACGGTGGCGGCCGGGCGGGCCGGGCACATCGCGGCGCTGCTGGACCGGGACGTACCGCCGGAACTCGCCGAGGACGCGGCAGCGGCCGGGGTGGACCTGCTGCCGGGCATCGGGGACCTGGAGCCGCGCTGCGACTGCGGGGAGTGGGACCACTGCGCGCACTCCGCCGCGCTCTGCTACCAGGTGGCGCGGCTGCTGGACCAGGACCCGTTCGTGCTGCTGCTGTTGCGGGGCCGGTCGCGGAGGGCGGTGCTGGCCGAGCTGGAGGGCCGCAGCGCGGCCGGAGCGGAACCCGTACCGGAAGCGGTGGAGGTGGGGGTTCCGGCCCACGGGGCGTTCGCGGCCGCGGCGGATCTGCCGGGGCTCCCGGCGGTGCCGGAGCTGCCGCCCGAGCCGGGGCAGCCGCCGCTGCTGGACACGGAGTCGCAGCCGGACCCCCGGGTGCTCGACGTGGACGCGGTGGAGTTCCTCGCGCGCGCCGCGGCCGGCGAGGCGTACCGGCTGCTGGCCCGGGCGGTGGCCGCGGACCACGCGGAGCTGCCGCTGCCGGAGCCGCCGGACGCGCCCCGGGAGGTGGCCCGCGACGCGGCGCGCCTGGCCGCCGGGACCTCGGACGTACGGGTGCGGGCCCGCCTGGCCCGGGCTTCGGGCCGCGACCGTGCCGCGCTGGAACTCGCCGTACGGGCCTGGGACTTCGGCGGGCCGGCCGCGCTGGCCGTGCTGGAGGAGGACTGGACCCCGGACCGGGCGGTACTGGCCCGGGCCGCGGCCGCGCTGGCGGAGGCGGAGGCCCCGGCACTGCGGCGGGTCCGGGCCCGGTGGACCCTGCCCGGTGGCTCGGCGCAGCTCCGGCTGGACCGGGCGGAGCGCTGGTGGCCGTACCGCCGGGAGGCGGGGCGCTGGGTCCCGGCCGGCCCGGCCGCGCCGGAGCCGGGCTCGGTGCTGGCCGGGCTGGGGGCCGTACCGGGGACGGCGGCGGCCGCGGAAGCGCGCGCGGAGCGGGAACCGGACCCGGGACCGGAGCCGGAGCCGGACCCGGGACCGGAGCCGGAGCCGGAACCGGAGCCGGACCCGGAACCGGAACCGGAGTCGGAGCCGGAAGCCTGATCGGCGGGCGTTCCCGCACCCGGCGGCGTTCGGTTCGCGTCGGCCGGGGCCCGCTTCTGGCCGACGCACCGCTTGCCGGGCGGCCCGGGCCCGGCCACGATGGGCCGGGTCCGGGCACGGGGCCGGGAACCCGGGCAGGAGACCCGGGCCGGAACCGGCGCCGGGCACGGGGCCGGGCACCGGGGACGGGGAGGCTGTGCATGGGCGACGGTCCGTCGGTGGCGCTGCCGGACGGGACGGATCCGGTGGAGCGGTCGCGGCTGTTGCGCCGGGCGCACGCCCGGTTCACCGCCGACGGGCGGGTCGAGGCGCCGGTGCGCGCGGTGATCGCGAGGTCGTGGCGGCGCTGTGCGCGGGCCCGGGTCAGTCCGGAGTGCTCCGCACGCGTGGCGCTGACCCAGGGCGAGCTCCGGGCGTACCGGGAGCGGCACCCGCTGGCCCTGGTGCTGCCGGTGTTCCGGGAGCTGGTCGGGACGTTCGCCGCGCACGAGCGGCACCTGCTGGCGGTGTGCGACGCCGCCGGCAGTCTGCTGTGGGTGGAGGGCGATCCCGCGGCCCTGGACCGGGCGGAGTCGCTCGGGTTCGTACCGGGCGCGGCCTGGGCGGAGACGGCGATGGGCACCAACGCCCCCGGGACGGCGGTGGCGTTGGGCGAGCCGGTGCAGGTGTTCGGCGCGGAGCACTTCAACCGCCGGGTGCACCCGTGGACCTGTGCGGCCGCGCCGGTGCGCGACCCGCGGACCGGACGGCTGCTCGGCGCGGTGGACATCACGGGGGGCGACGGCCTGGCCCACCCCCATTCGCTGGCCTTCGTCCAGGCGGTGGCCCGGGCGGCGGAGGCCCAGCTGGCGCTGCTGGGGCCGGGCCGGCACACCCCCGCGGACTCGTTGAGCGCACTGGGCCGGGACGAGGTGCTGCTGGTCCGCGGCGGCCGGGAGTACCGGCTGGGCCGCCGGCACAGCGAGATCATGGTGCTGCTCGCGCACCACCCCGAAGGCCTGTCGGGCGAGGAACTGCTGATCGCGCTGTACGAGGACGAGGCGGCGTCCCCGGTGACCCTGCGCGCCGAACTCTCCCGGCTGCGCGGCCTGCTGGGGCCGGGCGTCCTCGACTCCCGGCCGTACCGTACGGCGGCGCCGCTGGACGCCGACTTCACCGCCGTCACCCGGCTGCTGGCGGCCGGCGCGACCTCGGCGGCGCTGACCGGCTATCCGGGACCGCTGCTGCCCGCCTCCACCGCGCCGGGGATCGTACGGCTGCGCGAGCGGATCGCGGACCAGGCGCGGGCGGCGCTGCTGGCGCGGGCGGACGCGCGGTTGCTCGGGGAGTGGGCGTGCGCCCCCTGGGGCGAGGACGACCCGGAGGTGTGGCGGGCCCTGGCCGCGGCCCTGCCGGCCGGGGACCGGGCGGCGGCACTGTCCCGGGCGCGGGCCCTGGACGCGGAACTGGGGGCCGGGCGGCCCGTGACGCGTCGCGTACGCGCAACGTCCCCGCAACCTGTGCGCCCCTAGCCTCCTCGGCAACCGAATGGGGAGGACACCGCCATGACCCGTTTCGCCGCGCCCGGCACCGAGGGCTCGCTCATGTCGTACGCGTCCCGGTACGACCACTACATCGGCGGGGAGTACGTACCGCCCGTCCGCGGCGGGTACTTCGGGAACCCGTCGCCGGTGACCGGGGAGGTGTTCACGGAGGTGGCGCGGGGCACCGCGGAGGACGTGGAGCGCGCCCTGGACGCCGCGCACGCCGCCGCGCCGGCCTGGGGGCGTACGCCGGCGGGCGAGCGTTCGAACGTCCTGCTGCGCATCGCGGACCGGACGGAGCAGCACCTGGAGGCGCTCGCCGTCGCCGAGACCTGGGAGAACGGCAAGCCGGTCCGGGAGACCCTGGCGGCCGACCTGCCGCTGGCCGTCGACCAGTTCCGCTACTTCGCGGGTGCGCTGCGCGCCCAGGAGGGCTCCCTCAGCCAGGTCGACGAGGACACCGTGGCGTACCACTTCCACGAGCCGCTGGGGGTGATCGGGGCGATCATCCCGTGGAACTTCCCGATCCTGATGGCCGCGTGGAAGCTGGCCCCGGCCCTGGCGGCGGGCAACACGGTCGTCCTCAAGCCGGCGGAGCAGACACCCGCGTCCGTGCACTACTGGCTGGGTCTGGTCGCGGACCTGCTGCCGCCCGGGGTGGTGAACATCGTCAACGGTTTCGGCGAGGAGGCGGGCAAACCGCTCGCCTCCAGCCCGCGGGTGGCGAAGATCTCCTTCACGGGTGAGACCTCCACGGGCCGGCTGGTGATGGGCTACGCGGCGGAGAACCTCAAGCCGGTGACCCTGGAGCTGGGCGGCAAGAGCCCCAACCTGTTCTTCGACGACATCTGGTCGGTCGACGACGACCTGCGCGACAAGGCCCTGGAGGGCTTCACGATGTTCGCGCTCAACCAGGGCGAGGTGTGCACCTGCCCGTCCCGCGCCCTGGTGGAGCGCGGCCGCTACGGGGACTTCCTGGACGCGGCGGTGGCCCGCACCGAACTGATCACGGCCGGGCACCCGCTGGACACGGACACGATGATCGGCGCACAGGCCTCGCAGGAACAGCTGAAGAAGATCCTCTCCTACCTGGAGATCGGCCGGCAGGAGGGCGCGAAGGTCCTGACGGGCGGCGGCCGGCGCGAGCTGGACGGCGAACTGGCGGGCGGCTTCTACGTCGAGCCGACCATCTTCGAGGGCGACAACAGGATGCGGATCTTCCAGGAGGAGATCTTCGGCCCGGTGGTGTCGGTGACCTCGTTCGACGACTTCGAGGACGCCCTCCGGATCGCGAACGACACGGCGTACGGCCTCGGCGCGGGCGTCTGGACCCGGGACGTCAACACGGCCTACCGCGCCGGCCGCGCGATCCAGGCGGGCCGCGTCTGGACGAACTGTTACCACGCCTACCCGGCGCACGCCGCCTTCGGGGGCTACAAGCAGTCGGGCATCGGCCGCGAGACCCACAAGATGATGCTGGACCACTACCAGCAGACGAAGAACCTCCTGGTGAGCTACTCCCCGAAGAAGCTCGGGTTCTTCTGAGCGTCAAGTGGCGCACCGGGGGCGGGCAGCACGGCGCGTGGCCGCGACCGGAGCCCCGTCCCGGTCGCGGCCGAGCCGCTCTGGAGGTCGCTCGGCTCAGCAGCCGCCGGAGGCGGCGGGGCGGGTGCCGATGGTGAGGGTGGTCGGGACCGCGCAGCACCCGGTTGGTTCGACGTGTGTCAACATAGACGTATGTCGAACGTGAAGGTGTTGCCGCTGCTGGAGCCCGAGGCCGTCGTGCCCTGCTGCCCGCCGCTGACCGAGCGCCCGATCTCCGCGGACGAGGCCGAGGTCGCGGCGAGGATGTTCAAGGCGCTCGGTGACCCGGTGCGTCTGCGCCTGTTCTCCGCCGTCGCCTCCCACGAGGGCGGTGAGGCCTGCGTGTGCGACATCTCCGACGTGGGTGTGTCGCAGCCGACGGTCTCCCACCACCTGAAGAAGCTGAAGGAGGCCGGCCTGCTGTCCTCCGAGCGGCGCGGCACGTGGGTGTACTACCGGGTCGAGCCTGCCGTGCTCGCCGCGATGGGTGCGCTGCTGGCCGGTGCCGCGAAGGGGGCCTGACCGCAGTGCACATCACCTCACTGCTGCCCGAGCACGCCGACCAGGTCCTCGCGATCTACCAGGCCGGGATCGACGAGGGCGACGCCACGTTCGAGACGACGGCACCCGAGTGGGCCGTGTTCGACGCCGCGAAGCTCGCCGAGCACCGCTTCGTCGCCCTCGACGAGGACGAGACCGTCCTGGGCTGGGTTGCCGCCAGCCCGGTCTCCGACCGGTGCGCCTACGCCGGTGTGGTCGAACACTCCGTCTACGTCCACCCCGACGTCCGTGGCCGCGGTGTCGCCCGTGCGCTGCTGGAGGCACTGGTCGCCTCGACGGAGGCGGCCGGGATCTGGACGATCCAGTCCGGGATCTTCCCCGAGAACACCGCCAGCCTCGCCCTGCACGAGCGGGCCGGGTTCCGGGTCATCGGGACCCGTGAGCGGATCGGCCGCCACCACGGCGCGTGGCGGGATGTCGTGCTTCTGGAACGCCGCAGCCCTCTGATCGTCTGAGCCGGTCGGCGCGCTCTCTCCGCCGGCCGCCGCCACGACCGATCACCCCTGCGCAAGCTGGGGGAGAGTGAGCTGCCGCCGGTGGAAGTCGAAATGCCGGGCCGGGTAGCGGTAGAGGTCGGCGACGGTCATGACGTCCGTGAAGAAGGGGTCCCACCGGGTGGGGTAGTGCATGCGCAGGGCCAGGTGGGCCGGGGACTCGGTGTCGACGCGACGGTGCAGGTCGGCGATGACGCGGTCGAACAGCCTCGGCATGCGCCGCCGTCCGCACAGCCTGGCCCCGCCCACCGGGCCGAGGTAGTTGACCAGGTCGAACGGACCGGTCACGGCATCCAGCAGCCGGGCGAAGGCACCGCTCGCAGCCAACGGCAGTCGTCCGAAGAGGGCGAAGACGACCAGGAGCGGCCGGACGAGCAGGTAGCCGAACAGCATGTGGAGCAGCAGCTGCTCGTTGGTCCACCGCGTCCCCGCGCTCGGCCGGGCCAGCTCCGCCCGCGTCGCGGCCCCCAGGAGCTGATGGAACTCCGCCCGTACGCGCTCCAGCTCGAGGTGCACCGCCCGGCCGTCGAAGGCCGGGCCCGCCGGTCCGTCCATGCCGCTTCCTCCCTGCCCCGTACAGGGTCCGTCCGGCTCCAGCGTAGGCCCGTCAGACCGGGAGCCGCATGGCGATGAAGCCCGGCACCGAGGCGGGGGCGATACCGGCGAAGGTGTCGGTGAAGGCGCGGCCCGGGGTGACTGTCCGACTACGTCATCGCCATGGGCTGCGGCGACGCCTGCCCGTAGCCCGGCCAAGACCTACCTCGACCGGCAGCCCGAGGACCCGGCCGGCCAGGGCGTCGAGGCCGTCCGCCCCGTCCGCGACGAGATCAAGGGGCTCATCGAGGGCCCCATCGCCGAGACCGACGCCCAGCAGAAGGCCCGAGGCCGACATGACCCTGGGCCGCGACGCGGCGCTTGACACCACCTGGTGAACGGGAGCCACGAGCCGCTTCCTAGGCTGACCCCATGTCCGACGACTCACCTCTCATACGCAGCCTGCGGGCCGCTGTCGCCGCCGCTCCCGAAGACGTGCCCCTGCGGCTGCACTTCGCCGAACTACTCCTCGCGGAGGGGAGGCACGACGAGGCCGTCGCGCAAGCCGCGGTCGCGCTGCAGCAGGTACCGGGCGACGAAGCCGCCCGGGAGCTGATGGTCCGTGCCATGCAACTGCCGGCGCCGGGCGCCCGACCGCCCGCCTTCGACTGGGCCGCCGCCGAGCAGGAAGTCGCCGGCGTCGTCGGCCCCCGCTTCGCCGCCGACCCCGACCCGGTCGATCCCGCTGACCCCGCTGACCCCGCCGCCGCGGGCGGCGCCACCGAAGCCCCCCTGACCGTGGACGGCAGCGGCGACCCGGGCGACGCGTCGGCCTGGGACGTCGACGCCCCCGGCGACGTACGCCTCGCCGACGTCGGCGGCATGCAGCAGGTCAAGGACCGGCTCGAAGCCGCCTTCCTCGCCCCGATGCGCAATCCCGAACTCCGCAAGCTGTACGGCAAGTCGCTCCGCGGCGGGCTGCTGCTCTACGGCCCGCCCGGCTGCGGCAAGACGTTCATCGCGCGGGCCGTCGCCGGCGAACTCGGTGCCGGCTTCATGTCGGTGTCGCTCTCCGACATCCTCGACATGTACATCGGCACCTCGGAGAGGAACGTCCACGACATCTTCGAGGCCGCCCGCCGACGGGCACCCTGCGTGGTCTTCCTCGACGAGCTGGACGCGCTCGGCGCGAAGCGCTCCCGCAGCCACCACAGCGGTCTGCGCAACGTCGTCAACCAGCTCCTCACCGAGCTCGACGGCATCGACGCCGCGCAGAACGAAGGCGTCTTCGTGCTCGCCGCGACCAACGTCCCCTGGGACGTGGACCTCGCCCTGCGCCGCCCCGGCCGCCTGGACCGCACCCTGCTCGTACTGCCGCCCGACGCCCCGGCCCGGGAGGCGATCCTCCGCTACCACCTGCGCGAGCGCCCCATCGAGTCGGTCGACCTCGGGAAGCTCGTCAAGGTCACCGAGGACTTCTCCGGCGCCGATCTCGCGCACGTCTGCGAGAGCGCGGCCGAGTACGCGCTCCTGGACTCCGCCCGTTCCGGCACCGTCCGCATGATCGGCACGAAGGACCTCCTGGACGCGGCCAGGCAGATCAAGCCGTCCAGCGAATCCTGGTTCGCCTCCGCCCGCAACGTCGCCATGTTCGCCAACGACGGCGGTATGTACGACGACCTGGTCACCTACCTGAAGAAGAAGCGCAAGCTGTGAGTGGAACCTCCCTGCACCCACGGGTCGAACAGGCCCTGGAGCTCTACGACATGAAGCGGCACGAGGAGGCCCTCGCCCTCCTCGACCGGCGCCTCGCCGAGGCACCCGAGGACCACGAGGCGTGGACCACGCGCGCCCGCTGTCTCACCGGCCTCCGCCGCCACGAAGAGGGGCTCGACGCCGCCGACCAGGCGCTGAAGCTCCGACCCGATCTCGCCGACGGGCACTTCATGCGCGGATTCGCCCTGCGCAGGTTGCACCGGCTGCCCGAGGCCGAGCAGTCGCAGCGCGAGGCCATCCGCCTCGCACCGCAGCGCTGGGGCCCGCGCGCCCAGCTGGCCGAGATGCTGATCTTCGTGGGGACGAAGGAGGAGGCGTTCCGGGAAGCCCAGGAGGCCGTGCGACTCGGCCCCGACGTCATCGACACGTGGCACACCATGTACAAGGTCGCCGCGTTCAACAGCCGTCAGGACCTGGTGCAGGAGTCCGTGCGGCAGCTCCTGCGCATCGACCCGACCGACCAGCTCGCGGTCACCCATGTCGCCGGGCACGAAGCCCACAAGCCCGGCACGTCCGCCGCCCGGGCCGCCGACCTCTACGCCGGTGCGCTCGCCGCCGCCCCCCAGTCCGAGTCGCTCCGCGGCAACCTCGACCGGGCCGTCTACCGGATGCTGCGCGGCACCCGGTGGCTGGCCCTGCTCTGCCTGGTCATGGCCGCCGTCACCGTCGACGTCTTCCCCACCGGGGGCGAGGCGAAGGAGCTGCCCGTCCATCCCGGCACCCGGCTGTGGGCGCTCACCCTCATGGCCGCGGTGTGGGGCTTCGGCGCCTGGCGCCGCTACCGGCGGCTGCGGACCGGGGCACGGCTGACCGTGTTCGCGCTCGTGCGCCGCTCGTTCTGGCCCCGGGTGGTGCTCGGCCAGGCCGCCTGGGCCACCCTGTGCGCGCTGCTGCTCGTGGTTGTTCCGTGGAGCGAACGCACCGTCCCGCAGGTCCTGTTCTGGCTGGCACTCGTACCGAACCTGCTCAGCATCACCCACGACCGGAACAAGGTCCGAT
Organism: Streptomyces sp. NPDC012888; assembly: GCF_042900645.1. Taxonomy (NCBI): domain Bacteria; kingdom Bacillati; phylum Actinomycetota; class Actinomycetes; order Kitasatosporales; family Streptomycetaceae; genus Streptomyces; species Streptomyces sp. NPDC012888. Next base: position 308,039 of record NZ_JBIBBM010000005.1, on the reverse strand, counting down.
GAGCCGGGCCCTGCAACAGGCCGACGCCCTCTTCGACCTGGGGCGCTACGAGCAGGCCGGCGCACTCGCCGCCCGGTACCTCGCCGACGTCCCCGACGACGCCGGCGCACTGGTGCTGCTGGCACGTTGCCGGCACCGCCTCGGCGACGACCGGCAGGCGCTCACCACCGCCGAACACGCCCTGCGCGTCGAACCCGACTCGGTGAGCGCCCGGCTGACGCACGCCCAGGTCCTACTCTCCCTGCGGGAGTACGAGCGGGCCGAGGGCTCCGCCCGGCGCGCCGTCGAACTCGCCCCGCAGTACTGGGGGAGCCACTACACCCTGGGCATCGTCCTCGACCGCACCGGCCGCCGGAAACACAGGCGGGCCGCGCACGAGGCGGCGCGCACGGCCGCAGCCCTCGCCCCCGAGGAGAGCGACGCGCACTTCCTCGTCGGCCTGACCGCCCACCGCAGCGGCAGGTACCGGGACGCCCAGCAGGCGTACGAGACGGCGCTGCGCCTCGACCCGGGCAGCAGCCAGGCCCTCAACAACCTCTCGCTGCTCCACCTGAGCCGCCGCTGGTTCCGTCCCGGCTCGTGGACCCGGGCCGCCGAGGGCTTCGTCCGGTCCGCCGCCCTCGACCTGGACGACCACCACGCCCGCCACAACCTGGAGACCATGGCCTTCGGGACGGTCATGGGCTCCCGCTGGGTGGCCCTCGCCGGCGTCATCGCGGTCTCGTGCGGCTCCGCGAACCTGCGTGCGGGCGCCGCCGGTACCGAAGCCCTCGTCACCTGCCTGGTGTGCGTGACCGTGCTCGTCGGCGGCTGGGGAGGCTGGCTGCTGTGGCAGACCCGGCGGGTCCCGCCCCACCTGCGACGCCCGCTCCTGCTGGTGTCGCGCGGCTGCCGGCCGGTCGTCGGTATGGCGTTCGCCATCGGACTGCTGATCGTCCACTCGTCTCTGACGCTGGTGCTGTGGCGGAGCGCCCTGTTCAGCGCGCTCGCGATTCCGCTGTTCTTCTTCGCGCTCGTCACCTCCGTGGCCGGCCGCACCGCCCTCCGGCAACGCGCGCCGAAGCCGTGAGCGGCGGTCGGCGCGCACGGTACACACGATAAAGTCCGCGGGATGGTTCGAAGCCTTCCGGTCTGCCGGAAGGCTTTTCACGTTCTTGAGGAGTATCAGATGGCAGACCTTGCTGTCCGCAGGGCGGGCGCCGACGACCGCGACGTCCTGGAACGACTCTGGCCGCTCTTCCTGCACGACCTGTCGGAGTTCTGGGGTGTCCTGCCGAACCCGGATGGAACATACCGGCGGGAGTGGCTGGAGTCGGCTATCGGCGATCCCACCTGGTTGGCCTATCTCATATGGTCTGGTGACCGGCCGGTCGGTTTCGCGTTCGTACGCGCGCTGGACAGCGATGCGCGCGTGCTGAACAGCTTCTTCGTGGTGCGTGGGACACGCCGGTCGGGCCTCGGGTTGCGAGCGGTGCGGTCCGTCCTGGCCGCGCACCCCGGCCGGTGGGAGATCGCCTTTCAGGAGGAGAACGCGGGCGCGGCACGCTTCTGGCGTCGCGTCGCTTCCGAAGTCGCGGGCGAGGCCTGGACCGAGGAGCGGCGACCGGTGCCCGGGAAGCCCGAGCTGCCGGCGAACACATGGGTTGCGTTCGATGCGCGGTAGTCCCCCTCCGCGTTGGTCCCAGGCCGGTCACGGCCACCGCGTGGCGGTTCAACCCGCGCTCTTTCCGGAGGCTCCGGCCCTGCGCAATGTGATTGCAGCAGCTCCTTCAGGCGCTGCTCGGTGAATTCCTCGGCCAGTTGAGATCCCAAGGAAATCCGTCCCTTCCGATACCCCCACCGGAATTTCCGGCCGGGGGTGCGCGCTCGACTCCCATCACAGCCGAACCTGCCGGAAGACGGGCCGTCTAAACTGCACGCAGTCGTTTTCATTCGTGTGCCGTAAAGGAGAGTGATGGGCCGTGAGAGGTGAACGGACCAAGCCCGAGGTCGTCGTTCCGGAGGGTGACGCGCCCACGGAGCTGGCCGTCCGGGACCTCGTCGTCGGGGACGGGCCGGAGGTGGGGCCCGGGATGGTGGTCAGGGTCCACTACGTCGGGGTGACCTTCGAGACCGGCAAGGAGTTCGACGCCTCCTGGGACCGGGGCGAGCCGTTCAAGTTCGCCCTGGGCGCCGGCAGGGTCATCAAGGGCTGGGACCGGGGCGTGCGGGGGATGAGGGTCGGCGGCCGCCGGGAGATCGTCGTTCCCCCGCGTCTCGGGTACGGCAGGCAGTCGCCCTCGCCGCTGATCCCGCCGGGCTCGACGCTGGTCTTCGTGGTGGACCTGCTCGACGTGTACGACCGGACGACCGGGTGGAGCGACCCGCGGTGACTCCCGCCGGCCGGTGCGCTCGCTCCCGGCGCGGATCCCGGGGCCGGCGGGCGGCTCCGTCCGGCTGAGCCGGGTCCGTGCGGCTGAGCCGGGTCCAGCGCGGCGAGGCAGGCCGGTCGAGGACCGGGGTCAGGGGGTGGGTTCGATCCCCCAGGTGGCGGCTCGGGCGGCGGCGGCCGCGCGGTTGGGGACGTCCAGTTTGGCGAGGATGTGCTCGACGTGGGTGCCGACGGTGCGTGGTGTGACGTAGAGCCGCCGGGCGATCTCCCGGTTGGTGCGGCCGGCCGTCAGCTCCGCCAGCACCTGGAGTTCGCGCGGCGAGAGGCCGCCGGGCCGCCGGGCTGCGGGGGGTGACGCCGGGGGTTCCTCGGGCGGGTGCCCCGCGCGGGGGTCGACGACCGCGGCGAGGGACTCGGTGAGCAGGGTGACGGCGGCGCGCGCCGGGTCGGGTGCGTGCCGCGGTCGGCGGGTGCTGACGTTCAGCATGCCGACGTACCGGCCGTCGGCGGCGAAGAGGCACTGGGCGACGCCGTCCTCGATGCCCAGGGGGCTCAGCACGTCCCGGAAGCCGGGGGAAGCCTCCAGCAGCTGCCGGGGGACCTCCCCCAGCCAGAGGCCGCCCCGGGCCGGGCCGCGCAGGACGGGGAACACCGGGTCGTGGTGGAGGCGGCTCTCGATGTAGGCGGTGGCGTCGTCCGGATAGGTCCCGGCCAGGGTGGTGTGGCACCGGCGCAGCGGATCCCATCGGGCGAGGTGGGCGTGGTCGTACTCCACCACCTCCGACAGGGCCGCCAGGACCGAGTCGGCGCCGGCCGCTCCGCGTGCGGCGCTCCTGGCGGCGTCGCGTACGCGGACGGCCGCGTCCAGGAGGTCCGCCGTGCTCCGCTGCGCTGTCATCCCCCAAGGATGATCATGTGCCCGGAATACGTCAATCGCGGAGGGTGTCGTGCACGACGCGTCCGTCGACGACGGTGAGCACGACGGGCATCCGCGGGATGTCGTGGGGGTCGGCGGCGAGCAGGTCGCCGTCGACCACGCAGAGGTCGGCGACCTTGCCGGGTTCCAGCGACCCCTTCCAGTCGTCGGCGAAGTCCTGCCAGGCGGCGTCGATCGTGTACGTGCGGATGGCCTCGGCCAGGCCGATGCGCTGCTCGGGGCCGCTGACGCGGCCGGTGGCCTTCGACTCGCGCAGGACCATGGTGGCGACGCCCTGGCGCCAGTCGGGGTGCGTGACCGGGGCGTCGGACCCGCTCGCGACGCGCACGCCCGCGTCGATGGCGTCCCGGTAGGGCCACGCGTAGGCGGACCGTCCGGCCCCGACGAACTCCTCCTCCATGTCGGCGACGGTCCATTTGATGGTGGGGTTCATGTTGACGCCGAAGCCGTGGGCGGCCAGCACCTTCATGCTGTGCGCGGTGAGGAAGTCGCCGTGGATGACGTAGTGGCGGGCGTCGGGGCGCGGGTGTCCGGCCGCGGCCTCGGCGAAGGCGTCGGCCACGGCGTCGATGGCCCGGTCGCCGGTGACGTGGACGCCCAACTGGTGCCCGCGGGCGTGGGCGTGGCGGATCATGGCGCCGATCTCGGCGATCCGTTCGGCGTCGGTCTCGCCCCCGACGCAGAGGGAGCCGCAACCGCCGCCCACGTACGGCTCGTGCATCCAGGCCGTCTTGTTGGGGACGATCCCGTCGCCGAAGATCTTGACTCCGTGGACGGCGAGGCGGCGGGGGTCGGTGCCGTGCGAAGTGTCGAGGGCGTCGAGGGCGCGGGCGAACTCCTCGGCAGTACCGGCCATTCCGGTGGGCAGGACCAACACGCCGACGCGGGCGGTCAGTTCGCCGCCGGCCAGCAGCTCGCGGTAGACGTCGAGGGTCTCCTCACCGAGCGCGCCGCGCATGATGCCGTCGCCGCCGGGGCCGAGCCCGGGCTCGGTGTAGCTGGTCACGCCGAGCCGGGCGAGGGTGGCGAGGGTGGACCGGATCGCGTCGGTGCGCTCCTGCCGGCTGAGCGGCGGCAGGGCGTTCTGGACGAGGGCCTGTGCCCCCTCGTGGAGCAGCCCGGTGGGCTCCCCCGCCGCGTCCGCGACGATGGCCCCGCCGGGCGGGGCGACGGTGTGCCGGTCGACGCCGATGAGTTCCAGCGCCCGGGAGTTGACCCAGGTGGCGTGCCCGGAGAAGGAGTACAGGACGACGGGGTGGTCCGGGCTGACGGCGTCGAGGTCGTGCCGCGAGGGCAGGCGCGCCGGATCGGAGAGGCACTCGTCGAGATAGCCCGTGTCCCAGCCGTGCCCGGTGATCCACTGCCCGGCGGGCGCCCGGCCGACGGCGTCCCGTACGGCTCCGGCCACGTCCGCCAGGGAGGTCACGGCGGGATGTCCCAGGTCGAGGGAGAGCGGCGGCGTGGCCATGCCGAAGGCGCACCCGTGCAGGTGGGAGTCGTTGATGCCGGGCAGCAGCGTGGCTCCCCGCAGGTCGACGACGCGGGTGGCGGGTCCGACGAGCGGCGCGACGTCGTCCCGCCCGCCCACGGCGCTGATGGTCCCGCCGGTCACCGCCAGGGCCGAGGCGACGGAGAACTCCGCGTCGACGGTGAGCACCCGTCCGCCGACGAACACCAGGTCCGCATACGTGTCCACAGAAGGTCCTTTCGAACACCGGGCGCCCCGCGGCCGCCCGCAAACGATCTCCTGAGGACTATGGCCGGGCCCCCGCCACCCGCACATCGGTCATCCCACCGATACGGGGCGGCGGACGGGCACGGCGCGGGCGCGGCTACCGTGCGGTGGGCGGGGTGGGCGGGGTGGTGCGGTAGAGGGCGCGGAGTTCCTTCTCCAGCGTCTCGACCTCGTCGGGCCTCGGGCGGCTCCGGGGGGCGAACAGCCCGTCGCGTTCCCAGCGTTCCGGGTCCAGGCTCAGGGCCGAGACGTTGAGCCAGCCACGGGAGCGGATCTCCTCCAGGCGCTCCGGGAGGGCGTCTTCGAGGGCGAGGTAGAAGATGACGTGGGCCAGCTCCTCGATGCGCTCCAGGCCGTCGCGCACGCTGGTGAGCACCGTGCCGAAGTCGGGTGTCCCCTCGCCCGGCAGGTTCTGCTCGAAGAGCCGGGCGAGCGTGGGCAGGTCGTCGTAGTAGTCGATGTAGTCGAACGCGAACACGCCGCGGTAGTCGCGCGCCCAGGCGTGGAAGAGGTTCATGACGGTGCCCTGGGTCGCCACCGCGTGCGCGCCGAGCGCGCTGAGCGTGGTGCTCGCCGACTCGTCCAGGAACGTCTTGCCGTAGAACTGCGGGTCGGAGAAGGCCCAGCCGACGTAGTAGTCCCAGATCGTCTTCAGCGACATGATCACGGCGTTGTCGTGGAAGGCGTAGGAGCCCTGGATGTTCGTGGTGAGCCCCTCGGCGAGCGAGAGGAACCAGCGGTTGGCGTACCGCACGAAGCCCTCGTCGAAGGAGTCGTCCACGTCCCTGCCGACCATCTCGGTCACGAAGCTGTTGGCGTAGCCGATCAGGTTCGATCCGACGGAGTAGTAGGGGTCGGCGAAGACCGCGGCGTCGCCGACGCACGCCCAGCGGTCGTGCGAGAAGACCTGCTGCGAGGAGTGGCTGTAGTTCTTCAGTACGCGGAAGTCGAGGACCGGCAGCTCGCGGATGGCGGGGTCGAAGCCCGGAACCCGCTCCGCCACGAAGTCGATCGCCTTGTCCAGGCGGTTGAACCTGGTGACCGGGTGGAGGTCGTCGGAGACGACGATGCCGACGCTGGTGTGGTCGGGGGCCAGTGGGATCGCCCACACCCAGCCGCCCTCGAACATGAAGTGGTTGGTGGAGTGCCAGCGCGGCTCGGTGATCCGGTCGTGCCAGGCGGAGTGGCCGGCGGCGACCGCCCCGTCGGTGTCGAGCCGGCCCGCGAGGCGGAACCACACCGAGTTGTGCGGCTTGGGGTACCGCTTGGTGAGGCCCAGCTTGCGCTGGAGGAGCCGGCGGCGGCCGGTGGCGTCGACGACCCACCGGCAGGTGACGCCGGTCGTCTCACCGCCGTCCTCGCCGGCGGTCCGGTACGTCACCCGGTGCGGCTCGTCGCGCTCGCCGAGCTCGATGTCGACCACCTGGACGCCCTGCGTCAGCTCGGCCCCGGCCGCCGTCACCACCTCGCGCAGGTGCTCCTCCAGGGAACCGCGGTTGAGCTGGTAGGACTTGGCCGGGAGGAAGCGGTCGACACCGAACTCGGCTTCCTCGTGGAGACCGGCCCCGCCGCCGTAGAAGTAGCGGAGCCCGAGTTTCTCCAGGTGCTCCTCCTCCAGGTAGTCGCGCAGGCCGACGACGTCGGAGAAGTAGTACGCGCCCACCTCGACCGAGGACTCGCCCACCTTGTGCGCGGACAGCGGTATCGGGGAGCGCTCCCGTTCGCAGACGAGGACGGAGAGCCCGGGCCGCGCGTCCTTGAGCTGCTTGGCCAGGCACAGCCCGGCGAGGCCGCCGCCCGCGATGACCACGTCGTAGTCGACGCCGCCGCCGAACGTGCCGGACATGGAGTCGGTGCCGTTTTGTCTGCTCACTCTGTACCCACCTTGTCTTTCCGCCGGTCCTCGATGACGAGGGCCTGGCTCCGGATGGTCCGGTCCGTGTAGAGGTCCGAGACATCGAGCCGGACACCGATCCGCGTCTCCACGCGGGAGAGCAGGTCCATCACGCGGAGGGAGTCGCCGCCGAGGTCCAGGAAGTCGTCGTCCAGGCCGACGCGCAGGGGTGCGAACAGCTCCCGCCAGATCTCCAGCAGCACGGCCTCGGTCTCCGTCGCCGGCTGCGGGCCCGCCGCGTCCCGGCCGGCGGCGTAGGCGTACAGGGCCACCAGGGCCGCGTCGTCGACCTTGCCGTGCCCGGTGAGCGGGACCGTGTCGACCGGGACGATCGCCGACGGGACCATGTACTCCGGAAGGCCGTCCCGGGCCAGGGCGCGCAGCCGGGCGACGTCCCCGGCGGTGGGGCCCTGGACGAAGGCGATCAGGAGCGGCGTGCCGGAGCCGGTGGTGTGGCGCAGCAGGTGGACGTGGCCGACCGCGGGGTCCCGCGCGAGGACTTCGGCCACCTGGCCCAGCTCGACCCGGTGGCCGCGGATCTTCACCTGGCCGTCGCGGCGCCCGACGAACTCCAGCTCGCCGCTCCGGTGCAGCCGGACGACGTCCCCGGTGCGGTAGACCCGCCGCCCGGCGGCCGGGGGCGCGGCCGGCGTGACGAACCGCCGCGCGGTCAGTCCGGGATCGCCCAGGTAGCCGCGGGCCAGGCCGGCCCCGGCGAGGTACAGCTCCCCGGTTCCGCCCGGTGGCACGGGCGCGCCGTCCTCGTCGAGGACGAACGCCTCGGTGTGCGGGACCGGCCTGCCGATGAGCACGCGTTCGTCGGTGGGCCGGAGGCGGTGGACGGTGGAGCAGACCGCGTTCTCGGAAGGGCCGTACTCGTTGTACAGCTCCACGTCGGGGAGCCGCCGGAAGTGCTCGCGGGTGAGGCTCGTCGTGAAGCCTTCGCCGGCGATCGTGACGGACCGCAGGGAGCGCGCCCGCCGTGCCTCCATGCCTTCCAGGAGGCGCTTGTGGAGCATCGGGGTGATCAGGAAGTGGGTGACGCCCCGCTCCTCGATCAGGCCGGTCAGGTAGCGGCGGTCGGTGATGCGGTCCCGGCGCGGCAGGAGCAGACGCGCACCGGAGGTGAGGGCGCAGAAGGTGTCCTCCACGGCGCTGTCGAAGGACGGCCGCGGAACGGCCAGGACCACGTCCCGCGGGCCGAACCCGTAGTGGGCGTTGCGCCAGGTCACCGTGTTGACGATCGCCCGGTGCTCGACGGCCACCCCCTTCGGGGTCCCGGTGGTGCCCGAGGTGAACATCACGTACGCCAGGTCGGAGGGCGTGGCGGCCGGCTCGGGGTCGGTGTCCGGGGTGCGCAGGGTGGTGCCCATGACGTCCAGGACGAACAGCTCGCCGTCGAAGAACATCGCGCCGGTGGCCGTGGACGACTCGACCACCATGGCGCGGGGCGCCACGGCGTCGACCGTCCGCTGGGTCACCCCGGGCGGGTTGTCGGGGTCCAGGGGGACGTAGGCCCCGCCGGCCTTGAGGGTGGCCAGTACGGCGACGATCACGTCCGGGGGCCGCCGGACCAGGATCGCCACCCGGTCGTCGGGGCGGACTCCGCAGGCGTCCCGCAGGTGGTGGGCCAGCCTGTTCGCCCGGCGGTTCAGCTCGTCGTAGCCCAGGAGTTCGCCCTCGAACTCCAGGGCGGTGTGATCCGGCAGCTGCCTGACGCGTTCCTCGAAGAGGGAAGTCAGCGTCAGCGTCCCCGTTTTGTGATGCTCCATCAACTGGCGCCCCCCGCCGGATCGTTGCCGGTTCTCGACGCGAGGGAGCCTAGCTTTCGGTGTTCGAAGGGCCCTTTACGAACGCTCGAGGGCGCGGGCGGCGGCGCTCACCGGGGGTCCTGGATGCGCCGGAACGGGCCGTCGGCCTCCAGCTCGAAGGCGAGCTCCAGCAACTGCCGTTCGGCGCCGGGACGGCCGGAGAACATGACGCCGACCGGCAGCCCCTCCGCCGTGGTGTCCGGGGCGGGCACCGAGATCGACGGGGTGCCGACGACGTTGTCGACCGGCGTGAACGCCACGTACGCGAGGATGCGTTCGATGAGCGTCCGGTAGGGGACGGTCGGGCTGAGGTGTCCGAGCCGCGGCGTGGTGTGGGCGAGGACGGGCGTCAGCACGAGGTCGACCCCGCGGAAGGCCGCCGCGTACGCCTCCTCCGTCCGCCTGAGCCTCCGCAGCACACCGGGGGTCCGCCGCCAGTTCCCGAGGTACTCCTCGCGCAGCCCCCGGCTGAGGCCGTCCATGCGGCGCCGGTCGAAGTCCGCGCCGAGGGTGCGGCCGGTGACGCCGAGGAGGAAGGACAGCATGCCCCAGTAGGTGAGGAAGTCCTCGGTGAAGCGGGGGTCGATGGCCGGCTCCACCGGTTCCACGCGGTGGCCGAGCCGTTCGAGTGCCGTCGCGGTCCGGGTGACCGCCGCCCGGGTGTCGGCGTCGGAGCGGACGCCGTTCGGCGAGTCGACGAGGAACCCGATGCGCAGGCGGCGGGCCGACGGGCCCTCGACCAGGCCGACCGGCGGCAGCTTGGTGTTCCGCCAGTACGTCTCGGCGGCGGCGAGGAACGCCGCGGCGTCCCGTACCGATCGGCTCACGACCCCGTCGCAGACGATGTCCAGCGGCAGCTGCCGGCTCTGCGCGTTGGGCACGACCCGGCCGCGGGTCGGCTTGAGGCCGACGAGTCCGCAGCAGGCGGCCGGGATCCGGATCGAGCCGCCGCCGTCGTTGGCGTGGGCGAGGGGAACCGCACCGGCGGCGACGAGCGCGGCGCTTCCCCCCGACGAGCCGCCCGCCGAGTGGCCCGTGTTCCACGGGTTGCGGACCGGCTCGGCCCCCTCGTACTCGGTGGTCGGGCTGAAGCCGAACTCGGGCAGCCGGGTCTTGCCGAGCACGGTGACGCCGCTGCTCAGGAACTGCCGGGTGAACGGGGCGTGCCGGCGTGCCCTCCGCGGCCGGAATGCCGAGCTGCCGTGGCCGGTGGGCAGTCCGCGGTAGTCGGTGTTGTCCTTGACGAAGGTCGGCACCCCGGCGAGGGCGCCGCCCGTGCCGGTGGCGTGCGCCGCCGGGTCGTCCGCGTACGCCTGGACTGCGTTGAGGCGGGTCTCGACCGCCCGTACCCGCTCGGCGGCGGCCCGGGCCGCCTCGGCGGCGCCGACCTCGCCCCGGCGGATCGCCGCGGCGAGTCCCACGGCGTCGTGCTCTCCCAGGGCGTCGTCGCGGAAGGCGTGTACCAGGACCCGTTCGTCGAAAGTCGTCACCGCTACCTCAGCCCCGGCCGTGTGGATGGATGGCGGCCATCATTCCCTACCGCCGGGTAACACGCGAGGGTCCACGGCGGGTCCTTTTGCGCCGCTTTCCCCGTGGCCGGCCGGTCGGGCAAGCCCCCGGGCGGGTGACAGTCACCTGTTCGGGCGAGTTTCAGACCGCGCCGGTCCCGGGCCGTGCGGCCCCCGCCGCCGACGGGAACGTCCGTCCACCGCCTACTCCTTGAGCGGCGGGGGCGGAGCCGCTTCCATGCCGTTCCCGGAGCACCACCGGCCGGCCGGGCGTCCCACCGCGGCGTGGGGGCCCGGCCGCCCCCGCACCGGACTCGGCCGCCCCCGACCACCCCACCCGCTCGTCCCGAGGAGTCGTACGTGCCCGATCCCGCCACGTCGCCGACGGCCGCCCGCCCGCAGTGGCTGCCGCCCGAGGAGTTCGCCGCCTCCCTGCCGAAGGCCACCGTCTTCGGCGCCGTGTTCTTCACCGACGAGGACGACCGTCCCGTCCAGTTGCACGCCACCTACTCCGTCGAGCACCCCTGGCAGTGGCCCGGGGGCATCGCCGAACCCGGTGAGCGTCCCTGGCAGACCGCGGTGCGCGAGTGCCGCGAGGAGACCGGGCTCCTCGTCCCGGGTCCGCCGCGGCTGCTGGCGGCGGTGTTCGGACTGCCGGGCCGCGACTGGCCGCTGAGCACCGTCGGGTACGTCTTCGACGGCGGCCGGCTGAGCCCCGGCCGGCTGGCCGGTATCGTGCTGGACCCCGCGGAGCACGACGAGGTCCGGGCGCTGGGCGTGGCCGAGTGGGGGGAGCTGATGCCCGAGCGGGACCGGGCCCGGCTGGAGGCCGTCATGACGGCCCGTCGGACGGGCACCCCGGCGTACTTCGACACCTGGGACTGGGAGGGCTAGTCCCGTCCGTCGTGCGGGAGTTGGCGACACCCGGGGGCCGCCGGCCGCGTGGGGGCGGCTCCGGGCGGGCAGACGCGGGGCATGACCGTACCCAAGACACCCGTGATCTCCCTCGACTGTGCCGAGCCCGAGACGCTGGCGCGGTTCTACGCCGGCCTCCTCGACGCCGAGGTCAGGCCCGGCCCCACCCTGGACGACGTGGAGGTGGTCGGCGCGGACGGCGTCCGGCTCGCCTTCCGGCGCGACCCCGGCTTCGCGCCGCCGAGCTGGCCCCGGCCGGAGGGGTCGCTCCAGGCGCACCTGCGGATCCGCGTGGCCGCCGCCGACCTCGACGAGGCCGAGCGGGAAGCGGTCTCGCTGGGCGCCCGGCCCATCGGGACGGACGACGAGGACGGCCCCCGGCCGGTCCGCCTGCTCAGCGACCCGGCCGGCCACTCGTTCGCGCTGACCGCGGTCGACCCCGCCGTGGGCCCGGGCCCCGTCGGGGGCTGAATGCCCGCCGGCGCCCGGGCCCGGCGGTTACGGTGGCGGGATGGAACAGCGCATCAGCCTGATCACCCTGGGGGTCACCGACCTCGCCCGGGCCAAGGGGTTCTACGCCGCGCTCGGCTGGCGCGGCACCGAGGTCGAGGAGACCGTCTTCCACCAGGCGGGCGGTCTGGCCCTGGTGCTGTGGGACCGCGGGAAGCTCGCCGCGGACTGCGGCCTTCCCGCCGCCCCGCCGGCCGGGTTCGGCGGTATCGCGCTGGCCCACAACGTGCGGACGGACGCCGAGGTGGACGCCGTGCTCGACGCCGCGGCCGCGGCCGGCGGGACCGTCACCCGGCCGGCCGCCGTCAACGCGATCGGCTTCTACTCGGGGGTGTTCACCGACCCCGACGGCCACGCCTGGGAGGTCGCCCACAACCCGGGCTTCACCCTCGCCGCGGACGGCTCGCTGATCCTGCCCGACTTCGGGGCGTAGCCGGGGCCGTGGCGGTGCGGCGGGTGCGGGCCGCGCGCGGGCCCGCGGTGCGCCGGTGGCGTGCCCGGTGCCGCCCCGGCCCCGGCTCCGTCACCGCTCCGCCCGCCGGTTCCCCCGGCCCCGGCGGGGTCGGCGGCGGTTCCGGGCGGCCGAGCAGGAGTTCCTCGTACCGGCCGAGCGCGAGGACGGCGCAGAGGAGGGCGGGCAGGAGCAGCAACGCGGATACGGCGGCCATGGGGTCGTCCCTTCGTCCCTTCGGCGGGCCTCCTGCCGCGCATGCCCCGGACCGGCCGCGGCACGCCGCCCGGACCCGGCTCAGTCGGTGCCGGCCGTGGTGATCCGCGCGCACTCCCGGACCACGGACGCGAGGTCGCCCTCCGACGCCAGCAGGTTCCGCTGGACGCGGGCCCCGTTCCCGTGTTCCAGGAGCCGGGCGATGCCCGCCCGGACGAGCTCCTCGTCGCCGGAGTCGGCCAGGGCCTCGCCGACGTGCCGGTACAGGGCGTCCACGGCTTCCTCGGCAGCGACCCGCCGCATCGAGCGGGGGTGCAGCAGGGGGCCGTCCAGTCCGGACCGGCCGGCCTGCCAGTTGGCCAGCCTGATCAGGCCGGTGCTGACGGAGGCGGGCGGCTCCCCGGCGCGCCAGGCCCGGGCGGCGGTCTCCACCAGTCCGCGGGCGAGGGCCGCCAGCAGGACGGGGGTCGAGGCGTCCAGGCACACGTCCGCGACCCGGAGTTCCACCGTCGGGTAGGAGGCGGACAGGCGGGCGTCGAAGTAGATCATGCCCTCGTCCCGCAGCACGCCCGATCCGACCATGGCGGCCACCTCCGCGTGGTAGCGGTCGGCGGACCCGAAGACGTCCGTGGGCCCGGCCGAGGGAAGCCGGTTCCAGACCCGGCTGCGGTAGCTCGCGTACCGGGTGTCCTCGCCCTGCCAGAAAGGCGAGTTGGCGCTCATCGCGGTGAGAACGGGAAGCCAGGGCCGGATCCGGTCCAGTACGGCGACGCCCTCCTCGTCCGACTCGACCGACACGTGGACGTGACAGCCGCACGTCAGTTGCTCCTGCGCGGTCAGGCCGAAATGGCGTGCCACCCACTCGTAGCGGCGGCCCGGGGACAGGGAGGGCCGGACCGGGAGCGGGGAGGTGGCGATCGCCGCGATCTGGCCCCCGGCGGTCGCCGCGTGGCGGGCCGCTTCGGCGCGCCACCGGACGATCTCCTGCTGGAGCTCGCCCATCTCCGTGACCGGTTTCGTGGCGAACTCGACCTGCTCCTCCTGGAGCTCCGCTTCAAGGGTGTGGCCCGGGGTGCCGTCGTCGGCGACAGGTCCGGCCCCCCGTTCGGCCGCACGGTCGGCGGCGGCGAGCACGACGCCCGACAGGGCCAGTGGCTCCCCGGTCTCCGCGTCGGCCAGCAGCAGTTCCTCTTCCACACCCACGCTGCGCATACGTCTCCTTCGTCTCGTGGTGCACTCCGGTCGCGGTCCGTCTGCCCGGCCGGCGCGTTCCGAACCGGTCCGGCCGGCGACCCGGAAAGAAGGACGAGTCGATCCGCCGAACGGGGGCAGGCGAGCCGCATGACAGCGAACGAGCTCGCCGCACTCGCCGGCGGCCCGGCTCCGCCGGGTCCGGTCTGGCTGCACCTCCTGATCATCGCGTTCGCGCTGGGCGTGCTCCTGCACAGCCTGGCCGGACGACACCACGGAGAAAGGAAGCAACCGTGAACGACATCTGGTCCTACCGCCTCACCGTCGGCCGGCTCGAAGGCGTCGACCTGACGGGCTACAAGGTGGAGGCGGTCGACGGCACCATCGGCAAGGTCGACAAGCACTCCCACGAGACCGACGCCTCGTGGATCGTGGTGGACACCGGCCCGTGGATCTTCGGCCGGGAGGTGCTGCTGCCCGCCGGCACGATCACCCGCATCGACACCGCCGAGGAGAAGGTCTACGTCAACCGGACCAAGGAACAGGTCAAGGACTCCCCCGAGTTCGTCCGGGACACGCACCTCGACGACGCCTCCTACCGTCAGGCGGTCGGCGGCTACTGGGGCGACGCCCCGCTGGGCCGCTACTGAGCCCACCCCCTCCCCCGGGCTCGCCCGACCGGCCACCGTGGCGCGGACCGACCGCGCGGCGGTGGCCGTCGGCGTACCGCCCGGGCCGGAGGGCCGCCGTCCGGTCAGTGTTCGGGGTGCCATTCGGCGAGGAGGATGGTGGCGTCGTCGTTGAGCCGCTGGTCCTGGTGGGTGAGCAGGTTCTGGATCAGCCGGCGGAGGGCCTCCGGGGCGTTGACGCCCGAGGCCATGGAGCGGATGACGGTGTCGGCCAGCCGTGCCTCGCCGAACAGCTCGCCCCCGGCTGAGCGGGCCTCGGTGACGCCGTCGCTGTAGAAGAGGACGCGGTCGCCGGGCTGCAGCCGTACCCGGTGCTGTGCGGGCGGCGGGTGCGGGGGCGTGTGGAAGCCGAATCCGAGGGGCGGCTGGGCGGAGCGTTCCAGGGCGGCGGGCAGGACGTGCCCGTCGCGGATCAGCAGGGGCGGCGGGTGGCCGCAGTTGATCCAGGTGAACTCGCCGTCGTGGGTGTCGAGGTTGGCGAAGACCGCGGTCAGGAGCCGGCCGGGGACCCACTCCTCCAGGGTGCGGTCGATGGTGGTGACGATGTCGGAGAGGCTGCCGCCGGTACGGCGGGTGGAACGGCAGCCGGCCAGCGCGGTGGCGCTGGCGCCGCCGGAGGCGAGGTCGTGGCCCATGGCGTCGAGCATCGTCAGGTGGAGGAGGCCGTCGGTGAAGGTGTGGTCGAAGGCGTCGCCGCCGATGTCGTAGGCGGGCTCCAGTACGGCGGAGGAGGTGGCCTGCCGGGTGCCGATGGTCCGCGGCGGCAGGAACGCCCAGAGCAGTTCGGCCTGCAGGCTCATCGGGCGGGTGCGCTGCGCGGTGGTCAGCAGTTCGTTGTGGGGGCTCTTGGAGACCACCAGGAGAGTGGCCAGGCTCGCCAGGGCCCCCGCGGCGGCGAGGGGGTCGGTGCCGGGTGCCGGGGAGGCCCGCATGACCCCGACGCGCTCGACGCCGTCGATCATCGGAATCCACAGGGTGCCGGTGTCGCGGGCCCGCTGGACGCTCTCGGTGCGGTAGGCGAGGCCGGCCAGGGAGCCTTCGACGTCCAGCACGCGGTCGCCGGCCGCGTCCCGGGTCTGCGGCCGGGAGGCCGGGGAGTGGGGCAGGGCGATCAGGTGTGCCTGCTGCACGTCGGCGAGGTACAGGCGGGCGGCACCGAGGTCGAGGCGGCGTGCGGCCTCCTCGACCAGCTCCGAGAGGTCCTCGGCGGACGCGTCGTGCGAACGCTCCAGCACCCAGGCGAGGACGGAGCCGGTGTCGCCGGCTGAGCCGGGGCCGGGCGCCGGCCCGCCGGGGCCTCCTCCGCCTCCCGCCGTCCCGTCGGTCCTCACCGAGCGGGCGCTTCCCTGCGCACGGTCGTCACGGCACACCTCGATCCTCGACGGCAACCGACGCCATCATCTCTCCGTACGCCGTGCCGCGCCCGGCACGCGCGCCCGGACGTGGTCCGGCCCGTGCGTCCGGCCCCGCCCCGCCGCGCGGGCGGGAGGGGGCCGGCCCGTGTCCCGCGGTCAGTCGCTGGAGAGCGCCTGCAGCAGGTCGCCGACCTGGGGGTCGGGCAGGGCCTTGGCCACGTCGGCCTGGGCGACGATGCCGACCAGGGTGTGGCCGTCGATGACGGGCAGCCGGCGCACCTTGTGCTCGCTCATGGTGCGCAGGATCTCCCCGGCGTCGTCGTCGGCGCCGATGGTGACGGCCTCGCCCTGGGCGAGTTCGCCGGCCCGCACCTGGCCGGGGTCCTTGCCCTGGCCGAGCACCTTCACCACGATGTCGCGGTCGGTGAGCATGCCCTTGAGCTTCTCGTCGGTGCCGCAGATCGGCAGCGCGCCCACGCCGAGCTCCGTCATCTTCTTCGCGGCCTCCAGGACCGTGTCCTCGGCACCGATGCAGGTGGCATCCGGCGTCATGATCTCGCGTGCGGTGGTCATGGGGTCCTCCGGGTCTGTCGCTGCGGCACCGCCGGGAGCCGTGCCACGCCCCGAGCGGTGCTCCTTGCCGTACCGCGCGCCTGCCCCGTGGGGGGACCGGCATTCGGCGGCGCGGCCGGAGGTTGCCGTGGCCGGTGCGGCCGACCCGGGCGGACTCCGTCAGCCCTGTTCGCGCATGCCCCACGGGGAGTCGTACGCGTTCAGCAGGTCCAGGAACGGGCGCGGGGGCAGCGCCTCGGGGCCGAGCACGCCGGCGCGCGCCCAGGCCCCGCCGGCCATGAGCTCCAGCGCCACGACCGGGTTGACGGCGGTCTGCCACACCACGGCCTGGGAGCCGTACTCCCGCATCGACCACTGGTTGTCCACCACGTGGTAGAGGTACACCTCGCGCGGCCGGCCGTCCTTGGTGCCCTTCACCCAGGTGCCGGCGCAGGTCCTGCCGGTCATCCGCTCGCCCAGGGCGGCCGGGTCGGGCAGGCAGGCGGCGACCACGTCGCGCGGTGAGACCCGGACGGGGGCGCCGTCCGCGCCGCGGACCGTGACCGGCTCGGTGGAGTCCAGGCCGAGGGCGTGCAGGGTCCTGAGCTTGCCGATGAAGTCGTCGCCCAGCCCGTACTTGAAGGTGACCCGCCGGGCGTCCACCCAGCGCGGGACCAGCAGCACCTCCTCGTGCTCCACGTTGACGCACTCGACCGGGCCGATGCCCTCGGGGAAGTCGAAGACCTCCGGCTCGCTGAACGGCTCGGTGGTGAACCAGCCGCGGTCGCGCTCGTAGACGACGGGCGGGTTCAGGCATTCCTCGATGGTGGTCCAGATGTTGAACGAGGGCGCGAAGTCGTGGCCCTCGACGGTCAGGTCGGCGCCGTCGCGGATGCCGATCTCCTCGATCTCGTCGAAGAGCTCGTCGGCCGCGTAGCGGGCGAAGACGTCCGACAGACCGGGTTCCACGCCCATGCCGACCAGGGCCAGGCGGCCGGACTCCTCCCAGGCGGCGGCCCGGGCGAACTGCTCGTCGCCTAGCTTGACCCCGCATTCCCGGTAGGGCTGGGCGGGGTGCGGCCGGGAGAGCGACATCGCCATGTCCACGTAGTGGCTACCGGCCGCGAGGGCCGCCTCGAACAGCGGCATCACGAAGCGCGGGTCGGTGGCGTTCAGGAGGACGTCGCACCCCTCCTCGGTGAGCAGCGCGGCCACGGCCGCCCCGTCGGAGGCGTCGATCCGGCGTGCGGTGAACCGGCCGGCCGGGTCGTCCAGCGTGGCCACGGCGGCCTCGGCGCGGCCGAGGTCGTAGTCGGCGACCACGAAGCGGTCGAAGAAGTCACGGCGGGCCGCGATCCGGGTGATCGCGGTACCGACGCCGCCGGCGCCCACGAGCAGAACACGCATGACGAAACCCTCTCTCGGTGGGGCCGGCGGAGGTCCGTGCCCCATGGCAGGCGATGAAAGCCGGGCGCTCGAGATAAGGTCAATGGTGTTGGCATAAGGATCGGCGAGGGCCCGGAGCGTGTGCGATGGCGAAGCAGGTGGTTCCCGAGGAGGCCCGCAGGAGGCGGCGGCCCACCCGGCAGGGCACCGTCCTGTCCGAGCGGCTGATCGTCGAGACGGCCCTGCGGATGCTGCGCGAGCACGGGGGTGCCGGGCTGTCGGCCCGCCGGCTCGGCGCCGCCCTCGGCGCCGACCCGAGCACCCTCTACCGGTACTTCGACGGCATGGACGGGCTCACCCTGGCCATCGGCGAGGAGCTGATCGGCCGGGCCCTCGACGGCTGGGCGGCCACCGGCGAGTGGCGGCGCGACCTGCGGGAACTCGGTCTGCGCATCCACGGCGCCTACCTCGCCCACCCGCAGGCCGCCGTCCTGACCGCCAGCCGTGTCACCGGCCGGCCGCGCGAGATCGCCGCCGACGAGGCGGTGCTGGGCGTGCTGCGCACCGCGGGCTTCCCGGACCCGGACGCGGTCGCGATCTACCACGCGTTCATCGACCAGAGCCTGGCCTTCGCCGCGCTCGACGCGGGCGCGCTCGCGCTGGCGGAGACCTCCCGCGCGTCGGACGAGCGGCAGTGGGAGTCCACGTACGCCAGGCTGCCGGCCGAGCAGTACCCGCACATCGCGGCCACCGCGCGGCTGCTGGCCGCCCGGATGAACCGCAGCGCGTACCCGGTGGCGCTGGACATGCTGCTCGGGAGCGCGGAGGGCCGGCTGCAGGCGCTGCGGACCCGCTGACCGGGCGGGGTGTACGGCGGCCGCATGCTGCCGTTGCGGGCGGGGCCGGGCTCCTTCCGGCGCGAACGGCCGGGCGCGCGGGGGAACATGGGAAGCCGCGGGGCGCCCGGAGGCGTGGGCGAGGGAGGCGGGTCGCGGGGTATGCCCGGCTTGTCCCTGTGTGGACCCTGCGGGCTTCCTTAAGGGAGGTTGAAGACGCCGTCCGGGAGGCCCTTCCGGCTGGTCGACGCCCTAGGCTCGGGCCGACTCCCCTCCTCCCCCTCTCCTGTGAGGTGTTACCGGCATGAGCCGCAGCGGAACCCCCCGAACGCCGTCCCGAGTCGAGGCGCGGCGGAAGAAGACGGTGCGCACGCGCATCGTGCTGTCCGTCACGGCGGCGGCCGCGGCGGTGGCGGTCGGGGTCGCGGTGGCCGACTCCGACGGTGACGGAGCGGAGCGCCGTACCGGCGCCGCCGGCAAGTCCTCCGGTACGGCGGCCGGTACGGCGACGGGCGGCGGTGGCGCGGCGGGGACGGAGTCCCCCGCCGCCTCCCCCACGGTCACCGCCGCCGGTCCCACCGCGACGAGCCCGGCACCGTCTGTCTCGCCCGGAGCCACGGGCGGTGGGTCCGCCACCCCGGTGAAGCAGTCGGCGGCCCAGGGCGGTACGCCGTCCAGGACCGCGACGACGCAGGCCGCGAAGCCGACGCGCAAGGCCACGCCGACCAAGGGCGGCGGCTCGGGCGGGTCGGGCACCTCGGGCGGTTCGGGTACTTCCGGCGGGTCGGGCGGCACGGGCGGCACGGTCGACTCCGGCACCGAAGCCGCGGTCCTCGCCCTGGTCAACAAGGAGCGCTCGGCGGCCGGTTGCGGCCCGCTCGCCACGAACGCCAAGCTGAGCGCCGCCGCACGGGCGTACAGCGACACCATGGCCCGCAGCGGGGTGATGTCCCACACCGGGCCCGACGGGTCCACGATGACCAGCCGGGTGGAGGCCGCCGGTTACGCGTGGTCCCGGCTCGGCGAGAACATAGCCCGCGGCCAGGCCGACGCGGCCGCGGTGATGAACGCGTGGATGAACAGCCCCGGCCACCGGGCCAACATCCTCAACTGCGCCTTCCGGGAGATCGGCATCGGCGTCCACAAGGGCGACGGCGGCCCGTGGTGGACGCAGAACTTCGGCACCCCCAGGTAGCGAACCGGAACGAACCGGAACCCTGACGTCCTCCTACCCGCACGCGGGTACGGAGGACGTCCGCGTGTCGGCCACTATGGGGCGGTGCCTCGTATCCCGCGTTACCTGTTCATATGGCTGTCGTGCACGGCCGCCAGCGTGACCGCCGTGCTGGGCACGGTCCAGTTCGTGGTCGGCTCGACGCGGCAGACCCCTCCCGTCGCCCGTTCCGCCCCGACGGTCATCGACACCCCGCCGGCCTGGCAGGCGGGCAGCCCGGCCGCGCCCTCGCCGACCCCGTCGCCGAGCACCTCGCCGCCGGTGACGCCTCGGCCCCTCCCGACGGCCGTCAGTCCCACCCCCGTGAAGGCGCCGGGGACGGGCACGCCCCGGGCCACCGCCACCCGTACCTCCGTGGACTGCGGGCCGGGCGGGGCGGGCCTGCACACGGTGCCCTCGCAGGGCGGCAGGGTCACGGTGCGGTACGGGAGCCGGGGCGTGTGCCTGATCTCGGCGGTCCCGGCCCGCGGCTTCAAGGCCACCACCTCCCAGACCGCGGTCCACACCCTCACCGTCACCTTCACCGGTTCCTCCCACCGGTCGGTGGTCACGGCCACCACCGAGCCGCAGGCGCGGGCGAGCGTCCGCGAGAGCTCGTTCTGAGCGGCCTGCCCGGTTCGCGCCGTTCGCCGGTGTAGCGGCGCCCTTGGGGGTGTTCCGGCGAAGCGGAAGCTGAGCTCTTCCTTAGGGCAACCTCAAGATCGTGCCGAGGTGGTTCCGGAGGGCCGCGGCGGCCCTAGGCTCGCGTCAGCCGAGCGGCCCTCGGCGCCGGGCCGCGGTTGTCCCGGCGCACCCTGCGGGCCGCCGCTCCCACCCTGCCGGGGGGCGGTCCGCCCCTCCCGCAGTCCGAACCGTGCCCTGGGGTGCCTCCGCCATGAGTTCACGCATGCTCCGAACCGTCCGTGCCGACCGCCGTACGGCGTCTCCCCGCTCCGCCGTGCCGCTCGGCCGGCGGCTTCCGCTGGTCGCCGCCGCCGTGCTGGCGGCGGGTCTGACCGCCGCCTGCGGGCCGTCCTCCGAGCCCGCCGGGTCCGCCGCCGCGGCGTCCGCGGCCCCGGGATCGGCCAAGGCCCTGCCCGGCGGGACGGAGCCGCCGTCCGCCGACGGGTCCCCGGCGGCTTCCCCGTCCGCCTCCGCCGCGGCATCGGCTTCCGCCTCCGCCTCCGCCTCCGCGTCTTCGTCCGCGTCGGCGTCCGGGCTGCCCGGCTCGCCGGCGAGCCCCTCGCGGGCCAGGCCCGGCTCCACCGCCCCCGCCGGGCCGACGGCCAAGCCGACGCGCACGACCGCCGCGCCCAAGCCTCCGGCCAAGGTCCCCGGACCCGGTTACGACGCCTCGGCCGACGCCCGGAAGCTGGTCGACGCGGCGCTGCGGGCGGCCCGGTCCGACGGCAGGATGGTGCTGCTCGACTTCGGCGCGAACTGGTGCGGCAACTGCAAGGCCGCAGACAAGGTGTTCGCGCAGCCGCAGACCTCGCAGCTGCTGGGCGCCTCGTACCACCTCGTCAAGATCGACATCGGCGGTGACAGCTCCGCCAACTCCGCGCTGCTGCGCCAGTACAGCCCGTCGGGCGGCACGTACAAGATGCCGGTGCTGGTCGTCGTCTCCCCCTCCGGCGCGGTGCGCACCGACACCCACGTCACCGGCAACCCGCCCATGACCTCCGACGGCATCAACTCCTTCCTGCGCAAGTGGGCACCGTGAGACCGCCGGGGCCCGCGCTGGTCCTGGCCGCTGCCGCCCTCGTGGCGGCCGCCGGCTGCGCCCCGGGCGGGAGCGGCGGCGACGCGGACGGTCCCCCGGCCGGCCGGGCGGGCAGCGTGCAGGCCGCGGCCGCGGCGCGGGTCGCCGATCCCGCGTCCCGGCCGGAGGCGCCCGAGGTGTCCGGCGAGCGGCTGGACGGACGGCCGCTCGCCCTCGCGGAGTTCCGCGGCCAGGTCGTCGTCCTCAACGTGTGGGGTTCCTGGTGCGCCCCGTGCCGTACGGAGGCCGGGGACCTGGCGCGGCTCAGCCGCGCCACCCGGGCCGAGGGGGTCCGCTTCCTCGGGATCAACACCCGGGACCGGGACCGTTCGGCCGCGCGGGCGTTCGTGAGCGGGTACGGACTGGACTTCCCGAGCCTGTACGACCCGGCCGGTGAACTGCTGCTCCGGTTCCCGCCCGGGCAGCTCAACCCGCAGACGATCCCGTCGACGCTGGTGATCGACCGCCGCGGGCGCGTGGCCGCCGCGATCGGGGGTCCCGTCACCGAGGAGCAGCTGCGGCCCCTGGTCACCCGCGTGGCGCAGGAGGCCCCGTGACGGCCCCGGCGGGCGCGTGGGTGCTCGCCGCGGACACCTCCGCGCTGCTCAACGGGACGCTGGCGATCGCCGCCCCGGTGGCGTTCGCCGCGGGACTGGTCTCCTTCCTCTCGCCCTGCGTCCTGCCGCTCGTACCGGGCTACCTCAGCTACGTCACCAGCCTGTCGGTCGCCGACCTGGCGGACCCGCGGGGGAGGCACCGAGGCCGGATGGCGGCCGGTGCGCTGCTGTTCGTCCTGGGCTTCACGGCGGTCCTGGTGTCCGGAGGAGCCCTCTTCGGTCACGCCGGCCGCAGCCTGCTGGCCCACCAGGACACCGTCACCCGGGTGCTGGGCGTCCTGACCGTGCTGATGGGGCTGGCCTTCATGGGGTTCCTGCCGGGCTTCGCCCAGCGGGAGTTCCGCAGCCACCGGCGGCCCGCGCTGGGGCTCGCCGGAGCGCCGCTGCTGGGGGCGGTGTTCGCGGTCGGCTGGACGCCGTGCATCGGGCCGACGCTGGCCACCGTGCAGGCGCTGGCCTGGGCCGAGGCGAGCGCGGGGCGGGGAGCGTTGCTGATGGCCGCGTACTGCCTGGGGCTCGGGCTGCCGTTCGTGCTGGCCGCGCTGGCCTTCCGGCGGGCCCTGGGCGCGTTCGGGGTGGTCAAGCGGCACTACGGGTGGGTCCTGCGGATCGGCGGGGGCCTGCTCGTACTCGTCGGCGTGTTGCTGGTCACCGGGGTCTGGAACGACCTGGTGTACCGGCTGCAGTTGTGGAGCGCCGACTTCACCACGGCCCTGTAGGGCCGACGTTCACGGAAGCGAGCAGAGGCACACATGAGCATCTCCCCCTACGTCCGGAGCTCCCGGAGCTCCCGGAGCCCCCGGAAGGCCCGGTCGGCGGCCGTCCTGCTCTCCCTGGCCGCGCTGGCCGGGTGCGGCGGGCAGCCGGCGGACGGGGCGGCCGGATCCGCCCCCACGGCGGCGCCCGCGGCGGCGGCAGCGACGACGCACGCGGTGGCGGCCGCGCCCACGACGAGGTTCACCGAGAACGGCGTCACGGTCACGCTCACGGTCTCCGGCTGGCAGGGCTCCAGGGGCACGCTGACCGCGGTCTTCACGCCCGAGGAGGAGGGCTTCCACCTCTACAGCACCGACCTCCCGGCCGGCGGCGTCGAGGGCGTGGGCCGGCCCACCACGGTGGCCGTCCGCGGGGCCCTCGCGGCCGAGGGCCGGCTCCGGGCCGCCGCACCGGTGCGGTCGGTCAGCCTGCCCGGCGTCGGTGCCCCGGTGCCCGTCTACCCGGACGGCCCGGTCACCACCACCCTCGCCGTCCGCGCCGGCGGCGACGGGGACGCGACGGTGCTCCTCGGATACGCGAGCTGCAGCGAGCGCGAGGGGTGCACGATTCCCGTCTCGGACCGTCCCGTGCGTCTGCGCGTCACCGCCGGCCGGCCGGTGTTCACCACCTCCTGAGGGCGGCTCGGGCACCTGTTCGCGGCCTCCCCCGACCCACCCCTAAGGTGTCCCCATGCCCAGCGTGCTCGTCGTGGAAGACGACCCCAGCATCCGCCAGTCACTGATCGAGGTCCTGGCGGAGCACGGGTATGCCGTGCGCAGTGCGGCCGACGGGTTCGGCGGGCTGCGCGAGGTCACGCAGACGCCCGTGGACGCGGTGGTCCTGGACCTGGGGCTGCCCGACCTGGACGGCGGGGACGCCCTGCGGATGATCCGGGGCATCTCCTCGGTGCCCGTGCTGGTGGCCACCGCCCGCGACGACGAGGCGGAGATCATCAAGCTGCTGAACGCGGGCGCCGACGACTACCTGGTGAAGCCGTTCTCCGGCGGGCAGCTCGTCGCGCGGCTCTCCGCGGTCCTGCGGCGCAGCGGTCACGTCCCGTCCGCCGGCCCCGCGGCGGGCGCGCCTGCGGTCCCGGCCGCCGAGGCGGGGCGCGTCACCACGGTGGGCGAGCTGGCGGTCGACCCGGGCGCGCGCACCGCCCACCTGGCCGGTCGTGAGCTGCGGCTGACCCGGCGGGAGTTCGACCTGCTGGCGTTCCTCGCCCTGCACGCGGGGCAGGTGGTCTCCAAGCGGCGGCTGCTGACCGAGGTGTGGCGCGAGCCGTACGTGGACGACCAGACGGTCGACGTGCACCTGTCCTCGCTGCGGCGCAAGCTCGGCGAGCGCGCGGCGGCCCCCCGTTACCTGCTGACCGTCCGCGGTGTCGGCATCAAGCTGGTGGCGCCGCGTTGAGGCGCTCACTGGCCGGGGTGGCGCTCGCCGTGACCTCGATGGTCGCCCTCTCCTTCCTGATACCGCTGGCCGCGCTGGTGATGTCGCTGGTCAAGGATCAGGGCATCACGGCTGCCGAGCAGCGCGCCGCGGCGCTGGCCCCCGTACTGACGCTGACCACCGACCCGTCCGCGCTGCGGGAGTCCGCGGCCAGCCTGGACGCGGCCGAGCACCTGGTCGTCCACCTGCCGGACGCGGGTGTCCTGGGCAGTTCGAAGGCGCCCGCGGAGCTGCTGGAACGGGCCCAGCGAGGCCGGGAGTCCATCTCGCGGGAGGTGCCGGGCGGATGGATCTGCCTGCAGCCGGTGGTGCTGCCGGGAGACCGGGTCGCGGTCATCGAGAACTTCGTCCCCGAGGCGGACCTGACCCGCGGCGTGGCGGAGTCGTGGGCGGTGATGACCTTGCTCGCCGTCGGGCTGATCTGTGGTTCCGTGCTCGTCGCGGACCGTCTCGGCGCGAAGGTCGTCCGGTCCTCGAAGCGGCTGGCGCAGGCGTCGCGCGCGCTCGGCGCGGGCGACCTGGAGACCCGTGTCGAGCCGATGGGGCCGAGGGAACTGAGGGACGCGGGCGTGGCGTTCAACGCGATGGCCCACCGGATGACGGAGCTGCTGGCCGTCGAGCGGGAGCTCGTCGCCGACCTGTCCCACCGGCTGCGGACCCCGCTGACCGCCCTGCACCTGGCGTCCGAACGGATGGCAGGGACGCCGGAGTCGGCCCGGGTGGAGGCGGCGGTCGGCGAGCTGGAGACGGAGCTGCGGGCCATCATCGCCGCGGCCCGCACTCCGCTCGCCGTGGGCCCGATGGGCCAGGGCCTGCTCGGTACGGAGCCGGCGGCGGGCCGGGCGGGTACGGGAGCGGGTGCGGCGGCGGCCGGCCCGCGCTGCGAGGCGGCCGAGGTGGTGCGCCGCCGCACCGCGTTCTGGGCGGTGCTGGCGGAGCAGCAGGACCGCCGCTGCTGCCTGGACCTCACCCAGGAGCCCACGGGGGTCGGGCTGTCGGACGACGACGTCGCCGCCGTGGTGGACGCGCTGATCGGCAACGTCTTCCGGCACACCCCCTCCGGAACTCCGTTCGCAGTCCGGGTGGTACGCACGGCCCAGGCGGTGGAGCTGGTGGTGGAGGACGGCGGGCCGGGCATCCCGGAACCGGACCGGGCGCTCTCGCGCGGCAGCAGCACCGGTTCCACCGGGCTCGGCCTGGACATCGCGCACCGGGCCGCGACCGCCACGGGCGGCTCGATGCGCCTCGACCGCGGCCCCCTGGGCGGTGCCCGCATCACCCTGGCCTTCGCCCTGGCCGCAGCCCCGCTCGCCGGCCGCCGGCCCCGGATCTCCCGGCGGCGCCCGGCCCGGCTGCGCAGGGGCTGACCCACAGCGAAGCGGGAGGGCGGGGAGGGCGGGGAGGCGGCGGCCGGACGGTCAGCCGACGAGGACGCCGGGGTTGAGGACGCCGTGCGGGTCGAGCGCGTGCTTGGCGGCGCGCAGGGCGAGGGCGAAGGGTTCGGGCCGCTGGCGGTCGTAGCCGGGGCGGTGGTCGCGGCCGACGGCGTGGTGGTGGGTGATGGTGGCGCGGTGGCGGTGGAGGACCTCGCCGGCGACGGCCTTCAGCTCGTCCCAGACGGCGGCCCCGTCGCCGGGGCGGCCGGCGGCGAGGACGGTGAAGTAGGGCGCGGCGCCGTCCGGGTAGACGTGGGTGAGGCGGCAGTTGACGGTGGCCGGGTACCCGGTCGCCTGGAGCGCCGCCGCGCCGACCTCGGTGCGCACGTCCTCGATGAGGGCGGGGACGCGGTCCCAGGTGGCCGCCGTCTCGAAGGTCTCGGCGACGGCGCCCATCCGCACGAGTCCGTCGCGGAGGTAGGGCATCCGCAGGAAGGCCGAACGCCAGGCGGCCACGGCGGTGTCGGAGGTGCCGGGCGTACCGGGGGCGCCGTCGGCGACCGGGTCGCGGCGGCCGCCGTGGGCGCGGGCGAGGTCGACGGCCCGTTCGAGCCGGTCGGCGACGGGAGCGTCCGCCGACTCGAAACCCAGCACGAGGACGGCGGACCCGTCGTGCGAGGCTCCGGCGAGCGCGGCCTCGCTGGCGTCCAGCAGGCGGCAGTTGGCGGGTGCCAGGTCGGACTGGGCGATGGCCCGTACGGCGTCGAGCGCGGCGCCGAAGCCGGTGAAGGCCACCGCGGCGGACGCCTTGTGGACGGGGCGCGGCTGGAGGCGGACCCAGGCTTCGGTGATGACGCCGAGGGCTCCCTCGGAGCCGAGGAAGAGCCGGTCGGGCGAGGGGCCCGCGCCGGAGGCCGGGAGCCGCCAGGAGGTGCCGGTGCCGGCCGGGGTGACGACGGTCAGGGACTGGACGAAGTCGTCGATGTGGGTGCGGCCGGTGGCGTAGTGGCCGCCCGCGCGGGTGGCGAGCCAGCCGCCGAGCGTGGAGAACTCGAAGCTCTGCGGGAAGTGCCGCAGGGTGAGGCCGTGGGGGCGGAGCCCGTCCTCCAGGTCGGGGCCGAGGGCGCCGGCCTGGATGCGGGCGGCCCGGCCCGGGGCGTCGACCTCCAGGACGCGTCCCATCGCGGTCAGGTCCAGGGAAAGGACGGCCCGGTGGGTACCGCCGCGGTACTCGACGCCGCCGGTGACGGAGGTGCCGCCGCCGTACGGGACGACGGCGACGTCCCGGTCGCCGGCCCAGTCCAGCAGGTCCGCGACCTCCCCTCCGTCGGTGGGGCGGGCCACCAGGTCCGGGACGCGGCCGGGGCGGCCGTGCAGGGCGCGTACGACGTCGCGGTAGGCCTTGCCCATGGCGTGGGCGGCGCGGTCCCCCGGGTCGGTGGCCACCAGGTGCGCGAGGCTCGCCGGGGGTTCGACGGCGGGGCGGCCGATCCGCAGGTCGCGGACGCGCGGGACGGGGAGGGGGCGGGCGAGGGTGCCGGGGAGCAGCGCGCCCATGGCGAGGCACTCGGCGTCGTCGGGGTGGGCGTCCGCCCAGCCCCACCCCCACCAGGAGCGGGTGCGGGACGGCGAGTGCGTGGTGGTGCGGGTGGTGCGGGTCTTGCGGGTGGTGCCGGTCATCTGATCGCTCCGGAGCCGCAGGAATTTACCCATCGGTAAATTACCTACTGATAATATCGGCCCATGACAACCCCCCGCTCGAAGGCAGGCACCAAGGGAGTCCCCCGCCAGCAGCGCCGGGAGCAGATGCTGGCCGCCGCCACGGAGGAGTTCGGCACCCACGGCTACGCGGGCGCCTCGCTCGCCGCGGTCGCGGCCCGGGTCGGGGTGACGAAGACCCTGCTGCACCAGTACTTCGGCACCAAGGAGGACCTGTACGTCGCCTGCCTGGTGCCCGCGGGAGACCGCCTGCTGGGCGCCGTCAGGGAGGCGATGGGGCCGGACGGGACCACCCCGGAGACCCCGCTGCGCGTGCTCGGGGCGGTCTTCGCCGCGCTGGAGGGGCGGCGCACGTCCTGGTTCGTGCTGTACGACACCACCTTGCCGCCGGGCGGCGAGGCGGTCCGGCGCGCCTGCGAGTACCGGTCGGCCATCGACGCGCTCGCCGCCGGGGGCACCGCCGAGCTGCTGCGGGCGAGCGGCTCCACCGACCCGCTGGACGCCGACGCGCTCATGTACGCGTGGCGGGGCCTGGTCGCGACCCTCGTCCGCTGGTGGGTCAAGCACCCGGAGCAGTCCCCGGAGGAGATGACCCGGCGCTGCGCCCGGCTGTTCGCGGCGGCCGCCGCTATCCCCGCTCCTCCTGGTGGGCGCTCTTCGCGGCCTTGAGCTTGCGCCACACCGCGCCGAGCGCCTCGATGTCGCCGGCGTCGAGCAGGTCCGTGAAGACGGGGGCGAGGACGGCGCGGCGGGTGGCGTCGGCGGCCTCGAAGACCTCGCGGCCGGCCGGGGTGAGCGAGACCTCCACCGACCGCGCGTCGCGCGCCGAGGGCGTACGGGTCACCAGGCCGCGACCCTGGAGGGCGTCCACCACCCGGGAGACCTGGCTGCGGCTGAGCAGGGTGCTGTTGCCGAGGACCGAGGCGGGCACCGGGTCCGGGCTCGAGGCCAGCCACAGCATGACCTCGAACCAGGACACCGGCAGGTCGTGCGCCTTGACCAGGGCCTTGTCGACGCGGTCCGTCATCGTCGCACCGGCCCAGACGAGCCCGTAGAAGGCGTAGTCGGCCGCGGGCATCTCGGCTTGTGTCAGCTTCTTCGGCATGTCGCCCAGTCTAGAGGTTGCGTGCGCACGCACATGAATTTAAAGTGTGTGTGCACGCACTTAAATCCCCCCGCCCCGAAAGGTGCCCCCCATGACCGCCGCCTCCGAGAACTCCGCCCGCACCGTCCTGATCACCGGCACCTCCTCCGGCATCGGACTGGCGGCCGCTGTCGCCGCCGCCCGCGCCGGCTGGCGCACCGTCGCCACCATGCGCGACACCGGCCGGGCCGACGCCCTGCGCAAGGCCGCCGCCGAGGCGGGCGTGGACATCGACGTCCGCCGGCTCGACGTCGTCGACGAGGACTCCGTCACCGCCGCCGTGGAGGGGGTGATCGCCGACTACGGCCGCCTGGACGCGGTCGTCAACAACGCCGGCGCCGGACACCTCGGCACCCTCGAACTCGACGACCTCGCCGACGTCCGGCGGGTCATGGAGGTCAACTTCTTCGGCGTGCTCAACGTCTCGAAGGCCGCGCTCCCCCACCTGCGGGCCACCGGCGGCCGTCTGATCACCGTCACCAGCGTGGGCGGGGTCGTCGGCCAGCCCTTCAACGAGGCCTACTGCGCCGCGAAGTTCGCGGTGGAGGGGTACATGGAGAGCCTGGCCCCCGTCGCCGGCGCGCTCGGCGTGAGCGTGTCCGTGGTCGAACCGGGCGCGGTGGCCACCGAGTTCGTCAGCAACATCGGGCTCGACGTCGACGCCCGGGTCGCGGCGGCCGGACCGTACGCGGGGGCGCTGCGCCACTACATCGACCGCACCACCACCCAGTTCCTGGACGGCTCCGCGCAGACCGCGGCCGGCGCGGCCGAGTCGGTCATGGAGGCGCTGACCGCCGACCGGCCGGCGTTCCGCCTCCAGACCACGCAGTGGGCCCGGGACTTCACCGGCGCCAAGCTGGCCGACCTCGACGGCTCGGCCGTGCTCGGCATCACCGGGTCCTGGGTCGGCTGAGACCGTCCGCCCCGCCCCGGCCTCACCGCACGGCGGCCGGGAGCGGGCGCGGGCGGTGGCCGTCCCCGGCGCAGCCGAGGCGGTCACCGGTCACCGGCGCGCCCTCGGCCACGTTGCGGTCGTAGACGACCTGCCTCACCGTCACCGGCTCGGTCCCGACGAGCACCTCGAAGGAGGCGTCGTGGCCCGGCACGGCCCGGAGCCGGGCGCCCGGCAGGGCGGCCGCGAGGGTGGCCGCGTCCTCCTCCCGGCCCGGGGCGTACCGGACGACCGGCGGCCCCTGGTGGCGCACGGCGGGCGCCGTGCCGGACGTGTCGGTGACGGCGAACCGGGCCGCGCGCAGGGCGGCGGCGACGGTGGCGTCGTCGACCCGCACCCGGACGCCGGCGGGGTTGGTCGGCGCCGCGTTCTCGGGCACGGGCTGGACCCGCCGGTCGCCGGTGAAGGGGCGGTCCTCGGCGAGCGCGGCCCACAGCGCCCGCGAGCGCTCCCGGTGCCAGACCAGGGTGGAGCCGACGCCGGGGACCCGGTGGTCGAACTCGCTGATCGGGACGGTGGCGAACTCGGTCCGCTCGGGGCGCAGGCGCGTCAGGGCCCAGCCGATGCGGGCCAGGTCGTCCAGGCCGGTCCGCTCGTCGGTGCGGACGGACGCCAGCAGCCTGCGGGCCGTCCGGAAGGCGGCGGCGGGGTCGGCGAGGGCGCGGTCGGCCCGGAGCTTCGCCAGCAGGTCGGAGACCATGCGCTGCTGCCGGCGGACCCGGCCGAGGTCGCCGGGGCGGTTGACGTGCCGGGCCCGGACGTACTGCAGGGTGCCGCGGCCGTCGGTGCGGTGGACCCCGGCGGCGATGTCGAGGCCGGAGTTGACGTCCTTGAGGGGCCGGTCGGTGCAGACCACGGCGCCGCCGAGACCGTCGACGGCCTTCTCGAAGCCGGTGAAGCCGGTTTCGAGGTAGTGGTCCACGCGCAGTCCGGTGACCTGCTCGACGGTGCGCACGGCCAGCGGCCCGCGGCCGAGGGCGTAGGCACCGTTGATCTTGCCCTTGCGGACGGGTCCGGTGGTCTGGGCGTAGGCGACGTAGGAGTCGCGCGGGATGGAGACGACGCTGGCGCGGCGCCGGTCGGCGGACAGGTGCACGAGCATCATCACGTCCGTGCAGTTGCAGCCCTTGCCGCCGACGTTGAGCCGCCGCTTCTCGGCGGCGGAGAGCCCCTCGCGGCTGTCGATCCCCACGACGAGGATGTTCGTGCCCCGGCCGGCGCCGGAGCCCGTGGTCCGCTCTCCCGCCGGAACGGCGTCCGCGGCCGTCGGGAGGCCGAACGCGAGGGTGGCTACCAGGGTCAGGGAAATGATCGGCCGGCGCACGGCACACCCCCGAAAATGATCGAAACCGGTCGGTTTCCGACCGACCGTAGTGGCTGGTGGTGCCGGAGCGGCGGGTTACACGCCGGGCGTCGGAGTGGTGCCGGCCGCCGCGGTGGGACGTGCCGGGAGGTTGTCCGTGGCGGGCCGGGCGAGGCCGGCCGGGCCCCGCGCGAAGGCCCGCAGCAGGTTCTCCGTGACGGTCCGGGTGAACGCGCCCGCCCGCCCGTCCAGTCCGTGGTTCGCCCCGCCGCCCGGCCCCGTCGCGTCCAGGGCCTCCACCCACCGCATCGTGCCGGTCGCGAAGACGCCCGCACCGGAGGGCAGCGTCAGGTAGGCGGAGTCGGCGTGGCTGCGGCGGCCCTTGCACACCACCGGGGACCGTGCGACGACCTCGATCGGACGGGGCGTCGGATACCGGGTGTCGACGCGGTCGAACTCGACGCCGACCAGGTGCGGGAAGGCGTCCCCGGCACGCACGCCGGTGCCGGCCAGCAGCCAGTGGCCGGGTTCGGTCACCACGTACGGGGCGTCGACCGGGTAGCCGTCGTAGATCACCCCGAGCAGTTCGCTCTCCGGGCGGGGCAGCGGGGCCCGGCGGTAGTCGTTGGTGGGCGGCAGCCCGGCGCGGAAGCCGGGGTCGTCGGCGTAGTCCTCCTTGTAGCAGACCACCCTGCGGTCCGCGCCGGTGTCCGACTCCTCGAACCGGACGCGCCGGTAGCAGCAGTTCGCCCCGAGGACGGCGAGGTTCGTGCCGGAGTCCCGGGCCCGGGTGACGTGCAGGCGCTGCTCCGGGCTCCAGTACTCGTCGTGGCCGAGCGACAGCACGCCGGCGGCCCCGCACAGCAGCGCCGGGTCACGGGCCACGTCCAGGCCGGTGGCGTAGGCCAGCGGCAGCCCCGTCCGTTCGGCGAGGGCGAGCAGCGGGGCCTCGTAGACGAGGAACTGGCCGGCGCCGCGGCCGCCTGCGTACGGGCGGTCGAAGGAGACGACCAGCGAGCGCGAGCCCTTCTTGCCGGTCGTCCCCTTGTAGAGGTCGGCGCCGCCCCAGCGGTTGTACGCCTGCCAGGTCGCCACCGAGTTGACCACCACCAGGCGGCCGGCGGTGCACCGGGAGCGGAGGGTGACCGGCACGTACCGCTGGGCACTGCCGTCAGCGGTGTCCAGCCGCAGCAGGTAGCAGCCCTCGGGCCAGCCCGTGGTGTCCAGGTGGACGGAGGGCTTCCAGTCGGTGTGGACCATCCGGGTCGCGGGGTCGGTGCGGGGGCCGCCCTGCCGTACGCCGGGCAGCGGGCCGGACCGCCACACGAGTCCGGCCCGGGCGCCCCCGTACCAGCCCATGCGGTAGGCGGAGACGGTGTAGGCCCCGGCGGTGGTGGACACGTACAGGGCGATCGGTTCGCCGGGCAGGACCCCGGCGCTGCCGGCGAAGCCCTCGACGGCGTGCACGGCGCCGGGGCGGGTGATGCGCCAGCCGGGGTCACCGGGTCGCGCGTTCTCCGCGGCGACGTCCAGGGGCCGGTCCGGCACGGGCCCCTGCCCCGCCGGGTGCGCCGCCTCCGACGCGTACGCCTCCGCCGGGTGGGCCTCCGCCTGGTACGCCTCCGCCGCTGCCGCCTCGCCGGCCGTGAACCGGGGCGCCGCCAGGCAGGCCGCCGCCAGACCGAGGACGCGCCGGCGGTCCGGCCCCGCCCCCGCCCAGGCCGCCCCGGCCGGGGCCGCGCCCGCCCGGTCCGCCGCGTCCGGGGCTCCGTCACGCACCATTGCACCGCCTCCGCCCGCCGCTCGCCGTCAGGTGGACCCCTTTCTAACGGGACGGCGGCCCGTGGACCGGGAAGCGGAGCCCGCCGTCCGGCCCTGCGGAAAAAAATCCGCCAATCGGGTTTAAGCCCCCTATAACCGGAAAAGCCCCTTATAGGCCTACGAGGCGAGCGAGGGAGCCCGACCGGAGTAGCCGACTGGGGCGGAGGAAGTCGATCCGCCGTGGCCGACGTCAGCGGTAGGGCTGAGAGGCCGGAGGGTCGCACGACCCGATGGCGACCCCCACCACCTGATCCGGACAATGCCGGCGCAGGGAGCCCGCCCCGTAGGTCGTCGGGCGTCTGGCGCCCGACCGCCCGGGTGTGCCGCGGTCAGCCGGTGCGCGGACCCGGCCGAGGGTGGCCGCCCGGGTCCTCGGCGCGGTCCACCACGATGACCGCCACGTCGTCCGCCAGCCGCCCCCGCGTGTGCCGGTCCAGCGCCTCCCTCAGCCACTCCAGGAACGCCTGCCGGCCGTGGTCCCCCATCGCGGCCATCGCGCCGGGCAGGTCGAAGAAGACCGCGTCGGCGTCACGGGCCTCGATGACGCCGTCGGTGTGCAGCAGCAGCCGGTCGCCGGGGGCGAACGGATAGCTCTCCGTCCGCCCCGGGGGACCACTGATGAACTCCTCCAGCCCCAGCGGGGGCAGTGGCACGGCCGGGACCAGGGCCCGGACCACGCCCCCGCGCAGCAGGAGCGGGGGCGGGTGCCCCCGGTTGACCAGCTCGACCCGGTGACCGGCGGGGACCTGCGCCACCAGGGCGGTGACGAACCCCTCCAGCAGCGCGTCGTCCCCGCCGGGGCCCAGCGCGCCCCGGACCGCGGCGTCCCGCCGCAGGGCCGCTCCGCAGTGGCCGACCACCTCGGCCAGGTCGTCCTCGTAGTGCACCGCCTCCCGGAAGGCGCCCAGCACGACCGCGGCCGCCCGTACCGCGGGCAGGCCCTTCCCGCGGACGTCGCCGATGATCAGCCGAACCCCGTACCGGGTCTCCACCGCGTCGTACAGGTCGCCGCCGATCTGGGCGCCGGCCTCCGCGGCCAGGTACATGCTGGCCGCGCGCACCGGGCCGAGCCGGGCCGGCACGGGCCGCAGCAGCACCTCCTGGGCGGCCGCGGCGATCCGGCGCACCTGGTTGAGCTCGTTCTCCTGGCGGACGCGCACGGCACGGCTCGTCAGGTAGCCGGCCACCGACACCAGGGACAGGGCGAGGAAGTTCGCGTAGACCTGCTGGCCGCCCCAGGCCCCGTTGTAGGTGGCCGTGGTGACGCTCACGGCCACGGCCAGGCCGGCCGCGGCGAGGGTGCCCGCGGGGCCCATGGTCACCGCCGCCAGAGCGGGCGTCGCGACGAGCAGCGGTCCGGTGTAGACGACGTGCGCCGGGGAGAGCTCGACGGCGAGCACCAGGAGGGCGAGCGCGAACGGCACGCACTGCCAGAGCACGAACAGGACCTGGTGGTGCCCGCCGGCCCCCGGTACCGGGGGCGGGCGCAGGGACGCCCTCATGGCTACCAGCCTGCCCCGGCCGGGCTACCGCCCGCCAGTCAAGCCGCCGGTGACCGCCCGGTCGTGCCCGCCGCGGGTCGCCGAGCCGCCCGGTCGGTCCAGCCGGGGCCGGTGCGCCGCCGGTACCGGGTAGGCATCGCTCCATGACCAGCAGCCCGCCCGGCGGTCCCCGGGTCTCCCGCGAGGAGTTCGACGCCCTGTTCACCGAGGTCCGTACCTGGGGCCGGTGGGACCCGTCCGACCGGGGCGCCTGGAACCGGGTCACCCCGGACCACGTACGGCGGGCCGCCGCCCTGGTCCGGGACGGCACGACGGTCCCGCTGGGCCTGCCCTGGAACACCCGGCCGGCCGCCGACAACACCAGGCCCGCCCTGCACCACATGACCGACCTCGGCGACGTCGAGCCCCCTGAGCCGGCCACCCACAAGGACTTCCTCGCCGCGGACTACCACGGCAAGGTCGTCAGCCACCTCGACGCCCTGTCGCACGTCGCCTACCGCGGCCTGCTCTACGGCGGGCACCCGGCGCGCGAGGTGGTCGGCGCCGGCGGCGCCCGCTTCGGATCGGTGTCCGCCCTCGGCCCGCTGGTCACCCGGGGGGTGCTCCTCGACCTCCCCGCCGTCCTGGGCGTCGACTGGCTGGAGCCGGGGCGGGCGGTCCGCGCCGCGGACGTCGCCGCCGCCGAGCGGGCGCTGGGCGCGGACGTCGACGAGGGCTGCGCGGTGCTGCTGCGCACCGGCCGGTTCCGGCGCCGGCGCGAGCTGGGCCCGTGGGACGCCGGCGCGGCGAGCGCGGGCCTGCACGTGGACGCGGTGCCGCTGCTGGCCCGGCGGGGGATCTGCCTGCTCGGCGGGGACGGGGACAGCGACGTCCGCCCCTCTCCGGTGGAGGGCGTGCACTCCCCCGTGCACGCCCTGGCGGTCGCCGCCATGGGGGTGCCCCTGCTGGACAACCTGGACCTGGAAGCGCTGTCCGCCGCCTGCGCGGGGGCCGGGCGGTACGAGTTCATGCTCGTGACGGCTCCCCTCGACGTGCCCGGCGGGACCGGCTCCCCGGTCAATCCCGTCGCGGTCCTGTGAAGCGGCAAAACCCCGGGAATATACTCAAAACGCACCATGCGACTCATCTACGGGTCTACGGGCCCGAGCGGTCACCCGGGGCCGGCCGGGGCACGGGGCACACCGGCGAGGGGAGTGATGCAGATGGCTGTCACGGGCGACCGGATCGGCCCCGCGCTCTCCCGCGAGCGGTTCCTGGGGGGCGAACCCGCCGGGACCGGCGTACGGGCTCCGATCCTGGACTCGTGGCTGCGCTGCCGGCTCCTCGGGCTCTCACCGGACGGGATGGAGCTGCCCCACCGGGACGACTACGACCCGGACTCGCGGCTCGTCCGCGCTGCCGGGCCCGTGCTCGACCGGCTCCAGGCGCGGTTCTCCGGCAGCCGGATGAACATCGCCCTCGCCGACGCGAACGGGACCGTGCTCCAGCGCCGCTTCGGCGAACCCGAACTGGCGCGGACCCTGCCCCCCGTGCAGAGCGTGCCCGGCTTCGTCTTCGCCGAACGGTTCGCGGGGACCAACGGCATCGGCCTGGCACTGACCGAGCGGCGGTTCGTCCAGGTGTACGGCGCCGAGCACTTCGCCGAACGCGGCCAGGCCAACGCCTGCTGCGCCACGCCCGTCCGCGACCAGCTCAGCGGGCGCATCGCGGGCGTGCTGTGCTTCGGCTACCCGTACTCCTACGAGCACCCGGCCCTGTCTGTCCTGGTCCGCCGGGCGGCCGAGGCCATCGAGCGGCGGATGACGGAGCAGAGCTCGGAGCGCGAGCGCTCGCTGCTGGACACCTACCTCGACGCCGAGCGGCACGCCCGGGCGGCCGGGGCGGCCGCGGACGGATGGCACGTCGGCCCGTCCGTACCGGGCGGGCCGGAGGGCCCGGACGGTACGGAGCGGCTGGTGGAACTGGCCGCGGTCGGACTGCACCCGCAGGACCAGACGATCCTGAAGGAGCGGGCGACCGAGCTCCTCACCACCCCCCGGCGGGCCGCGGCCCGGGTGGCCCTCCCCCACGGCCGGGAGGCCACCCTGCTGAGCCGCCCGGTCACCAGCGACTCCGGGGTGGAGGGCATGGTCGTCGAAGCCGTCATCGGCGGGGGCGGCCCCCCGGTCCACCGCCTGCCCCTGCCACCCCGCCCCGGCCCGGCCGCCCCGGTCTCCACCGCCTCCCCCTCCCCCGCCGACGCCGGTGCCCGCTCCGGCTCCGGCTCCGGGTCCGGATCCGTCCGCGGGCTGGTCCTGGTGGGCGAGCCGGAGGTCGGGAAGTACGCCATGGAGGCGAGGCGCCGCCTGGAGCTGCTGGCGGAGGCCAGCAGCCGGATCGGCACCACCCTGGACGTGACCCGCACCGCGCGCGAGCTCGCCGAGACGGCCGTGCCCCGGCTGGCCGACTACGTCACCGTCGACCTGCCCGGGGCCGTGCTCCGCGGTGACGAGTCCACCGCCCCCGGCACCGACCTCCACCGGGCGGTGCTCCACGGGATCCGCGACGACTGTCCCTTCTGCCCGGCCGGGGAGCGCCTGGACTTCCACGACGACACCCCGCACATGCGCGCCCTGGCCGCCGGGCACGCCGTCCTCGAACCGGAACTCCGGTCCGCCGCGGGGTGGATCGCGCAGAGCCCCGACCGCTCCCGGAGGGTCCTGGAGCACGGCGTGCACTCCCTCATCGCCGTACCGCTCCTCGCCCGCGGCGTCCTCCTGGGCATCGTGAGCTTCTACCGCTCCGAGGACCCCGCGCCGTTCGGGGAGGACGACAGCCGGCTGGCCCAGGAACTCGCGGCGCGCGCCGCCCTGTGCATCGACAACGCCCGCCGCTACACCCGGGAGCACACCCTTGCCCTCGCGCTCCAGCGCAGCCTGCTCCCGCGCGGCCTGCCCGAGCTGGGCGCGGTCGAGGTCGCCCACCGCTACCTGCCCGCCGAATCCGGCGTCGGCGGCGACTGGTTCGACGTGATCCCGCTGTCCGGCACCCGCGTCGCCCTCCTGGTCGGCGACGTCGTCGGCCACGGCATCCACGCCGCCGCCACCATGGGCCGGCTGCGCACCGCGGCGCGCAACTTCGCCGAGCTGGAACTCGCCCCCGACGAGCTCCTCACCCACCTGGACAACATGCTGGTCCGCCTGGACCGGGAGGAGGGCGGCGAGGACCCCGCCGGCGGCAGCGGCATCGTCGGCGCCACCTGCCTGTACGCCGTGTACGACCCCACCACGCGGCAGTGCGTCATGGCACGGGCCGGGCACCTCCCGCCCGCCCTGGTCCACCCCGACGGCGGCGTGACCTTCCCCGACGTCCCGGCCGGCCCCCCGCTGGGCCTGGGCGGGCTGCCGTTCGAGACGGCCGAGGTCGAACTGCCCGAGGACAGCACGCTGGTCCTCTACACCGACGGGCTGGTCGAGGACCGCCACCGCGACATCGACCTCGCCCTCGACCGGCTCACCCGCGCCCTCGCCCATCCGGAACGCACGCCCGAGGAGACCTGCCGGGCGGTCATGGACGCCATGGCGCCGGAGCACCCGGCCGACGACATCGCCCTGCTCGTCGCCCGGACCCGCACGGTGCCCCCCGGGCGGATGGCCGTCTGGGACCTGCCGGCCGACCCCGCCCGGGTCGGCGAGGTCCGGGCCGCCGTCACGCGCCGGCTGGCCGAGTGGGGGCTGGACGAGCTCGCGTTCGCCGCCGAGCTGGTGCTGAGCGAGCTGGTCACCAACGCCGTCCGCTACGGCGGCGAACCGATCCAGGTGCGGCTGATCCACGACCGCGCCCTGATCTGCGAGGTGTCCGACGGCAGCAGCACCGCCCCGCACCTGCGGCGGGCGGCCAGCACGGACGAGGGCGGGCGCGGCCTGTTCCTCGTCGCCCAGCTGGCCCAGGCCTGGGGCACCCGCTACACCCCGCAGGGCAAGGTGATCTGGGCCGAATGCGCCCTCGACGCGGCGTAAAGCACGGTTATGACCTGATATGACCGTCCTGGCGCACTAGCATCCCGTCCGTGGATGACGTTCACGGCCCGGCCGGCCCACCGACGAGCCGCCCGCCACGGCGCCCCGACGCGGAGCCCCTCGTCCGGATGCGCGGTCTCCGCAAGCGGTTCGGCGGCACCGTCGCCCTGGACGGGGTCGACCTGGACCTGTACGGCGGCGGCGTGCTCGCCCTGCTCGGTCCCAACGGCGCCGGGAAGTCCACCCTGATCAGGATCCTCGCCGGAGTGGTCCGCGCCGACGGGGGCGAGGTGACCGTGGCCGGCCACCCGCTCGGGTCCGAGGCGGCCTCGGCGCGGATGTCCTTCATCCACCAGGACCTCGGGCTGGTCGACTGGATGACGGTCGCCGAGAACATCGCCCTGGGCACCGGCTACCCGCGCCGCCACGGCCTGATCTCCTGGCGGCTGACCCGCGAACGCAGCAGGGCCGCCCTGGACCTCGTCGCCGGGCACCTCGACCCCGACGCCCCCGTCGCCGGTCTCGCCCCCGCCGAGCTTTCGCTGGTGGCCATCGCCCGCGGCCTGGCCCGGCGGGCCGCCCTGTTCGTCCTGGACGAGCCGACCGCCACCCTCCCCGCCGCCGACTGCACCCGCCTCTTCGACGTCCTGCACGCCCTGCGCGACCGGGGCCACGGGATCCTGTACGTCAGCCACCGGCTCGACGAGGTGTACCGGGTCGCGGACGGCTTCGCGGTGCTGCGCGACGGCCGCCTGGTCGCCCACGGGCCGCTCGCCGGGTACGGCCCCGCCCGCCTGGTCCGCGACATCACCGGCGGCGAACCCGCAGGGCGCGGACCGGCCGCACCGCCCGCCGCCGGCCGTCAGCCCGTCCTGCGCCTCGACGGCGTCACGACCGGGCGCACCGGACCGGTCAGCCTGGAGCTCGCGCCCGGGGAGATCCTCGGCATGGTGGGGCTGACCGGCGCCGGGCACATGCACCTGGGCCGGGCCCTCGCCGGCGCGCTGCCGATGTCCGGCGGACGGGCGCTGCTGCACGGCCGGCCGTACCGGCCGCGCTCGGTGGCCGCCGCCGTCGGCCGGGGGGTCGGCTTCGTGGCCGCCGACCGCCAGGCGGAGGGCTGCGCCGCCGACCTGACGGTCCGGGAGAACCTCTTCGCCAACCCGCGGGCGGCCGGTGTGCCGGCGTGGCGCCCGCTCGGCCCGCGACGGGAGCGCCGTGCGGCCGCCGAGCTGATCGAACGGTTCGGGGTGCGGCCGCCCGACAGCGAGGTGCCCGTCGCCACCCTGTCCGGCGGCCACCAGCAGCGGGTGGTCCTCGGGCGGTGGCTGCACGGCCGTTCCTCGCTGCTGGTCCTGGAGGAGCCGACC
Organism: Streptomyces sp. NPDC012888; assembly: GCF_042900645.1. NCBI lineage: Bacteria > Bacillati > Actinomycetota > Actinomycetes > Kitasatosporales > Streptomycetaceae > Streptomyces > Streptomyces sp. NPDC012888. The sequence goes on along the minus strand of NZ_JBIBBM010000005.1, from coordinate 268,697 downwards.
GCGAGCGTGGACGTCGGCGCCAAGGCGGCGGTCCACCGGCTGCTCGACGCGGCCGCCGCCGAAGGGCGGGGGATCCTGCTCGTGTCCACCGACTTCGAGGAGGTCGCCGGCCTCTGCCACCGGGCGCTGGTGTTCGTCCGCGGGTCCGTGGCGGCCGAACTCTCCGGGGCCGGGCTGACGCCCGCCGCCCTCACCCACGCCGCCTCGGCCATGCCGGCGATCACCGGGGACGGCGCCGCGTGACCCGCCGGTCCCCGCGCGGGCACCACCTCGTCGGCGGCTACGGGCTGCCGGCCCTCGCCGTCCTGCTCTTCCTCGCCTTCTCGCTCGCGCTGCCGGACACCTTCCCCACCCGTGAGAACGTCTCCTCGATCCTCTCCAACCAGTCGGTCCCCGCACTCCTGGCGCTGGGCGTCACGCTCCCCGTCGCCACCGGCAAGTTCGACCTGTCCGTCGGGTACGGGCTGGGCCTGGCGCACGTCATGGTGATGCACCTGATCGTCGACACGGGCACGCCCTGGCAGGTGGCCTGCCTCGTGGTGGTCCTGGGCGGGGCACTGGTCGGCGCCCTGAACGGGGTGGTCGTGGAGTTCGCCCGGATCGACTCGCTGATCGCCACCCTCGGCACCGGCAGCATCATGTACGCCCTCACCGGGTGGCTGACCGACGGCGGCCGGATCGTGCCCGGCCCGGAGGGCCTGCCGGCCGCCTTCACCGCCCTCTACGACGGGTCCTTCCTCGGACTGCCGGTTCCCGCCTTCTACGTCCTCGCCGCCGTCGCCGTCCTCTGGGTGGTGCTGGAGCGGCTGCCGTTCGGCCGGTACCTGTACGTCGTCGGCTCCAACCCGCGGGCCGCCGGCGTGCTGGGCATCCGGACCCGCAGGTACTCCGTCTGCGCCTTCGCCGGTTCGGGCCTGGTCGTGGGCTTCGCCGGGGTCCTGCTGGCCGCGCAGCAGCAGATCGGCAACCCGAGCGTCGGCCTGGAGTACCTGCTGCCCGCGTTCGTCGGGGCGCTGCTCGGCTCCACCACGGTCAGGCCGGGCCGCGCCAACGCCCTCGGGACCCTGGTGGCCGTCGGTGTGCTCGCCGTCGGCCTCGCCGGCATCGGCCAGCTCGGCGCGCAGTTCTGGGCCACCCCTCTGTTCAACGGCCTCACGCTGCTGCTCGCGGTCGGGCTGGCCGGCTACGCGGCGCGGCGCCGGCTGCGCCCGCCGGCCGGTGCCGGAACGTAACCCAGTCAGGAGCACACCGTGTACACCGACCGCACGCGCCGCAGGCGCACCTCCGCCGCGGCCCTGTGGGCGGCGGCCGCAGTCCTCGCCGCGGGCTGCGGGAGCGGGCCGGCGCGGCCCCCGGCCCCGTCCGCGGGTTCGCCCGGTGCCGCCGGCTGCCCGGCGGTCGCCGCCGCCGCGGAGCGGGCCGTGGCGCGGGCGGAACGTACCGACCTCGGCTGGGACGGCCCCACGACCGGGCCGGCCGCGGTGCCCGGCAGGACCTTGGTGTACGTCGCCCAGACCATGACCAACCCGGGTGTCGCCGGAGCGGCCGAGGGCGTGCGGGAGGCCGCGGAGGCGATCGGGTGGAAGGTACGGGTGATCGACGGGGACGGCACCCCGGCGGGCATCCAGGCGGCCCTCAGCCAGGCGGTCACCCTCCGGCCGTCGGGCATCGTCATCGGCGGCTTCGACCCGCGGCTCACCGCACAGCAGACCGCGCGGGCCGCGGCCGCGGGCATTCCGCTGGTCGGCTGGCACGCCGTCAGCGCGCCCGGCCCCAGCACCGCTCCACGGCTGTTCACGAACGTCACCACTGAGGTGGAGGAGGTGGCCCGGATCAGCGCGGACTGGGTCATCGCCCGTTCCGGCGGCCGCGCCGGGGTCGTCGTGTTCACCGACGACTCCATCCCCTTCGCCCGTGACAAGTCCGAGCTGATCAAGGAGCGGCTGGCCGGCTGCCCCGGGGTGACGCTGCTGGCGACGGAGAACATCCCCATCCCGGACGCCAGTCAGCGCACCCCGCAGCGGGTGTCCTCCCTGCTGTCCCGGTTCGGGGACCGGTGGACCGACTCCGTGGCCATCAACGACCTGTACTTCGCGGACGCCGCGCCGGCGCTGCGGGCCGCCGGGCGGCCCGGCCAGGGCCCTCCGTACAACATCGGCGCGGGCGACGGCGACCCGTCCGCCTTCCAGCGCATCGAGAGCCGCCGGTACCAGGCCGCCACCGTCCCCGAGCCGCTGAACCAGCAGGGCTGGCAGATCGTCGACGAGTTCAACCGGGCCTTCGCCGGGCGGCCGGCCAGCGGTTACGTCGCACCCGTCCACGTGGTGACGGCGGCCAACAGCGCCGGGGCCACGTCCTGGGACCCGAAGGGGTACCGGGAGGCGTACCGGAGGATCTGGGCCGGGCGGTGAGCGATGGGCGGTGGGCGGAAGGGCCCGCACGACCGTCGCCGCCGGCCGGGTCCGCGCGCTAACCTCCGCACATGATTGACATGGACATGGCTCGCCACCGCTCGCGCGTGCGGCCACGGCGCCCCCTCGTGCTCATGGTCCTGCTCGCCCTGCTCGCCTGCCTCGGCACGGCGGCCACCGCCTCCGCCACCGCCCCGGCCGCGTCGGCGGCCCGGGCCCCCGGGAGCGTCGCGGGGGCCGGGGGTGCCGGCCCGGCCGCCGCGGCGGCCGCCCGCTGGGGCGACCGCCGCCTCGACGAGGCCACCTTCCTCACCACGCACAACGCGTTCACCAACTACGAGGACTCCCGCTGGAGTTCGGTGAACCAGTCCGAGTCGGTGCGCGGCCAGCTGGAGGCCGGCGTCCGCGGCCTCAGCCTGGACACACACTGGTACGAACGCAGCACCTGGCTGTGCGTGATCAGCTTCGGCAGCGACTGTTACCCCAGTGACGTGTACCTGTGCCACGGCGGGTGCAAGACCTTCGCCGGCGCCACCTACGCCCTGCCCCGGCAGTCCTTCCACGGCACCATGCAGACCGTCGTCGACTTCCTCGCCGCCCACCCGCAGGAGGTCGTGACGGTCTTCCTGGAGGACTACGTCAGCGCCGAGCAGCTGCGGCAGTCCCTCGGCCGGGTGCGGGGACTGCCCGAGCTGCTGTTCCGGCCCGACGAGTGGGACGTCCGGAACGCCGGGTGGCCCCGGGTGGCCGATCTGGTCACCTCGGGCAAGCGGCTGCTGGTCTTCTCCGACCGTTCCGACCGCGAGCACCTGGGCGTCATGTACGACCGGTCGTGGACGGTGAGCAACTTCTGGAGCCTGGGCGACCTCGGCGACGACCTGTCCTGCGTCAGCCGCTGGCCCGACGTGCCGCTGGACCGCCAGGAGCCCGGTTTCCGGCGGCTGTTCACGATGAGCCACCACCGCAACGTGCCGACCGTCCTGACCGCGGCCCTCGACAACGGCGCGAAGCTGCGCGACCGGATCTCCGAGCGGTGCCGGCCCGCGGCCGGAGGCCGGGCACCCAACTTCGTCTCCGTCGACTTCCACCGCCTGTCGGACGGCAGCGGCCACACCCCCGCCTCGATCGTCGCGGAACTGAACGCCGGCCCGTGATCCGGACCGCCGGCCGGCCGGCCGCGGGGTCCCGGTCCCTCCTGCAGGTGCCGACGAGGCGCCCGGGCCCCCGCACACCGGCTGCAGCGCGGCGGTGCCCCAGGAGGCCGCGGTCCAGGTCAGGGGCGGTGAGACGTCCTCCCCCTCGCCGCCGTACCGGCGCGGGATCCCGGGGGCGCGGCGCCCGGCGGGCAGGGGGCCGGTGGACGGGGCATCCTGGAGGGGGGTGCGTGCCCGCGCCCCCGCGCGAGCCGTCCTGAACCCCCTGGGGGACGTCATGGAACTCGGCTTCCTGAAACCGCTCTTCGCCCGTCAAGGGCCCTGGGCCTCGGTCTACGTCGAGACCACCCGCGCGACCGAGGACGCGCGGACGATCCAGGAACTCCGTGAGCGCGCGGTCGCGTCCCGGCTGATCGACGCGGGCGCCGACCCCTACACCGTCCGGGCCGTGGCGAACCGGCTCGCCGGGGAGCCCGTCAAAGGGGCGCCTCCCGGCCGCGCCCTGTTCGCCTCGGGCGCGGAGGTGGTGCTGGACGTGCCGCTGGCCAGGGCGCCGGCGGCCACCGAGGCGACCTGGTCGGTCCTTCCGCACATCGCTCCGCTGGCCGGTCTGCGGGGTGACGAGCCCGGCTGCCTGGTGGCGTACGTCGACCGCGCCGGCGCCGATCTCGAGCTGCGCGAGACCCACGGCCGCCGGTCGCTGGGGCAGGTGCGCGGGGGTGGGCCGGAGGGCCGCGGGCACCGCAGCGTGCCGGAGGACCGGCACGAGTGGCACTACCGGAACAGGGTGGAGAACGCCCGGAACGAGACGGCCGACGCCGTCGCGGCGGAGCTGGTCCGGCAGTGGCCGGGCAGTGGCGCCGGGCTGGTGGTGCTGACCGGGGACGCGCGTGAGCGGCGGGCCGTCCACCACCGGCTGCCGGAGCGGATGCGGTCGGTGACGGTCGAGGTGGACGGCGGCGGCAGGTCGCCCGGCGCCCCGGCGGCCGCTTTCGACCGGGAGGTGGCGCTGGTGCGGGAGGGGTTCGCCCGGGAGCGGCTGGAGCGGGCGCTGGAGCGGTTCCGGATGGGGCGGGGCCGGCCCGGCGAGCACCGCGAGTCCACGGTGGACACCGGGCCGGGCGAGGCGGCCGAGGGCATGCCGGCCGTGGTGGACGCCGTACGCACCCACCAGGTGGCGACGCTGCTGCTCGGCGCGGAGGGGTCGGACGCGGGTCGGGAGGTGTGGATCGGCCCGGGGGTGGACGAGGTGGCGGTGCAGCGCGGCCAGGCCCAGGCGATGGGCGTGGACAAGCCGGTGCCGGCGCGGGCGGACGACGCCCTGCTGAGGTCCGCGGCGGCGGCCGGCAGCGAGGTGCTGGTGGTGCCCGCGGGCATGCCGGGACCGGCGGGCGGCCTGGGGGCGGTGCTGCGCTGGACCCTGTGACCGCGCGGGACGGCGGCGCCGGACGTCCTTCGCCCGGTGGACAGTTGGGCGGGCCCGCGCGCGGGGCCGGGCGGTGCGGCCGGTACGGTTTCGGCTCGGCCGCGTCCGGGGCGGGTTCGGGGGCGGCCGGACCGCCGACCGGACCGCCGCAGCAGGAAGCCGAACGTGAACACCATCAGAACAGTCTGTTTCGCCGTCGCGGCGCTCTCGTCGTACGCGGCCCTCGCCTACCGGCTGGGCCAGGTGCGGCGCGGCCGGCACGACAGCGCCTACCGCTGGCTGATCGCCACCCTGCTGCTCCAGTGCCTGACCTTCACCATGGGCGCGGTCGCCATGGGCGGCCCGCGGCTGCTGGGCGTGGGAAACCTGGCCATCCTGCTGATGCACCTGTCGGCGGTGGCGTTCTGCGTGAGCGCGCAGATCATCCTGCTGCGGTGGGCGGCGCCGGAGGAGGAGGCGAGGCGCGGGGCGCGGTACTGGCTGGTGACGGGTGCCGCCCTGGAGGTGCTGCTGACGGTGCTGTTCCTGGTCGCCGGCGGCCCGGGCCGGCCGGCCTCGGACTTCGACACCGGCAGCGGCCGGCCGCTGGTCCTCGCCTACCTGCTGGTCTTCGTCCTCTCGCAGGCGCTGCCCTGCGTCACGATCCACCGGCAGTGCGGGCCTTACGCGCGGATGACGGACAACGTCTCGCTGCGGCAGGCGCTGCGGGTGCTGTCCGTGGCGGCGGTGGTGCTGTTCCTGTACTGCGCGGCGCGGACGGTGAACATCGTCACGGCGGCGGCCGGGGCCGACATCGGTGCCTGGAAGCTCGCGTCCAACGTGTTCAGCGCGGCGGGCATCGTCATCCTGTCGCTGGGGCTGACCCACCCGGCCTGGGGTCCGCGGGCCGCGGGGCTGGCGGCCTGGGTGCGCGACTACCGGTCGTACCGTGCCCTCTACCCGCTCTGGCGGGACCTGTACGAGGCCTCCCCGGGCATCGCCCTGGAGCCGCCCGGCGCCACGGTCCGGGACCTGGACTACCGGCTGCACCGGCGGGTGGTCGAGATACGTGACGGATGGCGGGACCTCCGTCCGTACGCCGAGCGGGCCGCCGCCGGGCCGTCCGGCGGCGCGGCGGACGAGGAGTCCCGGCAGGCGCACGCGGAAGCGCTGCAGCTCAGGAGGGCGTTGACGGCGAAACGGGCCGGCACCGCGCCGCGCGACGACGAGGACGGCGGCGGCTTCGAGGACCGCGACACGGACGACTTCACGGCGGAGGTGGCCTGGCTCACCCGGGTCGCGGCGGCCTACAGTAAGCTCGGCACCGCGAGTTGAGAGCTCCCGCCCGGTTTGCATCCCCCGTCGAACCGGGCGGGTCCCCCCTTCCCCGTCCCCCGGCCGTCACCGCCGGGGCGGGGCGGGGCGGCAGTACCGCCCGGACCGGCCCGGCCCATCCCCCGAGGGCCGGGCCGGTCCGCTTTCACCGCCGCGACTCGTCAACCCCCGCGGAACTTCCGGGAGTCGAGTTAGCTGGCAGCTATCGGCGAGACCCAACGTTGGCGGAGTCCAGGCCAATTGTCAACTGACCGCTATTCTGTGAAACTGCCGCATAGCCAGGGGCTATTCGGCAGGAGGTGACGGGAGGAAGGACCACCATGAGCGAGACCGGGACCGGGGCCTGCGACGAACGGCCCCTGCTGGCGGTCCGCCTGGACGACCTGTTCCGGACGGCCCGGCCCAAGGGGAGGCACTGGACCAACGCGGAGGTCGCGGAGGAGCTCAAGCGGGCCAACCCGGAACTCAAGGTGGGCGGCGTGTACCTGTCGCAGCTGCGGACGGGCAAGCGCTCCAATCCCTCGCCCGACCTGCTGGCCGCCCTGGCGCGCTTCTTCGGCGTCTCGGTGGCCTACTTCTTCGACGACGAGGTCGCCCGATCGGTACTGGACGAGATCGCCGCCGTCGAGGCGCTGCGGCAGTCAGGGGTCCGCGCGGTGGCGATGCGGGCCGCCGGGATGAAGAAGGACCACCTCCGGGCCATCACGGCCATCATGGACCAGTACCGGCAGCTCCAGGGCCTTCCTCCCGTCACGGACGCCTCCGACTCCGAATGAGGAGCTTCTGGAAGGAGCGGTGGGCCGACCGCGAACGCCGGAGCCGGCTGAGGAAGCTGCGTGAGGCGGGCGCCCGGCGGCTGGACGGGCTCGGCCTGCCGGAGACTGCCGACGTCGCCGCGCTGTGCCACCACCTCGGCGAGGCGCGAGGCCGGCCGATCGTGCCGGTGCCGGTGCCGATGCCGGCGTCGCACCCGTGCGGGATGTGGGTCGCGGCCCGCGAGGAGGACCTGATCTTCTACGACGCCAACACCACCAGCGCGCACCAGGAGCACATCGTCCTGCACGAGCTGGGCCACATCATCTGCCGCCACCGGGGAGCGGGCGGACTGGACGAGGCGGCCTCGCGCCTGCTGTTCCCCAGTCTCGATCCGCAGCTGGTGCGCGACATGCTGCTCCGCGCGACCTATGACGACGTACAGGAACAGGAGGCGGAGATCGTCGCCTACCTGCTCTCCCAGCGGACGGGCGGCTCCGCGCGGCGGGCCGGCGCGGCGCCGGGCGCCGGAGCGGAACCGGACGGGAGCGGCGCGCTCGGCAGGGTCGAACGCACCCTGTTCTGACCGGGCGCGGCCGGCGGCCGGGGAGCGCACCCGAAGAGTGACATGCCTCACAGCAACCACCAGGGTCACCACAGCGTCACAGCCTCCGGGGTCTCACTGAAATGTCGAGATTTGTCCAACCGGAACCGACATTCCCCCTCTTGCTCGGAATGGCGTTCCCGGGCTGCGGAACGGCCGGCGGCAACGGGCCTGGACAACGCGTTTCTGATGCCGCGTCGGCGGCGGGGCACGGGTCGCGGCGGCGTGCCCAGCACGAGCGCCGGCGCATTTCAAGCCGGTCCGGCCGTGCCGCGGCGCGGGCCGGGGGCGGGACTTGCCAGGTCTTCGCGGGGCTTCTAAGAATGGCGGCCCGCCCGGTGCTCGAGCAGCTCCGGCGCCGGGCGCTTCGCAGAAAACCGAATGAGGTACCCATGCAGAAGCACCGCAAGAAGAGGCACTACAAGAAGGCGACGATCGCCGCCGTCACGCTGGGCGTCATGGGCATACCCACCGCCGCCATGGCATGTCTGGACCTCCAGGAGGAGCCGCGGACCGTGCGGGCCGCCGACCGGTGGACCCCGGCGCCCTCGCTCGACCTCCCCGCCCCCGAGACGGCGCTCCCGGTCCTCGGCGACCGGGCGGCGCACACCGACCGCTCGGAGCGCCGGGACGGCGTCCGCGAGCAGGACCGCCGGCCGGCCGCCACCCCGCACACGCGGCAGCAGACCCCACCCCCGGCGCGGCCCGTGACCCGGCCCGCGCCCCGGCCGACCGCCTCCGCGCCGTCCGTGCCGTCCGCGCCGGTCACCGCGCCGAAGCCGACCTCGCCGGCCCCCACCACGGCCTCCGGTCCGACCGCCCGGGTCGTGGCCCTCGTCAACGTGGAGCGCGCCAAGGCCGGCTGCCCGGCCCTCACCGTCAACGCGAAGCTGACGGCTGCCGCGCAGGGCCACAGCAAGGACATGGCGGCCCACGGCAACATGTCGCACACCGGCTCCGACGGCTCCGACCCGGGCACGCGCATCACCCGGGCCGGCTACGCCTGGTCCACGTACGGCGAGAACGTCGCCTACGGGTACGGCACGCCCGAGCAGGTCATGGCGGGCTGGATGAACAGCCCCGGCCACCGGCGGAACATCCTCAACTGCTCCTTCAAGGAGATCGGCGTGGGCCTCGCCCAGCCGGGCAACTACTGGACGCAGAACTTCGGCGCGGCCCGCTGACCCGTGCGCCCGGCGGCGGACCGCCGCCGGGCCGGGCCTGCGCTGACTACGGTGCCATCTCGTACGCGCCGGAGAGTGCCTCCACGCGGGCCCAGACGCGGGCGGCGCGGTCCTCGTCGACGACGGGACGGCGGACCGCCGCGAGCGCCCATTCCTGCTGCTCCGGGGTGGCGGAGTCCTTGCCGTGCAGTTCTACGGCGTGCCCGGAGAAGTCGCGGACGAGGACGGAGAACAGCTCGTCGAGGACGTCCCGGTCCAGGCCGGTGAGACGGGCCTGCTCCAGGATCAGCTGCCCGTGGACGACCAGGGCGAAGAGCTGACCGACCGAGAGCAGGAAGTCCAGGTCCCGGGCCTGCCGCTCGTCGGGGGCCATGGTGGCCACGAACGCGCAGAGGGCGTCGGCCTGTTCGCGGAAGCGCGCGACGTTGGGCACCTCGGCGTACGCGTCGAAGGCGGGGCGCCAGTCGTGGAAGCGCACGGAGCCCAGGCCGCGGGCCGGGCCCTGCCGGAACAGGAAGGCGTCGTCGGCGGCGTCGAGCCGGGTCGGGACGGGGGCGTACTCCGCCGGGTCCAGCAGGTGGTTGCGCATGAACTTGAGGATCAGCGCCAGGTTGACGTGGACCGTGCCCTCCAGCTTGGGCAGTCCGCGGATCTCGACGGCGGCCTGGGCGAAGTAGTTGTCCTTCTCGAAGCCCTTGGCGGCGATGACGTCCCACATGAGGTCGATGACCTTCTCGCCCTCCGTGGTCACCTTCATCTTCGTCATCGGGTTGAAGAGGAGGTAGCGGCGGTCGTCGGGGCCGGCCGAGCGGAAGTAGTCGACGGCGCGGTCGCTGAACAGCTTCATGCCGATCAGGCGGACGTAGGCGTCGGCCAGTTCGCGGCGCACGTGCGGGAAGGCGGTGACGGGGCGGCCGTACAGGATCCGGTTGTGGGCGTGGGTCACGGCCTCGTACATCGCGTGCTCGCAGATGCCGATCGAGGCGGTGCAGAGGTTGAACTTGCCCACGTTCACGGTGTTGAGGGCGGCGTCGAAGGCGGCGCGGCCGGTGTGCAGGACGTCCTCGGCGGCGACGGGGTAGTCCTCCAGCCGGAACTCGCTGACGTACTTGGAGGAGTCGACGACGTTCTTGACCAGGTGGTAGGCCGGGTGGCGGCTGTCGGCGGCGAAGAAGACGTACGCGTCCGGCCCCTCCATGTCGGTGCGGCGGCCGAAGACGGAGACGAGTCCGGCGGCGTTGCCGTTGCCGATGTAGTACTTGGAGCCGGTGGCGCGGAACCCGCCGGCGCCGTCCGGCTCCAGCAGCATGTCGGTGGAGTAGATGTCGGCGCCGTGGGTCTTCTCCGACAGGCCGAAGGCGAACACCTCGCCGTCGGCGAGGAGTTCGGCGGCGCGGGCGCGGGCGGCGGCGTTGTCGCTCTGCCAGACCGGCCCGAGACCGAGGATGGTCACCTGCCAGGCGTACCAGTAGTCGAGGCCGTAGAAGCCGAATATCTCGTTGAGGGCCGCGATCCGGGCGGTGTCCCAGCGCTTGTCGGCCTCCCCCTCCCCCGCGGCGGTCGCCGGGGTGAGGAAGGTGGCGAAGAGGCCTTCCTTCGCGGCGAACGCGAGGAAGTCGGCCAGCCAGGCGCGGTCGCGGTAGTCCTCGATCAGCCGGCGCTTGCCGCGGCTCTCGAACCAGTCGACGGTGGCGCGCAGCAGCCTGCGGGTCTCGGGGTCGAAGTGCGCGGGGTCGTACGTGCGCGGGTTGAACAGCAGGGCGTCGGCCATGGAGGTCCGCCTTCCGGGGTTCGGGGGTCGAGGGGTGCCGGCGCGGGTGCGGGTGCGCCCGGACCGGTCGGGGTGCGGCTCAGGCGTCCGGTGGGGCCGCGACGAGCCGGCGGAGGGTGAGGAGTACGTCGTCGAGCCAGGCGATGGACATCCGCTCGTAGGCGATGCCGCCGCGCAGCACGGCGTGCTGGAGTTCTCGGCCCGCGTCGAGGGGCGAGGGTGCGCGGGGGCCGGTGAAGTCGCGCAGTTCCCCGGCGAGGTAGTGGGCGAGCCGGTCGCCGTGCACCTTGCGGTGCCGTTCCACCTCGCGTACGAGCGCGGCGGGGTCGTCGAAGGCCGCGCCGCGGATCTTCACCGCGAGGTCGTGGCGGAGGCTCTCGGGTTCGACCGGCTCGTGCAGCCAGCGGGAGAGGGCCTCGCGGCCGGCGGCGGCGACGGAGTACTCCTTCTTGTCCGGCCGGCCCTGCTGCGGCACCTCGCGCACGGCGAGCATGCCGTCGGCCTCCATCCGCTTGAGGACGCGGTAGATCTGCTGGTGGGTGGCGGTCCAGAAGTAGCCGATGGAGCGTTCGAACCGCCGGGCCAGTTCGTAGCCGGACCCGGGCTTCTCCAGCAGGGAGACGAGGATCGCGTGCTCAAGAGCCATGCCAGGATCTTGCTATGCAACTCGTTGCATAGACAAGCGGCCGGGGGACGGTGAGACGCGGCTCACCCCGAGCCGGCCCGCGGGCCCGGCCGTGACCGGGCGCGACCGCGTCGGGACGTACGGGTACCGGTGGTGGCACGCGTTGCCCCGATGTCATTCCGCGTTCGCTCAGCGGATGCTCAGATCCACATAACGATCGGGTCATGACACAAGGGTCTTTGGGCCTGTCACGGGCGATTGACCGAATTGCCGGTGATGTTCGCCACGGAACCGCGGCGCGAGGCGTGGTACATCTTCACGACCGCCTGCCGGACACCACCCATGTCCGCAGGGGCGCTGGGGCCGGCCGATCGCCGGCAGCAACTCCATCAGCATCCGGGGGATCGGAACCCGATCCGCAGCCGAGCGCGGCGCGGGTCGGCATGGAGCGGAAAGGCGCACCACACATGACCTCGACGCAGGTCGACATGAACAAGGGCGACGGCAACGGAGCCCAGGGCGGAACGCCCGAGGAGGGCTACGAGCGCGGGCTCGGCAGCCGCCAGGTCCAGATGATCGCCATCGGCGGCGCCATCGGCGTCGGCCTCTTCCTGGGCGCGGGCGCGAACATCGCGAAGGCCGGGCCCAGCCTCATCCTCATGTACGCCCTCGCCGGCGTGATCGTCTTCTTCATCATGCGGGCGCTGGGCGAGCTGCTCCTGTACCGGCCCGTGTCGGGTTCCTTCGCGGAGTACGCCCGCGAGTTCCTCGGCCCGTTCTTCGGGTTCGTGACCGGCTGGACGTACTGGCTCATGTGGGTGGTCACCGGCATGGCCGAGCTGACCGCCGCGGCGATCTACATGAACTACTGGTTCCCGAGCGTGCCGCAGTGGACGACCGCCCTGATCTTCCTGGTGGTGCTGTACGTCGCCAACCTGATCTCGGTGAAGATCTTCGGCGAGATCGAGTTCTGGTTCTCGATGGTCAAGGTCACGGCCCTGATCGGCATGATCGTGATCGGCATCGGCGTCGTCACCTTCGGCTTCAGCCAGGCCGGTGACACCGCGGCCGTGTCGAACCTGTGGGCCTTCGACGGCATCTTCCCCAAGGGCATCGGCTCCAGCCTGATGACCCTGCAGGGCGTCATGTTCGCCTACCTCGCCGTCGAGCTCGTCGGCGTGACCGCGGGCGAGTCGGAGAACCCGGAGAAGACCCTGCCCAAGGCGATCAACACCCTGCCGTGGCGCATCATCGTCTTCTACGTCGGCGCCCTCAGCGTGATCCTGATGGTCGTCAAGTGGACCGAGTTCCAGCCGGGCGTCAGCCCCTTCGTGGCGGCCTTCGCCAAGATCGGCATCCCGGCGGGTGCGGCCATCGTCAACTTCGTGGTCCTCACCGCGGCCCTGTCGTCCTGCAACTCCGGCATGTACTCCACCGGCCGCATGCTGCGCGACCTCTCCGCCAACTCCGAGGCGCCCAAGCTGCTCGGCAAGCTGAGCTCCACCAAGACCCCGGCGGTCGCCATCACCCTCTCCGCCGCCCTGATGGGCATCGGCGTGGTGCTGAACTACGTGGTCCCGGAGAAGGCCTTCGGCTACGTCATGTCCGTGGCGACCGCGGCCGGCATCTGGACCTGGATGATGATCCTGATCAGCCACATCCTGTACCGCCGCGCGGTGGTCGCCGGCAAGCTGCCCGCGTCCTCCTTCCCCGCTCCCGGCGGCACGGTGTGCAGCTGGATCGCCGTGGCCTTCCTGCTGCTGGTCACCGTGATGATCGGCATCGACCCCGACAGCCGCGTCTCCCTGTACGTGGGTGCCGGCTGGGCGGTCTGCCTGGCGGTGGGCTGGGCGGTGCTCAAGGCCCGCAACCCGCAGATCGCGGCGCGGACGGCGGCCGCGGCCGAGCGGAAGCCGGAGCCCGCGGGTCGCTCCTGACCCCTCCTGCCCCGACGGGGGCGTACCGGTCCGGCGGCCGGTACGCCCCCGTCGGCGTATCCGGCCGGCCGGGGCAACCCGGTGGTCCTGGCCGGCGTCCTCCACCACGGACGGGCCGGTTCGCCGGCGGCGACGGCACGGCAGAGCACGGCACGGGAAAAGGACACGTGATGAGCGACAAGGCACGCACTCTCTTCGACGCGCTCGACCTCGACCGGGACGGCTCCCTGACCCGGGCCGAGGTCATCGGCGCCCTGCGGGCCAAGGGCCCGACGCTCGTCGCGCGGGGGGTCATCCCGCCGTGGGGGGTGGGGGCGGACGAGGAGGCGTCGGCGCTGTTCGACGCGGCGGACCAGAACGGGGACCGTGTCCTGACGTTCGAGGAGTTCGCCACGGTAGTGGACCGCCGCTTCGGCTGGTGACCCCGCCCGCCCCGGTGCGGGCAGTCGGTCAGGGGAGGTTCAGTTGCCAGGAGACGCCGAAGCGGTCGTTCACCCAGCCGAACCGGCGGCTGAAGCCGTGGTCCCCCAGAGCCATGAGCTCCGCCCCGCCCTCCCCCAGCGCCGCGTACAGCCGGTCGATCTCGGCCTCGTCCGCGCAGTCGACGAAGAGCGAGACCGCCGGGGTGAACCCGAACTCGTGCTTCGCCGGACTGTCGATGCACATGAACCGCTGCCCGGCGAGCTGGAACGTCGCGTGCACCACCGTGCCCTCGGGGCCCGGCCCGTCCGGGCCGTAGCGGGTGACGTCGATGATCCGGCCGTCCTCGAAGAGCGAGGTGTAGAAGGTCATCGCCTCCTCCGCCCGCCCCTCGAACATCAGGAAGGTCGTGATCTTCTGGGGTGGCGCAACAGCCATGGGTCGCTCCCGGGAGTCGTCCGCGTCAGGCCCCCATCATGTCCCAGGGACCCGCGCCGGCCCGGTCACCGCCAGTCGTCCCACGGCGGGTCGACCTCCTCCTCGTCGAAGGGCGGCTCGTCCCACGGCGGCGGCTCCTCGGCGCGCGCCGCCGGTACGGACGCGCCGGCGGCAGGAGCGGGGGCCGGGGCCGGGGCGCCGGGCTCCGCGAAGGCGCCGAGGGCGGCGAGGAGGCCCTCGGCGTACTTGGCGAGCTTGGCCTCGCCGACGCCGCCGATGGTGCCGAGCTCCGCCTCCGTCGCCGGCAGCCGCGTCGCGATCTCCCGCAGCGTCGCGTCGTGGAAGACGACGTAGGCCGGTACGCCCTGCTCCTTGGCCGTCGCGGCCCGCCAGGCGCGCAGCGCCTCGAAGACCGGCACGGCCTCCGCCGGCAGGTCGGCCGGCACGCGCGCGCCCTTGCCGGAGCGCGTCCCGGACGTCTTGCGGCCGGTGGCCGCGGGGGCCTTCTCCCGCCGCATCGACACGGTGCGCCGCCCGCCCAGCACCTCGCCGCTCTCCTCGGTGAGCACCAGCGTGCCGTACTCGCCCTCGACCGCCAGCAGCCGGAGCGCCAGAAGCTGGCGGATGACCCCGCGCCACTCGGCGGTGCCGAGGTCGGCACCGACGCCGAAGACCGACAGCGCGTCGTGGTCGAACTGGATGACCTTGGCCGTCTTCTTGCCCTGGAGGATGTCGATGATCTGGCCGGCGCCGAACTTCTGGCGGCGTTCCTTGGCCAGTCGCCACACCGTGGACAGCAGCTTCTGCGCCGCGACCGTCCCGTCCCAGGACTCGGCCGGGGTCAGGCAGGTGTCGCAGTTGCCGCAGGGCTCGGCGGACTGGCCGAAGTAGGCGAGCAGCCGCACCCGGCGGCACTCGACCGTCTCGCACAGCGCGAGCATCGCGTCCAGGTGCATGGACAGGGAACGGCGGTGCGCCTCGTCGCCCTCGGAGCCGTCGATCAGCTTGCGCTGCTGCACCACGTCCTGGAGGCCGTAGGCCAGCCAGGCGGTGGCCGGCTCCCCGTCCCGGCCGGCCCGGCCGGTCTCCTGGTAGTAGCCCTCGACGGACTTGGGCAGGTCGAGGTGGGCCACGAAGCGGACGTCGGGCTTGTCGATCCCCATGCCGAAGGCGATGGTGGCCACCACCACGACGCCGTCCTCCCGCAGGAACCGGGCCTGGTTCGCGGCGCGGGCGCGGGCGTCCATGCCGGCGTGGTAGGGCACGGCGTCGATGCCCTGCTCCACCAGGAAGGCGGCGGTCTTCTCCACCGAGGACCGGGAGAGGCAGTAGACGACCCCGGCGTCGCCGTCGTGTTCGGCGCGGATCAGCTCCAGCAGCTGCCTGAGCGGGTTGTCCTTGGGGACGATGCGGTACTGGATGTTGGGCCGGTCGAAGCTGGCGACGAAGTGGCGCGCCTCCTGCAGGCCGAGCCGCGCGGCGATCTCCGCGTGGGTGGCCTCGGTGGCCGTCGCGGTCAGTGCGATCCGCGGCACCTTGGGCCAGCGCTCGTGCAGCATGGACAGCCCGAGGTAGTCGGGCCGGAAGTCGTGGCCCCACTGGGCGACGCAGTGCGCCTCGTCGATGGCGAAGAGCGAGACCTTGCCCCGGTCGAGGAGCCGCTGGGTGCCCTCGGTGCGCAGCCGCTCGGGGGCCAGGTAGAGCAGGTCCAGCTCGTCGGCGAGGAAGGCCTGCTCGACGGCCTGCCGTTCGTACGGGTCCTGCGTGGAGTTGAGGAACCCGGCCCGGACCCCGAGGGCGGTGAGCGCGTCCACCTGGTCCTGCATGAGCGCGATCAGCGGGGAGACCACCACCCCGGTGCCCTCCCTGACCAGCGCCGGGATCTGGTAGCAGAGCGACTTGCCGCCGCCGGTCGGCATGAGCACGAGGGCGTCGCCGCCGCCGACGACCTGCTCGACGATCTGCTCCTGCTCGCCGCGGAAGGCGGCGTAGCCGAAGACGCGGTGCAGCACCTGCAGGGCATCGGAGATGTCGGGGGAAGCGTCCGGGAGGGCCATCCGAGAAGCCTAACGGCAGCCGCCGTCGCTCCGGGCCCGGCCGCCGCGGCCTGTGGACGAGAGGTCAGGCCGGGAGTGCCCCGGCGGTGGGGACGACGAGGCCGAAGAGGTCGGAGACGGTGGTCAGGGCGGTGGTCTGCAGGGCCGCGGCGGGCAGGACGGAGCCGTCGGGGGCGGTGAGGGACCGGGTGGCGGTGGCGTCGGCGACCACGGTGGGCCGGTAGCCGAGGTTGAAGGCGCCCTGGGCGGTGAAGGTGACGCACATGTGCGTCATGAATCCGGCGAGGACCAGGTCGGTGCGGCCCTTGCCGGGGCCGAAGCCGAGGCCGGCCAGCGTCCCCTCCAGGCCGGTGGCGTGGAAGGCGTCCGGGAAGTTCTTCACCACCACCGGTTCGCCGTCGGCCGGGGCGACCTCCTCGCAGATCGCGCCGCTGCGGGCGCGGACGTCGTAGAGGGAGCCCTCGCCCGCGTCGTTGACCACGTGCACGACGGGGGTGCCGGCCGCGCGGGCGCGCTCCAGCAGGCGTGCGGCGGCCGCGAGGGCCTGGCCGGCGCCTTCCAGCGCCATCGGCCCCTCGCGGTAGGTGTTCTGGAAGTCGATCAGGACGAGGGCGGACTCGCCGAGCCGGGGCGGACGGCCGTCGAGACCGATCAGGTCGCGCAGGGTGGCGGAGGGGGTGGTCGTGCTGCTCATGGGTGTGCCTTTCGGGTGCGGGAGGGCATGACGGTGGGACCCGTCCGCCGGGCGGACGGGTACAGGTACGGGTACGGGTACGGGGTGACGTACGGGTACGGGTGACGTACGGGTAGGGGCCGCCCGGTCAGGCCGGCTGGGTGCGGAAGCGGCGCCGGTAGGCCGCCGGGGTGGTGGCGAGCTGCCGGCGGAACGCGCGGTGCAGGGTCTCGGGCGAGCCGAGTCCGGCGGCGGCCGCGACCTGGTCGAGCGGCCGGTCGGTGGTCTCCAGAAGGCGCCGGGCGGCCTCGGTGCGGGCCGCCTCCACGTAGGCGGCGGGGCTGGTGCCGGTCTCCTGCCTGAAGACGCGGGCGAAGTGCCGTTCGCTGAGGCACATCCGGGCGGCCAGGGCGGCCGCGGACAGGTCGCCGTCGAGGTGGTCGGCGATCCACAGCCGCAGCTCGTCGATGTCGCGCCGGTCGGTGGCGGGGCGGCTGAGCGGGACCGAGAACTGGCTCTGGCCGCCCTGCCGCCTGAGGTACATCACCAGCTGCCGGGCCACCGACAGCGCGGTCTGCTCGCCGAGGTCCTCCGCCACCAGGGCGAGGGACAGGTCGAGGCAGGCGCTGATGCCGGCCCCGGTCCACAGCCGGCCCCGGTCGGACCGGACGAAGATCGGGTCGGGGTCGACCGTGACCTCCGGGTGCTCGGCGGCGAGCTGGGCGGCGGTCGACCAGTGGGTGGTGGCCGTCCTCCCGTCCAGCAGGCCGGCCGCGGCCAGCATGTGCGCGCCCGCGCAGACCGAGGCGATCCGCCGGGCGTGCGGGGCGGTCTCCCTCAGCCAGGCGACGACCTCGCCGTCGGTGCGGGCGACGGGGCCGTCGGCGGTCATGTCGACCGCGCCCGGCACCAGCAGGGTGTCCACCTCCGCGCCGACGTCCGCGAAGGCCACGTCGGTGAGCAGGCGCACCCCGGCCGAGGTGCGGACCCCGCCGGCAGCCGGCCCGGCGAGGCGGACCTGGTAGACGGCGCGACCGGTCTGCCGGTTGGCCAGGGCGAGGACCTCGGCGGGGCCGGTGACGTCGAGGAGGTCGACGTCGGGGAAGACCGCGATGACGACCCGGTGTGCGGTGGGCATGGCCCCATCCTCACCGCCGCCCGCGCGTGGCGGCAATGACGGTTCCCTGTCACATCCGGACGCGGACGGGCGGCCGGGCGCGCGTCCGGGCACGCCTCCGTGCCCACGTCGGGCCGGGTCGGGCCGCGGGCGTTCCGGTCCGTGGACACCACCCGATCCCCACGGGACCCTTCACATTCCTTCACATCGGACCGGGTCCGCACACCGGTTCGGGCGGCTATGGGAACGCGCGTCCGAAATGAACCGTAGGGTTCATACCGGCTCTTATCGGAAATACCGGACCCGCCGCACCCGTTGGCCCGGCGAGATGATCCGTTTGCTACTTCTGGGTCACCTCGGGCGTCGAGTACGGTCCGGAACCGCTTGATCCGCTGCCGCGCCCCTCCCCTCCCTCCCCCAGACGACGAGGTCCCATGCCGCCGTTCAGGTCCACCGCAGACCCCGCCCGCCGAACACCCTGCGGAGGAGCTCTGTCCTCTTGAGGTTCCGGCTCACCCCGTCCGAACCCGAGCAGGCCGAGGGCCCCCTGACGGCCCGCGAGATCGAGCTCGTGCGTGCCTCCGCCGCGGTGGTCGAACCGCTGGCGGCGGACATGACGGTCTACTTCTACGCGATCCTCTTCGCCCGCTACCCCCAGGTCCGCCCGATGTTCCCGCCCGGGATGGACGCCCAGCGGGGCCGGCTGCTGCGCGCGCTGCTGCGCATCGTCGACCTGGTCGACGACCCCGGGGGGCTGGTCCGCTTCTGCGGTCACCTCGGCCGCGACCACCGCAAGTTCGGCACCCTCGACGCGCACTTCCCCGCGGTCGGCGAATGCCTCCTGGCCTCCCTCGCGCGTTTCGCCGGTCCCGCCTGGACCGAGGAGATCGCGGCCGCCTGGGCGAAGGCGTACGGGGTGGTCTCCGAGGTGATGATCGGTGCCGCCCGGGAAGACGCGGCGGTACGGCCCGCCGTGTGGCCGGCGACGGTGGTCCACCGCGTCCCCCGCGGCAACGGCATCGCCGAGATCACGTTGCGGCCCCACCTGCCCTACGCCTACACCGCCGGGCAGTACGTGAGCGTCGAGACCCCGTGGTGGCCCGGGCAGTGGCGCTACTACTCCCCCGCCAACGCCCCCCGCGAGGACGGCACCCTCACCCTGCACGTGCGGGCGGTGCCCGGCGGCACGGTCAGCTCCGCGCTCGTGGACCGGGCGGCCGTGGGAGACGTGGTCCGCCTGGGCGCCCCGATGGGTGACATGGTGCTGGACGCCGCCGCCCACAGCGACCTGCTGTTCGTGGCCGGCGGCACCGGTCTCGCCCCGATCCGGGCGCTGGTCGAGGACATCGCCCTGCGCGGCGGCCGGCACCAGGTCGACCTGTTCCTCGGCGCCCGCACCGGCGCCGAGCTGTACGGGGTGGACGACATGCTCCGGATGTCCCAGCGGCACCACTGGCTGAAGATCCGGGGCGCGGTCTCCCACGAGCCCATCCCCGGGCTGCGCGGCAGCCTGCCGGACGTGCTGGCCGAGTTCGGGCCCTGGGACCAGCACGACGTGTACCTCAGCGGCCCGGCCCGGATGGTCGTCTCCGCGACCGAGACGCTCACCCGGCGCGGCACCCAGCCCGACCGCATCCACCACGACCCGTTCGAGACACCCGTCCTGTCCCTCCCCTGAGCCGCGCGCAGCCCGTCCCGCCTGGAGAAGCCCCGTGACCCAGCCCACGCCGCCCTACGGATCCGCCGGCGAGCACCGCCTGCAGCGGAGCCTCGGCACCGCCGACCGCGCCGCCCGGTTCTACGACCGGCAGGTGCGCCCTTACCTGACGCCCGAGATGCGGGAGTTCATCGGCCGCCAGAGCATGGTCTTCCTGGCCACCGCGGACTCCCGCGGGGAGTGCGACGCCAGTTTCCGTGCCGGACCGCCGGGGTTCGTCCACGTCATCGACGAACGCACCCTGGCCTACCCGGAGTTCCACGGGAACGGCGTGCTCGCCAGTGCCGGCAACATCGCCGAGAACCCCCATCTGGGGCTGTTGTTCGTGGACTTCTCCGAGCACCGGGTGGGTCTGCACGTCAACGGTGTGGCCCGGCTGTACGCGGACGCGGGCCTGCGCTCGCTCCACCCGGGGCTGCCGGCGGGCACCGCGCCCGGGCGGGCCCCGGAGTTGTGGGTGCAGCTGAGCGTGGAGGAGGCGTACATCCACTGCTCCAAGTACATCCCGCACCTGGAGCCGGCCTCCCGGCCGTACGAGCACGACCCGGCCCGGCCCAAGGACGCGGAGTACTTCACCGGGCCCGCTCCCCGGCACGCCGCCGGCCGGGCACCCGCCTAGGGTGCCCGGCCGGGCGGGCGGTCCGGTCCCCCGCGCGGGGGACCGGACCGGAGGAGGTCACGCCAGGTCGAAGCGGTCCAGCTCCATCACCTTGGTCCAGGCCGCGACGAAGTCCGTCACGAACTTCTCCTTGGCGTCGTCGCTCGCGTAGACCTCGGCGAGGGCGCGGAGCTCGGAGTTGGAGCCGAAGACCAGGTCGGCGCGGCTGCCGGTCCACCTGACCTCGCCGGTGGCGGCGTCGCGGCCCTCGAAGGTGTTCGCGTCCTGCGAGGTCGCCTCCCACGTCGTGCCCAGGTCGAGCAGGTTGACGAAGAAGTCGTTGGTCAGGGTGCCGGGGGTGTCGGTGAACACGCCGAGCGGCGACTGCCGGTGGTTCGCGCCGAGGACGCGCAGACCGCCGACGAGGACGGTGAGCTCGGGCGCGCTCAGGGTGAGCAGGTTCGCCTTGTCCAGCAGCAGGTACTCGGCCGGGAGGCGGTTGCCCTTGCCGAGGTAGTTGCGGAAGCCGTCCGCGGCCGGCTCCAGCGCGGCGAAGGACTCGACGTCGGTCTGCTCCTGGGAGGCGTCGACGCGGCCGGGCCGGAAGGGCACCTCCACCGTGAACCCGGCGGCCTTGGCTGCCTGTTCGACGCCGGTGCCGCCGGCCAGGACGACCAGGTCGGCGAGGGAGACCTGCTTGCCGTCGGTCCGGTCGGTGTTGAAGGCCTTCTGGATGCCTTCGAGGGCGCGCAGCACGGTGGCGAGCTGCTCGGGCTCGTTGACCTCCCAGCCGCTCTGCGGCTGGAGGCGGATGCGGCCGCCGTTGGCACCGCCGCGCTTGTCGCTGCCGCGGAAGGACGAGGCGGCCGCCCAGGCGGTGGAGACCAGCTCGGCCACCGACAGGCCGGAGTCGAGGATCCGCCTCTTGAGGCCGGCGACGTCGGCGGCGTCGACGAGTTCGTGGGTGCGGGCCGGCAGCGGGTCCTGCCAGATCAGCTCCTCGGAGGGGACCTCCGGGCCGAGGTAGCGCACGACCGGGCCCATGTCGCGGTGGGTCAGCTTGAACCAGGCGCGGGCGAAGGCGTCGGCGAACTGGTCGGGGTTCTCGTGGAAGCGCCGCGAGATCTGCTCGTAGGCCGGGTCGAAGCGGAGCGCCAGGTCGGTGGTGAGCATCGTCGGGAGGTGCTTCTTCGCCGGGTCGTAGGCGTCGGGGACGACCGCCTCGGCGTCCTTGGCCACCCACTGGTGGGCGCCGGCCGGGCTCGTGGTGAGCTCGTACTCGTACTCGAAGAGGTTCTTGAAGAAGCCGTTGCCCCACCGGGTGGGCGTGGTGGTCCAGGTGACCTCCAGGCCGGAGGTGATGGTGTCGGCGCCCTTGCCGGTGCCGTAGCTGTTGGCCCAGCCGAGGCCCTGGGCCTCGATCGGGGCGGCCTCGGGGTCGTCGCCGACGTGGTCGGCCGGGCCCGCGCCGTGGGTCTTGCCGAAGGTGTGGCCGCCCGCGATCAGGGCGACGGTCTCCTCGTCGTTCATCGCCATCCGGCGGAAGGTCTCGCGGATGTCGCGGGCCGCGGCGAGCGGGTCGGGGTTGCCGTTGGGGCCCTCGGGGTTGACGTAGATGAGGCCCATCTGGACGGCGCCGAGGGGGTCTTCCAGCTCGCGGTCGCCGCTGTAGCGCCGGTCGTCGAGCCAGGTGGTCTCGGGGCCCCAGTAGACGTCCTCGTCGGGCTCCCAGACGTCGGCGCGGCCGCCGGCGAAGCCGAAGGTCTCGAAGCCCATGGACTCCAGGGCGACGTTGCCGGCCAGGATCATGAGGTCGGCCCAGGAGAGGCTCTGGCCGTACTTCTTCTTGACCGGCCACAGCAGGCGGCGGGCCTTGTCGAGGTTGGCGTTGTCCGGCCAGCTGTTGAGCGGCGCGAAGCGCTGCTGGCCGGCGCCGGCGCCACCGCGGCCGTCGCTGATCCGGTAGGTGCCGGCGCTGTGCCAGGCCATGCGGACCATGAACGGGCCGTAGTGGCCGAAGTCGGCGGGCCACCAGTCCTGGGAGGTGGTCAGGACCTCGGCGATGTCGCGTTTCACCGCGGGGAGGTCGAGGGCCTCGAACGCCGCGGCGTAGTCGAACCCCTCGCCGAGCGGGTTGGCCACCGCGGGGTTCTTGGCGAGGATCTTGAGGTTGAGCCGCTCGGGCCACCACTGGCGGTTGCCGCCGCCCTGGGTCGGATGGGCGGCGCGTCCGTGCGCGACCGGGCAGCCGCCCGCACCCTCCGGCTTCGGATCTGTGACGATCGCGTCGTGGTTCTCAGGCATGGGAATCCCTCCGGATACAGGTGGATCACTGCGCTCGGGAACTGCGGGTGGCGGAACAGTCAGGTCACCGGTCCCCGGTGGGGGATCTTCCTCATGTGAGCTTCCCTGCTGTCGTCCTGTCCCTTGGTTGTCACCGGAACCGATCCTACGATGGACCAAGTCCAAGTCAATGCGGTACCGGAACAACGGAATTCGTACGGTCAGAGGTGCACGGACGGGCACGGTTAGGGTGGTGGGCATGAGCGACCTGCTGGAACGGCTTCGCGGACGCGGCTGGAGGCTGACCGCGCAGCGGCGGGTGGTCGCCGAGGTACTCGACGGCGAGCACGTCCACCTGACCGCGGACGAGGTGCTCGCGCGCGCCACGGCCCGGCTGCCGGAGGTGTCGCGCGCGACGGTCTACAACACCCTCGGTGAACTCGTGGCGCTGGGCGAGGTGATGGAGGTGTCGACCGACGGGCGGGCCAAGCGGTACGACCCCAACGCGCACGTCCCGCACCAGCACCTGGTGTGCTCGGGGTGCGGGACGATCCGGGACGTGCACCCGGGCGGCGATCCGCTGGCCGACCTGCCCGCGGCCGAGCGGTTCGGGTTCACCGTCTCGCAGGTCGAGGTGACCTACCGGGGCCTCTGCCCGGAGTGCGCCGCCCCAGCCTGACGCCTCGGCTCCACCGGAGCCCGCTCAAGCGCCGCCCGGGGCTGCATGGCGCGGCCCGGCGGGGTGCGGCCCTGCAGGCCGGCTGCGGGCGGCCACTTCCAGCCCCTCCGGCGATTGAGGAGCGGGGATCGGGGCGGAGCCCCGAGTGGTCCAGCGAAGCGTCGCCCGTACGGCTCGGCTCCACCGGACCCCGCTCAAACGCCGCTCGGGCTTGACGCGCGGCCCGGCTCCGCCAGGTCGCCCTGCGGCTCCGCCCGGGCCCGCTCGAACGCCGCTCGGGGGCCCCCGGTGGTAGCTGAGAGATGACCGGGGCGTCATGCGGAGGCTCGGCCGGGTGCCGGGCCGGTACCCGGGAGTGCCCGGTCGGAGCCCGGTCAGTGCCGGGCGGGTCGTCGGGTCAGCAGCAGGCCGAGGGCGATCATGGTGAGGCCGAGGCCCAGGTGGAGCCAGTTGTCGGCGGTGTTGACCGGGACGAAGTTGGCCGCGCTGTCGTGGTCGATGAGCAGGCCGTAGATCCACAGGACCAGGTACACGGCGCCGCCCGCGAGGAGGTAGGTCCGGGCTGCCGGGGCGGTCCGGGACAGGGCGATGCCGGCGGCACCGAACAGCAGGTGGACGATGTTGTGCAGGACGGACACCTGGAAGACGCCGAGCAGCATGGCGCCGGAGTGGTGTTCGGCGAACCCCATGCTGTCGTAGTGCGTGGTGACGCCCGGGACGAAGCCGAGTACGCCGACCAGCAGGAAGACCAGGCCGACGAGGAGAGCGGCCTGCTGGACGGGGGCCCGGCCGGCCACCGAATGTGCTCGGGTCATGGCTGTTCTCCTTCGGGCGCGCCCCGGCGGGCGGGGCTCGGCGCGGCTCCGCCGTGGTACGCGCCTAACCGGAATCGGGCCGTCGAACCCTCGTCGCCCGGTGTGCGCGGCCGGTCGCGCCGGGTGGCCGGTCAGGGCGGGCCGAAGTCGAGGGTGACGAAGCCGTCGTCGCCGGCCGGGGCGGGGGCGAGCACGCGGTAGCCGAAGCGTTCCCTCAGCTCGGGAACGTCCCAGACGGCGGCCCGGTCGCGGTAGTTGAAGACCAGGTCCTTGGCGGGGCCGCCGTGCGCGAGGATCCGGGCGATGGCCACGTCGTCGGGGTGGCCGTGCACCTTGCCGTTGGTGGAGATCAGGTAGCGGCCGCAGTCGAGGAGGTCCAGCAGGTCGTTGGAGATGTTCTTCTTGCTGCCGTGGTGGGCGACCTTCAGGGCGTCGATCCGCAGCCGCCCGCCCTCGGCCTCGGCCAGCGGCCGGATCGAGTCGACCAGCCGCCCGTCGTCCGCGTCGCCGGTGAACACGATCCGGGTGCCCTCGAACTCGAAGAGCAGGCCGATGCTGGTGGGGTTCGTGGGGGATCCGTCCGGGACGAACGGGGTGCCGGCGAGCGCGTCGACGTCGATCGCCCCGAAGCGTTCGATGCCCGGTACCGGTTCCCGCTCGACGGGGTCGACGCCCGGCATCAGTCCCGCTTCCGCGCACTTGGCCGCCCACTCGCCGATCAGCGACTCCAGCAGGCCGCGGTCCGGGGCCAGGACCGTCATGGTGGATCCGTCGTCGAACCAGTCCGGCCGGCGGCCCACCTCGATGCTGCGGCCGTCGAAGGCCGCGTTCCAGGACAGGCCCTGGGCCAGCAGGGCGCTGGTGAGCAGTTCGCCGTCGACCGCGCCGAAGACCTCCCGGTCGTGGAGGTGGTCGAAGCCGTTGAACCAGACGTCGCCGATCTCCACGGGCCGTTCGGGGTCGTCGAGGAGCGCCAGGACGCCCAGGATGTGGTCCTGGTCGACGTGGGTCACCACGAGTACGTCGACCGGGCCGTCGAGTCCGGCGAGCAGCGGCCTGATGCGCCGGTAGGTTCCGCGCCGCCCGCCGTCGAAGAGGATCCGCCGGACGAAGTCCCCGTCGCCGTACTCCAGGAGCAGGCAGTCGCCGTCCTGTGCGGGCAGCATCCTGAGCCGGATCATGTCGCGCCCCCTTGTCGCAGGTCGAGGATGAGGAACGGTTCGCGCATGTCGGCCAGCCAGGACAGGCGGTGCACCGCGTCGAGCCGGCGTGCGCAGGCCGGGTCTTCGGGGAAGGCGGAGAACCCTTCGGCGAGCCAGGCGAGTCCGAGGGTGTAGACGGGGACGCCGCGGTCGAAGGCCGCGATCAGCTCCTCGCGGGCCGGCCGGAGGTCGGGCGGGTTCCGGCGCAGCCGGTGGACGGCCCGCAGGACCGCGCCGTCGGGCAGCCAGGGGAAGCCGTCGGCGAGCGCGTCCAGCCACGGCGGCGGGTCCGCCCCGCGGCCCGGGTGGGCGGTGCCGGCGAGGACGTAGCCCGCGGCGGCCGCGGCGAGCGGCTCGGGGTGCGCGGAGGCGACCAGGG
Source organism: Streptomyces sp. NPDC012888 (assembly GCF_042900645.1). NCBI lineage: Bacteria > Bacillati > Actinomycetota > Actinomycetes > Kitasatosporales > Streptomycetaceae > Streptomyces > Streptomyces sp. NPDC012888. The sequence continues at coordinate 243,140 of NZ_JBIBBM010000005.1, read as the reverse complement.
GGGCCGGGTCGGGGCAGAGGCGGGCCGCGGTGTCCAGGGCGCCCTGCGCCATGTACGCGAGGGCCGGGCCGAGCGCCGGATCGCGGACGGCCACGGCGACGGCGCTGCCGGTGGGACTCTGCCGGAGGTTGACGAGGACCTCGGCCTCGGCGTCCCCCCAGGGCAGGGGGAGGGTGACCAGGCGTACGGATCCGGTGGCCCGGACGAGCAGGAACTGCCGCTGCCCGACGGCGGGCCGGACGGGCTCCCGGACGGGGCCGTGCGGGCCGAAGCGGTAGAGCGGTGTGACGGTCTCCCCGCGCGCGTCGGGGCGCGGCAGCGGGTGCGGTTCGCCCCGGGCGATCCGCGCGGCCGCGGCTTCGGGCCCGGCGGGGTCCGCGGTCAGCGCGAGCAGGGACGCGTACGACAGGGAGGCTGGGTCGGCGTCGCCGATCCAGGTGGCGAGCGCGGACAGGTCGGCGCCGGTCCCCCGGAGGGTCCCGTCGGGCCCGGCCGCGGCGGCGACCATCGACCGGGAGGCCACCGAACGGGCGAGGGGGACGGCGCCGGGGGCGTGGTAGACGCGCTCCGGCTCGATGTTGCCCATGAGGTACTGCCAGGCGTGCGTCCCGTAGGGCGAGTCGGTCAGGTCGAAGTCGACCGGGGTGGCCCGGCCTTCCACGGCCACGGCCTCCTCGGTCAGGACCAGGCCTGACGGCAGCGTCGCCGAGACCAGGTACCGGCCTGGGGGCACCGGCACCGGGGCGGGTACGGGTCCGGTCCCGCAGGGGATCAGGATGCCCCGCCGGCTCTCGCCGCCGCGGTCGGCGGGGTGGACGTCGCCGACGATCAGCGCGTCGTTGGTCTCCCCGGCGGAGGAGAGCAGGACCCTGACGGCGAGGGCGGTGGTCATGGCCGGGCCAATCGGAGACGGAACAGCGGTGGGCGGGCGTCGAGTTCCCTGCTGCGCACGTCCCCAGGGCCGAGGACGGCCTCGATCCGGTACCGCCCGAACGGCAGGAACAGGGCCCATTCACGGACGTCGGGTTCGTCGCCGGGGGGCGGCGGCGGGCGTCGGCGCTCCTCCTGGCCGGGATGCCGGCACACGAACTCGGCGCGGGCGTTGTCCCGGGGGTCGGCGCAGCCGATGTACACGGGCACGACGGGGTCGCCCCTGAGTTCGTGGAAGTCGAAGTCGATCGACTCGGGCATGGCGGGTCTCGCCGCCTGTCCGAGGGTGCCCGCGAACGCGGGCTCGCGCATGAAGTGGCCGATGGCGTGGGTGAGGGTGCCGGTGGTGACCTTCCACACGCCGTCCTCGACGTTCTCGCTGCCGGCGCCGTCGAAGCTGCGCAGCAGGGCGTCGGTGAACAGGCTGACCCGGCCGGCGCGGGCGAAGGACTCCTCGCCGTGGAGGGTGGCGTACACGACGGCGTGTTCCCGGGGGACGAACCCCGCGGGCCGTACGTTCCCGGCGACCGGGACCCGGCCGAGGCTGTCGGTGCCGGCCGTGCTGATGAGGGTGTCGGAGCCGGCCCGGCAGGCGTCCACGAAGAACACCTGCTGCGCGGCCCGGCAGTTGTTGAGTCCGCGCTTGAGGGCTTCGAAGTTGAGGGCGCCTTCGAGGGGGCTGTTGCGGTCGGCGAACATGTCGGCCGCCAGGAGGGAGGTGTCGAGCCCGAGCGAGACCCCGTGGCCACAGAAGTAGAAGACCAGCCGGGCCTCGTCGTGGTCGCCGCGGTCCTTCCATCCGACGACGGCGTCGACGATGTTGTCGATGGTCGCCGCCGCCACCGGGTGTTCGGCACGGGTGAGGGGGTGCACGAAGGTGACGGACCCGGGCCCGGGCCCTGGTTCGGGCCCCGGCCCGTTCTCGCTCAGCAGCAGCGCCAGACTGCCGAGCGGGCGGGCCGCGTCGTGGTACCCGTCGATCATCCAGGCGGCGAACGCGCGGGCCGACAGCGGCGGTGAGGACAACTGGCGCATCCCCACGGCGCCGGGGTGGTCGGTGGGCGACGGGCCGCCGTGCAGGTGGGTGTAGGCGCCGACCCCGATGACGAGCGCGTGCGTGGCGGCGGGGCCTGCGTCCTCGTCCAGGTGAACCGTGAAACCGGGCATGGAACCTCCGCCCCGGCGCGCTCCTCGGCCCCTCCCGAACGCTCTGATCCATCCCATTATAGGAATGAATGAGCCATACGTCCTCCGGGACATGGCGCTCGGGACGCCGGCGGCCGGGGCGGCCCACGGCCGTCGGGGGGTCGGCGCCCCGGGAGAAGCCTTCTTCCTTATCGGAACGTTAGATCTGCGCGGCGGAGCTTCTCCCGGTGCGCACGGCGGTCCCATGCTCGGGGAGTTCCCCCGTCCGTCCCGGAACCGGGACCTCCCCACACGGAGCCGCCATGTCCTCGTACGCCGCCGCGCCCGCGCCCCCGTCGCCCGGGGAGGAGCGCCGCAGGCGCCGGCTCGCCCTCGTCGGCGGGTCGCTCGGCAACCTCGTCGAGTGGTACGACTGGTTCGTCTACGCCAGCTTCGCCATCTACTTCGCCGACTCCTTCTTCCCCGGCGACAACCCGACCACCCAGCTGATGAACACGGCGGGGATCTTCGCGGTGGGGTTCCTGATGCGGCCCGTCGGCGGCTGGGTGCTGGGCCGCGCCGCCGACCGGCACGGCCGCAAGAGCGCCCTGACGCTCACCGTCACCATGATGTCGGTGGCCGCCCTGCTGATCGCCGTCGCCCCGACTTACGGCCAGGCCGGCTACCTCGGCGCCGGGGTCCTGCTGTTCGCGCGGCTGCTCCAGGGCATGAGCATCGGCGGCGAGTACGCGGCCAGCGCGACGTACCTGACCGAGGCCTCGGCCCGCGACCGGCGCGGGCTCGGCTCGTCCTTCCAGTACGTGTCGATGACCTGCGGCCAGCTCCTCGGCCTCGGCATCCTGATCACCATGCAGCACACGCTGACCACGGCCCAGTTGGAGAGCTGGGGCTGGCGCGTGCCCTTCGTGCTGGGGGCGCTGTTCGCGGTCGTCGTGTTCTGGCTGCGGCGCCGCCTGCAGGAGACCGACGCCTTCCGGGAGCAGTCGGAGGGCGGGGAGGGGGAGGAGGACGACGGGGCGCGCGGCACGCTGAAGGTCCTGTGGCAGCACCGGCGGCAGGCCGGCCTGGTCATGGCGCTCACGCTGGGCGGCACGGTGGCCTACTACACGTACACCACGTACCTGACCAAGTACCTGGTCGGCAGCGCGGGCATGGAGAAGAAGACGGCCACGCTGGTCAGCTTCACCGCCCTGGCGCTGTTCGCCGTGCTCCAGCCGTTCGCCGGGATGCTGTCCGACCGGATCGGGCGCCGCCCGCTGCTGATCACCTTCGCGGTGGGCTGCACCCTGGGGACGTACCCGCTGATGACCGCCCTGGGGTCGGCCTCCTCGTACTGGTCCGCGCTGGGGCTGTCGCTGCTGGCCCTGGTGATCGTCACCGGGTACACGTCGATCAACGCGGCGGTGAAGGCGGAACTGTTCCCGACGCGGGTGCGCGCGCTGGGGGTGGCCCTGCCGTACGCGATCGCCAACGCGCTGTTCGGCGGGACCGCGGAGTACGTGGCGCTGTGGTTCAAGAGCAGCGGCCACGAGACGTGGTTCTTCTGGTACGTGTCCGGGTGCGCGCTGGTGTCGCTGGTGACGTACGTGCTGATGCCGGACACGCGCCGGGCGGCGCTCAGCCGCGCCGAAGCGGAGGCCGACGCCGCGGCCGTCCACCCCGCCCCGGCCGCGGCCCGGGCCCCGCTCCCCCGCTGACTCGCCCCGGCGGCGTGTGGGGCGCGGGGTGCGGGGCGGCGCCCCGCGCGGCCGGGCGGAGCCTCCGCCGTCACGTCCCGGCCCGCGAAGGCCGGGCCATCCAGCCCGGCGCGCCCAGCCCCGCCGGCTCGTCCAGCCTCGCCGGCGTTTGAGGCGCGGGGTGTGGGGCGGCGCCCCACGAGGCCGGGCGGAGCCCCCGTCGGGCCCGCTCAAACGCCGCGCCATTCCAGCCCCGCCGGCGATTGAGGCGCGGGGTGTGGGGCAGCGCCCCACGAGGCCGGGCGGAGCCCCCGTCGGGCCCGCTCAAACGCCGCTCGGGCTTGATGGGTGCGCACCGGCCGGGGTGCGAAGCCGGGCCAGCCCCGCCGGGCAATCCGGCCCCGCCGGACCATTCCAGCCCCGCCGGCGTTTGAGGCGCGGGGTGTGGGGCGGCGCCCCACGAGGCCGGGCGGAGCACCCGCCGGGCCCGCTCAAACGCCGCTCGGGCTGGAAGGTCCGCCCGGAGCCGGCCGCGCGGGCAACGCTCTCGCCGGGCCACTCCAGCCTCGCCGGCGATTGAGGCGCGGGGTGTGGGGCAGCGCCCCACGAGGCCGGGCGGAGCACCCGCCGGGCCCGCTCAAACGCCGCTCGGGCTGGAAGGTCCGCCGGGACCCGGCCGCGCGGCCAGCGCCCGGGCCAGGCCATTCCGGCCCCGCTGCGGGGGTGGGGCAGCGCCGCACGGGGCTGGGTGGGGCCGCTGGGCTCGGGCGGAAGTCGTAGGGTGGCGGGCGGCCACGGACGGAGGGGACATGCACGCGCTGCTCGTCGAGGACGACGACCGGATGGCACGGGCGCTCGGCACCGCCCTGGCCCTCCGCGGCCACACCGTCCGCCGCGTCGGCCGCGCCCTGGAGGCCCTGCGGCTGGTCCACGAGGCCGAGTTCGTCCTGCTCGACCTGGGCCTGCCCGACCTCGACGGACTGGAGCTGCTGCGCCGGCTCCGTACGGTCTGCGACGCCCCGCTGATCGTGGTGACCGCGCGGTGCGAGGAGCGGGACATCGTGCAGGGGCTCCGGGCCGGCGCCGACGACTACGTCGTCAAACCGTTCCGCATGGCCGAGCTGATGGCCCGCATCGACTCCGTCCGCCGCCGCACGGCCGCCGCCCCCGCGGAGCACGGCGGCGGCCGCCCCGTCGTCCGGACCGGGGACGTCGAGGTGGACCTGGCCGGCCGTACCGTCCGCGTCGCCGGAGCCGAAGTGCGGCTCACCCGACGCGAGTTCGACGTGCTCGCCGTACTGGCCGCCCGGCCCGACGAGGTGCACTCCCGGGAGGAGATCCTCGACCGGGTGTGGGGCGACGCCTTCCTCGCCGCCTCCCGTTCCCTCGACGTGCACGTGGCCGGGCTGCGGGCGAAGACCGGCCGGGCCGGCCTGGTGCGGACCGTGCGGGGCTTCGGCTACCAGCTCGGCCGCCCGGCGCCGCCGCCCGGCGCCCCGGACGGCCTGCGGTGACGCGCAGGCTGCTCGCCGTGCTGATGGCGTTCACCGTGGTCGCCACGCTGCTGCTGTGCGTCCCGCTGGCCGACGCCTACGCCCGGGGCCGCGCGGCGCAGCTGCTGCTCCAGCGGCGCTCGGAGGCCGTCCGCTTCGCCGACCTGGCCGACCGGGTGCGCACCCCCGCCGACCGTGCCGAACTGACCGCCGAGACCGCCCGGTACGCCCAGCTGTACGGGGCCGCGGTGGTCGTGGTCGACACGGCCGGGGCGACCGTGGTCCGGGCCGGCACGGGCCCGGCCGCCGCTGCCGCGTCGGCGGCGCGCGCCGGGGAGGGCGGCCTGCGGGACCGGGCGCTGACCGGGCGTTCCACCGACCGGTTGCCGCCGCTGCGCCCGTGGGGGCCCGGCACCGTCGTGCTCGCCGAGCCGGTGGGCCGCGACGAACGGGTCGGCGGCGCGGTGCTGCTGGCCGTGCCCACCCGGGCGGCCCGCCGGGACGTCGCGGTCCGCTGGGCCCTCATCGCGGCCGGCGCGGTCGCCGCCCTCGCGGCGGCGGCGCTGGTGGCGGCGGGCATCGCCCGCTGGCTGCTGCGCCCGGTCCGCGAACTGGACGGCGCGGTGGAGCGGCTGGCCGCCGGCAGCCTGCGGGCACGCGTCGTCTCGGACGGCGGCGGGCCGCCCGAACTGCGGCGGCTCCGGCGGCACTTCAACACGATGGCGGAGGCGGTGGCGGAATCCATCGGGCGGCAGCGGGAGTTCGTCGCCGACGCCTCGCACCAGCTGCGCAACCCCCTCGCCACCCTGGTGCTCCAGCTGGAGAACGTGGAACCGCACGTGCTGCCCGGCCCCGGCCGGGTGGAGCACGCCCGGGCCCTGGACGAGGCGGAACGCCTGGAGGAGTTGCTCGACGGGCTGCTGGCGCTGGCCCGGGTGGAGTCCGGCACGGCGGAGCCGCAGGAGCAGGACGTGGCGCGCGCGGTACGGGAGCGGGTCCGGGCCTGGTCCCCGGTGTTCGGCGCGGCCGGGCTGGAGCTGTCGGTCAGCGGCCCGCCGGAGGGGCTGCGGGCGCGCGGGCTGCCGGACGCGGCGGGCCGGATCCTGGACGCCCTGCTCGACAACGCCGCGAAGTTCGTGCCGGCCGGCGGCCGGGTGGAGGTGCGGACCTGGTACGCCGGGGACGGGGAGGCCGTGGTGGTGCGGGTGGCCGACGACGGCCCGGGCGTGCCCGAGGACCAGCACCCGCTGCTGCTGCGGAGGTTCGCGCGCGCCCCCGGGCACCAGAACGTGCGGGGCAGCGGGCTGGGGCTGGCCATAGCCGACGAGATCGCGCGGGCCGGCGGCGGCCGGCTGGACGTCTCGGCCAACACCCCGAGCGGCCTGGCCGTCGAGCTGCGGCTGCCGCCCGCCTGACCCGGTTCAGCCGTACACCGACCGGTAGTGGGCGGCGGCGCCCGGGTGGAGCGGAACCCGGCCGGTGGCGATCGCGAAGCGGGGTTCCAGCCTGGCCCCCGCGGTCACCTCCGAGAGCAGCTCGCGCCACCGGTCGAACACCACGCCGGTGAGCCCGCGCACGGCCGCGGCCGGGACGTCCGCGCGGGCCAGCAGGTAGTTGCCCACCCCGATCGTCCCCACCGGCTCGGTCAGCCCGTACGCGCCGGGCGGCAGCACGACCTCGCTGTACACCGGGCCGTGGCGTTCCCGCAGCGCGCCCGCGTACCCGTCCAACGGCAGGAAGCGCAGCGGCCGTTCGCGGGACAGCCGGGCCAGCGCGGGGGTGGGGACGCCGCCGGCCCAGAACAGCGCGTCGACCCTGCCGCCGCGCAGGGCGGTGACCGACTCGGCGAGGCCGAGGTGGTGCGGGCGGGCCGGTGCGGGTCCGGTGTCCGTCCCGGCCGCCCGCAGGACCCGCCCGGCGACGACCTGGACGCCGGACCCCTCGGCGCCCGTCGCGACCGGGCGCCCGGCGAGGTCCGCCACCGAGCGGACCGGGCCGTCGGCCGGCACGGCGAGGTGGGTGTAGTTGACGTAGACGCGGGCCAGGGCGGCCACCGGGACGGGCCGGTCGAACGGGCCCCGCCCCACGACGGCGTCCTCGGCCGTGTCGGCCATGGCGAGGGCCAGCTCTACGGAGCCGTCGCGCAGCCTGAGCAGGTTGTCGACGCTGGCCGAGGTGGCGACCGGGACGATCTCCAGCGGGCGTCCGCCGGCCGCGGCGGCCTGCGCCAGGGCGTTGCCGAAGGCGTTGTACGGGCCGCCCTCCGGCCCGGTCGCGAGCCGCAGCCGCGGCGGCGGGCCGTGGTCGCGGGCGCACCCGGCCGGTGCGGCGCCGGCGAGCAGGCCGAGGGCGGCGCGCAGGACCGGGCGGCGGCCCGGGGCGTTCTGGGTCACGGGGGCGAGGATAGGCGGCCCGTCGGCATTCGCGTGGCCCGGGGCCGGAAGCGGGCCGTTCCGCCGCACCGCGCAAACGATGTTGGAATTCCGCCAATTGGCCTGATCGCTTTGGTTGAACATTGGCCGAATTCCTCCCGGCCGGCGGTCCGGCGGAAAGTGTCCGCGGTGTGCGGCAGGGCAATTCGTCAAATGATCAACGTTGTTGACGGACTGTCGGTAACACCAGGTCACGCGGAGGTGACACAGTCGGCACCAAAGTCCCGGGCTGTACGGAAATCCCAATCCCCGGCTCGACTTTCGGAAGATCCGTTCTGTAACGTGCCAGTCATTCACCGCCCAACGGGGGGCATGACCATGGCCGGATTGACCCCCCGGCCTGCCCCCCAGACGTGCCCGGGGGACGAATTTGCGATTCCAGCTCCTGGGGCCCCTGAGCATTGCGCACGGCCCCGAAACCGTCGTTCTCAAGCCATCGAAACCGACCAGTCTGCTCGCCGCCCTGCTGCTGCACCCGGACGCCCTGGTGTCCACCTCCTACCTGCTCGACGCGGTCTGGGACGAGGAGCCTCCGGGCACCGCCAGGGGTGCGCTCCAGACCTGCGTGCTGCGGCTGCGCCGGCTGTTCGCCGAGTACGGGATATCCGCCACGACCATCGAGGCGGTGCCCGGCGGTTACCGCATGCGCGTGGACGCGCGCAGCTCGGACCTGGTGGCCTTCCGCGCCCTCGCCCGGAGCGCGGCCGGCGCCGGCACCGCGCACGGGCCGGGCGAGGAGCTGTACCGGCTGCGGGAGGCGCTCTCGCTGTGGCGGGGGCAGCCGCTGTCCAACGTGGCCTCACGGCTGCTCCAGCGGGACGCCGTGCCGGCCCTGGAGCAGGAGCGGCTGCGGGTGCTGGAGCGGGTCTGCGACCTGGAGCTGGCCGCGGGCAACTGCCACCAGGTGCTGGTGGACCTGTACGAGCCGGCCACCTCGCGGCGCCACCCGGTGCGGGAACGTTTCACCGAGCAGCTGATCGAGGCGCTCTACCGGACCGGGCGGCAGGCCGAGGCGCTCGCCGAGCTCCGCGCGGTGCGCGCACGGCTCCGCGAGGAGCTGGGCGTGGACCCGGGGGCCGGGCTGCGCCGGCTGGAGCTGGCGATCCTGCGGGCCGAGGAGCTGGGCGGGGCGTCCGCCCCGGCTCTGCCGCCGGCCGCCGCCGGCACGGTCGCCGCCCCCGCCGCGTCACCGGTGACCGCGGTGCCCGCGGTGACGACGGTGACCGCGATGCCCGCGCTGTCGGCGCTGTCCGCAGCGGCCCCGCCCGCCGCCGGTCATGGCACCGCCGGTCACGGCACGGCCGGTCACGGCGCGGGCGGTGCCGCCGCCGGGCCCCGCACCGTCCCCACGCCGGCCACGGCCGCCGGCGAAGTCGTGCCGCCGCCGGTCGGTTTCACCGGCCGGGACGGGGTACGGGCGGCGTTGGCCGCGCAGTTGGCCGCGCCGGACGGGCCCCGGCTGATCGTGGTCTCCGGCGCCCCCGGGATCGGCAAGTCCGCCCTCGCCCTGCGCTGCGCGTACGACACCCGCGAGACCTTCCCCGGCGGCGTGACCGTCGTACCGCTGGCCCGTCCGGAAGGCACCCCGGTCACCGAGGAGGAGGCCCGCAAGCTGATCCCCGAACCGGGCGCCGGCCGGCGGCTGCTCCTGCTGGACGACGCGGCCGGGGCCGGGCAGGTCCTGCCGCTGCTGCCCGCCGCGGCCGGCGGGGACACCCGGCTGGTGATCACCAGCCGGCGCGGTCTGGCCGCGGTGGTCGCCACCCACGGTGGCGCGGTGCACCGCCTCGACGTGCTCGGCCGGGACGAGTCCGTCGCCCTGCTCGCCGAGCTGGCGGGCACCGGCCGGATCGCCGACGAGCCGGAGGCCGCCCGCGAACTCGCCGCCGTCTGCGGCGACTTCCCGCTCGCTCTGCGCATCGCCGCCGGACGGCTGCTGACCCGGCCCGGCCTGTCCGTCGCGGACTGCGCCGCCTGGATCGCGGCGGACCCGGTGGGCCGGCTGGCGCTGCCCGAGGACCCCCGGATGTCCGTCGCCGAGGTCCTCGGCCAGGCCGTCGCCGCCCTGCCGGACGGACCACGGGAGGCCTTCCTCCGGTGGGGCGGCCACCGTACGGACACCGGCCCCGCGTCCGGACCGGCCTCCACCGAGGGCGAACTCGAACAACTGGTCGACGCCGGGCTGCTGGAGGACGGGCCCCCCGCCTCCTACCGCATGCACGACCTCGTCCGGCGCTACGCGCGTCGGCGAGCGGAGACGGCCTCCGCGCCGACCGCCTGACACCCCGCCCCAGCCCACCACCCGAACGCACCGCGCCACACCCCAGCTCGCCCCACACCTCTTCCACCACCTCACACCCACACCGCACGGGGGTGCCCCATGACCAGCTCCACCTTCGAGGCCGTCGCCGGGACCCGGCCCCGGATACGCCGGGACGTCCTGTACACGCAGACGCCGGACGGCGTGCTGTTCCACAACTCCGACGGCGGGTTCCGGCTCAACGCCAAGTCCGCCTACCGGTTCGCCACGCTGATCGTGCCGCACCTGGACGGCGGTCACACCGTCCGCGAGCTGTGCGAGGGCCTCGGCGAGGCCCAGCGCGGCATGGTCGCCGAACTCGTGAAGACCCTCTACGAGCGGGACTTCGCCCGTCCGGTCACCGAACCCGCCCCGGACGCCGCGCCGGACGGCGGCCTCTCCCCCGACGAACTCCGCCGGTACGCCCCGCAGATCGCCTACGCCGAGCACTACGCCGACGACGCCGCGGCCCGGTTCGCCCGCTTCCGCAACGCCCGCGTCGCGGTGCTCGGCGAGGACGAGACGGCCCGCTGGTGCGTGCTCAGCCTGGTCCGCAACGGCTGCGCGGCCATCGGCGTACTGCCCGGGCTGGACACCGCCGGGGCGGAGGCGGAGGCGGCGGAAGCCACGGCCGACGGCTGCCCCGCCGAGCTGACCCGGCTGCCCGCCGGCCCCGGCCCGCTGGACTGGGCGGCGCTCGACGGCTGGGACGTGGTCGTGGTGACCGGCGGCCCCGCCGCCCCGGCCCGGATCCTGCCGCTGCTGCGCGACGGGGTGCCCGGGGGCCGGACGCTCCTGCCCGCCTGGACGTTCGGCGGCAAGGGCATCACCGGCCCGCTGTCCCGGCCCGGCTCGACCGGCTGCTGGGGCTGCGCGGCCCTGCGGCTGGGGGCGGGCGGCACGGAAGGGGCCGCCGGTGCGGCGGCCGCCCTGTGGAGCGCGCTGGCCCTGCCGGCCGGCGCTCCGGACACCGCGCCCGCCGGGCCGGTGGCGCCCCCGCCGGCCGGACCGCTGGCCGGGATGACCGGCAACCTGCTCGGCTACGAGGTGTTCCGCGCGGTGTCCGGGGCGCTGCCCGCCGAGACCGCGGAGCAGATCCTGGTCCAGGACCTGGAGTCCCTCGACGTGGCCGCCGAACCGCTGGCCGCGCACCCCGCCTGCCCGCTGTGCGCCCCCGGCCGGGCGGAGGCCGCGACCGGGTCCCCCGAGCCGGTGGACCTGGCCTCGGCCGGGCTCTCGGCGGCGCCCGCCCTGCCCACCGTCGACACCGCGCGGGACGCGGACGCCCTGGTGGAGGAGCTGGACCGGCGCTCGGTACTGGTCCGCCCGCACGCCGGGGTGTTCACCCGGTACGCGGACGAGCCGCTGACCCAGATCCCGCTGAAGCTGAGCGTGGTCGAGTTCGGGACGGCCCCCGGCGCGCGCCGGTCGGTCGCCGCCTTCGACGTCCACCACGTCGCCGGTGCGCGGATGCGGGCCCTGGACCGGGCGGCGCTGGTGTACGCCGAGCACGTGGTCCCGGTGCGCGGCCTGGTGACGGGGGACCCCGGCGAGACCGCCGCGCTCCCGGCCACGGCCACCGGGGCCGAGGGCCGTCCTCAGGCGTGGGAGCGGGGCGTCTCCCTGCTGACCAAGGAGCCGGTGCTGGTGCCCGCGGGCGCGGTCCGGCCGTTCGGGCCGCACAACGCGGCCCGGCTGTTCGAGCGCACCTCGGCCGGGGCCGGCGCGGGCCCGGCCACGGCGGACGCGGCGGCCGCCGGCCTGCTCTCGGCGCTGGCCTACGACGCGCTGCTGCGCACGCTGCGCGGCACCGCCGCGGCACGCGTCCCGCTCACCGGGGGCGGCGACCCGGAACTGACCTTCCTGCTGCGCTCCGCGGACCGGCTGGAGCTCCCGGTGGAGCTGCTGGACCTCGGCGAGGCCGGACACAGCGGGGTGCACGTCCTGCTCGCCCGGTCGGGAGCCCGGTGGGCGGTGGGCAGCGACCCCGACCGCCGGACGGCGGCCTCGGCCGCGCTGCGGGACCTGCTCGGCGCGGTGCAGTACGAGCGGGACCCCGCGGCGGGCGGGACGGCGGCCGACACCGGCGACCCGCTGCTGCGCGATCTCGACCCGCGCGCCCTGCGGGCGAGCGGCACGGCGCCCGGCGCCGAGGACGGCGAGGGCGCGGTCGGCTGGCCGGAGGTCCTGGAGCGGCTGCGCGCCGCCGGGCGGGACGCGTACGCGGTCCGCACGGGCACGGCCGACCTCGCGTCCGCCGGGATCCACACGGTGCGGGTGCTGCTCACCCCGGCGCGCCCGGCGCGGGAGTCCCGTGATGGCTCCTGAGGCCCCCGCGACCGCCCCGGCGGCCGGCCCCGGTACCGACCCGGCGGCCGCCCTGGGCCCGGTCGCGGCCGCCCGCTTCGCCGGCCTGCTGGCGGTCGCGCTCCGCGCCCTGGACGGCCCCCCGGCCGCCGTCAGCGCCCTCGGGGTCCGCGACGCGTTCACCGCCGCGGCCGGACCGGACCCCGCCCCCGCCCCGGAACCCCCAGGCGGCCCCGGAGCCGGACGGCCGCCCGTGCCGGTGTGGCTGTACGGCCGGCACGCCGTGGTCGGCGGGGCCGGCACATGCCCGTGCTGCCTGGAGCGGCGCTGGCAGGCCGTCCGGTCGGTGGCCCTGCGGGACGCGCTGGAGCTGGGCGGCGGCACCCGCCCGGCCGGGGAGTGGCCCTACGCCCTGCCGTTCACCGCGGAGCTGCTGGCCGCGCTGGTCACGGCCGAGGCCGGGCGGAGGCCCGCCCCGGCCGGTCCCGCGCCGTTCCCGGAGGTGCTGCTGCTCGACCTGGCCGCCTGCACCGTCCGCCGGTACCCGCTGGTGCCTGACCCCGAGTGCCCGCGCTGCGCGGAACCCGTGGTCGACGCGCCGGCCGCCCCCGAGCTGCCGCCCGCCCCCAAGTACCGGCCCGGCGTGTTCCGCACCCGGCCGCTGGAGTCGTACGGGATCGACGTGGCGGCCTTCGCCAACCCGCTGTGCGGGGCGCTCGGCCCGTCCCTTGTGCAGGACGTGTCCTCCACCTCCACCTCCGCGACCATCGGCTGCTTCTCCATGCGCTCCGGGGAGTACCTGCGCGAGACGTTCTGGGGCGGGCACACCGACTCCTTCGACCGCAGTGCCCGGGTGGGCGTGCTGGAGGGGCTGGAGCGGTACGCCGGCATGCGGGCCCGGTCCCGGACCGTCGCCGTGCGCGCCTCGCTGGACTCGCTGCAGGCGCGGGAACCGGGCACCGCCGTCGATCCCCGCGAAGTCGGGCTGTACAGCGCGGAGTTCCACGCGGCGAACCCGCGGGTGCGCCCGTTCGCACCGGACCGGGTCATCCCCTGGGTGTGGGGCTGGTCGCTGCGGGACGGGGCGCCGCGCCTGGTGCCCGAGGTGCTGACGTACTACCACGCGCCCGGCCTGGAGAACCGGTTCGTGCAGGAGAGCTCCAACGGCTGCGCCTCGGGCGGCAGTCTGGCGGAGGCGGCGTACTTCGGGCTGATGGAGGCCGTGGAGCGGGACGCCTTCCTGCTCACCTGGTACGGGCGGCAGCCGCTGCCCGAGATCGACGTGTCCACGAGCGGCCGCCCGGCCACCCGGGCCATGGTGGACCGGCTCGCCCTCTACGGTTACCGGGCGCGGTTCTTCGACACCCGGATCACCTTCCCGGTACCGGTGGTGACGGCGGTAGCCGAGCGGTTCGACGGGGGGCCGGGGCGGATGTGCTTCGGTGCCGGCGCCGGCCTGGACCCCGAGTCGGCCCTGGACTCGGCGCTGTGCGAGATCGCCACCGACGCGGTCAACCTCACCGGCCGCACCGTGCGGGACGAACCGCGACTGCGGGCCATGGCCGAGGACTTCGGCCTGGTGACCGCCCTGCACGACCATCCGCTGGTGTACGGGGTGCCGGAGATGGGCCGGTGGGCCGACTTCCTGCTGCGGGCCCCGCAGGGCCGGATGCGGGCGGTCTCCGAGCTGGCCTGGCCGGACGAACGGGGCCGGCCGGTCTCCGATGACGTGCGCGAGGACCTTCAGCGGTGCGTCGCGGCGGTGGCCGGCCACGGCTTCGACGTGGTCCTCGTCGACCAGACCATGCCCGAACAGCGGCGGCTGGGCCTGCACACGGTCAGCGTGCTGGTGCCCGGTCTGCTGCCGATCGACTTCGGCCACTCCCGGCAGCGGGCGCTCGGCATGCCCCGGCTGCGGACCGCGCTGCGCGCGGCCGGGCTGCGGGAACACGACCTGGATCCGCGCGGGTTCAACCCGGCTCCGCACCCCTTCCCGTGACCGGCCGGCTCCGCACGCCGTACCGACGACCCCCCGCAGGAGGACCCGTGGGCTACGCCCATACCTACGCGCACGACATCATGCACCGCGGCCGGATACCGATGGAGCCCGTCGACTTCGTCCCCGACTGGGCCGACCGTCCGCGCAAGGCCAAGTACTACCCGGGCACCGAGCTGCTCCCGCTGCCCCCGGCGACCCCGCCGGACGGCACCCCGGCCGGTTCCGCCGCCGCCGGGTTCGGCCTGCCGGTGCTGGGCGGGCTGCTCCAGGACAGCTACGGGCTGACCGGGCGGCGGCTCGGTGTGCAGGCCAACACCGACCTGGCCGCGCTGCCGCACTACACGCACGCGAACTGGTCCCGGGGCACCGCCTCCGGCGGCGGCCTGTACCCGGTGAGCGTGTACTGGGCGGCGGGCGCCGGCGCCCCGGTCACCCCGGGGCTGTACCACTACGCCCCGCACCACCACGCCCTGCGCCGGCTCCTGGCCGGCGACGTGACGGGCGAGGTGCGGGCGGCGCTCGGCGGCCCCGCCGCGCCGGGCGGCCCGGACGCCGGGTACCTGCTGCTGGGCGTCAAGTACTGGCAGAACGCGTTCAAGTACAACAGCTTCTCCTTCCACGCGGTGAGCATGGACGTGGGCACGCTGGTGCAGACGTGGCGGCTCTGGGCGGCCGAGCGGGGCCTGGGCCTGTCCCCGCTGCTCTGGTTCGACGAGGAGCGGCTGGCCCGGCTGCTGGGCACCCCTGATCGGGAAGAGGGGGTGTTCGCGGTCGTGTCGCTGGGCCCCGGTGCCACCGCCCCCGCGCCCGGGGCGCCCGTACCCGCCCCGGCGGACGGCGGCGGCGCGGACGCCCGCGCCGAGGAGCCGCGGGTCCGGCACCGGGACGTGGAACGCTCCCGCCGGGTGCTGGAGTTCGAGACCCTGCGCCGCGTCCACCGCGCCACCCTGGGCCGGGCCGCCGACCGGCCCGCCCCCGGCGCCCTGGACGCCGCCGCCGCGGCCCCGGTACGGGGCGGGGAGCCCGTGCCGCTGCCCGCCCCGAGCGCCCGGCGGCTGGGCACCGCGGCCGCCCTGCGGGCCCGGCGGAGCAGCTTCGGCCGGTTCGACGCCAGCCGTCCGGTCGCCGCTGAGGAGCTGGCGGCGGCACTGGCGGACTGCGCGGCCACCTCCCTGGGCTCCGAGGCCGAACGGCCCGACGGCCCGCGGCTGGTGTCCCTGTACGCCTTCGTCAACCACGTCACGGGGATCGCCCCCGGCAGCTACGCCTACGACCCCGACGCGCACGCGCTGCGCCTCGTGGTGGACGGGCCGCCGGGGCCGTTCCTGCAGCGGAACTACTTCCTCTCCAACTACAACCTGGAGCAGGCGGGGGCGGTGCTGGTGCCGGCCGTCCGGACGACGGCGGTCCTCGACGCGGTCGGCGACCGCGGCTACCGCCTGGTCGGCGGCACCGCCGGCGCGGTCGCGCAGACCTTCTACACCACCGCCGCCGCGCTCGGCCTCGGCGCCGGCGTGGCGCTGGGCTTCGACAACGTCGCGTACACCGAGCACCTGGGGACGGACGGCACGGACGAGGCACCGCTGCTGATCATGCTGCTGGGCCACGAGCGGCCCCGGCCCGCCGACTTCCGGCACGAGATCGCCTGAGGAGAGGGCACCGGACGATGACCACGACCAGGACCACACCCCTGACGGGGGACGCGGCCGGCCCCGCAGGCACCGGCTGGCGGCTCGGCGAGCACCTGGTGCTCCGGGTGGCCGGGCTGCCGGCCGACGCGGTCGGCGCACTGCGCTGCCCCGGCGCCGCCGACTGGGCCGCCCGGGTGCTCGCCGCGGAGGCCGGGCTGCGGGCGGACGCCGGTCCGCTCGGCGACGCGCTGCACCGGGCGGTGGCCGCCACCGACCCGGCGCCCGACGGACCCGGTGCCGCCGCCCGCCGGGCGCTGCTGGCCCTGCGCCGCCGGATCCACAACAACCGGCCGCCGGACCGGGCGGACGAGGCCCTGGCCGCCCTCGCCGCCACCGACCCGGACGGCGCGGCCGCACTGGCGGACTGGCTGGAGCGCCACCGTGAGCTGTGCGGGCTCCTCGCGGAGGGCGGGCCCCTGCTCGCCGCCGACCTCGCCGCGGGGCGGAGGGCTCTGGCGGGGCTCCTGGAGGACGACCGGCTGCGGCTGGGGCTGCTGCTGGCCTCCCCGGTGCTGGAGAGCCGCCTGGGTCCGCTGGTGCGGGCCGCCGCGGAGGGCGCCGAACCGCGCGGCCGGGCCCGGAAGGCGGAGCGGGCGGTGCTGTCGTACGTGTACCGCACGGCCTGCAAGACAAGCCCGTTCAGCACGTTCACGGCGCTGGCCACCGGCCGGTTCACCGGGCCGGCGGAGGGGGGCGGTCCGCCGGAGGTGCGGGTGGCCGACGCCTGGACCGGTCACGTCCGGCTGAACGTGGTGGTGCTCGCCCGGATCGCCGAGCTGATCGCGGCCGATCCGGTGCGGCGCCGCGACCTGCCGCTGCGGCCGGCCTCCGGGTGGGTGCCGGCCGGCGACCGGGTCCGCTACGTGCGCCGTTCGGTGACCGCCGGCGACGACTCGGCCGCGGTGACCTTCGACGCGGCCACGGACCGGCTGTTCTTCCTGCGCCGCAGCGGCACCCTGGACCGGCTGCTGGCCCTGTTCGCGGAGCGCGGCGAGCTGCGCCACCACGAGCTGGCCGACTGGCTGGCCGCCGAGCACGGGGCGGAGCCCGCCGAGTGCGAGGCGTACGTCGAGGCGCTGCGCCGGCTGGAGCTGGTGCGGGTGCCCTGCCTGGACACCGAGGTGCACAGCCCGGACCCGCTGCGCTCCTTCCACGAGGCGCTGTCCGGGCTCGGCGTCCCGTGGGCCGACCGGCTGGCCGGGCTGCTGGAGGAACCCGCCGGGCTGCTCGACCGCTACCCGGCGGCCGGCCGGGACGAGCGGCGCGGGCTCCTCGCCGCCCTGCGGGCGGCGCTGGGCACGGTCTGGGAGGAGCTCGGCGCCGACCGGTCCGGGGTGCCGCAGACCCTGGTGTACGAGGACGTCAGCGCCGGCCGGGACCTGCCGGTCCCGGTGCCGGGTCTCGGGGCGCTGCGCGCGGTGGAGCGGATCCTGCCGGCCTTCGACCTGACGCTGGCCCAGCGGATCACCTTCGAGGGGTTCTTCACGGCGCGGTACGGGCGGGGCGGACGCTGCGAGGACCTCCTCGGTCTGGTGCACGATTTCCACGAGGACTTCTTCGACCAGTACCTGTCCTTCACGGCCCGGCGCCGCCCCTACGACGAGCGCGGGGAGTACGTGCCGGAGGAGAACTGGCTGGGCCTGGACGGGATCCGCGCGCTGGACGCGGCCCGGCGGGTGTTCACCGCGCGGGTGCGGGAGGCCTGGGCCGGCTACGCGGACGAGGAGCGGGAGTCCGAACTGCGGTTGACGGAGGCGGACATCGAGGCGGTCGCGGCGGAACTCGCGCCGCTGCCCGCCGGTTTCGCACCCCGCTGCCACCACCTCCAGTTCGGCACCGACCCGGTGAGCGGGGAGCCGCGCACCGTGCTCAACCGCGCCTACGGCGGTCTGTCGTTCCCGTTCAGCCGGTTCACCCATGTGTACGACGAGCCCGGGGGGCCCGGGGCGCTGTCCCCGCGGCTGCGGGCGGCGAACGGCGCCGCGGCTCCCCGCGGCGCGGTGCTGGCCGAGGTCACCGGCGGTCCCGTCACCACCAACCTCAACCTGCACGGCCGGCTCACCGACTACGAGATCGTCTGCCCCGGCGAGACCGGGACCCTGCCGCCGGACCGGCAGCTGCACCTGGACGACCTGTACGCGGAGCACGATCCGGGCTCCGGCCGGGTGCTGCTCCGGTCGCGGCGCCTGGGCCGCGAGGTGGTGCCCGTCTACCTGGGCTACCTGGTCCCGCTGGCGCTGCCCGCCGTGCCCCGCACCCTGCTGCTGCTGTCCCCCTCCTCGATGTCCCCGCTGGACGTGTGGGCGGGCGTCCCCGAGGGCGCCCCGCGGGGGCGGGTCACCAGCCGCCCCCGGGTGGTCCACGGCGACCTGGTGCTCAGCCGCCGCAGCTGGACGACGACCGCGGACGCGCTGCCGGCGCGCGGTGCCCGCGACGCGCAGGACTTCCTGGACTGGCAGCGGTGGCGGCGTGAACACGGCCTGCCCGAGAGGGCCTTCGCCACCGTGTCCGCCGTGGGCGCGGGCGCGGGGGGCGGTGCGAAGCCGCAGTACGTCGACTTCGGGAGCCTGCTGTCCCTGGGCGCGTTCGAGGCCCTGCTGCGGGACGGCACCGACCGGGTCGTCTTCCGCGAGCCGCTGCCCGACCCGGCCGGGCCCCACGTGCGGTCCGGGCGCGGCGGGCACGTGGCCGAACTCGCCGTGGAGACCTTCACCGGCCCGGTCGCCGGGACCGGCTCCGCGACCACCCCCACGAGCATTCCGGAACAGGAGGGCGACGTCCGATGTCCGAGCTGACCACCCCCGTGCCGCGGCGCGGCGACTGGCAGGCCGTGCACGTCTTCTACGCGGCCAACCCGCGGCCACTGCTGCTGGACTGCGTCCGCCCGCTGGTCGCGGAGCTGACCGGGGAAGGGCTGATCGCGGGGCACTTCTTCATCAACTACTGGCTGGAGGGCCCGCACGTCCGCCTGCGGCTGCGGCCTTCCTCGCCGGAGGCGGAGGAGGAGGTGCGGCGGCGTACCGAGGAGGCGGTCGGGGCCTTCCTCAGGGCGCGGCCGGCGCTGTACCAGGTGGACTCCGGCTTCCTCAACGAGTTCTACAACACGCTGTTCGACATCGAGTTCCCGGACGGGGACCGGGCGGCGTTCGCGGGCCCGGACGGGCGGATGAACCTGCGCCCCAACAACTCGTTCTCCTGGGTGCCCTACGAGCCGGAGTACGGCAAGTACGGCGGCCCGGCCGGGGTGGAGCTGGCCGAGTGGCACTTCGCGCACTCCAGCGACCTGGTGACGGACGCGCTGGGCCGGATGAACCTGCACCTGCGGACCGTCCTGCTGGGGACCTCCGCCCAGCTGATGATGGTGATGGCCGGGGTGTTCCTGCCCGGCCGCGAGGAGCTGGCGGACTACCTGGACTCGTACTACGCCTTCTGGCACCGGGCGTTCCCGGGCACCGGGTTCATCGGGTCGGACGAGTACGACCGCGACTACGCCGGGACCGCCCCGGGGCTGTACCGCCGGTTCGAGGCGGTCCGGTCGGCGCTGGCGTCCGGGGAGACCGGCCGGCTGCCGGCGTTCCTGGCCGGCTGGGCCGCGCACTGCCGGGAGCTGCGGGACCGGGCGGAGGCCCTTGCCGTGGCCGGGGAGCTGGTGTTCCGGTCCTGGGACGGCACCCGGGACGAGCGGGTGACCGACCCGGCGGAGGCCCTGCCCCGGCTGCTGTCCCCGTACCTGCACATGACCAACAACCGGCTGCACGTGACGATCCGCGACGAGGCCTACCTGGCGCACCTGCTGGGACGGGTGCTGCGCGAGCGGCCGGGGGCGGAGGCGTCCACCGCGGCCGGGGAGTCCGCCGCGGCCGGGGCGGTGGCGCCGTGACCGGCCCGGCGCTGGACCACCGGCCGGCGCTGCGCCCGGAGGTGCTGCTGTCACCGCCGCTGCTCAACGGACCGGCGACGGTGCACCTGGTCAAGGACCCGGTGTCGGGCGCGGCGTTCGAGATCGGCCCGAGGGAACACTTCCTGGTGTCCCGGCTGGACGGCTCCCGCAGCCTCGCGGAGATCGGCGAGGCGTACGGGCGGGCCTTCGGGCGGCGGCTGGACGAGCGCAACTGGCAGCAGCTGCTCGGTCTGCTCGGTGCGCGGCGGCTGCTCGCGGGCGGGCCGCCGCCCACCCCGGCGGAACGTCCGGCGAAGCCCTGGCAGGGGTCCTGGCTGCGGGGCAGCGTCCGGCTGGTCGCGGACGCCGACGCGGCGACGGCCCGGCTGCACCGGGTGCTGCGGCCGCTGCTCCGGCCCGCGCCGGTGGTGCTGCTGATGGCCGTCTGCGCGGTGATGGAGGTGCTGCTGGCCGCGCGGTTCGGGCGGCTCGCCGACGACCTGGGCCGGGTGCTGCGCGAGCCGGCGGCGGTGCTCGCCGTGGCCACGCTGCTGTGGCTGAGCACCGCGCTGCACGAGTTCGCGCACGGGATCGCCGCCCGGCACGCGGGCGGCACGGTCGGTGAGATCGGGCTGCGCTGGCGGCTGCCCGTGGCGATCATGTACTGCCGGGTGGACAACTACCGCCACCTGCCCCGCCGCCGCGACCAGGCGGCCGTGGCCGCGGCGGGCGCCTTCGCCAACCTGCTGTTCCTGCTGCCCTTCTGGGCGGCCTGGCTGCTGCTGCCGGCCGGCGGGGGCACGTCCCGGGCGCTGTCCGCGCTGCTGCTCCTCGGCAGCGCGCAGGCCCTGGTGAACCTGGTTCCGGTGCCGCCGCTGGACGGGTACGCGCTGCTCTGCCACGTGCTGCGGGTGACCCGGCTGGCCCCGGCCGGCGCCGCGTACGTCCGGCTGCGGCTGCGGGATCCGGCCGCGGCCGCCGGCTACCCGGCGCGGGCCCGCCGGATCTACCTCGGCTACACGCTGGGCTCGGCCGCGGCCGTCCTGCTGCTGGTCGCCGGGCTGGCCTGGGCGGGGTGGTACGCCGTGACCCGCTGAGCGGGCCCGGCCGGCCCCTTTCCGCCCGCAGCCCCACCCGACCCTCCCCCTCCTTGTCCCCTCCCTCTCCCCCGCCCGCCACCACACCGAGGACGCACCGCCCATGACCACTGACAGCACCCGGCCGCCCGAGGCCGCGCCCGCCCTCTCCGTACGGGACGTCCACAAACGCTACGGCGACCGCGCGGCCGTCGCCGGGGTGTCCCTGGACGTCCGTCCCGGCGAGTTCTTCGGGCTGCTCGGCCCCAACGGCGCCGGCAAGACCACCCTCGTGGAGATCATGGAGGGGCTGCGGCGGGCCGACTCCGGCACCGTGACGGTGCTGGGCCGCAGCCCCTGGCCGAGGGACACCTCCCTGCTGCCCCGGATGGGCGTGCAGACCCAGAGCTCGGCGTTCTTCGTCCGGCAGACCGCCCGCGAGCACCTGGTGACCGTCGCCGGGCTGTACCGTGCGGACCGGTCCGCCGCCGACGCCACGCTCGCCTCGGTCGGGCTGACCGGTCAGCGGGACGTCCTGGTGGAGAACCTCTCCGGCGGCCAGCGGCAGCGGCTGGCCATCGCCTCGGCGCTGGTCCACGGCCCCGAGTTGATCTTCCTGGACGAGCCGACCGCCGCCCTCGACCCGCAGGCCCGCCGGGACCTGTGGGAGGTGCTCCGGGGCCTCAAGCGCGAGGGCCGGACCATCGTCTACACCACCCACCACCTCGACGAGGCGGAGGCGCTCTGCGACCGGGTCGCGATCATGGTGGACGGCCGGATCACCGCGCTCGACGCCCCCGACGAGCTGGTACGTGCGGCCGGGGCTCCCTGCCGGCTGTTCGTGCCGGCCGGCCGGATCGAGCTCGCGCGGGCAGCGGCCCTGCCCGGGGTGGACCGGGCCGAGGAGCAGGGCGGATCGCTCGTGCTGGAGACGGCCGTGCCCGGGCGGGTCCTGGCGGCGGTGGACGAACTCGTGGGCCTGGACGGGGTGCTGACCCGCACCGCGAGCCTGGAGGACGTCTACCTCGAACTCACCGGCGCGGCCCGCGAACGGGCCGCCGACCCGACCGACACCCCGATGGAGTTCCAGGCATGAGCGCGTACACGGCCCTGACGGCCGCCGGCTACCGGGCACAGGTCCGGGACAAGGCCACCCTGTTCTTCACCTTCGCCTTCCCGCTGCTGTTCCTCGTCGTGTTCGGGCTGATCTTCAGCGGGCAGGACGTGGAGGAGTCGGGCCGGCCGTACATCTCCTACATCGCGCCGGGCGTGATGTCCTGGGGCGTGGCCAACGCGGCCGTGTTCGGCATCGCGTTCACGCTGATGCAGTGGCGCCGCGACGACCTGCTGCGGCTGATCCGGCTCAGCCCGACCCCGCTGACCACCGTGCTGGCCTCCCGGTACGTGCTGGCGCTGGTGATCGGCGTGGTGCAGTCGGCGGTGTTCGTGGCGGTGGCGATGCTGCCGGGCTTCGGCCTCGAACTCGACGGCCGCTGGCCGCTGGTGCTCCCGGCGCTGGTGCTGGGCATCACCGCGTTCATGGCGATCGGGGTTATCGTCGGGACGTACGCGAACACCCCGGAGGCGGTGGCGGCGATCGCCAACTGCCTGATGGTGCCGATGGCGTTCCTGTCCGGTTCGTTCCTGCCGCTGGACATGATGCCGGACTGGCTGCGGCAGGTGTCCCGGGTGCTGCCGCTGCGCTACCTCAACGACGCGGCGGCCGGCTCGCTGACCGGGACCGGATCGCCCGGCACCATCTGGGCCGGCTGCGCGGCCCTGGCCGGGTTCGCCGTGGTCTTCGGCCTGATCGGGCTCAGGACCTTCCGCTGGAGCAACCGGACATGACGACCGCCGCCCCCGCCGCGCCCCCCGCCGGGCGCCCGCTGCCCACCGTCCCGATGGAGGCGGCCCGGGCCGGCCTGGCCGCCGCCCTCGCCGCCGGCCGGGCCGCCGGCACCGGCCCGGCGGTGGTCACCGTCGGCGTGCACGACGCCCTCCGCGCGCAGGCCGGCGACCCCCACGCCGGGGTCCGGGCCGGCGCCCGGGTCCACCTGACCGCGCAGGCCGTCCTCGTCGGCCCGTGGGGCGGCGACGGAACCGCCCCGGCCTGCGGCCGCTGCCTGGCCATGCGCTGGCAGCGGCTGCGCAGCCGCTCCGAACGCGACGCGCTGGAGACCGGCACCGGGCCGCTGACCCCGGTCGCCGCGGACTGGCCCCGGCTGCCCGCACACGTGGTGGACGCCGTCCGCGGCCTGTACGACGCGGTCACCGCCGGTGCCGTGCGCCCGCCCGGGGACACCGCCGCGGACCGGGCCCTGCCGCAGGTGAGCCGCCTGGACCTGAGGACGCTCCGGGTGCGCACGTACCCGCTGCTTGCCGACCCGCTGTGCCCGGACTGCGGGCCGCGCGGCACCGACGCGCCGGTCCGCTTCGCGCCCCGCTCCAGGCCCAAGCCGGCGCCCGGCGCGCAGCGGCTGCGGTCCGCCGGTTCGTACCCCATGCCGTACGCGGCCCTGGCCAACCCGGTCACCGGCGTCCTCGGCGGCGGTACCTGGACCAACGTGACCTCGCCGACCACCGCGCCGGTCGCGGGCAGCGTCTTCATGCGCGGTTACGCCGGGCTGACCGACGTGACGTGGAGCGGGCAGGGCAACAGCTTCGCCCACAGCCGGGACCTGGCCCACCTGGAGGGCCTGGAACGCTACGCGGGCACCCACCGGCGCACGGGTTCCGCGCTGACGGTGGCCTCGTACGAGGAGCTCGGCGACCGGGCGCTGGACCCTGCCGAGTGCGGCCTCTACCCGGACTCCACCTACCGGGACGACCCGCTGGTCTCCCCCTTCGACCCGGCGCGTCCCATCCCGTGGGTGTACGGGCACTCGCTGCGCGACGACCGGCCGGTGCTGGTGCCGGCCCGGCTGGTGCACTACAGCGCGGGCCTGGCCGCCGACAACTTCGTCTTCGAGTGCTCCAACGGCTGCGCGATCGGCAGCTGTGTGGAGGAGGCGCTGCTCGGGGCCCTGCTGGAGCTGGTCGAGCGGGACGCGTTCCTGCTGGCCTGGTACGGCGGCCAGCGGCTCACCGGGATCGACCTGGCGTCGGTGCCGGGCGGGGCGGTCCGGGCGATGGCCGACCGGGCCGCCCTCCAGGGCTACGAGGTGCACGCCTTCGACAACCGGATCGACCTGGGCGTGCCGGTGGTGACCGGGCTGGCGGTGCGCCGCGACGGCGGGCCGGGGCTGTTCTCCTTCGGGGCGGGTGCGGCGCTGGACCCGGTCGCGGCCGTCGAGGCGGCCCTGTCGGAGGTGCTGACGTACATCCCGCACCTGCCCGGGCAGGTGGCCGAGCGGCAGGACGAACTGGAGGCGATGGCCGCCGACTTCGGCCGGGTCCGGCACCTGAAGGACCACGCCCAGCTGTACGGGCTGCCCGCCATGGCCCGGCACGTCCGCCCGTACCTGGAGCCGACGGCGGTGCGCCCGCTCGGCGAGGTGTACGGCGGGGACCGGCCCGCCCCGCCGGTCTCGGCGGACCTGCGGGACGACCTGGCCTACGTCGTCGGCGAGTTGACCCGTGCCGGGCACGACGTGATCGTGGTGGACCAGACGACACCGGAGCAGCTGCGCGTCGGGCTGCGGACGGTGTGCGCGGTGGTTCCCGGGCTGCTGCCGATCGACTTCGGCTGGTCCCGGCAGCGGGCCCCGTTCCTGCCCCGGCTGCGGACCGCGGCGCGGCGGGCCGGGCTGCGGTCCGCCGATCTCACGGAGGCGGAGATCAGGATGGTGCCGCACCCCTTCCCGTGACGCTGCCGGTGTGCGCCGGAACGCCCCCGGTCCCGCGTCGCGGGTCCGGGGGCGTTGTGTGTGCCGGCGGTGGTGGATCAGGCCGAGCAGGAGGTGGTGCTGGTGGTGGAGGAGCAGGTGGAGGTGGAGGAGCAGCTCGTCGAACCGGCGAGCACGACCTCGCTGGCGTCGGAGTAGTCGGAGATCTCGAAGGTCTCGGACTCCAGCTCCAGGATCTCGTCGGCGAGGGACGCGAGCGGCGACTTCTCCATGGTGGTCTCCCTGTCGGGTCGTCGGGTGGGACATGGGGTACGGAACGTGCGGTCGGGGCCTTGACCGCATCGGGTGGCGGCCCCGGAATCCATCAAGTCACGGACCGCCCGCAGCACGGCCCCCGGACCGCTGTCACTTCCTGTCAGCCACCTGTCGTCGGGGCCCTGGGAGGCTGCCGTACATGGACGAATCCCTGGCGGCGCGGCTCGCCGCGCTGCTCCGCCCGCTGACCGCCTTCTACCTGGAGGTGCACCGGCATCCGGAGCTGTCCGGCCGGGAACGGCGCACGGCCGGGCTGTTCGCCGGGCGGCTGGCGGACGCGGGCCTGGACGTCGCCACCGGGGTGGGCGGGCACGGGGTGGTCGGCGTGCTGCGCAACGGGGACGGGCCGACGGTGCTGCTGCGGGCCGAACTGGACGCGCTGCCGGTCCGGGAGGAGACGGGCCTGCCGTACGCGGCGCAGGGCGGCGCGGCGCACGCCTGCGGGCACGACCTGCACCTGGCCGCGGCGGCCGGCGCGGCCGCCCTGCTCGCCGGGGGCCGTGCGGCCTGGCGCGGCACGCTGATGGTGGTGGGCCAGCCGGCCGAGGAGACCCTCCAGGGGGCGCGGGCGATGCTCGCGGACGGGCTGTACGAGCGGTTCGGGGTGCCGGACGAGGTGCTGGCCCAGCACGCGGCACCGCTGCCGGCGGGCATGGTGGCGCACGCGTACGGGCCGGTGGCCGCGGGCAGCGTCACGTACCGGGTGGTGGTGCACGGGCGGGGCGGGCACGCGGGCGCCCCGCACCTGGCGGTGGACCCGGTGGTGACGGCCGCGCACGTGGTGGCGCGGCTCCAGACGGTGGTGGCGCGGGAGGCCGCCCCGGCGGACCCGGTGGCCGTGACCGTCGGCTCCTTCCACGCCGGTGACCGGCCGAACGTGATCCCGGAGAGCGCCGAACTCGGCGTCACGGTGCGGGCGGTGGGCGACGCGGCCCTGGACCGGGCGGTCGCCGCGGTGGAGCGGATCGTCCGGGCCGAGTGCGCGGCCGCGGGCTGCCCGCGCGAACCGGAGCTGGTGCGGGTCGGGTCCTCCCCCGTGACGCACCCGGACCCGGGGCTGACCGCGGCGCTGCGGGCCGCGCACGCCGCGGAGTTCGGCGCGGAGCGGGTGGCGATGTGGCCGCCCACGCTGGCCACCGAGGACTTCGCGCTGTTCGGCGCGGCGGGCCGGGAGCTGCACGGGGCCGCGGGGGTGCGGCTGGGCTACTGGATGCTCGGGGTGACCGGTCCCGCCGCGTGGGCGCGTGCGGCAGGCACGTCCGCCGCGGCGAAGCTGGCCGCGCTGCCGGCCAACCACTCCCCCGCCTTCGCCCCCGACCCGCGCACCGCCCTCCCGGCGGGCGTACGGGCCCTCGCCGCGGCGGCCCTCGCCCGGCTCGGCGGCCCGGGCCAGGCGGGCCGGCCGAAGGCGGCGGTGTGCGCGTGCCGTGGGGCGGGAGCCGGGTGATCCTGGTGGCATGGCTGGTGACCGTACGGCACCGCTCGGGGCCCGCTACGGGGGTGCGGCCCGGAGGGCGGCACGCGTCACCGTGGCCGCCGGGACGGGTTTCTACCTGTTCCTCTACGGCTTCGGTTCGGCGACCGCCGCCACCTACGCGCTGTTCACGGCCGTGTCTCTGGCGGCGCTGGCCCACATCCCCGGGACGGGGCGGCAGCGCGCCGCCCTGATGCTTCGGGTGGCTCCGTGGTGCTGGCTGCTGGTCGCCCTGGGTACCTTCCTCGCGGTGCGGACGTGGAGCGCGGTGGCCGGGATGCTGGTCATCGGGTTCGCCCTGGCGTTCGTCGCGGTCGGCGGTCCACGGGCCGCCGGGGCGGCGCCCGGCCTCCAGCTGCTGTACATCCTGCCGTCGTTCCCGCCCTACGACCCCGGGTCGCTGGGCGAGCGGCTGGGCGGCGCCACCGTGGGGCTGGTGCTGATCGCGGTGGCCGAGGCGTTCCTGTTCCCGGACCCGCCCCCGGTGCCGTACCGGGCGCGGGCGGCCGGGGCGGTGCGGCTGGCGGGCGTGTGCGCCGGGCGGCTGGCGGAGCCGCCGTACGCGCTGGACGCCCGGGAGGCGCGAGAGGCCCTGGAGGCGGGTGCCGCGCTGCGGCCGTCCCGGGTTGCGGAGGCCGACCGCCCCGCGGGTCCGGGGGTGCGGGACCGGGCCCTGTCCCACACCGGGCTGGCCACCCGCACCCTGCTGAACCGGCTGGCGCTGCTGCCGGCTCCGCCGGCCGGCCGGGAGCCGTCCGCCCCGGTGCGGGCGGCACTGGCCGCGGTGGCGCGGGGGGCGGCCGAGGCGGCGGAGGCCCTGGAGGCCGGCGCGGACGGGGGTGTGGCGAAGCGCGGGGCGGTGGGCGGCGGCGCGGGCGGGGCGCGGGAGGACCTGGCCCGTGCCCGCGCGGAGCTGGTGGCCGCCGCCCGGCCGGGACTGCCGGCGGCCGAGCTGCGGCGGCACGCCGCCGTGCTGGAGGTGGCGGACGCGGGCCTGGCCGTGTGGACCGCGTCCCGCATCGCCGTGGAGGGCCGGGCCGGGGCGGCCGTGGCGGCCCCGGGGCGGTTCTGGTACGCGCGGCTGCCGGCCTGGCGGCTGTGGTGGCACCGGCTCCTGGGCCACGCGGGACGGCGGTCGGTGTTCTTCCAGAACGCGGTGCGGATCAGTCTGGCGCTGGCGGCCGCCCGGCTGGTCGCGGGCGTGGACAGCCTCCCGCACGGGTTCTGGGCGCTGCTGGCCACGCTGACCCTGACCCGTACGACGGTCGCCGAGACCCGGGTGACGGTGCGGCGGGCGCTGACGGGCACGCTGGTGGGGGCCGTCGTCGCGGCCCTGCTGATCACCGTGGTGGGGACGCACACCGACGTGTACGCGGCCGCCCTCCCGGTGCTGATGATGGTCGCGTTCACGGTGGGGCCGGTCCGCGGGATCGGCTGGGCGCAGGGCGGCTTCACCGTGGTCATCGCCTTCGTGTTCGCCCAGTTGGCGCCGGCGACCTGGCAGCTGGCCGAGCTGCGGCTGCTCGAGGTGCTGACCGGCAGTGCGATCGGGGCGGTCTTCGGGCTGCTGGCCTGGCCGCGCGGGGCGCACGAGGAGATGCGCCGTTCGGCGGCGGTCCTGCTGCGGGTCGCGGCGGAGACGGTGGTGGCGACGGCGGCGGCGGTCGCGGCGGGCGGCAGGAGGGAGCCGAGGTCCACGGCGCCCGGCCACCGGTCGTTCCAGCACGCGCTGATCATGGCGGAGTCGGCGTTCGCCCAGTACCTCAGCGAGCCCCGGAGCCTCGCGTCCGGTGCGGCGGCTGGCGCGGGCGCGCCCCCGCACATGGCGGGCGCCCCCGCCGAACCGGACTGGCAGGCCGCCCTGATGCTCGGGCACCACACGCTGTGGGGCTCGGACCGGCTGCTGCTGCCGCCCCCGGCGGCGGACGGCGGACCGCCCGTACCGGTGGTGGCGCCCCCGCTGGAGCGGTCGGCCGCGGCGGAGCTGCTGCGGCTGGGGGACCACGTGGCGGGCCGGATGCTGCTCGTGTCGGCGTCCCTGGACCCGCGCGGCGACACCCCTCCGGCCGCCCTGCCGCCGCCCGACCCGGCGGTGGGGGACGCCGGGCCCGGCCCCGCGGGTGCGGCTCCGGCGTACTACTCGGCCGTGGCCTGGTACGCGGCCCTGCTCACCGACCTGGCCCGTATCGGCCCGGCGGGGGACTCCTCCGCCGCGGACGGCCGGTCCGCGGAACCGGCGCGGGGGCCCTGAGTCCGGCGGCCGGCGGCCGGGGTGGCGCGCTCCCGGGCGTCGGACCGGTCCCGGCCGCCGCAGTGTGCTCAGCCCCGCCGGGCGCGTTCGTCGGCGGGCTGGGGACCACACGGCAAAGGGGGCGGCCCCCGGTGCCGGAAGGCACCGGGGGCCGCCCCTCGGGGTCCGCGGAGGTCAGGCCTGCGGGGCCGGGTAGGTGGGGTACTCCACCCCGGAGACGTGCTGGACGACCCGGATGACCTGGCAGGAGTAGCCGAACTCGTTGTCGTACCAGAGGTAGAGGATGGCGTTGTCGCCGTCCACCTTGGTCGCGCCGGCGTCGACGATCGACGCGTGCCGCGAGCCGACGAAGTCCATGGAGACGGCGTCGGGCGCGGTCGTGAAGTCGATCTGCCGCTTCAGCGGCGAGTTCAGCGAGACGTCGCGGAGGTAGTCGAGGACCTCCTCGCGGGTGGTCTCGCGGCCCAGGCGCAGGCTGAGGATGGCGATCGAGACGTCCGGCACGGGGACGCGGATCGAGCTGCCGGTGATCGGCGCCTTCAGCTCGGGCAGCGCCTTGGCGACGGCCGAGGCGGCGCCGGTCTCGGTGATGACCATGTTGAGCGGCGCGGAGCGGCCGCGGCGGTCGGCCTTGTGGTAGTTGTCCAGCAGGTTCTGGTCGTTGGTGAACGAGTGGACGGTCTCCACGTGGCCGCGCAGCACGCCGTACTCGTCGTCCATGGCCTTCAGCGGCGGGACGATCGCGTTGGTGGTGCAGGAGGCGCAGGAGAGGATGCGCTCGTCCGGCTTCACCATGTCGTGGTTGACGCCGTGGACGATGTTCGGGACGTCACCCTTGCCCGGGGCGGTCAGGACGACCTTGTCGATGCCGGGGCGCAGGTGCTTGGAGAGGCCCTCGCGGTCCCGCCACTTGCCGGTGTTGTCGATGAGGATGGCGTCCTTGATGCCGTACGCCGTGTAGTCGACCTCGGAGGGGTCGTTGGCGTAGATCACCCGGATCGCGTTGCCGTTGGCGACGATCGTGCTGTTGGCCTCGTCCACGGTGATGGTGCCCTGGAACTGGCCGTGGATGGAGTCGCGGCGCAGCAGCGAGGCGCGCTTGACGAGGTCGGCCTCGCCGCCACCGCGGACGACGATGGCGCGCAGGCGCAGCCCGTTGCCGGAGCCGGCCTTCTCGATGAGCAGGCGGGCGACCAGGCGGCCGATGCGGCCGAAGCCGTACAGGACGACGTCGCGGCCGTCACGGCGCTGCTCGATCTTGTTCTCGCCGGTGGCGCCGGCGACGGCACCGGCGGTGAACGCCTCCACGGTCAGACCGCGGTCGTCGTTCTTGTACAGGGCGGCGAGCATGCCGATGTCGATCTGGGACGGGCCGAGATCGAGGGTGGTGAGCGCCTGGAGGAACGGCATGGTCTCGGTGACCGAGAGCTCCTCGCCGTCGATCTGCCGGGCGAATCGGTGCGTCTTGAGGATGCTGACGACCGACTTGTTCACCAGGGAGCGGCTGTGCAGCAGGATCGTCACATCCCGCTCGCGGTGCAGCTTCCCGATGATCGGGATCATCGACTCCGCGATCTCCTCGCGGTTTTTCCAGTTGGTGAACGAGTCCTCGTTGACAGTCACAGGATTATCTTTCGAGCTAGGCGGCGCTCATATGCTAACCCGTCGATCCTTTGAGCCCTCAAGTGGTCCCCCGGTTCTCGCCGACTCCGCCTCCACCATGGCCCTGACCTGCCCTGACGGGGGCGGGGACGATGGTCCGCGGCCGGGCCGCGCGCCCCTCCGGCCGGTCCCGGGTCCGCTGTGCGGACGTCGACCGCCGGTCCCGGCCACGGCTCGGCCGAATCACCTCGCCCGCATCCCGGAGCGGCGCCGTTAGCATCACGGTGTGGTCACAGCCCACCGGCGCCTCCCCACCGCGCAGAGCCCCCTGAGGGCCGCTCTGCCGGGGCTGTTCGGCGCCGTCCTGCTGCTGCTGGCCTTCCTCTGCCTCTCCGGGCCGCACACCGGCACCGAACCCGGCCGGGGCGCCGCACCCGCCGACCGGGCGGCCGCCGCCCCGGCGGTGCCGCGGGCGGATCCGCCCGGCCACGCCGGCCACGCGCATTCGGCCCACGGCGGCCACGACCCGCACCACCCGGCGCACGAGTGCGCCCCGGCCGGCGCCCTGCCGCCGGCCGCCGCCGAGGCCGCCGGCCCGGACGAGCCGGTGCGCACCCAGCGGACCCCGGTGGACCGGGCCCCCGCGGCCGGACCGGATCCGGCGGCGGTCCGGGGGGCCGCCGGTCAGTCACCCCGGCCCTGCGACGTACTGAGGGTGTAGCGGGCGGCGGCGCCACCGGCCCCCGCCCGGTGGCCGGGCCCCGCCGCGCCCCCGCGCGCCCGCGGGCCCCCGTGTGACCGCCCGCCTCTTCCGCGCCCCCGGTGTCCGGGGCCGCGCCGCCGCACGGAGGAACTGTGCCGCGCCACACCCCCACCCCGTTACGTTCCGCGCACCTGCTCGCGGTGCTGCTGGCCGCCCTGCTGTCCGGGGCCGTCCACTGCTTCCCCGCGTACGCCGACGGGGGCCACCCCCACGCCCCCGCGCAGGCCGGACACCCCCACCCGCCGCACGAGCACGGCACCCCGTGCGCCCCCGCCGTACCGCTGCCCGCGGCCGCGGGGTCGACCGGGTCCGCCCCGCCCGACTCCCCCGCGCCGTCCTGCTCCGGGCCCGCCGGCGACGGCCCGGGGCCCGCCGCCGGGCCCCGCCCGGCCGGCACCGCTCCCGCCCCGCACACCGGAACCGTCCGCTCCACGCTGGCCCGCTACTGCCGGTGGCTGCTCTAGGCCGGTCGTCCCCACCCGACCGCGTCACCCGCCACCCGTCCCCCCACCTCATCCCAGAGAGCGAAGCCATGCACCCACCCGTGACACAGACGTCCCTCACCGCCCGCACCGCCCTGTCCGGGCTGGTCGGCGACACCCCCCTGCTGCACGTCTCCGAGCCGCTCGCCCCCGCCGGGCGCGGCTTCTGGGCCAAGCTGGAGGGGTTCAACCCCGGCGGCATCAAGGACCGCCCCGGCCTCCACATGGTCGAGCGGGCCCGGGCCCGGGGCGAGCTCCGGCCCGGCGCCCGCGTCATCGAGTCCACCAGCGGCACCCTCGGACTGGGCCTGGCCCTGGCCGGCATGGTGTACGGGCACCCCGTCACCCTGGTCACCGACCCCGGGCTGGAGGACTCCATGGCCCGGCTGCTCACCGCCTACGGAGCCCGGGTCGAGGTGGTGACCGAGCCGCACCCCGACGGCGGCTGGCAGCAGGCCCGCCGCGACCGGGTGGCCCGGCTGCTGGAACTCCACCCCGGGTCCTGGTGCCCCGACCAGTACAACAACCCCGACAACACCACCGCCTACACGCCGCTCGCGCTGGAACTCGCCGCCGAACTGCGGCACATCGACGTCCTGGTGTGCAGCGTCGGCACCGGCGGGCACTCCGCCGGCATCTCCCGGGTGCTGCGGCAGCTCTTCCCGGACCTGCGGCTGGTGGGCGTGGACACGGTCGGCTCGACCATCTTCGGCCAGCCGGCCCGGCCCCGGCTGATGCGCGGCCTCGGATCGAGCATCTTCCCGCGGAACGTGGCGTACGGGAGCTTCTCCGAGGTGCACTGGGTGGCCCCGGCGGAAGCGGTGTGGACCTGCCGCCGGCTGGCCGCCTCCCACTACGCGACCGGCGGCTGGAGCGTGGGCGCCGTGGCCCTGGTCGCCGGCTGGGCCGCCCGGACGCTGCCCGAGGGGACCCGGATCGCGGCCGTCTTCCCCGACGGACCGCAGCGCTACCTCGGCACCGTCTACGACGACGACTACTGCCGGGCACACGGGCTGCTCGACGTCCCGCCGGCGCACGAGCCCGACGTGATCGAACGGCTCGGCGAGAAGGAGGTGACGCGCTGGACCCGGTGCGCCGACGTGGTCGACCCGCTCACCCTCGCCGCCGCACCGGACCGTCCGGCCGGCGGACGGGGCGGGGCGGGCGCCGGGGGCGCGGCGGGCGCCGGGGGCGCGGCGGGCGCCGGGGGCGCGGCGGGCGCCGGGGGCGCGGCGGGCGCCGGGGGCGGAGCGGCATGACCGGCGTCCTGACCCAGCTGCGCGGTCATCCGCGCAGCGTCCGGCTGCTGATGGTGAACCAGTTCACCATCAACCTCGGCTTCTACATGCTGATGCCCTACCTCGCCGCCCACCTGGCGGGCCCGCTGGGCCTCGCGGGCTGGCTGGTCGGGCTGGTCCTGGGCGTGCGCAACTTCAGCCAGCAGGGCATGTTCCTGATCGGCGGCACCCTCGCCGACCGGCTCGGCTACAAGCCGGTGATCGTCGCGGGGATGGTGCTGCGCGTCCTGGGGTTCGCCACCCTCGGGCTGGTCGACTCCGTGCCCGCGCTGCTCGCCGCGTCCGCGGCCACCGGTCTCGCGGGGGCCCTGTTCAACCCGGCGACCCGCGCCTACCTGGCGGCCGACTCCGGCGAGCGCCGGGTGGAGGCGTTCGCCCTGTTCAACGTGTTCTACCAGGCGGGGATCCTGCTGGGCCCGCTGGTCGGCATGGTCCTCACCGGGATCGACTTCAGGGTGACCTGCCTGACGGCAGCCGGGGTGTTCGCGGTCCTGAGCGTGGTGCAGCTGCGCGCCCTGCCGGCCCGGCGCGGCACCTCGGGCGCGGCGGAGGGGGGCGGTCCGGCCGAGGGGGTGCTCCGGCAGTGGCGCGGCATGCTGTCCAACCGGCCGTTCCTGCTGTTCTCCGCGGCGATGACGGGCTCGTACGTGATGACCTTCCAGGTCTACCTGGCGCTGCCGCTGGAGGTCCGCCGGCTGGGCGGGGAGGGGCGGTTCGGCACGGCCGCGGTCGCGGTGCTGTTCGCCGTCTCGGGGCTGAGCACCGTCCTGTTCCAGACCCGGATCACGGCCTGGTTCAAGTCCCGGACCAGCCCGGGACGGGCGATGACCTGGGGGCTGCTGACCATGGGCCTGGGCTTCGTACCGGTGGCGGCCGCCGCCGTGCTGCCGGTGCCGGCGGGCGGGCCGGGGAGGTGGGCACTGGCCGCGGTGCCACCGGTCCTGTCGGCCCTGCTGCTGGCGGTGGGCACGATGATCGCCTACCCGTTCGAGATGGACACCATCGTGCGGTTGTCCGGTGACCGGCTGGTCGCCACGCACTACGGGCTCTACAACACCGTGTGCGGCATCGGGATCACCGTCGGCAACCTGCTGACGGGCGCCGCCCTGGACGCCGCGCGGCGTGCGGGACTGCCGGCCCTGCCGTGGCTGGCGCTGGCCGCGCTCGGTCTGCTGTGCGCGGCCGCCGTGTGGGGGCTGCACCGTACGGGCCGGCTGGCGCCGGCCACCGAGGGCGGGGACCGCGCGAGGAGCGTCGCGGCCTGACCGCACGGGCCCGGGGGGTGGGCGGCCGTGGTGGCCGCCCGCCCCGCCGGGTCACCGGGTCAGCCCTCGCGTTCCTGGTAGACGGAGAGGATGTTGCCCGCCGGGTCCTTGAACCAGGCGATGTCCGGCCCGCCGCCGTTGTCGCGGGCGATGCCCTTCTCGTCCTGGTCGAAGCCCTCGTAGCGGTCGAAGGTCACGCCGCGCGCGGCGAGGGCGTCGACGGTCGCGTCGAGGTCGTCGACGGGGAAGTTGAGCACGGTGAAGGTCGCGGGCCGGTGGCCCTCCTTCGGGTAGACGAGCACGTCGGTGCCGCCCGCGAGGTGCAGGAACAGCATGCCCATGTCCGGGTCGACCTCGACCCGCAGGCCGAGTGTCGAGCCGTAGAAGTCCTTCACGTCGTCGACGTTCTCCACCGAGAAGCCGCTGAATCCCTTGCTGTCTCCCAGCACGGCGGCCGCCCTCCTCTCGCCTCGCCTCACCCCCTTCCCCCATCCTCCCGGGTCGCGGCGGAGGTCACCAGCCGGACCGGGCGGGGGCGGCCGTCGCGGACGGGACGGTTGGCGGGGAGCGGCCGGGGTAGCCGCCCTGAGGAAGTGGTACGTCGCGGCGTGGGAGGCATTGCCATGATCCAGGTGTCCATACCGCTGATCCCCTCGGGGGACGGCGGCCTGCTGATACCGGCCGACCATGTCACCACGCTGCTCCGCCGGGTCGCCGAGGACTGGCAGGGGTCGAGCGACTCCGGAGAGCTCACGGGTGACCCGCAGACGGTCGCGGACCTGGCCGGGGTGCTGACCGAACTCGCCGACCAGATCGACGTCGAGTGCATCGGTTTCGCCTCCACGCCGGAACTGGAGTGAGGGCGGGGCCCCGGTCCGCGCCGGGCCGGCATCAGCCCGCGAGGGCGAGCCGGAGGCGGTCGCCGTGGCCGGCCAGCCAGGTGCGGAAGTCCTGCAGGCCGGGGAGCAGCTCGCGGACGGCGTCCAGGTCCCGGGCCGCGGTGAAGCGGGCCTCGCAGTCGGCGTAGTACTGGAACATGTTGCCCGCCTCGTCCGCCCCGGGGAAACCGAGGGCGCGGTAGGCGTCCGGGGTCAGCGGGCGGTAGTTCACCGGCTCGCCGAGGGCCTCCGTGAGGATCCGGGCCATCTCGGCGAGGGCGAGGTGCTCGCCGGCGATGCTGACGGTGGCCGCGATCAGGTCGGTGTCGCGCTTGAAGATCTCCAGCGCGGTGCGGCCGATGTCCTCGGCCGCGATGCCGGAGAGCCGGCTGTCGCCCATGGGCAGGACCAGTTCGAGGCTGCCGTCCTCCCCTCGCTGCGGGCCGAAGGGCGCGATGAGGTTCTCCCAGTAGAAGGTGGTCCGCAGGAAGGTCGTGGGCACCCCCTCCTCGGTGAAGTAGCTGTCGGCCTCGGCCTTGGCGTCGAAGTGCGGCACCTTGTAGCGGTCCTGGAGGACCGGCATCCGGCCGTCCTCCAGCGGGACGCACTCGCGGGTGTCCTCCAGCGTGGACCAGATGGCGTGCTGGACACCGGCGTGCGAGGCGGCCCGGGCGAGGGCGCGGGCCTGGGCCTGCTCCCGTTCGGCGGACATGTGCTGCCAGAAGTCGGTGACCAGGTACGCGCCGTAGGCGTGTTCCAGGGCGGGGGCGAGGCTCGCCTCGTCGTCGAGGTCGGCGCCGACGACCTCGGCGCCGAGCCGCTCCAGCTCGCGGGCCCGGTCCGAGGCGGGGTCGCGGGTGACGGCGCGGACCGTGAAGGGGCCGTTCCGGTCCGCCAGGATCGCCCGGACCAGGCCGCCGCCCTGGCGGCCGGTGGCTCCGAACACGGTGATGGTCTTCTCGGTCTTGTCCGTCATGCCCCGTTTCCTAGCACCTCCGGCCCCCGTCCCCGGGCTCCCGGCGGCCGGGAGGGGGGCGTTTCCACGCGGGGGGAGGACACGGACCCCCGGCGGCCGCCGCCGCGCACCTGACATCGCATCAGGTCAAGCGTCCCGGACTATTGACTCCTTACGCGCTGGTAACCATCCTCGGGGCATCCATATGTGGACATGACAATCCGAGGTGGCCGTGACGACCCGACCCCCACACCGCAGGCGCAAGCCCGTCGCGCTCCTGACCCTCCTGCTCACCGCCATGGCCCTGCTCCTGGGCCCCGCACCCAGCACCGCCGCCGAGGCGGAGTGGTGGAACCCGGTCGCGCGCCCGGCACCCGACTCACGGATCGACGTCACCGGTGAACCCTTCAAGGGGACCGACGCCAAGGGGCAGGTCCGCGGGTTCGTCGACGCGCACAACCACGTGATGTCCAACGAGGCCTTCGGCGGCCGGCTGATCTGCGGCAAGCCGTTCTCCGAACTCGGCGTGGCCGACGCCCTCAAGGACTGCCCCGAGCACTACCCCGACGGCAGCCTCGCCGTCTTCGACTTCATCACCAAGGGCGGCGACGGCAAGCACGACCCGAACGGCTGGCCCACCTTCAAGGACTGGCCCGCCCACGACTCGCTGACCCACCAGCAGAACTACTACGCCTGGATCGAGCGCGCCTGGCGCGGCGGCCAGCGGGTGATGGTCAACGACCTCGTCACCAACGGGGTGATCTGCTCCGTCTACTTCTTCAAGGACCGCGGCTGCGACGAGATGACGTCCATCCGCCTCCAGGCGCAGAAGACGTACGACATGCAGGCCTACGTCGACAAGATGTACGGCGGCCCCGGAAAGGGCTGGTTCCGGATCGTCACCGACAGCGCCCAGGCCCGCCAGGTCATCGCCCAGGGCAAGATGGCCGTCGTGCTCGGCGTCGAGACCTCCGAGCCCTTCGGCTGCAAGCAGATCCTCGACGTCGCCCAGTGCGACCGCGAGGACATCGACCGCGGCCTGGACGAGCTGCACCGCCTGGGCGTGCGCAGCATGTTCCTCTGCCACAAGTTCGACAACGCGCTCTGCGGGGTCCGCTTCGACTCCGGCACGCTCGGCACCGCGATCAACGTGGGCCAGTTCCTGTCCACCGGCACGTTCTGGCGGACCGAGAAGTGCGCCGGCCCGCAGGAGGACAACCCGATCGGGCTGGCCGCCGCCCCCAACGCGGAGAAGGAACTCCCGGCCGGCGTGAGCGTGCCCTCGTACGCCTCGGACGCCCGGTGCAACGTCCGCGGGCTCACCGGACTCGGCGAGTACGCGCTGCGCGGCATGATGAAGCGCAAGATGATGCTGGAGATCGACCACATGAGCGTGAAGGCCGCCGGACGGGCCTTCGACATCATGGAGTCGGAGTCCTACCCCGGCGTGATCTCCTCGCACAGCTGGATGGACGAGGACTGGACCGAACGGCTCTACCGGCTCGGCGGCTTCGCCGCCCAGTACATGAACGGCTCCGAGGCGTTCAGCGCCGAGGCCAAGGCCAAGGACGCGCTGCGCGACAAGTACGGCGTCGGCTACGGCTACGGCACCGACATGAACGGGGTGGGCGGCTGGCCCGGCCCGCGCGGCGCCGACGCCCCGAACAAGGTCACGTACCCGTTCCGCAGCACCGACGGCGGCTCGGTCATCGACCGGCAGACCACCGGACAGCGCAGCTGGGACCTGAACACCGACGGCGCCTCCCACTACGGCCTGGTCCCGGACTGGATCGAGGACGTCCGCAAGGTCGGCGGCCAGGACGTCGTGGACGACCTGTTCCGCGGCGCCGAGTCCTACCTCGACACCTGGGGCGCCTCCGAGCAGCACCGGGCCGGCGTCAACCTGGCCCTCGGCCATCCCGCCTCCGCCTCCTCCACCGAGTGGTGGAACCCCTTCGCCACCTACGCGCCCGGCCGGGCCGTGGACGGCGACCGGGGCAGCCGCTGGGCCAGCGAGTGGAGCGACGACCAGTGGCTGACCGTCGACCTCGGCAGCCCGCACCTGGTCAAGCGGGTCACCCTGGACTGGGAACGCGCGCACGCCCGCTCCTACCGGATCGAGGTGTCGGACGACGCCGCGAACTGGCGGACGGTGTGGTCCACCACGACCGGCGACGGCGGCCTGGACACCGCCCTGTTCGACGCGACCACCGCCCGCTGGGTACGGGTCCACGGCGTCCAGCGGGGCACCCAGTGGGGCTACTCGCTCCACGAGGTCGGCGTACACAGCAGCTGAGGACGGCAACGCACATGGCACGCAGGCCGCTGGCCGAACGGCGCCGGCAGCTCACCGAGGCGGCGATCCGGGCGATGACCCGGGACGGGGTCCCCGCGACCACGACCCGGTCCATCGCGGCCGAGGCCGGCGTGTCCCTCAGCGTGGTCCACTACTGCTTCGACTCCAAGCAGGCCCTGCTGGAGTCGGTCATCGAGGCGATCACCGAGCACTACACCGGCGTGGTGAAGGAGGCGATCCGGCCCGCGGGATCCCTGAGGGAGACCGTCCGGGCCGGATTCCAGGCGTACTGGGACCACGTGTCCGCCCGCCCCGGCGAGCACCTGCTCACCTACGAGCTCACCCAGTACGCCCTGCGCCGGCCCGGGTTCGGGCACCTGGCCCGCCGCCAGTACGAGCTGTACACCGCCACCTACGCCGAGCTGATCGAGCAGCTCCGCGCGGACATGGGGTTCGGGCTGCGGGTGCCCGTCCCCCTGCTGGCCCGCTACCTGGCCGCGATGACCGACGGCCTCACCCTGAACTTCCTCGTCCTCGGCGACGCCGACGCCGCCGCGGAGATGCTGGACGCGGTCACCGAGCAGGTGCTGGCGATGACGGTCCCGGCCGCTCCCGGGCCAGCAGCCGCACCGCCTCCTCCCGCATCTCCACCTTGCGCACCTTCCCGGTGACCGTCATCGGGAACGCGTCGACGACGTGGACGTAGCGCGGGACCTTGAAGTGGGCGAGCCGCCCGGCGCAGAAGTCGCGGACCGCCTCCGCCGTGAGCGGCTCGGCGCCCTCCCGCATCCGCACCCAGGCCATCAGCTCCTCGCCGTAGGTGTCGTCGGGCACCCCGACGACCTGCACGTCGAGGACGTCCGGGTGCCCGTGCAGGAACTCCTCGATCTCGCGCGGGTAGAGGTTCTCGCCGCCGCGGATCACCATGTCCTTGATCCGGCCGGTGATGGCGATGTAGCCGTCCTCGTCCATGACCGCCAGGTCGCCGGTGTGCATCCAGCGGGCGGCGTCCACGGCCTCCGCGGTCCGCTCCGGCTCGCCCCAGTAGCCCAGCATCACCGAGTAGCCGCGGGTGCACAGCTCCCCCGGGGTGCCGCGCGGCACGGTACGGCCGGTGTCCGGGTCGACGACCTTCACCTCCAGGTGCGGCCCGACCCGGCCGACGGTGGACACCCGGCGCTCCACGGGGTCGTCGGCGCGGGTCTGGGTGGAGACGGGCGAGGTCTCGGTCATGCCGTAGCAGATCGCCACCTCGGCCATGCCCATCCGGTCGATGACCTCCTTCATCACCTCCACCGGGCAGGGTGAGCCCGCCATGATGCCGGTGCGCAGGCTGGAGAGGTCGTACGTGCCGAAGCCGGGATCGGCGAGCTCGGCGATGAACATGGTGGGGACGCCGTACAGCGAGGTGCAGGACTCCGCGGCCACCGCGGCCAGGGTGGCGGCCGGGTCGAAGGCCGGCGCGGGGATCACCATGGCGGCACCGTGGCTGGTGCAGGCCAGGTTTCCCATGACCATGCCGAAACAGTGGTAGAACGGCACCGGGATGCACACCCGGTCACGCTCGCTGTAGCCCAGCAACTCCCCCACGAAGTAGCCGTTGTTGAGGATGTTGTGGTGCGAGAGGGTGGCGCCCTTGGGGAAGCCGGTGGTGCCGGACGTGTACTGGATGTTGATCGGGTCGTCGGGGCTCAGCCCGGCCGCGGCACGGGCCAGGGCCGCCGGGTCGGCGCGGCGTCCGGCTCCGAGCAGTTCCTCCCAGCGGGCGGAGCCGAGCAGGACGACGTGCTCCAGGCCGGGACAGCGGGGCGCGGCCTCCGCGACCATCGCCGCGTAGTCGGAGGTCTTGAACCGCTCGGCGGCGGCGAGCAGCCGGATCCCCGACTGCCGCAGCACGTACTCCAGTTCGTGCGTGCGGTACGCGGGGTTCACGGTGACCAGGACGGCGCCGATCTTGGCGGTGGCGTACTGGACCAGTGTCCACTCGGCACAGTTCGGGGACCAGATGCCGACCCGGTCCCCGCGGGTGATGCCGAGGTCCAGCAGCCCCAGGGCCAGCGCGTCGACGTCGGCGGCGAGTTCGGCGTACGTCCAGCGGCGGCCGGTGGCGGCCTCGATCAGCGCGTCCCGGCCGGGGAACGCCCGTACCGTGCGGTCGAAGTCGTCCCCGATGGTGTCGCCCAGCAGCGGCACCTCACTGGGCCCGGACGCGTAACTCGGCATGGTCGGCACGGCGTACCTCCTCGACGTCGGAAACGACAGCGCCACCCTAGGGCCTGTCAGTCCTCCCAGTGGGCCTCCTCGGGGAGGTCGGTGAGCCTGCCGACCGGGGAGAAGGCCACCAGCAGCAGGGAGACGGTGAAGCCCGCGGCGGTGACGACGAGGGCGGCGCGGAGGCCGATGGCGTCGCCCAGCCAGCCGCCGAGCAGGGCGCCGACGGGCATGGTGCCCCAGGTGAGGAAGCGCAGGGCGGCGTTGGTGCGGCCGAGCATGCGGGCGGGGGTGACGGTCTGGGTGAGGGTGGCGAGGTGGATGTTGCCGATGGTGGTGCCGATGCCGCCCAGCAGGAACGAGCCCAGCAGGACGGTGAGGACGAGCGGGGTGGGGCCGCCGGCCAGCGGGATCAGTGCCTGGGAGAAGGAGCCCAGCCCGAACCCGATCACGATCGCCCGGCCGGTGCCCTGCCGGCGGGCGACGCCCACCGCGAGGAAGGCGCCGATCAGCGAGCCCGCCGCGCCGGTGGCCAGCACCAGGCCCAGGGTGCCGCTGGTCTCGCCGAGGCCGCGGATCACGAACAGCGGCAACAGGGTCTGCATGGCCATGAAGAACAGGTTGTTGAAGCCGGCCCGGAAGGCGGAGACCCGCAGGTAGGGGTTGCCGGCGACGAACCGGAGCGAGCCGGCGATCTCGCGGAGCACCGGCTTGGCCGCGCCCGCCGGCGGGCGTTCCTCGCGGGTGCGGACGGCGAACAGCGCGACCGCCGAGAACAGGTGGACGGCGGCCCCGGCGGCCATCGTGGCGGGCACCGACATCACCTGCACCAGCAGCCCGCCGAGCCCGGGACCGGCGATCCGGGCCACCGAACCGCTGCCCTGGATCCGGCTGTTGCCCTCCGCGAGCCGGTCCTTGCCGATCAGTGAGGGCAGGAAGGTGGAGGAGGACAGGTCGTACAGGACGGCGAGCGCGCCGATCACGAAGCCGGTGGCGTAGAGCACGGGCAGGGTGAGGGCGTCCAGCCAGAACAGGACGGGGACCAGGGCCAGCAGGACGGCGCGGGCGAGGTTGGTGAGGACCAGGAAGGGGCGCGGCCGCACCCGGTCCACCCAGACGCCGGCGAACAGGGTGAGCAGCAGGTAGGGGACGAACTGGAAGCCGCCCAGCAGGCCGGCCTGGGAGGAGGTGGCGTCGAGTTCGACGACGGCGAGCAGCGGC
Organism: Streptomyces sp. NPDC012888; assembly: GCF_042900645.1. Lineage (NCBI taxonomy): Bacteria > Bacillati > Actinomycetota > Actinomycetes > Kitasatosporales > Streptomycetaceae > Streptomyces > Streptomyces sp. NPDC012888. The sequence continues at coordinate 201,415 of NZ_JBIBBM010000005.1, read as the reverse complement.
AGGACCAGCGCGGTGACCTGGATGCCGACGCGGGCCGTGCTCTCGCCCAGCCAGTACGTGGTGAAGTCGCGGTCCCGCCACAGGCTCGGCGGTGGGGCGGCGGCGGGGCCGGCGGTCGCTCCGGCGGGGCCGGGCGCGGCCGGCTCGGGCCTGCTCACGCCCCGGCTCCGGTCCCGGTCGCGGTCCCGGTCACGGCCCCGGTCCCGGTTCCGGTTCCGTTCGCGGTCCCGTTCGCGGGATCGGTCTCGTACACGGCGTCGGCCAGTTCCCGGACGGTGCGCGTGCCGGCGTCGAGGACGGCCTGGTCCCGGTGGGTGAGGAAGACCCGCAGCGGGCTGGACAGCAGGTCGGTGGTGGGCCGCATCCGGTCGCCGGGGGCCAGTTTGACGGTGACGGCGTGCACGGCGGGCAGCGCCTCGATCCGGCGCACCGCCGCCCCGTCCACGCGGGTGACCAGGCCCGACCGTTCGGTGGCGGTGTTGCAGACCACGGCGGGGGCGAGCCGGGTGTAGACGCGGCCGGCCCAGCGGTCGAGGAACTCCCGGGGGCGGACGTACGCGAGGGCGGTGAGCGCGGCCTGGTCGTGGCCGAGGCAGCGGCGGTGCAGGCCGGGGTGCATGTTGCCGTTCATCCGGGCTCCGATCTCCACCAGGGCCGGCCCCTCGGGGGTGACTATGACCTCGGCGTGGGCGGAGCCGTGCCGGATGCCGACGGCGTCCAGGACGGTGGCGATGTAGTCGAGGAGGGCCGGCACGGGCGGCTCGCCGGGGTCGAGCAGGACGTCGCGGTCGTACACGGGCCGGCCGCCCACGAGCCGCTTGTGGTAGCGCCAGACCCCGCAGACGAAGTGCCGGCCGTCACGGCTGACGGTGTCCACGATGTACTCGGTGCCCTCGAGGTAGGACTGGACGAGCACCTCGGTGTTCGGTTTGCCGTAGACGTCGGGGCCGGCCAGCACGGCGGCCGCGGCCGCCTCGATCTCCGCGTCGGTGCGGCACACGTGCACCCGGTCGGTGCCCGCGGAGCTGACCGGTTTGACCACGACGGGACGGTCGGCGCCGCCCGGGTCCTCCTTGCGCCAGCGGACCAGGTCGGCCGGGTCGGCCGACTTGAACTGGCGGGCGCAGTGGATGCCGAGGCCGCGCAGCCGCTCGCCGATGGCGTACTTGTCCCAGCGGGCGGCGGACAGGGCGGTGCCGTTGGTCGGCAGTCCCAGGAGTTCGCTGAGCCGGTCGGCGAGGGCCACCCCGGAGTCCTGGCCGGCGATGACGAAGGCCGGGGCGTGGGCGCGGATCCGGTCGAGGGCGGGACGGCCGTCGTAGACGACGTTCTCGGTGAACCGGTCGAGGTCCGGGCCGAGCAGGGCGGTGGAGACCCGCTCCCGGGCCTGGACGTGGACCAGGCGGACGCCGTGCTCGGCGAAGGCGGCGGGCAGCAGGTTGCCGGTGGTGTAGGCGTCGACGACGACGCCGGTGGTGGTGGGCATCAGCGCTCCCCGGTGGTGCGGTGGTCGAGGGGGTGGAAGACGCAGCCCACGTGGGAGCCGTCGCCGAGGAAGCGGAAGTCCTGGGCGGCGCGCGGGATGCCCTTGACGAAGGCGCCGCTGTAGCCGTGGACGGTGTGGAAGACGCCCCAGTTGAGCAGGCAGGGCGCCAGGGTGTCGGGGTCGTCCTCGTCCACGAACCGTTCCGCGTCGGGGACCACGCGTTCCTGGACCACGTGCGGGGTGCCGGAGCGCAGGGCGTCGGCGATGCGGTCCGCCCACTCGCCGGGGCCGGCCATCCAGCCGGCGGTGATGCCCTTGCCGGCGAAGCCGGCGCTGGGCTTGAGGAGGAGCCCTTCCCGGTTGGCGGTGAGGTGTTCGAGGAGGTCGACGGTCCGGCCCTCGCGGGTGGTGACGCCGGGCCGCAGCGGCCGGGTCCAGGGCAGCAGCCGGTCGACGACCTCGGCCTCGGCGGGGTCGAGGAGGTCCCGGTGGGCGGGGTCGCCGACCAGGCCCAGGCAGTCCTTGATGCCGTAGAGGTCGGCGGGCAGCGGGGTGAACAGGGCGGCGGCCCCGTCGGCGACGGCGTCGAGCAGCGGGGCGGCGAGTGCCGCGGTCTCCGGGGTGCCGGTGAGCCGGCTGAGCTGGAAGGTGCGGAAGAGGCGGTCGACGCGGCGGCCCCGTGCGGTGAGTACGCCGCCGGAGTAGGCGAGCTGGCCGATGTGGCAGGGGAAGACGTCGTGGCCGAGTTCGGCGAGCTGCTGGAGGAAGAGCCGCATGTGGCCGAACTCGGTGGCGGTGGCCGGGCTGTCGGGCCATTTGACGACGGCCACGGGCAGGCCGGAGCGGGAGGGGTGGGCGGCGTCCATGGAGGCGGTCATCCCGGCGACGGGGTCGCCGAAACCGAGGCCGTGCCGCTCGGCGAACTCGGTCAGCGGGAGGTCGGCGAGCATGGCACGGCTCATCTCGGCGATCTCGCAGCCGCCGAGGGAGCTGGTGGTGTTGAACTCCAGGAGCCGGAACCGGCCCCGCTCGCGCAGCAGGTCGGCCCGGCCCAGCGGGACGGCCGGACCGGGGACGGCGCAGCGGGTGACGGCCTCGGCCTGGGCCGGCGGCAGGCCGAGGGAGAGCGCCATCCGGCCGGGGTCACCTCCGTGGAGGCGTTCGGGCAGGGAGGACAGGAGCCGCAGCAGCACGCCGAGGTCGTGCTCCAGCGTGCGGACGTCCTCGGCCCGGAGGAACGCGGGCCGGTTGAAGACCGGCCGGCCCAGCCAGGCGTGGGTGCGGTCGAAGGCGGGGTCCGTGGTGTCGACGGCGCGGGACTTTCCGCGCGCGTCCTGGAGGAACTCCCTGGTGATCCGGTTCTCGGCCGGGGTGCCGCGCTCCATGGCGCCGTCCCTTTCCCTGTCTGGCGGCCGGCTGGCCGACTGGTCGCTGGGTTGCCGTGCTCGGTGGGCGGTCAGGTGGTACGGGCGGCGCCCGGGTGGTGCCACAGGTGCGGCACCACCTTGCCGGTACGGGAGTTGCGTTCGAGCCGGTCCACCGGTTCGGCGCGGACGCTGTCCGGGTGCTGGGCGGCGATGGCGCCCAGGGCGTAGACGCGGCGCAGGAGTTCGGCCCGTACCGGGTCGGCGGGATGGGCGGTGGCCATCGCGGCCGCGGGGCCGGTCCAGCGGACGGTGACGGAGCCGAGTGCCGCGGGGTCGGCCGGGTCCGGGGTGAGGAGCAGCTGGGCGTCGGTGACGCCGGGGGCGGCGCGGGCGACGTCCAGCAGGTCGCCGAGGCGGAGCATGGTGTTGTGGAACTTCAGCCGGTCGTCGGTGCGGCCCAGGACCCTCAGCGCGTCGGGGGCGCCGCAGGGGCAGTCGGCGGCGGTGACGCGGTCGCCGAGCCGGTAGCGCACGGCGGGCGCGGGCCAGCCCTCGCCGGTGCGGGTGAGCAGGGTGCGTTCGGCGTCGTACTCCAGCTGCTGGCCGGGGAGCAGGTGGAGCAGGTCCGGTGCGCAGCCGGGGCCGCTGGTGGCGATGACGTACGTCTCGATGGAGCCGTAGTTGCCCCACGGCCGGGCGTCGGGGAAGGCCCGGGCGACGGCCTCGCGGCGGCCCGGGGTGAAGGGCTCGCCGGCCCAGACGACGGTGTCCACGGGCAGTTCGGTGCCGGTGGCGCGGACGGCGTCGGCGAAGTCGGCGAGGGCGCTGGGCGCGCCGGCCAGGGCGTTGACCCCGGTCTCCCGGAACACCTCGGCCCACTCGGGGAGTTCGGCGGCGGAGAGCGGCCCCATGGGCAGGACGGAGGCCCCGCAGTGGGTGGCGAGCGCGTTGTAGAAGTAGTGGGCGCCCCAGAGGCGTCCGGGCCGGAACAGGTTGAGCAGGACGTCACCGGGGTGGAGCGGCCGCCAGCTGTCCAGGAGCCGGGGGATGCCCTGGTGCGGAGCGATGGTGGTGAGCTTGAGGCGGCCGGTGGTGCCGCCGCTGGCGACGACCTGCCCGCCGGATCCGGCGGCCAGGGTGCGGGTGGCGGCGGTGATCTGGGCGGGTCCGCTCTCGTCGGCGCCGGCGGGGGGCGCCGCGCCGAGGGCGGCGAGGCGGCGGGCTTCGGCGCGGACCGGGCCGGGGGCCAGCCGGCCGATGCGGGCGGGGGTGCCGGGGGGCGGGGTCACGGTGCCTCCGTGAGGGTGCGCGCGACGCGGGCGGCCAGCTCGGCGCGGGTGTCCAGGAGTGACTCCAGGGCGGTGCCGAGCTCCAGCAGCCGGGCCTCGGCGCCGGGACGGCCGACCAGCTGTACGGCCAGCGGGCCGTGCTCGGGGCTGACGGCGGCGGGCTGGACCAGGGCGGGCAGGCCGGCGAAGCTGGCGATCGGGGTGTAGCCGAGCCGGTCGGCGTAGTCGGTGTCGCCGGGCTTGGGCAGGGTGGGTTTCCCGGCCCGTTCCTCGACCCGTTTGGGCGGGGTGGAGCTGACCGGCATCAGCAGGACGTCGACGCCCTCCCGGTCGAACAGGGCGAGCAGGTCGCGGCGGAACCCGGCCTGGGAGGCGAGGAGTTCGGCGTGGCGGCCGGGGGCGGGCGGGGGGCCGAGGGAGGCCCGGGCCACGGGCGAGATCCGCAGTTCCAGCCGGGCCTCGACCTCCCGGACGACGTCGGCGACGTCGGCCGAGCACAGCTCCCAGGCGTCGGCCCGGGCCCGCCAGAGCTCCCCGGGCAGCTCGATGGTGCCCAGGGCCGCGCCGAGTGCGGTGAGGGCGTCCTCGGCGCGGGCCAGGGCGGCGCCGAGGACGGGTGCGCAGGAGCGGGTGTTGGCCACGGTCGCGATCCGCAGCGGGGCCTGGCCGGGTGCGGTCTCGCCGCCGGTGCCGGCGAGCGGGCCGCGCCGCCAGAGCGCGCGCAGGTCGCCGACGGTGCGGGCCATCAGGCCGAGGGCGTCCTGGGTGGGCGAGACCGGCAGGGCCCCGTCGAGCCGGCCGGGCCGCCAGGTGGTGCGCAGTCCGGCCACCCCGCAGTTGGCGGCGGGCCAGCGGGCGGAGCCCAGCACGTCGGTGGCGAGCGCGTAGTCGCAGATTCCGGCGGCGACGGAGACGGCCGAGCCGGTGCTGGAGCCGCCCGGGGAGAGCTCCGGGAAGGCGGGGTTGAGGACGTCGCCGGGCGCGCCGATGTTGAGCTCGGTGGCGTACGCCTTGCCGTTCAGGACCAGCCCGAGCCGGCGCAGCCGGGCCACGGCGGGCGCGTCGGCGGCCGGGTGGTGGCGGTGGGTGGCGTGCCCGAGGGTGGTCGGCATGCCGGCGGCGTCCACGGTGTCCTTCACGCCGACGGTGACGTCCGCGGGGTCGGCGCCGGTGTCCAGCCAGGTCATGGCGCGGGTGATCCGGTCCGCCCGGGCGATCCAGCGCCGGCGGGCCGCCCGCCAGGCCTCCCGGTCCAGCCCGGCCTCGTCCAGGGCCCGCCCCCGTCCCTCGACGGGCCCGAGCAGCAGCCCCACGGGCGCACTCCCCCCGCCGGCCGGCAACGCCTGCCGGAGATAACCGAGTACAGCGGCAGTACCCACGTGAGCACCTCTCACCTAGAAACCGACACGCGCCCCCCGGGCACGCGGGAACCAGCGCGACCAACCACACGCACCCAGCCCCCCATGGGGCGCGGGGAACCGCGCGACCAGCCACAGCGGACCGCAAGGTCCACCACGTCGCCCGGACCCGGGACAGGGGCGGGGCCCAGGGGCCGGGGCCAGGCCCAGGGGGCCGGCGCCGGGCCCCCGCCCGGGCTCACGGGCGGGACAGGAACGCCTCGAGCCGCCGCTCGTACGCCGCGAACCGCGTGGCGACGACGTGGTGCACCACGTCCGCCGGCGCCAGCAGCCGCGAAACCGCCCCGTCCGCCTCGAACTCCGACAGCCACAGCTGCCCGTCCGCCAGCAGCAGGTCCACGCACAGGTAGGAGACGCCGAGCCGTTCGCACGCGAGCTTGGCCAGGTCGTGGACCCGCGGATCGATGTCGGTGCGGACGGCGTAGCTGCCGCCCCGGCTGACGTTGGCCACGTGGGAGCCCCGGCGCGGGATCCGGTCGAACATCGCGACGATCGTCCCCTCGACGACCACCACCCGGATGTCCGCGGTGACCTCGGGGAGCCGGGGCTGTACGGCCACCCCGGTGCGGCTGCCCGCCGCGAGACCGAGGACGGCTTCGAGGCTGTCCCGGTCGGGGCAGGCCACGCAGCCCTGCCCGCCGCTCCACGACAGGGGCTTGACGAAGACCGGGAACCAGTCCCCCGGCACCAGGTTGAGGTGCCGCAGCCGGTGCACGTCCCGGTCGGCGGCCAGCCGGATGGTGGGGATCACCGGGACCGGGGAGTCCAGGAAGGCGTTGAGGGTGGCGTACTTGTCGTTCAGCAGGATGCCGGTGTCCAGTGGGACCGGCAGCCAGAACCCGAGCGTGGCGAGGGAGCGCATCAGGGACAGCCCGGCCCACAGGTCCACCTCGTGGGTGGGGTTGGTGCGGACCCCGTACACGACGATGTCCCGCTCCGGGGACAGCGGTTCGTCGCGCCAGTACGCCGTGCCGCGGGCGATGGCGAAGTGGTCGGGGGCGGCGACCGCGAAGTCGAGTCCGGCGCGCGCGGCGGCCGTCCGGTAGTCCACCCAGAACTCGCCCTCCTCGTAGGCGCGCAGGAGTTCCGAGCTGCGGTCGGGGAAGACGTAGAGGATCCGTCTGCGCGTGGGCGTCATGTCGGCCCTCACCTCCCCAGCACGCTTCCGCCGTTGACGTCGATGACCTGGCCCGTGATCCAGGACGCGTCGGGCGAGGCCAGGAAGTGCACGACCGCGGCGATGTCGGCGGGCACCCCGGCGCGTCCCAGCAGGGTCTCGGCGACGAGGGCGTCGTGGCGGACCGAGCGCCCGGACGGGTCGAAGAACTCGGTGTCCTCCACGTAGCCGGGCGCCACCGTGTTGACCAGGACGCCCTCGGGGCCGCCCTTCCGGGCCAGGCCCTGGGACCAGCCGATGAGGCCGGCCTTGGCCGCGGTGTACCCGTCGGCCCCGCCGCGCCGGGCGGCCACCGAGGAGATGTTCACGACGCGGCCGCCGGGCCGGGTCAGGCGGGGCCAGAGCGCCTCGGTGAGCACGGCCGCGGAGGTGAGGTTGGCGTCGAGGGTGCGGCGGAACCGTTCGGCGTAGCCCTCCAGGCCCGGCTGCGGGGCGCGGTCGACGCCGCCCGCGTTGTTGACCAGTACGTCGACGGGGCCGTCGGGGAGGGCTTCGAGCACCTGGCGGGCGCCGGCCGTACCGGAGAGGTCGGCGGACACGATCGTGACGGCGGCGGGCTCCAGTTCGGCCGCGGCCGCCTTGAGGACGGAGGCCCGCCGGCCGACGAGGACGACCTCGGCACCGTCCCGGGCGAAGAGGCGGGCCGTGGCCCGTCCGATGCCCGTGCCGCCGCCGGTGACAACGACTCTGGTCACGCGTGCTCCTTCGGTTGCTGCCGTGTGCCGGGAACAGTGCCCGGAGGCGCTTAACGGGTGCTTAAGCCGGGGCCCGGGCGGTCCGTCCGGGCCGGTCCGGTTCAGGGGGGCTTAAGGGGCGCGGTGTTGGCTGTGGCCGACTCTCATCCAGCGGTGTGCACCGGGGGATCCAGCGATGTGGCATCAGGAACGGCACGTGAAAATCTGGCGCGAGGCCAGGCGGGAGACGGTGGCGACGCCGGGGTTCCCGGACGGGGAGTTCTACGCCCGCAAGCTCGCGGAGGTCTGGGCGCGGGCCTCGGCGGCGCCGGCCTACCGCGGTATCGGCCCCTTCTCCGCCGGGGCCTTCGCGGCGCTGGCGCCCACCTCCCGCGAGGAACTCAAGGCCCGGCCGCTGGACTTCGCGACGGTCACGCCGGGCCGTGCGCTGCGCTACTACGAGACCACCGGGAGCACGGGGGCGCCCACGCCCACGCCCCGGCTGGCCGAGGACGTCATCTGGAACACGGTGGCGGTCGCCGAGGCCTGGCGGCCGGTCCTGTGCGGTGACGACGGCACCGACACCGACGACGGCGGGGCCGGTGGCGAACGGCGTGACCCGGAGCGGATCCTCAGCCTGCTGCCCTCGGACGTGGTCCCGGTCGGTGACCTGATCGCCCAGGCCGCCGACTACCTCGACCTTTCACACCTGCGCGCCTACCCGTTCGCGACCGGCATCACCGGCTGGGACCGGCTGGTGGAACTGTGGCGCGGCTACCGCCCGACCACCGTGTTCCTCGCCCCCGGCGTGGCCCTGGAGTGGACCCGGCTGGCGGCGGGCCGCGGGCTGCTGCCCGAACTCGGCGCCGGTCTGCGCCGGCTGATGCTCCTCGGCGAGGTCAACACCGCACCGTTCCGCGAGCGGCTCGGCCGCTGGTGGGGTGCGGTGGCGCTGGACGCGAGCTACGGCAGCACCGAGACCGGCACCCTGGCCACCACCTGCGCGGCGGGCGGCCAGCACCTGCTGACCGCCTCGACCCACTTCGAGCTGGACACCGGCGGCCCCGGGGGTGTCGTGCCGGTCACCGCGGAGGCCGGCGGACCCGACCGGGGCCAGCTCGTCGTCACCCCGCTGAACTCGTACGCCCGGCCGCTGCTGCGGCTGCGCACCGGGGACCTGGTGACCCTGGGCCGGGACTGCCCCTGCGGCCGGCCCTCCCCCACCGTCACGGTGCGCGGCCGGGCCTCCGACACGCTGCGGGTGCACGGGGTGGACCTGGCCCCGCGGGAGGTGGAGGAGGTGGTGTTCGCGGCCGCCGAGGCCACCGGGTACCTCGTCGAGGTGACGGCCGGCGGCGGTTTCGCCGGCCTGCTGCTGGAGCGGCTGCCCGGCGCGGACCGGGGCAGGGAGCCGGCGGTGGCCGAGGAGGTCCTGCGGGCCTCCAAGGAGCGGCTCGGCCTCGCCTGGGACCGGGTGGCGTTCGTCAACTCGCTGCCGCAGCTGACCAAGAGCGGGGCCGCGCAGAAGAGCTGGAAGCGCTCGAACGTCCGCGTGCTGGAGGAGGCCCCGTGACCGGCGCGGCAGGGGCCCCGCGCGGAGCGTCCACCGGCGGGCCCGACCTGTGGTGCACGTACGCCGCGGTCCGCACGCTGGCCTGGCTCGGCCGGGCCGGGGAGACGGCCGACCCGGAGGGGACGGTCCGCTACCTCGCCTCCCGGCGCAACGCGGACGGCGGTTACGCCTGGGACGCCGGGATGCCCTCGGACTCCTGGGCCACCTTCTACTGCACCCAGGCGCTGGCCGACCTCGGCCGGCCGCCCGCCCGCCCGGAGCCGACGGCGCGCTGGCTGGACTCGACCTGGACCGGCGAGGCGTACGGGATGCAGCCCGGCCAGGGCGCGGAGGCGTGGGCCACCCACTTCGGCACCCGCACCGCCGCCCTGCTCCGCCCGGGGCAGGGCCCGCCGGACCGCGCCCGGCTGCTGGACTGGCTGCGCGCCCTCCAGGGCCCGGACGGCGGGCTGGGCTGGACCCCGGCGGACGCCCGGCGCGACCGGGCCGACGTACGGGCCTGTTACTACGGGGTGCTCGCCTGGGCGGCGGCGGCCGGCGACGCCCCGCCGCCGTGGGACGTGCCGCGCCTGACGGCCTGGCTGCGGGCCCGGCAGGACTCCTCGGGCGGCTTCCGCTTCTCCCCGGAGGCCGGGGTGCCGTGCATGTGGGCGACGTACCGGGCGACCGGGGCGCTGGCGGCGCTCGGGGCCGGCCCGGCCGATCCGGGCGGGTGCGCGGACTGGGTGCTGCGGCTGCGCGGCGCGGGCGGCGCCTTCGTCCGCTGGGAGGGGTATGCCGTGGAGGACGTGTGGGCCTCCTTCTGCGCGGTGGGCACGCTGCGCGCCCTGGGCGTCCCGACGGAGCCGGTGGCGGCCCCGGTGGCCCGGCGGATCGCCGAACTGGCCTGTCCGGGCGGCGGGTACACGTACCGGGAGCCGGAGCGGGCGGACGACGCGCTGGCCTCGGCGGCGCTGGCCCTGCGGCCGGACACGGCACCGGGCCGGCGGGCCGAGCTGGTGCGCTGGCTGGAGGCCTGCCGGCTGCCGAACGAGGACGGCGTGATGTACATGCCCGGCCGGGGCGCCGAGGTGCGCTGCACCCTGTGGGCGGTGGCGGCGGGCGCGTTCGCGGCGGACCCGGAGGGCCGGGCGGCGGTCGTGCGCTGGCTGGCCGGACTGCAGAACGAGGACGGCGGCTTCGGCTACTGGGCCGGCCGGGGTTCCGACCTGGTGTCGACCTCCTCGGCGGTGGAGACCCTGCGGCTGCTCGGCGCGGATCCGGCCGCGGTGCTGGACCCGGCGTCCCTGCTGGGCTTCACGGAGTCCTGCGCGGCGTCCGGCGAAGGGGACGGGGACGGGTGCGGGGACGCGTACGGGCCGGTGCCCGGCGCCCCGGCGGGGCTGCGGGCCACCCTCCAGGCGCACCGCGTCCTGGCGGCGGCCGGGCGGCCGGTGCCCGCGGTGGCGCCGGTGCTGGAGCGGCACCGGGTGCGCGGCGGCGGTTTCGCCGACCGGGGGAACCGGCTGCCCGATCTGCTGTCCACGTACGAGGCGGTGGTGGCGGCGGAACGGGCCGGGCTGCCGCTGGACACCGCGCACCTGGAGGTGTTCCTGAAGGCCGTGGACCGGCCGGACGGGACCGCGTGGACCCCCCTGTCGCCGTCCGGCGGCGGCCCGCTGGCCGCCGTGCTGGGCGTACTGCTGCGGGGCCGGGCCGGGTCCCCGGCGGCCCCCGCCGGGGAGCCGCTGCCGGCCCTGACGCTGTCCTGACGGCGGCCCGACGCCGGCCTGACGCCGGCCCGGGCGAGCACCTCCGAGCCCTCCACCCGACCCCCGAGGAATACACCTCCCATGCCGACGATCACCATCGCGAGCGCGGGCCTGTCCGCGCCCCGGCGCCGCGCCGTCGCCCTCGGCATCACCCGCTGGCTGACGGCACGCGGGGTGCGGGCCGCCCATGTCGTGGTCCGGTTCGAACCGGCCGACGAGGACCGGGTGTTCACCGGCGGCTGGCCCGTGTCCGCGCTGCCCCGCCCCGAGGGGGCCGGGGACCTGCACCACGCCTGGGTGGTGTGCCGGATCTCGCACGACCGGGACGAGGAGTTCCGTGCGGCGCTGGCCGGGCACATCGCGGAAGTGCTCGGCGTGACGGCCCGCACGCCCTTCTTCCACCTGGAGTTCCTCCCCGTGTCGCCCGCCGACGTGTACGTCGCGGCGGGCGGCCCACTTCACCGTTCCGACCGGCCGGCCGGAGCGGACGGCAGCGAAGGACGGACACGATGACCACCACTCCCCCCGCCCCCGTCCTGGACCGGCTGCGCGCCGTACTGGCGGCCCGGCTCGGTCCGGAGTACGACGCGGTCGCCGAGGACGCCGACCTGCGCGTCACCCTCGGCGACGGGTACGACAGCCTCACCGTGATGGAGTGCGTCAGCGCCGTGGAGGCCGAGTTCGGCATCGAGGTCGACCTGGTCGGGGACGACGTCCGGCACTGGTTCTCGACCACGGCGCTGATGGCCCGGTTCGTGGCGGACCGCCTGGAGGACGCGGCCGTGCTGGGCGGCGCCGGCAGCGGCGGCAGCGGCGGCGGCGCGCACGGGGAAGGGGACGGCGCGTGACCGGCCCGGACGGGTCCCCGCAGGCCTCCCAGGCCCCCCAGGCCTTCGAGACCTCCGGCACCACCGGGCCGCCGGTCGCCTGGCTGCGCTCCCCCGCGCAGCTGGCGGCCGAGGCGGAGCTCCTGGCCGGGCTGCTCGGCCCGGTGGACCGGGTGGTGTGCCACGCCCCGGTGCGGCACCTGTACGGGCGGGTCTTCGGCGTCGAGATCCCCCGGCTGCTGGGCGTGCCCGTCGCGCAGTACGGGGACCGGCCGCTGGACCCGCCGGAGCTCGACCCGGACGCCCGGACCCTGCTGGTGTGCCTGCCGTCGACCTGGCAGCTGCTGCTGCGGGCACGGCCCGCGCCCGGCGGCCTCCGCGGGCTCGTGGCCGTGCACAGCACCGCCCGGGTCCCCGGCGCCGCGTACGAGGTGACGGCCCGGCTGGCGGGGCCCGGCTTCCGCGCGGTGGAGGTGCTGGGCTCCACCGAGACCGGCGCGGTGGCCACCCGCCCGGTGGACCCGGTGCTGCGGGACTCCGCCCCATGGCGGCTGCTGCCGGACGTGACCCTGGTCTCGGGCGGGTACGGCGGCGGGCGCCCGGGCCCGGCGCCGGAACCGGAACCGGAACCGGTACGGCTCACCGTGGCCGGACCCCGGCTGGCGCACCGCCCCGGCGAGCCGGTACCGGAGTCGGTGGAGATGCCGGACCTGGTGGTGCCGGCCGGGGAGCGGTCCTTCCGCCGGCTCGGGCGGGCGCCGGACCTGGTCAAGGTCAACGGGGTGCGCTGCGAACTGGGCCGCGTCGAGCTGCTCGTACGGCGGCTGGCGCCGGACGTGGACGCGGTGTGCGTCCCGCTGGCCGACGAGATCCGCGGCGAGCACTACGCGCTGTACTACGCCGCTCCCGCCGGCGGGCCGGACCCGGCGGAGCTGCGGTCCCGGCTGGCGGGGGCGCTCGGCGCGACGCTGCCGGGCCCGCGGTCGGTGACCCGGGTGCGGTACGTCCCGCGTGCCGGCGGCTCGGTGCTGACGGCCGAACTGCCGGGACTGGCCGTGCGGGTGGGCGAGCGGTGAGCGGAGCGGTGGGGCGCCTGCTGGCGGAGAGCGCCTTCGACGCCAAGATCGAGCTGACCGGTGCCGACCGGCGGCGGATGGCGGCGAGCCGGGCGGTCTTCGAGCGGGCCCGGCTGGTCCGGGACGTGTACGGCGCCACCCGCGGGTTCGGCCCGCTGGTCGGGTACGCCGCGGACGCCGACCCGGGCGTGCAGGGGCTCGGCCTGATCCGGCACCTGGCGGCCGGTCAGGGCGAGCCCCTGTCACCGGCGGTGACCCGGACCATGGTGTGGCTGCGGCTGCGCGGCATGACCGCCGGGCACTCGGCGGTCGACCCGGAGCTGTGGCAGCGGCTGGCCGACCAGTGGAACGCCGGCTTCACCCCGGTGGTACCGCGCGACGGGAGCCTCAGCGCGAGCGGGGACCTGGTGCCGCTGGCGCACGCGGCGCTGGCCGCGACCGGCGCCCGGGAGTCCCAGCTGGCCTGGGCGGACCCGCGGGACGGGGCCGCCTCCGGAACGGCGGAACCGGCGGAGGTGCTGGCCGGGCTGGGCGTGCCGGGGGTGGTGTGGGACGCCCGCGGGGCCCTGGCTTTCGTCAACGGGTCCGGCGCCTGCCTGGCCCTGGCCCTGCACAACCACCGCGAACTGGAGGCGGCGGTCCGGGTGGCGGCCGCCGCGACGGGCCGGCTGGCCGCGCTGCTCGGCGCGGACCCGGACCCGTACGACGACGGGCTGAGCCGCGTCCGCAACCAGCCGGGCCAGCGCCGGGCGGCCGCCCTGATCCGCGCCGAACTGCCGGCCGGACACACCCGGGGGCCCCAGCGGCCGCTGCAGGAGCGGTACTCGCTGCGCTGCGCCCCGCAGGTGCTCGGCGCGGTACTGGACCAGCTGGCGTGCCAGGAGCGGGTGCTGCTGGCGGAGGCGGACGGCTGCACGGACAACCCGGTGACGGTGGACGGCACGGTCCGGCACGGCGGCAACTTCCACGCCGCGCCGGTCGGCCTGGCCTCGGAGTCGCACGCGAGCTGCGCCCACCAGGTGGCGCTGCTGCTGGAGCGGCAGCTGGCCCTGCTGCTGGACCCGCGGTCCAACGGCGGGCTGCCGCCCCTGCTGGCCGCCGTGCCGGGCCGGGACAGCGGGCTGGCCGGGGTGCAGATCGCCGCGTCCTCGCACCTGTCGCGGATCCGGCAGCTGGGCTATCCGGCGTCGATGACGACGATCCCGACGAACCTGGACAACCAGGACCACGTCCCGCTGGCACTGAACAGCGCGGCGGCCGTCGCCGACGTCCTCGCCCGGCTGCGCTGGATCACCGGGGGGCTGCTGCTGGCCCTCGCCGAGGCGGGCCGGCGCACCGGCTCGCGCCCGTCGGGCCTGTGGGCCCGCCTGGCGGACGCCACCCCGCCCCTGCTCCACGACCGCCCCCTCGCCCCGGAGATCACGGCCCTGGCCGCCCTGGCCCTGACCCACGCCGCCCCACCGACCGCCCCGTGAGCGGGCCCGACCGGAGCTCCGCCCGACCACGCGGGGCTCCGCCCCACACCCTCCCCCGGACCCCGTCCGGGGGGGACCCCCACGCCTCAGACGCCCGCGAGGCTGGAGCCCCCCGCCCGGCCGGCCAGCGCGCGGCTCCGCGCGTACGGCTGGGCCGGTACCCCGAGCCCCCGCAGAGCGACCCGCGCGTGCCGCAGGTAGTGCTCGGCCAGCCGGGCCAGCGCCGCCCGCCGGGCGGCCTCGGGGTCCTCGCGGTGCGCGGCGCACCGCGCGTAGCGGCGCAGCAGCGGGTGGAGCCGGAACCTGTCGCGCGCGTGCTGTTCGAGCAGGTTGCGGTCGAGCAGGGCCTCCAGGACCCCGCGGATCCGCTCGGCGGGCAGGCCGGCCAGCGCCGCGGCCTCCGCAGCGTCCGCGTCGGGGCCGGGCAGCAGCCCGAGCGCGCGGAAGGTGCGCCGCTCGGGGCCGGGCAGCGCCCGGTACGAGGCGTCGAAGGCCTGGCCCACGCTGCGGCTGCCGAGGCGGAGTTCGTCGAGCGCGGTGTCGGCGCGCAGCGCGCGGACGAGTTCGGCGGCGGGCCGGGTGGGGTGCTGGCGGAGCCGGCCCGCGGCCAGCCGCACCGCCAGCGGCAGGCCGCCGCAGAGCCGGGCCACCTCGGCGGCGGACCGTTCCGGCCGCCGCCCGGGCCCCGCCAGGACCCCGGTGAACAGCGCGGCGGCCTCGGCCGTGGACAGCATGCCCAGGGGCATCGGCTGGGCCCCGTCGAGCTCGGCCAGCGGCCCCCGGCTGGTGACGATGACCAGGCTCGCCGAGTCGCCGGGCAGCAGGGGGCGGATGTGGGCCGCGTCGGCCGCGTCGTCGAGGACGACGACCATGCGACGCCGGGTGAGTGCCGCCCGCCAGCGCGCGGCCGCCAGCGCGACCCCGCCGGGGCCCGGCGTACCGCCGCCGCCCGGCTCGCCGGCCATCCGCAGCAGTAGGTCGAGGGCTTCGTGGGCGGGCAGCGGCCCGCGTTCGGCGCTGTGACCGTGCAGGTCGAGGAAGAGCTGGCCGTCGGGGTAGGCGGCACGGGCCCGGTGTGCGACGCGGGTGGCCAGCGCGGTCTTCCCGGCCCCGGGCATGCCGGTGAGGGCGAGGATGGCGCTGCCGGTCCCGGCCGCGCCCACCAGGGCGTCGGCGCGGGCGAGTTCGGCGGCGCGGCCGGTGAAGTCGGCCAGGTCGCGGGGCAGCATGTTCGGGCCCGCGGGGCTGCCCGGCGTGACGACGGCGGGTCTTCGCGCACGGGCGGCACCGACGGCCGGTGCGGCATCCGCCTCGGCCGCCGCACCGCGTGAGGCGGGGCCCGCCGGGACCGCGGCGGCGTGCCGCGGACCGGCCTGCCAGGCCCCGGCCTGCGGGAGGCCGCCGTACGGGAGACCGCCGTACGGCCGGCCGCCGTACGGGTGGCCTGTCTCCCCGGGGCCGCCCGGCCGCGCAACGCCCGTCCGCGCAATGCCCGTTCGCGGCTCGGCCGACCGCCGCTCGGCTGCCGAGTCGGCCGACGGGAGCCGGACAGGCCGCGGTTCGGCCGACGGCACGCCGCTCAGGCGCACCCCGGTCAGCCGGGCCGCCTCGTACAGGCCCGGGCCGGGCTCCACGCCCAGCTCCTCGCGGAGCAGCCGCCGGGCGCGTTCGAAGGTCTCGGCGGCGTCCCGGCGGCGGCCCGCGCCGGCCTGGCAGCGCACCAGCTGCTCCCAGAGGCGTTCGCGCAGCGGGTGTTCGCCGGTGAGCCGCAGCAGTTCGGGAACCAGCCGGTCGCTGCGGCCGAGGGAGAGCTCCAGTTCGGCGAGGTCCTCCAGGGTGCTCAGCCGCTCCTCCGTGATGACCGGTTCGATCTCGCGGCGCAGGGTGTCGGAGCCGATGTCGGCGAGCGGCCGTCCGCGGAACAGGGCCAGGGCGCGGCGCAGCGCGCCCGCGCGTTCCGCGTCGGGCAGCCCCTCCGCACCGGCCACGATCTGCCGGAAGCGGTGCAGGTCGACGCTGCGCGGGTCGACGTCGAGGAGGTAGCCCTCGCCGGAGCAGACGAGCCCGCAGCCCGGCAGGGCGCGGCGCAGCTGGGAGGCGTACACCTGGATGGCGCCGGTCGCGGAGCGGGGCGGTTCGCCGTCCCAGACGGCTTCGAGCAGGCGGTCCTTGGTGACCTGGCGGCGGGGTTCGAGGAGGAGGGCGGCGAGCAGTCTGCGGGGTTTGCGGGAGGGCGGCTGCCAGCGGACGCCGCCGAGGCGGACGTCGAGGTCGCCCAGGAGCCGGAACTCAGCCCCCGCCGGGCGGGTGGGTGCCATGCGTACTCCTTGTACGGACAGCGGCCGGTGCCCGCCCGCGAGGTCGTCGGGGCGGGCACCGGCCGGTCGCCGGCCGGGGGTCAGCGGCGCGGTGCCCTGACGGTGACCACGTGGGCTCGTTGTCCGCTGCCGTTGTGGTGGAACACGGTCAGCAGTTCGCCGGTGGCCGGGGCCTCGCGGGAGCCGTGGACGGCGAGGGCCGTACCGGGCCGGGCCAGGTGGGTGACGGCGGGGCCGCCCGCACCCTGGATGCGGTAGGCGGGCGCCAGCGGGTCGTAGCGGACGGGTGCGTCGAGCTGGTCGACGACGGCGCTGCCGGGGGCGCGGTAGAAGCCGCCCACGGAGACGGTGTAGCCGATCGGGTGGGAGGCGGCCGCCGGGTCCACGCCCAGGGCGGCCAGCCTCACCGGCAGGACGACGACGTTGGTGTCGAAGGTGTCGGTGTCCACGTCGCCGAAGTGGCCGTTGACGGGCTGGGTGTCGACGGAGGTGAAGCCTCCGCCCGGCAGGGGCTTGCGCAGGTCGACCGTGTTGACCAGCAGTACGTCGCTGCGGGGCGCCTTGACCACGTAGGACTCGAAGTCGGGCGTGCCGTCGCCGGTGGTGTCGATGCGTACGTACGGGACGGTGTTGCTGCCGAGATTGGCCCAGTTGCCCCAGGTGACCACGGAGAAGGCGGCGAGGGCGTCCTGCGGCCGGCCTTCGGCGCGGGCCTGCGGGGCGGTGCTCGTCGCGCCGACGTAGCGCAGGTCGCCGCCGCGGGCGGTGTCGTTGAGGGCGCAGCGGCCGCCGGTGCTCCCGGCGCAGTCGGGCAGTTCGGGCGAGCGGGCGCCCAGTTCGAAGACGCTGACCAGGCTGCGGTAGGCGGAGGCGCCCCGGCCCTGGTCGAGGCCGCGGCCGCCGAGCCGGAGCAGGCCGCGCGGACCGTCGCCGGCGCCGTCGCCGCGCAGGGTGAGGGCGTCCGCGACCCGGAGCGCGGAGACCGGCTTCGGGGAGGCGGCGACCGGGACGCGCAGGGCCTGCCCGGCGGCGTGCCGCGGGGTGAGCAGCAGACGGCCGGAGGCGTCGCCGACGAACTGCCGTGCCAGGCCGCCCTGGAGGGCCTCCATGGCGGGCTCCATGGCCTTGCGGAGGGCGCGCACGTCGTCGATGCGCAGGGTGACGGTGACGTTGGCGGAGCCGTGCGCGGGGATCCGCAGCGTGGCGGGTGAGACGGTGTACCGCACGCCGGGCATGGTGGAGACCGCCTGGTAGGCGGCGTCGAAGCGCTGCTCCTGACCGCTCTTGTTGACGACGCGGACGGTCTTGGTGCGGGTCAGCCTCCGGTCGGCCTCGATGACGCCGAAGGAGGCGCTGACGGCTCCGGGGTCGTCGGTGACGTAGGCGAGGGTGTCGGTGCGCAGGGCGGCCAGGGCGTCGATGCGGCCGGCGCCGACGCGCTGCGGGGTGAGGAGCTTGCCGTCGTCGGAGGTGATGTCGTGCCCGGCGGTGTTCATCGCGGCGGCCTTGGCCTCCTCGTACGTCCACTCCGGGTGGGCCTGCCGGACGAGGGCCATGATGCCGGTGGCGTGCGGGGCGGACATGGAGGTGCCGGAGTAGACGGCGCGGTCGGTGCCGCTGCCGCTGAAGGCGGCGGCGATCGTGTCGCCGGGGGCCGAGATGTCGGGCTTGACGACGGGGCCGCGGATGCCGCGCGAGGTGAACACGGACGCGGTGTCGGTCAGCGCGTGGTCGTACGTGGGGACGCTGGCGCGGTCGGAGCCGACGAGCCGGAGCTTGAGGGTCCCGGCCTCCAGGGCGGGCCGCAGGGCCTTGGTGGAGGTGTCGGTGAACTGGAACATCGGCATCGTCGGGGTGCCGGTGAGCCGGGAGGTGAAGTGGTCCTGCTCGGCGCTGAGGACGACGGCGACGGCGCCGGCCTTCTGCGCGTTGTTGGCGCGGGCGGCCGAGCCGCACTCCAGGCCCTCGATGGTGCGCTGGATGTGCATCTCCAGCCATACGGTCTTTCCGGCGACGGCAGCCGTCTCCTCGGGCGTGTACGCCTTGCAGCCCTGCGCGTTGGCGGCGGACAGCGCGACGACCGGGCGGCTCAGGTCGAGGGTGGCCTCGCCGGTGTAGGCCAGGCTGAACTGGCCGGTGCGTACGCCGGACAGCGCGGCGGGTTCCTCGACGCGGGCGCCGTCGCGCAGGAAGTAGGAGTCGCGGGTGCTGCCGACGGTGAGGGCCTCGGGGGCGAGGCTGCCGGGGGATCCGGCGACGTCGTACAGGTCGCCGCCGTTGCCGGCGGAGAACACCGCGAGCACGTCGTGCTGGGCGAGCTTGCGGACGAACAGCGCGAGCGGGTCGTCGACGCTGTTGTAGTTGCTGCTCAGCGCCAGGCTGACGATGTCGAGCTTGTCCGCGAAGTCGCCGTCGCCGTCGGGGTCGAGGGCGTGGTCGAGCGCCTTGGCGGTGAGGGTGGAGGTGAGGCCGTTGCAGCCGAACACCTTCAGCGAGTAGAGGGTGGCCTCGGGGGCCATGCCCGGTCCCACCCGCATGCCGCTGACGGTCTCCGGGGTGAGCTTGCCGTAGTCGCCGGTGAAGGTGGTGCCGTCGGCGTTGACGCCCTGCGAGGCGATGATGCTGGCGCCGTGGGTGCCGTGGTGGCCGCAGGAGAGCGGGTTGGGGTCGGGCACCGGGAGGGGGGAGCCGAGCCGTCCGGAGGCGTCGTAGCCGTCGCCGACGAAGTCGGTGCCGCCGGCCACCTTGTGGGTCGGGAAGGTGCCGGGGGCCACGACCTTGGGGTCGATCGCCTTGTAGGCGTCCTTGGTCCCGGGGCCGCCGAACGCGGCGTGGGTGTAGTCGATGCCGTCGTCGACGATGCCGATGCGCACGCCCTTGCCGGTGCGCCCGGTCTGCTGCCAGGCGTTGAGCGCGCCGGTGAGCTGCACCGAGTTGGTGCTGCTCTTCTCCTGCGCGGTGACCGGGCGGATGGCGGTCACGTCGGGACGGTCGGCGAGGGCGCGGATGCCCGCGAGGTCGGCCTCGACGAGGAGGCCGGGCAGGGCGTTGGAGGTGACGGCGAGCACCTTGGTGCCGGCGTCACCGGCGCGCAGGGCCTCGGCGACCCGGCCCGCGGTGCCGTCGGCGGCGCGCCGGGCCTCCTTCGCGGCCTTGCGGGCGGCGTCGGGGCCGGCTCCGGAGCGGGTGCCGGCGGTGAAGGCGTCGACCGCGGAGGTGCCGGTCAGCTCCACGAAGACGGTGGCCCGGCCCTCGCCGTCGGCGAGCCGGGGGGAGAGCTTCCCGCCGAGCGCGCCGGGGGTGCCGGCTGCTGTGGGCAGGGCCTGGGCGAGGGTGCCGTCGGCGGCGTCCTGGGCCCCGGCGGAGGTGGTGGTGGCGACGACGGCCGCCATCGCGATCACGGCGGCGAGTGCCGGTAGCTGTCTGGAGCGCGTGCTGCGCTGCGGGTGTTGCGGCAAGCCAATCAACCTCATCTGTCATCGTCCTTCGTCGCACCGGGCGGTGCCGGCGCCGGCCCGGTCGGGGCGGCGTCTGCCTCCCGGCCGGTCAGCCGCCCCAGGTGAGGTCGCGGGGCTCGGTGCTGCCGTCGGTTCTCCCGTACCGGGACGTGTTCCGGCGCATGGCGGGATTCCTCTCACGAGGGAGGGTCTGGGGTCGCCCTCATGGTGCGCGGCGGCCGGGAAACCGGGGAAGCGATTGCGATTGCAGGATCCGGCCCTGTCCCAATCAGGCCATCGCGGCCGGGCCTTCGGCTCCGGGGCGGCCGCCGGGCAGGGCGAGGACCACCTCGCAGCGGCCCAGCCGCCATCCGCGCAGGCCGGGGCCGTGGCGCAGGGCGGCACGGCAGAGCGCGGCGACCCGGTCCTCGGCCTCCTCGACCGAGCCGGCCAGGGTGAACACCCCGAGGACGGGGCCGCCGGGGCCGTCGGGGTGACAGGCGATGTGCTGGACCTCCCGGTCCTGCAGGAGGGCGTCCCTGACCTGGCGCATCGCCTCGCCGGTGGCCTGCCCGTCCGGTGGCGGCGCCAACTGTGCGTGTACGAGGTACATGTCGGTTCCTGGCGGTAGAAGAGGATGTGTGGCTCCCGTGAAGGGGCTGTGGTCCTTTGGCCGAAGCTGTCGTTCCACGGGGACATTGCGTGCGGCACAATCGCTTCCCGGTCCACCATCAGGAACAGGGAAGCCGATGCTGAAGGCACTTGGGCTGGACACCGTCACCGAACGTGTGTACCGGGCCATGTTGAGCAACCCCGACGAGACCGTTTCGCAGCTCGCGGCCCGGCTGAGCCTGGCGCCGGCGGCGATGGGGATGGCCCTCGACCGGCTCAGTGAACTCTCCCTGATCTATCCCACCGCCCGCGAGTCGGAGATCCCCCGGGTCCTGGGCCCGGAAACGGCCATGGGGATACTGCTGGCCCGGCAGGAGGCGGCGCTCGCCGCCCAGCAGGAGCGGACGGAGACGGCGAGGGCGGCCGCGGCCCGCCTGGTCGCCGAGTTCGCCTCCGCCCGTCCTCAGGGTGCGCGCGACAGCATGGAGCGTCTCCACGGGATCGACACGATTCGCCACCGATTGGCGCAACTCGGCGACAGTGCCCGGCGATCGGTGATGACCTTCGCCCCCGGTGGCGGGCACAGCGAGGATGATCTGCGGGCCAGCCGGGGTCCCAACCACGCCATGCTCGCACGCGGCGTGCAGTTGCGGACGGTGTACCTCGACAGCGTCCGAAATCATGCCCCGACCCGGGTGCACGTGGAGTGGCTCAACCGCTGCGGGGCGCGGGTGCGCACGGCGCCGTCCCTGCCGCTCCGGATGATCATCGTGGACCGGGAGACGGCGGTCCTGCCGATGGACGTCAGCGACGCCCGCGGGGCGGCGCTGGTGCTGCGCGAGGAGAGCCTGCTGGTGGCGCTGTGCGCGCTGTTCGAACAGACCTGGGCCGTGTCGCAGCCCTTCGGCGAGCCGGGTACCGGTGCGAAGCCGGCGGACGCGGGCGAGCTGACCCGGCGGGAGCAGGAGGTGCTGCGGCTGCTCGCCGAGGGGCACACCGACGAGTCCGTCGCCAAGCGGCTGGGCATCTCCTCGCGCAGCGCGCGCCGGATCGTGGCGGGCCTGCTCCGGCGGCTGGACGCGCGCAGCCGGTTCGAGGCGGGGATCCTCGCGGTGATGGCGGGCTGGCTGCCGTCCGGCTCGAATCCGCCCCTGCCGGCCGGTGCCGCGTCTGGCGCGGAAGCGTCGCCGCCCGTCCCGGCAGGCGCCTGACCCCGGCCCGCCCGCGGTCACGGCGCGTGGCGGCCGGCATGCCCTCCGTGCTCAGCCTGCTCGGTGTGGTCGGCGTGCTCGGCGTCCCGCGCGTGCAGCGGTTCGGCGGGCAGCGGGCCGGTGGCCGGGCCGTGGAGGACCGTGCCGTCGGGGGTGAACCGGGAGCCGTGGCAGGGGCACTCCCAGACCTGTTCGGCGTCGTCGTAGGCGACCAGGCAGCCCATGTGGGTGCAGCGGGCGGACACGGAGTGCAGCTCGCCGGCGTCGTCCCGGTGGACGGCCAGCGGGTGCCGGTGGTCCCGCACGACGATCCCGCCGCCGGGCGGCAGGTCGCGGACGGCGTCCGGGCCGGGCAGGTGCATCCGGTCGCCGAGGTAGTGGGAGGCGACCCCGGCCTGCGAGCCGACCAGGTCCGGCAGCCCGCGGACGGGCGTCAGCCGGCGCGGGTCGTACAGTTCGGTCCAGGCCGGGCGGGGGCCGCCGTGGACGTGGGCGGCGATCAGCCGTCCGGCCATCAGGCCGCCGGTGAGCCCCCAGCCGCCGAAGCCGGTGGCCACGTACACGTGCTGGGTACCGGGGTGGAGGTGCCCGACGTAGGGCAGGTGGTCGGCGGAGTCGATGTCCTGCGCGGCCCAGCGCAGCACGTCGCCGGTGCTGCCGAAGTCCGGGAACCAGGCGCGGGCCCAGCGTTCCAGCCGGTCCCAGCCCTCGGCGGGGTCACCCTCGCCGGGCCGGAAGGCCTCGCCGGCCACGATCAGCAGGCGGCGGGCCGGGTCGGCGGGCCAGGGGGCGGTGCGCACCGAGCGGGTCCGCTCCTCCCGGGTCAGGTACATGCCCTGCGGGTCGGCCGCGGCCGGCACCGGGGAGGCGACGACCAGCTCGCGGCGGGGCGTGAGCCGGACCATCAGGGAGACCGGTCCGAAGGGCGGGAAGTGGGTGGCGATCACGGCGTCACCGGCCCGGACCACCGGTCCGGTGGCGGTGTCGATCCGGATGCGGGCGTGCTCCTCGACGCCGGTGACCCTGGTCCCCTCGTAGATCCGCCCGCCGGCCGCGGTGAAGGCGTCGGCGAGCCCGGTGAGGAAGGCGCCGGGGTGGAACTGGAGCTGGTCGGGCACCTGGACCGCGCCGGCCACGGGGAAGGGCAGCCCGGTCTCGGTGACGAAGTGTGCGTCGAGTCCGGCGGCCCGGGCGGCCGCGGTCTCCGCGCGGATCTCGCGGACCGCTTCGCCCTCCCGGACGTAGGTGACGGCGGGCCGGCGCTCGAACTCGGCGTCGATGCCGAGCCGGCCGGCCAGCGCGGTCGCGCGCTCCATGGCGTCCTGGTGGGAGGCGGCGTACAGTTCGGCCGCCTCGGTGCCCGCGGTACGGGCGAGCCGTTCGTAGTGCAGCCCGTGCAGGGCGGTCAGCTTGCCGGTGGTGCCGCCGGTGGTGCCGGAGAGGATCCGGTCGGCCTCCAGGACGACGGTCTCGTGGCCGGCGGCGGCCAGCTCCCAGGCGGTGGCGAGGCCCGCGATGCCGGCCCCGACCACCACGACCTCGGCGTCGAGGTCGTGGTCGAGCGCCGGGCGGGCGGGCCGGCGTACGCCGTCCAGCCAGTGCGACCCGTCGTGGTTGCGCTGCTGCATGGGTGCTCCCTGGAGGTGCGGGACGGGCGGCCGGGCACGCCGCCACGGGGGTGCGGCTACCCGCCGCGCGGCCCGCGATGCCCCGGCTCGCACCCTGTGACGGGCGGTGACGCAGTGCTACCGCGCTCCTCTCCGCCTAGCCGGTGATCGCGTCGGTGAGCTTCTGCAGCAGGGCGCGGTGCGGACGCTGCGGCGCCCGTTCGCGGAGGTCGTTCATCAGCACTCCGATGGACTGGAGCTCCTTGCGGCCGACGCCGGCGCGGACCCGGGGGAACCAGTCCTCCTCCTCGGCGGCGATGTGCCGTTCGACCGCGTCCATCAGGACCGATGCCTTGGCGTCGAAGGCCTCGTCGTCGGCGCGCAGGGCGACGAGCTCCTTGGAGAGCAGCCCGGCGAGGTGGTGCTCCTCCTTGAAGCGGAGTATCTCGGGTTCCGTCTCGGGCAGCAGGTCGCGGACCCGGGGGTACACGCCCTCGGTCTCGACGTAGCTGTGGACGGTCAGCGCGTGCAGGAAGTCGTCGACGACGTCGCCCTTGGTGCCGGTGTCGGTGTCGGCGGCGGGGTCCGCCGCTTCGGCGGCGAGGGCCGCCCGGTAGTCCCGCATCAGCTTCCGCAGCTGCTTGTGGTCCTCCCTCAGCATCACGATCGCGTCGGTGGACATGCCGTACTCCTCGCTCTCACCCCGGGCCCCCGCGCCTCGCGGGGCGCCTACCCGGAGCGGGCGGGGGCATGCCCGGCCGCGGGACGGCCGTCGCGGACGGCGACGATGCCGTTGAGGACGCCGACGTAGGCGGTGCCGTCGGGGCCGAGGGTGATCGGCGCCCAGTTGTTGTCGTACAGCGGGCCGGTGCCGGTCAGCCGCCTCCAGCGGCGTTCGCCGGTGCGGAAGTCCACGGCGGTGAGGTACCAGGCGTCGATGCCCCAGGGGTGGGGTTCCTTCTCGTAGAAGTACAGCAGTCCGTTGGCGGTGGACAGCTTGGGGACCGTGGAGGGTGAGCGGACCGGGCTGTGCCAGACGGTGTCGCAGCCGCTGCCGTCGGCGCGGACGTCGATGCGGGTGGCCCCGCCGACGACGCTCCTGCCGAGCAACACGCTGGTGGGGTTCTCGTAGCCGTGGTTGTTCTCGACGACCAGGCTGTTGCCCCAGCTGACGAGGGAGTTGTCGGTGGTGGAGGCACCGGGGCCGAAGACGGGCACCTTGCACACCAGCCGCCGTCCGGCGGGCACCTCCGCGCCGCGGCGGTAGACGAGGACGTTCATGCGGTCGTCGGCGTTGTCGGTGATGGCGACGTAGCCGTCGCCATCACCGTCGGCCTGGCCGAACAGGTCGGGGGTGGTGCCCGAACCCTGGTTCACCGAGCCGGGTTTGGTGCCGGTGCCGCGGTCGTAGGCCTCGCGCCACTGCACCTGCGGGGTGCCGTCCGGGGCGGTGCGGAAGCCGTAGAGGGCGTGGTCGGAGACGATGGACACGCCGTCCCGGGCGACTGAGAAGGAGTTCTGGATCTCCTCCCCGGTCAGCCGGACGTGGCGGACCGTCCCGGTCGCCGGGTCCACGGTGCCCACGCGGCCCTGCCGGGTGACCCACCAGATGCGGCCGTCCCAGTCGGGCATCACCGAGGTGACCGGATCGCATGCTCCGTCCGGCCGCGGGTCGGTCCAGCCGGCGCAGTCGTGCGGGACGACCCCGGTGAGGTCCCAGTCGTCCTCCACGGTGAACCGCCAGCCCCCGTCCGCACCCTGTGCGTGTGCCAGCCGGAGGATGTGCCCGCGGGAGTCGGCGAGCACGGCCCGGTCCCGGTCGTCGAGGTAGAAGTAGGCGCCGCCCGAGGTGTCCTTGAGGATCTTCGAGGGGTCGAGGGTGGTGAGGGCCTCGACCGTGGAGGAGCGCTGCGGGAGGTCGTGTTCCGCGAGCGTGGCCAGGGTGCGCGGGTCCAGCAGCCGGACCTCGAACCCGGCGAGGGTGCCGCAGACGGTGACCAGCCGGCCGCCCGAGTCGAAGGTGACTGTGGCGCACTCGCCGCCGAGCGCGGCGATCCGCCGGCTGGTCACCTCCGGGTCCCGGCCGAGCGGGCCGGCCCACGGCGAGGTGCCGCTGCCGCCCGCGTCCGAGTGCATGCCGCTGCGGCCGTTCGGCGCGAGGTACGGGTGCTGCGGCGGGGTGTCACCGGTCAGCGGCGCCGGTGCGGCGGGCCGTCCGTCGTACTGGCTGACGAGGCGGTGGCCGGCGGCCTTCGGGATGCCGTCGGCGTGCGCCATGAGGACCAGGGACAGCACCGCGAGGACGGCCAGCGCCGGGATCGCGGCGCGGTCCAGCGCTCTTCGCACCATGGTCACCAGCTCCGCGCGTCACACCATCTGACGGTGCGTCGGATGGTGTGCAGACCGTAGGGCCGGCCGCCGGAGGTGTCCAGTGCGGCGGCCGGCCCGTCAGGGCCTGAGGCCGCCGACCACCGCGGCCGTCGCGGCGAGTCCGTCGTGCAGGGTCGTGGCCATGCTGGTGCCCGCCAGATGGAAGCCGAGCAGGACGCAGACCAGGGCGTGGGAGACCTTCAGGCCGCCGCCGCGCAGGAAGATCCACGCCAGGACGAGGAGCAGGACGACCACGGAGAGGGAAATCACCATCGGAACCGACCTCCTTGTGCCGCGCCATCGTGGCGCAGCGGGAGGGCCGGGTGGACGCACGACGTGTCCGCCGTACGGGTGTTGACGGTGCGTGACGCCGCTTCAGGGCTTGACGATCTCGTTCCAGTGCACCGTGCGGTCGCACCAGCGGCCGAGCAGTACGGGGTCGTGGCCGACGGCGAGCAGGCCGGCGCCGGTGCGGTCGCGGTACTCCTCGACCACGCCCACCAGGGCGGCGGCGGTGGAGGCGTCGAGCATCGCGGTCATCTCGTCGCAGACCAGCCAGCGGGGCCCGAGCACCAGCGCCCGTGCCAGGCAGGCCCGTTGGAGCTGGCCGTCGCTGACCTCGTGCGGGCGGCGGCCGAGCAGGTCCGGGCCCAGTCCGACCCGGTCGGCCGACTCGGCGGTTACGTCGCGGAGTTGGGCGGCGGTGCGGCGGCCGGTGGCGCGCAGCGGTTCGGCGATGATCTCGTGCAGGCGCAGCCGCGGGTCGGCTGCGAGGCGGGGCTGCTGGAAGACGACGCCGACGGAGGTGCGGAGCCGGCGGGGGGCGCGGTGCCGGTAGCGGGTGACGGGGGTGCCGTCGATCCGGTGGGTGCCGTGGTCGGGGCGGTGCAGCAGGGCGGCGACCCTGGCGAGGGTGGACTTGCCGCAGCCGCTGGGGCCGAGCAGTCCCAGGGACTCGCCCGGGCGGAGGGTGAGGTCGGCCCCGCGGAAGACGGGCCGGCCCCGTTCGTAGCCGGCGGTGACGCCGTGCAGCTCAAGCATGGTGGCAGGCCACCCCTTCGGTGAGGGCGGGCAGGGCGGCGCACCGCTCGTCGGCGCGGTCGCAGCGGGGGGCGAAGGCGCAGCCGGGGGGCAGGGCGCCGAGTTCGGGCGGGCTGCCCGGGATCGGGGTGAAGGCCCGTTCGGGCAGGGCGTCGAGGAGGCCCCGGGCGTACGGGTGGCGGGGGCCGTCCGCGCCGAAGAAGGTCCCGGCGGGGGTGGTCTCGACGATCCGGCCGGCGTACATGACGGCGACGGTGTCGGCGATGCGGTGGGCGGCCGCGAGGTCGTGGGTGATCATCAGCAGCGCCCGGCCGGCCGCGCGGGTGTGGGCGCGCAGCTCGTCGACGGTGCGGTCGACGAGCTCGCGGTCGAGCCCGGTGGTGGGTTCGTCGGCGAGCAGCAGCGGGGCGTCCCCGACGAGGGCCAGGGCGGTGGCGGCCCGCTGGGCGAGTCCGCCGGACAGTTCGTGGGGGTACCGGTCGAGGTGCGTCGCGGGGAACGCGGCCCGGCCGGCGGCGGCTTCGGCGGCGTCCCGGAGCCTGGTCCGGCGGGCGCCGCGGCCGCCGGCCGGGGTCTCCGGGCCGGGCCGGGTCCGGACCAGCGCGCGGACGGTCTCCTCCAGGTGCGCCCGGACGGTCCGGACGGGGGTGAGGTGTGCCGCCGGGCTCTGCGGCACCAGCCCGATGCGGCGGCCCCGCACGGTGCGGGCGAGGGTGCGCTCGTCGGCGGTCAGCAGGTCGAGGCCGTCGGGGAGGCGGGCGCTGCCGGCGGTCTCGGCGTTCCCGGGCAGCAGTCCGAGCAGGGCGGAGGCCAGCACGGACTTGCCGCAGCCGCTCTCGCCGACCAGGGCCAGGCACTCCCCGGGCCCCAGCCGGAACGTGGCGTCGCTGACGGCGGCCACGTACCGGCCGCCGGGCATCCGGAACCGGACGGACAGCCCGTCGACGTCGAGCACGGGCGGCGGTGTCGCGGCACCGGCGGTGCCGGGGGCGCTGCGGCGGTTCACAGGGTCAGCTCCGAGCGGCGGCGGGGGTTCAGGCGGTCGCGCCAGGCGCCGGCGAGGCCCGCGATGGCCAGGGTGGGCACGACGAGCAGCAGGCCGGGGAAGAGGCTGGGCCACCAGTCGCCGGCGAGCAGCGAACCGCGGCCGGCCTGCACCAGGCCGCCGAGGCTGGCCTGGTGCGCCGGCAGGCCCAAGCCCAGGAAGGACAGCGCCGACTCGTGCCACATGGCGTGCGGGACCATCAGCACGGCGGCCAGCCCGGCCTGCGGCAGGACGGCCGGCACCAGGTGCCGGACGGCGATCCGCAGGCGCGAGGCCCCGCCGGAGATCGCCGCGTCGACGAACGGCCGGGCGCGCAGCGACAGCACCTCGGCGCGGACGATGCGGGCCGTGGAGAGCCAGTGGGTGAGGGCCACCGACACCACGACGGGCCAGATCCCGGGCCGGAACAGGGCCACGATGAAGATGCCCAGCAGCAGGTGCGGGATGGCGGAGAGGGTGTCGACCACCCGCATCACCAGGCGGTCGGTCCAGCCGCCGAGGGTCGCCGCGGCGGCCCCGACGACGGTCCCGATCAGGGTGGCGACGGCTGCGGCGACCAGCCCGACCAGCAGGGACACCCTCAGTCCGTAGACGCAGCGGAGCAGCAGGTCGCGGCCCACGTCGTCGGTGCCGAAGGGGTGCGCCCAGGACGGCGGCAGCAGTTTCGCGGTGAGGTCGACGGCCTGCTGGTCGAGCCGGACGACCGGCGGCACCAGCAGGACGGCGGCGACCACGATCAGCGTCACCGCGGCGGCGGTGCGCACCCGCAGGGCGCGGGTGGAGCGCAGCTCGCGGGTGCGGCCGGCGGGCCGCCAGACGGTGTCAGCCATCGAAGCCCACCCGGGGGTCGGCCAGCCCGTAGAGCAGGTCGGAGAGCAGGTTGCCCGCCAGGACGGCGGCGGTGGCGAGCACGGTCAGCGCGGCCAGCAGCGGGAAGTCCACCGAGGTGGCGGCCTGGACGGTGGCGGCGGCTATGCCGGGCCAGCTGAACACCGTCTCCACCAGCAGCGCACCGGTGATCAACTCGGGCACCCGGGAGCCGATCAGGGTGAGCATGGGCAGCATGCCGGCGCGCAGTCCGTGGCCGAGCAGGACGGTACGGCCGGACAGTCCGCGGGACCGGGCGCCGCGCACCGGGTCCTCGGCGAGCGCGTCGGCCACGCCCTGGCGGACGTACAGGTAGAACCACGGCAGCTGGGAGACGGCCAGGACCAGCGCGGGCAGGACGAGGTGGCGGGCGACCTGGCCGGCGGTGACGGTGTCGCTGCCGGCGTCGGTGAGCCCGCCGGAGGGCAGGACGCCGAGCCGGACGGAGAAGAACCAGATGGCGAGCAGTCCGAGCCAGAACGCGGGCGCGGCCTCCAGGGTGTACGCGAGGGAGGTCGTGCAGCGGTCGAACCATCCGCCGGGGCGGCGGGCCGCGAGCACGCCGAGGGCGGTGCCGAGCAGCACGGCCGCGGCGAAGGCGGTCGCCGCGAGCAGCACGGACCAGCCGAGCCGTTCGGTGATCACGTCGGCCACCGGCTGCCGCATGATCGCGGAGTCGCCGAGGTCGCCGCGGAGGGCCGAGGTGAGCCAGTCCCACCAGCGGGTGAGCAGGGGCCGGTCGGCGCCCAGGTTGGCGCGGAGCTGGTCGAGTTCGGCCTGGGAGGCGGTGAGTCCGGCGGTGCCCGCGTAGGCCTTGACCGGGTCGAACGGCGAGGCGGCGGCGACCGCGAAGACGCCGAGGGTGACGGTGAGCAGGACGGGGGCGGCGAACAGGGTCCGCCGCCCGGTCATCCGTGCCATCGCCGCCCAGGGCGGTCCGCCCCGGGTGCGGGGGCGGGTGCTCACTTCTTCGGCTTCCAGGTCTCGACGTTCCACCAGGGGCCGGAGCCGAGGCCGTGGTCGTGCGGTTCCACCTGGGTGGAGGTTCCGGTCCACTTGTCGTTCACGACGTAGAGGTGGTCGATGTGGGTGAGGAAGACGTAGCCGGGGTTCTTCACGAGTTCCCGCTGGACGGTGTCGTAGGCCGCCTTGCGGCTGGCCGGGTCGCCGCTGCGGCGGCCGTCCTCGAGGGCGCGGTCGACGGCCGGGTTGTCGTACCACGCCATGTTGTTGAAGCCGTCGCCGCCGAGTGAGGAGGTGAGCAGCAGGTACTGGTCGAAGTCGGGGTCGGCCGGGGAGCCGCCGCCGGCGAGGACGGCGTCGGTCTTCATCCGCGGCTCGATGACCTCCCAGGTGCCGGCTTCGGTCTTCACCTCGATGCCGGCCTTCCTGGCGTCGGAGGCGAAGGCGAGGGCGTGGTCCTGGCGGATCTTGTCGCCGGAGGTGTACCAGAGGGGGAAGGAGGCGCGGACGCCGTCCTTGGTGCGGATGCCGTCCTCGCCGGGCTTCCACCCGGCGTCGTCGAGGATCTTCCTCGCCTTGCCGAGGTCGTGCGTCCGCTCGGTGCCCGCGGTGAACCAGGGGCTGTCGGTGGGGACCGGGCCGTAGGCGGGCTTGCCGGCCCCGTCGAGGAGGCCCTTGACCATGGCCCCGCGGTCCACGGCCACGTCGAGGGCCTGCCGGACGGCCGTGTCGCCGGTGACCGGGTGGTGGGTGGGCAGGGTGACGGTGCGGTAGTCGAAGGTCTTCGCGGCGAAGGTGCGGCGGCCCTTGTCGCCGGCGAAGCCCTTGGCGAGGTTGGGCGGCAGGATGGCCGCGTCGAGTTCGCCGGAGCGCAGCCGGGTGGCGCGCACGTCGTCGTCCTTGATGACGACCATGGTGAACTTCTTCACGGCGGGTTCGCCGCCCCAGTAGCCGGGGTTGGCCTTGAAGGAGAGCTTCTCGCCCTTGGACCAGGCGGTGAGGACGTACGGCCCGGTGCCGACCGGCGCGGTGGTGAAGGCGCCGGTGTTGACGTCCTGCCGGCCAGCGAGGTGCTCGGGGGCGATGGGCAGGACGGTGCGCTCGGCGAACGGCGCGTAGGGGTACTTGAGCCGGAAGACGACGGTGTCCTCGCCCTGCGCCTCGACTCCGCCGATAGCGTCGAGTTCGGTCCGGGAGGGGTTGTTGGTCCCGGGGTCGAGGATGGTCCGGTAGGTGAAGACCACGTCCTTGGCGCCGAAGGGTGCCCCGTCGCTGAACTTCACGCCCTTGCGGAGGCGGTAGGTGTAGGTCAGTCCGTCGGCGGAGACCTCGGGGAGGGCGGCGGCGAGGGCGGGCTTGAGCTTCATGTCCGCGTCGTGGGTGAGCAGACCGTCGAAGATCTTGGAGTTGCCGTCCTTGCCGTAGCCCAGGAGCGGGCTGAGGGTCTCGGGTTCGCTGGCTATGCCGACGACCGCGGAGTCCGCCGCGCCGGTTCCGCCCGTGCCGCCCTGAGAGGGCGCGGAGCAGGCCGCCGCGGCCGCTGTGAGTGCGGTGGCCAGCGTCACCGCGGCCGCTCCGCGTACCGTACGGGCCGTCATGCTGAGCACATCCCTGCTATTCATGATCATCAGTTGTTGCGAACGAGTCGCAATAATGCCAGAAGGGGTCGGAAGATCACGAACTCGGTCATGACGGCCGCTCCGGGTCCGGGGTCTTGCCGGGCGCCCGCAGCACGTGCCATAAAGGTCCAGACCATTCTGCGGCAAGGCGGAGGAGGTGGGGCCGTGCGACGCTTCGCCACACCGGCCCGAACCCGGCCCGGCAGGCGCCGGCGGGCAGCCTTCCGCCCGCCCGCACCGCTCCTCGTGCTGGCCGCCGCGGCCGCCCTGGCCGGCTCCACCGGCTGCGCCCGCGCCGACACCGAACCGCCGCCCACACCGGCCGGCCTCACCGCGCAGGCCGGCAGCGCCGGTTCCGCGCACGTCATGTGGGACCCGCCCGCCGACGCCGACGGAGTGACCGTCCACCTGGTGTTCCAGGGCGGCCGGCTGGTCCGCGAACTGCCCGCGGACAAGCACATGCTGGACGTCCCCGGGCTCGCCCCGCGGACCCGGTACGAGTTCACCGTCCGGGCCCGGGACGCTGCCGGCAACCTCTCCGCCCCCAGCTCGCCGGCCGCGGTGACCACCCCCGCGGACCTCCCCCTGGACCACCGCCCGCCCACCGCCCCCGCGAGCGCGGCGGGCAGCCCGGCCGGCCCCCGCACCGTACGGCTGTCCTGGTCCGCCGCCACCGACGACTCCGGCGTCACGGCGTACGACGTCTACCGGGACGGCGTGCGCATCCACTCGGTGGCCGGCACCGAGACCGGCACCCGGCTGACCGGCCTGCGGCCCGACACCGTGTACACCTTCACCGTCCGGGCCCGGGACGGCGCCGACAACTCCTCCCCCGACAGCCCTCCGGTGGACGTCACCACCGAACCGGCCGACGGCCCGGGCCCCGGCACCGCCCCGGCCGACTTCACCGCGACCGCAGGCCCCGGCACGGTGACCCTGTCCTGGCTCCCGCCCGACACCGGCCACGAGACCCGCACCTACGAACTGCACGTCGACGGACGGCCCACGACGGTGATCCAGTTCGGCGAGGGCGCCGCCGTCGGCGGCCGCACCGAGCACCGGCTGACGGTCGCCGAACCCCCCGGCACCGTCTGGCAGCTGAAACTGCGCGCCCGGCTGCCGGACGGCGGCTGGGGCTCCTTCTCCGCCGAGCGCCGGGTGGTCCTGGTCCGCTGAGGCCGGTCAAAGGCATTCGGATCCGGTCCGAAGAGGTGCCGTTCGGCCACCGCCCGCGCAACACACGGCGATGATCACCCAGAATCCGGTCAACAACGGTCATGGGGACGGTGCCGACGGCTCATCTGAGCCAGACTCTGACGCCGTGCTGGGGAATCTGGGGAACCTACCGCCGGAGACGGCCGCCTTCGTCGGCCGCGAGCAGGAGCTCAGCCTGCTCGACGATCTGCTGCCGCGCCGCCGGCTGGTCACCCTCACCGGGGTGGGGGGCGTGGGCAAGTCCCGGCTCGCCCGGCGCGCCGCGGGGGCCGCCGCCGGCCGGACCCGCCCCCCGCACGACGGCGTCTGGTGGGTCGAGCTCTCCCCGCTGCGGGATCCGCGCCTGCTCACCGCCACCGTGGCGCACGCCCTCGGGCTGGCCGAACACACCGGCGCCGCGGACGAGGAGCTGTGCGCCTGGATGGCCGACAAGGAGCTGCTGCTCGTCCTGGACACCTGCGAGCACCTGGTGGCCGCCTGCCGGCACCTCGCCGGCGAGCTCCTCCAGTCCGCCCCCGGCCTGACCGTGCTGGCCACCAGCCGGGAGCCGCTCGGCTGCCCCGGCGAGACCCTGGTCGAGGTCCGGCCGCTGCCTGCCGACGGGCCGGACAGCGACGCCCTCGTCCTGCTGCGGGACCGCGCCCTGGCCGCCTCGCCGGAAACCGCGGCCGTCTTCGCCGACCCGGTCCGCACCGAGGTGGCCGCAGGGCTCTGCCGCCGCCTGGACGGCATCCCGCTGGCCCTGGAACTGGCCGGTGCGCGGCTGCGGCTGTGGACCGTGGAAGAGCTCGCCCGGCGGGTCGACGCCCGGCTGGAGGTGCTGTCCGACAGCCGGGCCGGGCTGGCGCCCCGGCACCGGACCCTGCGCACCGCGATCGGCTGGAGCCACGAGCTGTGCGAGCCGCTGGAGCGGCTGCTGTGGGCCCGGCTGTCGGTGTTCGCCGGGGACTTCGACCTGTCCGCGGCCCGTGCCGTGTGCTCCGGCGGCCCGCTGCGGGCCGACCGGGTCGAGGAGCTGCTGGACTCGCTGGCGGCCAAGTCGGTGGTGCGCCGGCTGGACCGCCCGGGCTCCGCCCCCCGGTACGGCATGCTCGACACCGTCCGCGAGTTCGGCCACGGGTGGCTCGCGGAGCTGGGCGAGGTGCGGACGGTCACCGACCGGCACGCCCACTGGTACGCCCAGCTCGCCCAGGCGGCCGACCGCGGCTGGATGGGCCCCCGCCAGCTCGACTGGCACCGCCGGATGACCGCCGACCACATGCAGCTGCGCGCCGCGCTGGAGCACCTGCTCGGCTCCGATCCCGCGGCCGCCGTGGAGATGGCCGGGGCGCTGTGGTTCCTGTGGTTCTGCTGCGGGCACGTCCGTGAGGGCCGGACCTTCCTGGAGCGGGCCCTGGAGGGGGCGGCGAAGACCGGGCCGGCGTACGCGCAGGCGCTGTGGGCCCTGGGCGCGACCTGCCTGCTCCAGGGGGACATGGAGGCGGCCGCGGACTACGGCGAACGGTGCACGGCGGTCGCGGCCCGGCTGGCCGACCCGGAGCGGGAGCTGCGGGCCGCCTACCTGGTGGGCGCGGCGGTGCTGATGCCCGGCGACCCGCGCCGGGCCCTGGAGCTGGCCGGGCCGGGGGCCCGGGCGGGCCACGGCGGCCGCCCCGACGGCGCCGGCTGGCTGCTGTGCCGGCTGGTCACCTCGTACGCGCTGTGCGACCTGGGCCGGTTCCAGGACGCGACCGAGGAGGCGGGCGGGCTGCGCGAGGCCTGCGAGGAGCTGGGCGAACGCTGGCTGTGCGCGTACGCCGACTACGTCCTGGCGGTGGCGGCGCTGGGTCTGGACCGGCACGACGCGGCCGCCCGGCACGTCCGGTCGATGCTGTCCGGCAAGCGGCTGCTCGGTGACCGCCTGGGCATCGCGCTGGGCCTGGACCTGCTGGCCACGGCCGTGGCGGGGCTGGGCGACGGCGAGCTGGCCGCCCGGCTGCTGGGCAACGGGCACGCCTGGTGGCGCACGGTGGGCCGGCCGCAGATGGGTTCGCCCTCGCTGACCGCCCTGCGGGACGCGGGCGAGCGGCAGGCACGCGCGGCGATCGGCGACGCCGCGTACGAGTCGGCGTTCCGGGGCGGGGCGCAGACGCCCACCGGCTGAACGGGACCGGTGTCCCGGCCGGTGGGCGGTGTCAGGGCGGGGCTCCCGTCAGTACGGGAGGGGTCTGCCCGACGGGGTGCGCAGGTCCAGTTCCCTCGGGGCCGGCTTCGGCACGGGCTTGCGGATCAGCTGCTGGCGCATGGGGCCTCCTCTCAGACCAGGGCGGGGGCCGGGCGGTGGGGCGCCACCGTTCGGCCGTCGGGGAGCAGCTCGCCGGTGTCGTCGAAGACGACGGCGCCGTTGCAGAGCAGGCTCCAGCCCTGTTCGGGGTGGGAGACGATCACACGGGCCGCGTCACGGTCGGCGCTGTCGGCGCTGGGGCAGGGGGGCTGGTGGGAGCACATGGCGCACCTCCTCGCTGTGTGGGGCGGAGGGCCGGTGGTCACCCGGTCGGTTCCGCGATCCACGGTGGCGAGGAGTATTACTGATCACAACTGCGATAGGGAACCCGTATTCGAGCGGGAGTTCAGTGAGCTTCTGCCCGATTACGATGCGTTCATGCCCGGAATCCGGATCGTCCGCCGTACTCCCCTGGCCCCGGCGGAGGCCTGGCGCAGGCTCACCGACTGGGAACGGCACGGCGCGCAGGTGCCGCTGACACGGACGGTGGTCGACACGCCACCGCCCAACCGGGTGGGAACGGTCTTCACGGCGCGGACCGGTGTGGGGAGGCTCACGTTCGACGACCGGATGGAAGTGGTCCGCTGGCAGCCGCCCGAAGAGGGCCGTCCGGGCGCCGTGCGGCTGGAGAAACGCGGCCGGGCTGTCCGGGGCTGGGCGGAGATCGAGGTGCGTCCGCTGCCCGGCGGGGGCTGTGAGGTCCGTTGGAGTGAGGACCTGCGGCCGTTCGGTGTACCCCGGGTCCTCGGCCCGGCCGTGGCGGCGGCGGGGCGCCTGCTCTTCGCCCGGGCCCTGGACCGGCTGCTGCGCGGCTGAGGGTGTCAGGGCCGCTTGGTGGCCTTCCTGGCCGGCGTGGTGGCGCCCTTGGTGCCGCCCGGCCTGGAGCTGCTCTTCGAGGTGGCCCTGGGGGTGCGCGTGGACCCGCAGGGCGTGGCGGAGGCAGTGGGGGTGGCGGTGGCGGTCGGCGTGGGCGTCGGGCACGGCGTGGGGCTCGGGGAGCCGCCCAGGACGTGGCCGCCGGCCGGGGCCGTCACGTATCCGCCGGGCGGGGGCGTGGGTTCGATGGTCCGGCCGCCGCCACTGCCGCACCCGGTGAGGGCCAGCAGTACGGCACCGGTGAGGGTCATCACGGCTGTGTGGTGTGTACGCATCAAGCCATGATCACTGTTCGCGGACCCGGCGGAAGCCCGCGTTGCGGGGTTGTGACACGGATGCCCCGCGTTGGGGGCGGGGCATCCGTGGCCGGGGGGGCCGGCTGCCGTCAGCGGATCGGCATGCCGGAGATCGTGCGGGCGATGACCAGCCGCTGGATCTCGCTGGTCCCTTCGAAGATCGTGTAGATGGCGGCGTCCCGGTGCATCCGCCGAGCTGACGGGTTTCTGCCTGCATAAAAGCCCAGCTCAGGGGCCCCACGGTCGCGCGCTCAGCGGGATACGAGGGGTGTTCGCAGGGTGTTCAGCCGGGTCTCCCATCTCCCAATAATCTCCCACGACCTCCCCCGCTGGCAGCGCCCTGGCCTCCCCGGATGCAACTCCGGGGAGGCCGCGCCTCACATGCCGGCCACCGCCGAGGGGGCGCCCTGTCTCGGTGCCGACATGCAAGCGGCGGAAGAGGGCCACCCCTGCTTCCTACCTCAATGAGCGGCACCTTGATCGAACAATGCCGCTATTCTGCTGCTGACAAGTGGATCTTGATCGGCTGACCTTGCGGGGTGCCAGCCGAACAACCTCAGTGGATCCGCGACGCCCTGCTCGGGCTAGGCGACCGGGTCCGCGTAGCGCGACTCCATGAGAATCTGACTCAGGAGCGGCTGGCCGAGCTCGCCGAGATCGACCGCTCCACCGTGCAGCGGATCGAGCACGGCACCGGGGATGCCAAGTTCAGCCACCTGCTTCGCATCGCTCAGGCCCTCCGCATCCCGGTCCGCAACCTGCTCCCGTAGCGCCATTCCTCAGGGTTCGGTTTCAGCCAACCGAACCATGCGTCCATCCTGCCGGGCATATGCCTGTTTCAACAGACGGTCAGCGCATTTATGCACACGCACTCTTCACACCCCGTGTGAGGCCCTGACAACTACCGGGACACTCCGCACGGTTGACGCTTGAAGCATCACGGCCCTGCTTGAAAGATTTGCTCAGCGAAGGGCACCTCTGCCTGCCTCGCTGCCGCCGCTGCGAGACAGACAGGTGGCCCTAGGGACGGGTGGTGTCCCTTCACGCAATCTTCATCACCCGCCAACGTCTGCACCAGTGTTTACGTGTTGCGCAACACACGAAACACCTAGCGCTGCCCGCCAGCCACGGGCGAGACTTCCGGCCAACCGCAGATATCCGGAGGTCCCGATGGTGCCCAGTAGCCCGCGCTTCCCAGTTCTCATCGACACGGACCCCGGTGTCGACGACGCCTGGGCAATCCTGTTCCTGGCGGCCCAGAGGAACGTGGAGATCCTGGGACTCGGCACGATCCACGGCAACGTGCCCACGGAGGTCTCTGCCGCGAACGCGCTGCGAATCCTCGACGTCGCCGGCCTCACGGCCGTGCCCGTCGCCATCGGCGCCCCGAAGCCGCTGCAGCAGCCTCTCGCCACCGCCGAGTTCGTACACGGACCGGACGGCCTGGGCGGGCAGGCGGGGCCGGCGTCCCAGCGGCAGCCGACGCAGGAGAGCGCTGCCGAGCAGATCGTGCGGCTGGCCCGACAGCGCCCCGGGGAGGTGACGCTGCTGTGCCTGGCACCACTTACCAACTTGGCGCTCGCGCTCCGGCTGGAACCGGCCCTACCCAGTCTCTTGCGGCATGTGGTGTACATGGGCGGCGCGATCCGGGTCCCCGGCAACCTGACCGCGTGGGCCGACGCCAACACGGGGCATGACCCGGAGGCGGGCGAGGAGGTGTTCCGCGCCGGTTTCAGGATGACGGTCATACCGATGGACGTGACCGCGCGTGCCTGGGCTGACAAGGCCTGGCTCGACGCGGTCGCCGCTGCACAGACGCCGGCTGCGCAGTTCGCGACCAGGATCCTCGACACTTACGTCGGGATCTACACCCAGCTGATGGGGCAGCACGGCTGCCTCATGCACGACCCCCTCGCCGCGGCAATCATGCTGGACCCCAGCCTCGCCGAGTACGAGGAGAAGCAGATCCTGGTCGAGCTCGCGGGGCACTGCCGGGGACGGACCCTTATCGACGACCGCGGTTTCCCGCCGGAGATGAGCAGCATCACCGATGGGCGCCCACCGGTCCGTATCGCGCGGTCGGTGGACGCCCAGGCGGCGATGGACAGGATCCGTAACGCGTTCACCGGCTGCTGAGGCGGTCGGCGAGGTAGGTGGCACGCGGGTCCCCGAGGCGCTCGAATGCGCTGCGCGCCTCCTCCCAGGACCTGCAGGCCTCGTCGCTGCGGCCGAGGTCGCTCAGGATCTGGCCGCGGCGGTCGAGCGCGTCGGCGATGCCCCACTCGTCGTCAGCGTCCCGGCGATAGGTGATGCTCTGGTCGAGGCACTGCAGCGCGGCGTCGAGGCGGCCGTTGCTTTGCTGGACGCCTGCTCGCCGTGCCCATAGCGTGCCTGCGGCGTAGCGGTCGCCTCGCTGCTCTGTGAGGTCGAGGGCAGTCTCGAATAGCTGGTCGGCGTCTGGGGCGCCCAGGTATCCGGAGGCCTCGGCCAGGCTGGCCATGACGACGTAGCGGCCGTGTTCGTCGCCGACTTCCGCGAAGAGGTCGCACCCTCGCCGAAAGTGTGCGACGGCCGTCTCGTAGTCCGCTTCGTCCGTCGCCGTGAACCCGAGGCAGGTCTCCGCCCAGGCTTGTCCGTGAACGTCGCCGAGGGAGCGACGGATGGTCAGCGACTCGAGCACATGCTGCCGGGCGAGCGCAAAGTGGCCGGACTGTCGGTACGCCTCCCCTAGATTCATGGCCACCCATGCCTGGCCCTGTACGTCACCGGCGGACGTCGCGGCAGCCAGCCCCGCCTCGTGGCTGGCGATCCAAAGCGTCCACGGCTTGCGGAGCAGCAGCCAGTTCCACAGCCGGGCAGGGATCTGCCATGCGGCGGTCAGCCCCTGTTCCGCAGCGGCCTTGACCAGCGGGACGACCAGGTCCTCGACCGAATCGCACCACTGGCGGGCGTCGTCTGCGGTCTTGAACGTGAGGGCGTCCTGCGGCGGGTTCTCCAGCAGTTCGATGGGCCTCTGGGGGGCGAGGGCGTAACAAGCCGCGTCGACGCTGTACATGAACCAGGTGGCGAGCCGGCGGATGGCCTTGCGCCGCTCGTCTGCGGTCTCCTCAGCCGCTGCTCGTTCTGCCGCATAGTCGCGCACCAGGTCATGGAGCTGGTATTCGCTTGGGCCGGTCTCCTCGAGGAGGTGCGTGGCGACGAGGGCGTCCAGCAGTCGTTCCGTGACGGCAGGTGGCCGGTCCAGCAGCTCGGCGGCAGTGGCGGGGTGGATGACTCGCCCGGGGTGGATGCCCAGGTATCGGAGGGCTCGCGCCACTTCGGGGTCCAGCGCCCGGTAGGAGCACGTGAGGACTGTCCGGATGGCGAGGGAGGGGTCGTCGTCTGCTGCGAGTGCGTCGAGCCGTCCCTGGCCGGCCAGGTCCGCGACGGCCGCGGCGATGGTCCGGTGCGGTCGGAGGCTGAGGGTTTCGGCCGCGATGCGTAGAGCCAGGGGGAGGTGTCCGCAGCGCTCGGCGAGAGCTTCGAGCGCGGCAGGTTCCGCGTCTGAGCGGAGTTGGCCAATGGCGGTGCGGAGGAGCGCAACGGACTCCCCGGGTGCCATGGGGCCTACCTCGACTCGATGGGCTCCGGCGCTGACAGCCAGACCGGTGAGCCTGCGGCGGCTGGTGATGAGGGCCGTGCAGCCTGGCGATCCTGGCAGGAGCGGGCGTACCTGCGCTGCGTCGCGCGCGTTGTCCAGGACCATGAGCACCTGCCGGCCTGCGACGACGGTACGGAGCAAAGCTGCACGCTCCTCGATCGCGGGGGGTATGGACTCGGCTGGCACGCCGAACGCGACGAGGTGACGCTCGAGGACGTGGCCTGGGTCGAGGGGCTCGTCGGTGAGGCCCCATCCCTGCAGGTCGGTGTACAGCACGCCGCCTGGGTAGTGGGCGGCCACGTGGTGGGCGTACTGAACAGCCAGGGCCGTCTTGCCGGCGCCGGCGGGGCCGTCGATCGCGATGGTGAGTGCTGCGTCCTGTGGAGCGCTGTCGGAGAGAGCGTGCAGCTGGTCGAGGGCCTGTGAGCGGCCAGCGAACCGGGCGGTCGCGGTGGGCAGCTGCGCTGGGGTGAGGATGATGGAACGCGGCTGGTCAGCCTGTGCGAGCGCGATCAGTTGTCCGTTGGCCCGGAGGGCGTCGTCACAGATCCGGGCGAAGTCGTCGGTGGGCAGAGCCTGCCCGGTTTCTACCCGGCTGATCCAGCCTGGGCTGTAGTTGATCTGCGTTGCGAACCTGCGCAGCGAGATCTTGGAGTGCTCACGTCTCTTGCGGAGTTCAGTGCCGAACATGGATGCGGGCAGCGTCATTGATCCCCCTCCGTTTTCGGGCCGCCGGGGGCGGGTTGACGCAGTCTGGCATATGCGCGGGCTGGGCGTAACTGTTGATCTCTGCCGCCGCGCGGCAGGCCAGGGACCTGCCACAGAGGCGAGAGGAGCGACGCGCGCAGCCGAGGGCGCCAGTGCACGTCGAGCAGGGGCTGGCCGCCTAGGATCGCCGAGTGGCTATCGAACTCACCGACGATTTGATCAACGCGCAGCGCGCCTCGGATGCGGCCCACGCGGAGGTGCTGCGGCTGGCCGAGGAGTACGGGCCGACCATCGTTGACTGGACCGACGAGCAGCGGGCGGACCGGGACCAGGCCTACGCCGTGTGGCGGGACCGGGCGGCCGAGGTGCAGGCTGCGGTGACCGAGTACGCGGCGGAGATCGACGAGCCGCGCAACAAGGTCGAGCAGGCGGTGAAGGTCCGGGTCCGACACCAGGAGCCGGCCGACGGCTGACGCGATTCCGCCCCGCCGGGCGCTGTCCCCTGGTGGGGTCCGGTGGGGCGGATCCGTGTAGCGCGGCAGCCAACCGCAACCCCGCGGGTAGTGGTGCTCGCGGATGATGGCTTCATTGTCAGGTACAGCGCCGACAACGGCGGAGCCGTCCGGCGCTACAATCGAACATATGTCCGATCTTCCGCCCGACCTGCCCCGGCTCCGCACCCTGGAGACGTGGCTGCAGCTGAACCTCGACGAGGTGCGGCGCCGGATCGTCGTGGCCGAGCAGGAGCAGGCTGCGGCGGCGGCCGTGCGGGAGCTGCCCTCGCCGCCGGATTGGCTGATCGAGCACGGCATCGGCGTGGGCCGGCGCCCGGTGCGGGTGCACGCGGGTGGCTGCTGGGATGCGGGCAAGCGCTCGGCGGGGGTGCCAGAGGATGCGGCTCGGCAGGCGCTGGCCGAGGGTGTCGAGGCCTGCCCTCACTGTCGACCGGACACGCTCCTCGGGGTGCTGGACTAGCCACCGGCCACCCCTTGACGCTTCCTATTTTAGGAAGTTAGAGTGGTCTTAGTGGTCAGGGGACAGCCCCAGACCCCACCGGAAGGAACCGGCCCATGAACACCACCACCGCCGCCACCCAGGCCAAGGTCACCATCGCTACCATCCGCACCTGGTGCCGCATCGGAGCCGTCGCCGCCACCAAGGCCGCTGGCAAGTGGATCATCGACGCCGCGTCCCTCGCTCGCCGCATCGCTATCGGCGCCCGCAAGGCTCGTAAGGCCATCGCCTACACCGTCGAGACCCTCACCGCGGTTGGCGGCAACCGCTGGCAGCGCAACGGCATGGACCGCATCTACTTCAACAACCCCGCCCAGCTCGCCGGCCTCGAACTGCACCACTACAAGACGGGCAACATCGCCGGCGCCTACTGGCAGGGCGAGCTGATCTCCAACTCCCAGGGCTACAAGCTCGCCACCTGCATCGACAAGCTGTGGTTCGACACCGTCGACGGACAGTTCCACTGCCGCTTCGGCTACAGCGAGTCCCGCGAGGCCAGCCCCACCGAGGTCTTCCACGCCGCCATCGCCGGCATCCGCATCGCCATCGCCTCCCTCTAACCGGCGGGGATCAGCCCTGCCTCACCTGGAAGGAACCAGAAGTGATCACCTCCATCGCCGATAGCCGCGACCTCGCCAGCCTCCTCAACACCGCGATCCCTGCCACCCCCGAGGACGCGGCCGAGAACCCCACCGACTGGCTGGACGGCCTCTGCTTGTTCGGTGGCGACACCTACGACGTGGACGCCGAGAACACCACCACCACCCGCCTCGTCCTGGCCGACGGGACCGCCGCCGTGTCCTGGTCCCCCCAGGGAACCTACTGCGGCAACAGCGGTGAACACCGCACCTGCGTGGAGGCCCAGGCCGGTCACTGGTGCCCCGCCGACCGGAGCGAGTGGACCGACAATGACGTCCGCGGCGTCGTCCGTGACTGGCGCACCGTGTGTGTCTGGGACAGCAACGGATACAGCCAGACCGACACCTACCCGACTCTCGACGAGGCCATCGCAACGTTCCGCCGCGAGGTGGATGAGATGTGCGTCATGTCGGAGGACCTGGACCGCCAGGAGGCGGACTCGGTCTGACGGAAGACCCGCCAATACTGCCCCGGCCGGGACGGCCGGGGCTTCCCCCTTGGAGCAGTGATGGACACTCAGCAGTACAGCGACCCGGCTGGCATGCCGGACGACGAGCGTATGACGGACGCCGAGTTCAGGGTGGTCCGCGAGTATCTCGGCCTGACAGGGGACTGGCTTGCCGGGCACCTCGGCGTATCGCCGCGAACCGTGCGGCACTGGGAGCAGGGCAAGTACCCGATCCCCGACGGAGTCCGCCTCGCCCTGGAAGACCTGGAAGCGCGCACCGCGGCCTTCGTTGAGGGAGTGGTCGACCAGCTGATGGACATGCCCGACCCAGGCGTCCTCGTGTACCGCACAGACGCGGACTACCACGCCGCGAACCCCGACATCGACTTCCCGGCCTCGTGGAACCGTGCGGTGGTCGCGCGGGTCGCCTACGAGGTGCCAGGCCTGCGCATCGCCTACGCCGACAGCCCGGCCGCCGAAGCTGCGGCGCAACCCCCGGCGGAGTCAGAGGGGACGGCCTCGCCGGCACGGCCAGCAGCCAGGAGCAGCCGTGACTAGCGCCTTACCTGACCGCGAGTTCAAGCTGCGATGCTGCCACGACTGCCGGTCCTACACCCACACGCAGTACAGCCGTTGCGACGCATGCCGGGCGAAACGACGGCCCGCCGACCGCCTGTACAGGAAGGAGCTGCGGCGGGCCATCCTGCCTGCCGAGCTCCGCAAGCGCATCCTCGCCTACCTCCGCCGCGGACACTCGCTCAAGGAGGTCACCCGCCTGTTCGAGATCACTGCGGCAAACGTGCACGGTTACGCACGCACCAACCCATGGTTCCGCACCGAGTTAGACAAGGCCCTGACAGCGGGCCGGAATCCAACGCTGCAGCACGGCAGACCCGCGACCTATCGCAACCATGGGTGTCGCTGCCCGGAGTGCCGCGCGGCAAAGCGGCAGAGTGAGCGTCGCCGCGGGAGGCGCTGACACCCGGTTGATGGCCGTACCCTTACCGACCGGAGGACAAGGTGAAGTGGGTTAACGACTCAAAGATCGAAGGCATGTTGCAGACGGTTACCAGGCATCAGGGTTTCGTCATTGTCCGTCGGGGCCGCGCCGGCAACCATCTGCGGGTCACGGCCCCCTCGGGGCAGACGGTTACGGTGCCCAGCACCCCCAGCTGTCCCCGGTCCTGGTTAAACGTGCGGGCAAAGCTGCGGAAGATCGGGGCCGTCCTGCCGTAGCTGCACGCGCGACGGCCCTCCCGTGGGGAGGACCGGGAGGGCGCCGGCCCGGGATGGTCCGGTGGCCACACCGTAGACCCGGGGCCGGGCGCGACGGTAGGCATATGACAGAGGAAGTTCCGGAAACGATAGAGCCCCCACCCGAAGGCGGGGGCTGAAGCGCTGCTCGTCGACGACGGCGTCAGCGTCAGGGCTGGCGGGTTGCAGCGGCCAGATCGGCCAACTGCCGAATGGCACGCTCTGCGGCCTTCGTCGCCGGAGCGAGGGCACGGGCCATCGCGGCGAGCGTCTGACCGACTTCTGCGAGGCGTTCCTGGGTGGCGGGGTTCGGCTGCGGCTTGACGAACGACACGGGCATGGGCGTCTCCTTCGGGTGGCTTCAGTGTGGCAGGGCGGTCAGGCGGCAGCCGGCTTCCACTCGGTCATCTGGAAGTGCGCGTACCGGTCGGGCCGCTCTGGGGTGTACCGCTCGTAGGTGAACTCCATGGCGACCCCAACCTGCTGGTCCAGCTTGACCACTCTGGGGATCGGCACCGTCATATCTATCGCTTGCCCGTCGAGCGGGCCGCCATGGAAGATCAGGGTCACGGTTCTGCTCATCATCCGATCCCTTCGGTCAGGCTTGCTGGGGCAGCGCATAACGTTCCCTTAAGCGCCAGGATTTGGGGTCTCTGGCGGACCGTCCGCGACCCCTCGCTCGCGCCGCCGACGGGTCACGTACCGGTGCAGGTCTCCCAGCATGACGTCCGTGAGGCTGCGCCCCTCGGCGGCGGCCTCCTCCTTCGCCGCCTGCCACAGATCATCGGGCACGCGGATGTTCCGGAGCGGTGTCTTGCCTGTGGCGGGTCGGGCCATGTCTCCCCCTCGTAGGTGTGGGTACAGAAACTAGCATCCATCTGCGGGAGGGGCTTGACAAGGGCGCACCTCGCGAGCATTCTGTAGGTACAGAAACAACGGGTGAGCAGGGGAGACGGAAATGACCAGGGGCCAGCAGTTCGCGAAGACCATGCGCTACACCCTCAGCATCGGCACCCGCACCCGTCGCCACACCGCCGGCCGCGACCTGCACGCCGAAATCCTCGACGCGATCAACGAGACCAACCTCTACCCGGGATGCCGCAACGAGGAGACCGAGGCCATCTTCCGCACCGCACTGGCCGCGTACTGGTCGCACCAGAAGCACATCGCTGGGTACCGCGTCGACTGCCGGCTGGTTGCCCACATCAACGCCATGTCTCCGTGGCAGTTCTGCAACC
This sequence comes from Streptomyces sp. NPDC012888, assembly GCF_042900645.1. Taxonomy (NCBI): domain Bacteria; kingdom Bacillati; phylum Actinomycetota; class Actinomycetes; order Kitasatosporales; family Streptomycetaceae; genus Streptomyces; species Streptomyces sp. NPDC012888. The sequence goes on along the minus strand of NZ_JBIBBM010000005.1, from coordinate 156,621 downwards.
TGCTCGGCCGAATGATCGACGCCGACATCACCAACGTCGGTGAGGGCGAGCTGTTCTACGCCGAGCTGCGCACCGAGCTCTTCCCGCCGACCGCCCCCGCCACCGAGATCCACAACGAGACGGAGACCAACGTGACCGAGTACGGAATCTTCGAGGATGGCGCCTGCATCGAGGCTGGCTTCCACGGCGAGACGGGCAAGGCCGCGGCCGAGGAGCACGTCGCCAGCCTGGTTGCTGCGCACACCGAGATGGCCGACGCCTACGAGGTTTTGGCGCTATGCCCCGACCACGAGGAACAGCCGCGGCGGGACTGCGAGGAGTGCGCCACGGATGGGGACGACCTCGGGCCCGGCTTCTGCATGGAGTGCGGCGAGACCCCCGCCCTTGACGCACACCAGGAGGAGACGGGGCACGAGATGGACCAGCCGGACCACCCGCTCAACGCTGCCATCTCAGTGGAGCAGGCCACCGAGGAGGAGGAGCGGGCGGACGTGAACACCGCCGCTACCGAGCAGGACCCCGGCCCAAGTCTTGATGACTACGCGAAGGCGAGCCGGATCATTCAGAGCCTCATTCCCGGCGTTCGTCGCTAAGCACACCCGCCCCGGCTGGGGCGGGCCCCGCAAACGGCGCCCCACCCAGGTCTAGTGGGTGGGGCGCCGCCGCATCAGGGTACCAACCACGAAAGGAGAGCCATGGACACCTCGTTGCCCGCCCAGCAGGGCGCACAGCCGCTGGCGCTGCCCGGCTCGGACCTGTTCGAGACGGTCCGCCGCAAGCTCATCGACGACCTCGGCCCCGCCCTCATGGGCGGGGCTTTGTCGTTCCGCTAGAGGCCGATGTCCTCAGAGGCGGCATCCGACCAGCGGTCGGCTTCCTGGATGTACCCCCAGAACACGGGGCTGTTAGCGGCGTGACCAGATTGCGCGCGGATCTTCTCCTCGCGGCGGCCAGCCTGTCGGCTGGTGGTGATGAATCCGGCCCGCATGCTGTGCCCGGTGAGCCGGACGGACAGGCCAGCCCGTTCGGCGCTGCGGGCGATGATCTCGCGGCAGGCTGCCGGGGCGAGGGCGTCGTTTCCCATCGCCCCGTGGACGCTGATGGCTCGGAAGGCGGGCCCGGCCGTGATGCCGGCCGCGGCCTTCCAGGTGGACCAGGCGCGGACGGGGCAGGTGTCGGGATGCCGTCCGTAGGCGACAACAACGTCCCGGGGCGGGCGGCCCTTCACTGCGGGGACGTGGACATCGAGGCCGCGACTGACGTGCTTGATGCCGTCGGCTCGGAGTGCGGCGACTTCGGCGGAGCGGCCGGCGATACCGAAGGCGAGGAGCCAGAGCGCGCGGTCGCGGAGTCCGGCGAGGCTGGCCGGGGCGGCGGCGTGCATCTGGCGAAGCTGTTCGGGGGTGACGGCGGCGGCCTTGCCGCGGCCGCGGGCCAGGCGTTCGGGGTCGGCCTTGAGTGGCTTGAGGGCTTGGCGGGCGGCGACGGTCGCGGCCTTCGGCACCTCGGCGCCGTGGGCTCGCGCGGTGACTGTGACGCCCGTGATCCTACGGTCGATGGAGTTTGGCGCTGCGAGTTTGACCGTGTCGAGCCAGACGACGAAGCCGACGAGTGTGCCCTTGGTGACGGCGGTGAGCGGCAGCTGGTGGCCGGTGCGTTCGGCGAGCCAGTCGTGGAACTCGGCCCAGAGCGCCCAGTCGTTGGCGTAGCCGCGTTTGGTGTTCTCTGGGCGGATGGCGTCGAGGTGTTCCTCGGCGGCTTGTTCCATGGCGGCGAGGACGGCGAGGGCCGCCGGGTCGTAGGCGGCCGGGGCGGCGCTCGTCTGGTACGGAGCCAGGTCGGTCACGAGGTCCCCTCGATGACGAGACGGATGCGGGCCACAGCGTCAGCAAGCCCGTCCCCAAAGGACTCACCGTCCGCATCAAGCCTGGCGCGGTCGCGCTCGATGGCGTCGCACTCGGCTTGCGCGCGCTCGATCGCACGGTGGTCCGCAGCGAGCAAGTCTGCTGCCCTCTCTGCCTTCCTCAGACGCTCTCGCAGCCGGGCGTTCTCAGTGCCTTGCTCCTTGACCGCGTCCGCCACCCAGTCCAACGTCATCGCCAGTCCGAGGAGCGCACCTCGATGGTCCCTGGCCGCCGAGTTGATGAGTGCGTCATGAATCTCGATCAGCTTCTGGGATGCGTAGCGGATCTTGCCTTCGGTGCCCCGCTCGTGGATCACGGCCGCCGTGTCGTCGTCAGTCACTGGCCGTCCGCCCGGCGCGCACGGTGGGAGTCGATGAGGGCGAGCTGCTGCTCACCTGTGAGGCCATCGATGAACTGGGCCGAGCCGAAGCGGGTCGCCTTGTCGAGGCACGCTTCGACCTCCGTCTTTCCGGTCAGTGGCGCCCAGTGTGCAGTGCACCACGGCTCGTCGGTTCCGGCGAAGCGATGCAGGCGCCCGTGGGAGAAGCACCAGGCGAACTCCCCCGAGTCAATCGGGTCGTACTCAGACTGATCATTACGAAGGCTCTGAGACATGCTCAAGTATACCAATTTTGGACGCCGATATGGCATCTTATCGCTGGACCGGCGAGCGGATTTGGGCACAGCAAAGCCCCCTCGACGAGGGGGCCGGCCGGTGACGTGCGGGTGGCTACCCAGCCCACGCAAGCACGGCATCCCGCGTCGCCACGGGATCCCAGTGGCCGCCTGCGATGCAGATCGGACCGGGTGACCATCCGTCGAGTCCGTGGTCGAAGCGGGCGCGGACGTCAGCAGCGACCTGTCGCGGGTGGGTGAAGACTCCGACGTCCTCCGACAGAGCGTGGACGGCCCGACCTTCACCCTCCTCGATGAGGCGCCAGCCGGCGTATTGGTCCCAGGTCAGGTAGACGCCGTGGGGCCAGTGCTCGGAGCTTGCAGTGCCGGGGAGCCACTGGAAGACGCCATCGAGGCGGTCGCTGTCAGGGGTGCCGGAGTCATCCTCGCAGGCCCACCACTGCTCGGGCTCCAGGCCATAGGCGGTGAGTTGGCCGGCTACGTCGGCCATGTAGGCGTCATGGGGCAGCGCGTTGGACACAGGATCCTCCAGGGCGATTGGAGTTGGTATGGGCTGGTATCTTCACTATTCCACGCCAGGTCGTGTCGTGTGGGGGTTATCGCGAGTCCACCCGCTGCCCGAACACGACGAAGCCCCCCTCCCGCCGAGGCGGAAGGGGGTGCGGCTGTCGCTCTCCAGTTCAGATCTCGTGGTGGATAAACTCGCGCGCCTTGTCCGGGATCGGCGGCGCCTTCGGGGGCTCCATGCCGACGGACCTGATGAGGACGCTGAGGCCTCGGACGCGTTCGATCAGGTAGCCGACGGCGACGACTGCGCCCTCGACGCGGTTCTCGGCGACGTCCGCCCGCTCACGCAACGCCTTGATATCGCCGGCCTGTCGGGCCAGCTCCTTGCCCATGGCCTCGGTGACCGCGGTGAAGTCATCGCGTGACTCCTGCCGTCGTGTCCTTCGGGCTGCTCGGCCGGCGAAGATCCCAGCCACTGCTGTGGCGCCGGTGACGCCTATGGATGCCCAGGTCTCAGCACTCATACGGGGGCTCCGCTCTTTTCCGGCGGGGCGGCTCGGGCCACCCTGCCGTGACAAGGACCGGGACGGTGATGACCGCCCACACGGCTGCCGCCACCCAGCCCCGGGGGTAGTCCCCCAGGAGCCAGGCGACGAGGTAGGACGCCATCCACGGGACCACGATGAGCGGCAGTACGTAGAAGGCGGCAGCGTCTCGGCCCGGCGGAGCCCACGCGCTTACAAGTGCTACGACACCGGCGGCGATCCACACCCAGCCCCAGGCGGTGAGCGGCATCAGGGCCAGCAGGGTCTGCAGACCGCGCTGGTCGGGCTGGGGTGTGGTGATCTGGCCGTACCCGTAGAGGAGCCAGACGAGGCCGTAGCAGGAGAGGATCGCACCGCGGCGGCCCAGCTTGATGCTGAGCAGCCGCAGCAGGCGGCACCGCACTACGGCACCGGGGTCGGGCCTCGGCCGGCAGCCGGGGACGGGGACACCTGGCCGCGGGTGATGAGTCCGAGCACGGCGAGCACGACCGCGTTCAGGGCGCCGACCGTCTCCGGGGACACGTCGAGACCGTAGGCGGCGAGCAGCGCGACGCCGGCGGCGACGAGGCCCGTGAACGCCGACGGCGCGATCGGACGGGTGACGGCAGCGGTGGCAGCGGCGAAAACAGCGCTGATGACAGCGACGATGGCGCCGGCCTGCTCGCCGGACATCCCGAAGTTGAACGAGACGAGGAGGCTCAGGCCTGCCGATACGGCGGCAATGATAAGAGCGGGCTCGCGACCGAAGATCTTCATAATGATCCGTTCTGTCAGGCGGTGACGTTGAAGCCGCGCTTCTTACCGAGCGCAGTCAGGGAAGCCAAGCCAGGGATGCCGTCGGCGTCAGCGCCCGCGTACCCAAGGCGGCGCTGCCAGGCGGAGTAGGCGGAGCGGGTGGCGGTTCCGAAGTGGCCGTCGACGAGGTGTCGCGCAAGGTGGCCTTCTGCGGCCAGTGCTGCTTCGACGACCTTGACTCCGCTGTAGCTGACCGGGGTGCCCGTCTTAGGCGGGTCGGCCTTGGCCGCGGCGATCAGCTTCGACAGATCCACGACTGGCTTGCTCGGCTGCGGCGTCGGGGGCGTGGTGGGCGGCTGGCCGCCGGGGACGAGTTCCTTGGCGTACTGGATCACGCGGAGCATGTCCATGTTGCCGGGGTCGCCGTGGTCGTTGCCGTCGGGCACGTGCTGGTGGCCGCAGTGCCCCTTGAAGACCGCCCACTCGGCGAGGCTCATGCGCTGCCCGTTCCTGCTGCCGTAGCTGGACGGATAGGCGAGCCACGGCTTGCTGGTTGAGGCGAGCGGGACCTTGTGCTCGGTGTACAGCCACGCGATGTAGCGGGCGTACTCACGCAGGGCCCAGTCCGGCGCCTCGGGCCAGAAGATGTAGTCGACGCCGGCGCGCCGGGTTCCCCAGCTGGTGCGCTTGGTTGGGTCGCAGGTGCCGACGAGTTCGACCTGATGACAGTTGTTCCTGTTCGTCCGCACAGCCGTGTTGGAGTCGTCCACCAGGGCACGGGCGCTCATGTCAGCGGGGAAGTGGGCGTACACCTTGAGGCGCTTGTTAGCGATGTCGGGCAGCAGGGTGACGTTGGGGGCGCTGGCTCCGCCGCCGTAGGACGGCAGGGTGGTGCCCTCAGTGGTGTGGGTGACGCAGCAGTTGATCTCCTGCATCAGGCCCTTGTAGGTGCCGTCGTAGCGGTAGGCGGTTGAGGCGCCGGGGTAGAACTGGTTGCCGGTGGACATCGGGCCTCCCAGGCATGCGAGGGCCCCGGTGGTATTGCCGGGGCGGAGTGGGCTAGCTGGTGGCCTGGCTGATGCAGGTCATGCCCATGGTCACGTTGAGGTTCAGCGACGAGCCGCTGTTCTGGTTGACGTACACCTCGGCGTACTGGTTGGCGGCGGTGAAGATCAGGACGCCGCTGGCGACGGCCTGGCAGTTGCCTGTGGACTCCTGCTGGGTGGCCATGCGTGCGGTTGCCGTCGCTGTGCCGGAGCCGTTGAGGCGGAACTCGCCGCGGGCGTCGTTCGTGGACAGTCCGGACGGCCAGGAGATCCCGCCGTGCACGAGATAGGTGCCGGCCCGCGGGGCGACGAGTCGCGTCGCGTTCGACACGTTCCACATGCTCGTGTCATTCGAGCTCGAGATGCCGGTGTACGAGATCGCGGTGTAGTTCGAGGCGTGGCTGGCCAGCGCGAAGGACGCGTTGACGACCTGGGTGGAGCAGAGGATGCCGGCCAGCCCACTGAACTGATCGCGGATCTCGGCGTTCATGAGGGCGGCCGTGACGACCTCGCCGACTACCCAGGTACGGGGGGTGTCTACAGGCGCGGCCATCAGCTAGCCCCCTTCTGCGGCACGGCCGGCAGGTCCGGCCTCGGGTTGTCGACCGGCGGCGCCGGACGGTCGGGTCTGCCGGGCCGGTCGCGGGCGGTCAGGTCGTCGTCGTGCCACCAGTTCCGCCGATGCGGCGGCAGGTCGGCGACGGCGTCCTCGGCCTGGGCCGGGTTGGCGGGGAAGGTGACGCGGACCCAGCCGTATCCGCATTCGGGGCAGGCGAAGCGGGGGTCGTCGGGGGTGACGACCTGGGCGCTGCCGCATGTGCAGTCCGCGATCCACCGGCCGTGGTTGATCCGGGCGTACACGGAGACGCCGACGATGAACCCCGCCGGCGGTTGGACGCGTCGTTGGTTCGCGTGCTCGTACCAGCGCCACACCCGCTCGGCTGCCGGCACGAGGTCCCACGCGGTAGAGGCCTGCGACGGTGGGGGCTGGTAGAAGGCCTGGGCACGCTGTACTGCGATGTCGCGCATGTGGGCCTCCTCAGTAGCCGAGCCGGGTCGTGGAGCCGAGCACGCTGTACGTGGTGCTGTTCAGCACCCACACGGCGTCGATCACGCTGCGGCTCGTGTGGTAGACGATCTCGTGGGACTCCTGGCTGATGGTCTCCCTGTAGCCCTCGACGGTGGCCGTCACCGTGGACGCCGGCGCCTCGTCCGGCATGTCCGTGACCTCGATGACGGTGGAGATGTCGGCGTCGAGCAGCAGCCGGTACTGGGCGGTCGACAGGCTGTAGGCCTGAATGGGGATCTCGCGCAGTTCCGGCTCTGGGATGGCGTACCGGGAGACGAGCCAGTAGCCAGCGTCGATGACCTCGGCGTCGGTGACTTTCAGGATGGTTGTGCTGCGCTGGTACGGCCCGAAGGCGGCGATGGATTCGGCGGAGGTGACGCGTTGCGTGGCTCCGCCTGGTCGGCTCGCGAGGACGGTGTTGATGAGTTTCTGGTCGTCGATGGGCAGCTCGACTGAGTCGGTCTCGAGGTCGGAGTAGGTCAGGGTGACTGACGGCTCGGCGTTGTAGCGGACGGTGCGGCTCTGGAAGAGCAGGCCGTGGCCGTCGCGGTGGGACGCCAGCTTGCCGCTCTCGGTTGTTTCGACCAGCCGCATCATGTCCAGGGCGCTCTGACCGCCCTCGCCCTGCGAGGCGACCGCCGAGAAGTCCCCGTTCGCGTCCACGGACGCGACGCCGGCATATCCGGCCAGCCGCAGGATGCGCTCGTCCGCATCCTCCCCCGAGTGCCCGCTGAACCCGGCGTTGTAGTGGTCAGCGTGCATGGAGATGTCGTAGTTGCTGCGGTACATCGCCACGTGCGCGACCGCACCATCCCACAGTCGAGTCGTGCCGGTGCCGACGCTGGCATAGCGGAGCGCGTACATGAGGCTGATCCCCGGGCCGGAGAACGGGGCCCCGCCGTCGATCGCGATGTACTGGTTCCACTCGTCGTAGGCAATGTGATGCCACTGCCCGTCGGCCAGGTTGGTGGCGTCGACGGTGTCGACCATGAGCGTCGACCCGACAGCGGTGTGTTCGAAGGTGAGCTGTCCCGAGGCGTTGAGGCAGAAGGACAGCCGAGACATGAAGTCGGCGCTGCGCAGGTGAAGGAAGATCCGGTCGGCGACGGTGGTCTTGAACCAGACTTCGTAGGTCATGTAGAAGTTGGTGCTCTCCTGCTCCACGTATGCGCCCATGTCGGCGTCCAGACGCCAGCCGACTGTGGACGATGACGGCGACAGGACCGGAGCCGTCTGCCCCGTCGCGGGAGGCCCGTCGGTCTCGCCGAAATTGACCGTCCCCCCGGAGCCGACCGCCACCTTGGAGAGGGAGCCGGCGCCGTCTCCGGCGATGTCACCACCCGACTCGGACGTCGAGCTCTCGGAGAGCGGGTAGTAGACGATCGGATCGAGGAGCAGCATCTCCTCGGTGAGCATCGACTGCAGCTGAGGCGCCCGGCTCATGTAACTCATGAGGTCGGCGGCTGAGACCGACACCTCGGGGTGCAGGCCATCCCACACGGCCCGCCATTGGTTGACGGCACCGTAGAAGCGCCAGTGGATCTGGGCCCCGTTGATCGTGACCGCCGTCGCCGACGCGCTCTGCTCCAGCTGGACGTCGTCGAGCCAAGCGACGTCGCCGAGCGTCGGTGAGGTGGTGTTGGTGGTCAGCTGGACGGTGTGGCTGGTGGACGTCGCAGTGAAGGAAAGGGTGATCCGTTCCCAGGCGTCGTTCGTCGTGGACGCCGTGCCGGGCGCGCCGTCGTCTACCCGCCACCGGACGGCGGGGTCACCCGCCGGCACCCACACATAGCCCGACACCGTGTACACCCTGCCGATGTCGAGCCCGTACACGGTCTGCTGGATCACGCCGCCGGTGCCAGTGTTGGCCCATTCCATGCGCAGGGAGAAAGTGCCGGTGCGGGCACGCACGGAATCGGTGGCGTACTCGGCTACCGGTTCCAGCGGTTTGGTCGTCCACTCTCCGAGCTCGCCGCTGGCGAAGGACGGCTGGTTGATCAGGTTCTTTGTGGTGGCGGTGATGATGCCCAGCTGGATCGGGCAGCCGGGCCGGATGTACGGGTAGTAGGGAGAGGTGGACAGGCCGGGGCTGAACCTGCCGTCGGAGTTGTCCAGCGTCAGGGTCATGGTGCTGGGCTGGATCTGGGACAGCTCGTCGGCGGCGCCGCGGGTGCAGCGGATCCCGGTGGGCAGGTCTGCCCACTGGGAGATGTCCGTCCAGTCCACTGCCAGCGCGGTGGCCGCGTACCCGAAGGCGGCCCGAAGGACGAACCTGATCACGACATGATCACCCCCGTCGACAGGCCGTAATTTCGCTGCAGCTTCAGTAGCAGCCGGCGCAGCTGCTGAGCCGTGGAGATCGGGTCGATGGCCCCGGTCACCGTGATCTGCGGGGCGAACGTCACCCCGCGTGCTGCCGGGGCGGCAGGCATTGCTGCTGCACGAGTCGGCGCCGGCGTAGCAGCCGAGGTCGGCATCCGGCCCTCGTTGAGTGCGTTCAGGAAGGGCAGGCCGAGCCGCGACACGGAGGACGCGCGGATCACGTACTCGCCGTCCGACAGCCAGGCAGGGATGCTGTCCGACGTGCTGGTGCCGGGCCCGCGGACGATACCGCCCGTCGCTCGGACCAGTCGACCGTTGACGATCCGGCTGCGGTTCAGTGACGAGTCGACGAGGTTGCGGGAGACGATCGTGACCGTGACCGTCTTGCCGCGGATCGACGCCAGCTCCGCCCGCGCCCGAGCCGCCTTCCGTTCCAGGTCGCCGATGTGGGCCAGGAGCTGAGCCCGCTTGGACGGCGGAACTGACGACAGCTGGCCCTTTGCGACGCGGATCTGCGATTCCCACTGGCCGATGTTCATCTGCAGCCGGTTCTCCCTCAGCCGCGGGGCGACCGAATTGGAGAAGCTGCGAGTCTTGTTTTCGGCGGCCTGCAGGCCGTTGATGAACCCGCCCTTGAAGCGGTCAAACTCGGCCGCCGCACCCTTCAGCTTGGGGCCGATTCCCGGGATCCACCCGAAGGCCGTCGCCGCCCCATTCAGGATTCCCTGAAAGGCTCCGAGCACGATCATGCTCAGGTAGCGGAATCCCTGGACGGCGATTGGCAGAGCCGTGACGACCGCCTGCGTAATACCCATCATCGCGCTGGCCGCCATCCGCCCCAGCTCCATGAAGCCCAGCTTGTTGTCCTCCACCCACCCCTTCAGGCGCTGCAGTGGACCCTGCGCATTGCGGATACCGCCAAGCGCCGGCACGAACGCAGCGACGATCGCCGCTCCGGCCGCCCGGAAGGCGGGCGCCACAAAGCTGATCGCCATGGAGATGGCCTTCACACCGAAGACCAGGTCGCGGAAAATCGGGGCCGCCAGCCGCACACCAGCAGAGATCGCGTCCAGCACGGACGTGAAGACCTTGCCGAAGAACGTCACCTGCGCACTCAGATACGGCCCGAAGGTACGGGCGACTTCACCCGCGAAACGTCCGATGGCCGGTAGCACCGAGTTCAGCATCCCGAAGAACCCAGACAGGAACTGCGCCGAACCCGATATCCCGCGCTCCAGCCCCTGGAACATGCCCGGCAGCCCCTTGCCGAGCAGGTCTCGCAGACCGCCGGAGAGAGCGGTGAGCGTGGGCCCGCTGGCGGCTCCGAAAGTCAAGAAACCGCGAGCCAGCCCGCCCAGCCCGGAGGTCATATCCCGGACAAATACGGTGCCGAGCTGGAGGATACGCGCGAAGTCTTTCTGGAAACCGGAGTCCTTCATCAGGCGCCCGAGGCCAGCCGCTGCGTCGCCGAAGCCCTTGCCAAGGACAACCATGGTGTCGCCGAGGATTTTCACCAGTGGCCCGGACTGCTTGAGGGCCTGAGTGAAGCCGGGCAGCATCACTTTCTGAATTCGGTCGCCCAGCCCCTCGAAAGACTTCTTCGTGGCGACGAGCTGCTTCGTGAAGGCGCGGGCCTGCGGGGTGAGTCCCTTGAGGGCTTCCGCGTATTCCTTCTTCCCCTTGCCCGCGGCGGCTACAGCCTCGCCGACGCCGGAGAAGCCCATCTTGAGGGTGCCTACCGCGAGGCCGAGTCCAGCCACCATTGGCACGAGCGCGCCGAGCGACGGCAGCAGTGAAAGGCCGGCGATGGCCGCGACGGCCCCGAGGGCACCGCCGAGCCCCGAGCCCTTCCCGCCGACCTGGGCCGCCGCGCCACCGGCCGCCCCGCCGAGACGCAGGATGCTCGGGGTCGCCGCGTCGCTGCTGTCGGCCATACGGCGTGTGCGGGAAGAGGCCCCTTCGGCGGAAGCGCCGACGGCTTCCACCTCGGGGCTGGCCTCGGCCGTCGCGCGGGCGAGCTGCTCTGCCGCGCGCGCCGCGGACACGAACCGGCCGCGGACGTCGTGCAGCCGCCCACGGGAGTCGCGAGTGAACTGCTCCACCTCGGTATTGGCCTCGGCGGCCGCTGTCCCCACGGCCTGCACCTGATGCGCAGACTGGGCAGCATCCTGGCCCATCTGCTCGGCGGCCTGTCCGGCGGAGGCCATGCTGCCGGCGAGCTGCTGCAGCTGGCCGTCCGCCCCGCGGGTGAAGGCCCGCAGCTCGCCGCCCGACTCGTCGACCGCGGCGTTCAGACGTCGGTGGAACCGCTCGGCGGACTCGCCGATGCGGCGGAACACCGGTGACAGGTTGTCGTCGCCGTCGAGGATGAACGCGAGACGCTCAGCCATGCGATGCCGCCTCCCTCGCTGCTGCCTGGTGGCGGTCGACCCAGTCGCACAGCACCTCGAACTCGTCGACGGTCAGCTGGTCGACGTCGCGAGGGCCGAGGTGGAGGAGGTGGGCGAAGAGGCCGCTGTACCGCAGGCGGGCCTCGGCTAGTCCGAGGTCTCCCCCTCTTTTGGGGGCTCGGAGGCTTCCTTGAGAGCGATGTCCACGGAGTCGGGATTGGCCGCATAGACGCGGAGCTCCGCGACGGCCTGGGGCCGCTGCTCCTCCGGGAGCTTGACGATGTCGGCCGCGTACAGCGCGACCTCGCGCTCGTCGAACCTTGAGGTGAGGGAGTCGACGGGCGGGTCGAAGTCTCCCCAGCGCAGGCTCGGGTTTCCGCGCTTCATCAGCACCCAGACCACACCGCGCAGCGCGGTCGGGTTGTCGTCGCGGACGCCGAGCTTGATCTGGCCCCACTGCATGTCGGTGGTGCGCTCGATGATCTGCGCCTCGGAGGTGCGGACCGTGCGCATGTCGTACTGCTGCTCGTCGCCGCCGTCCTCGGGGCGGTACAGGATGATCAATGCTGCTCCTAGTCGAGGCGGCTGCGGATGTCGGCGAGGATCCGCTCGACCTCGCGTTCCATGCGCGGCCGGTGGCGGCGGATCGTCGTCTCCCACCACAGGGGCGTCGTGGTTTGTGTGGCCCAGCGCCGTCGGTTTCCGAAGACGGGGTGCCGGATCCGGCCGGAGTTCATGACGTTGGGCATGTTCCGCAGGTCGGCCGGCAGGGCACTGCGGTCCACCCACACGCGGGCGCCGGGGTTACCGCCTGTCCGGACCGACAGCTTGATCGACGCTGCGATCGTGGCGCGCAGAGGCCGGGTGGTGGGCGACGGGCCGCTCCGGCCTGCGCCGCCCTGGCTCCGGATCGGCAGGCTGCGAACCACGCGCTGCATGTCGCTGCGGAGAGGCTCGGCGGCGCGCCGGATCCGGCGGTGCATCGACGCGCGGACCGACTCCTCGTTCACAGCCCGCAGCCGGCGGGACAGCTCCAGCAGCGCGCCTGTGTTGAGGATGCGTATGTCGCTGGGCACGTCACACCGCGGTGTCGGTGGACATGTAGGTGATGACCGGCTGGTTCGTGCCGTCGTACAGGCCTGTGAACTGGTACGTGGGCTTGATCACTTCGAAGCCCTCGATCGTCGGCGGCGCCTCATCGATCTTGATGGCGGGCAGAGTGATCCGGAACGTCTCGTCGAACGTCGACGCGATGTTCGCACCTACGAACTCCCACACCATGCTGGTGGCCGCGTCGCTCGTGTGCAGGTCGTCCAGGGTCGTGTTGACGTAGTCCATCTCGATCGACCCGCTGATCTTGACCAGGTCATTGGCGATCGGCTCCTTCTTCAGGCCCGCCTGACCGGCGTAGAACCGGTCGGTCGCCATGGGACGCTCGATCTTGACGGACACCTTGCGCACGCCGTCCAGGGCAGTCTCCGACGAGAACGTGCCCGTCTTGAACGCCATCTGCCCGAAGTGGAAAGGCTTCCTCGACGGGTAGGACGCCGACGCGAGGGTTTGAGACTCGGAGCAGTCACGGCCGTCGATTTCGAAGGACGCCTCCAGCATCCCGCCGACCTCGCAGCTGAACTCGGCGCCCACAACCTTGCAGCCCACGAAGCTCTTGTCGGTGACCGTGCCGGTCGTCAACGGCACGCCCTTCTGGATCGTGAGGAACTTGCCCCAGTTGTCGGCCAGCGTGTGCGTCTGCAGGTACGCGGTGGTTGCGCCCTGCTGGACCGGGGTGACCGTCGTCCCCATGAGGGCCTGCAGGAGCAGCCCCATGCCGGTGTGGGTCACCTCCAGGTCGATGGAGCCCGCCACCTCCAGCTGCGTGAGGACGCGCCGGGAGGACAGGGGAAGCAGACGGCCAGCGGCCACGCCGGCGCTCTGCGCTGTGGTCTTCTTGAGGACCAGGGACTCCTTGGTGAACTCGAGGAACCTGGTCGGCGCCACGAAAGTCCCGTAGGTGACCTCGGCGACCATGCCGAGCTGGCCGCCGAGACCGGATCCGATAGCCATCAGACGTCACCCTTCCTGGCCGTCGCCTTCTTCGGCGCGGACTCCTTCGGCTCCTCGACGCCCTCCCAATTGGGGGGCTGGCAGACGTAGGCGTCGTACCGGTGATCCGGCACCTCTACGACCTCGTCGGGCTGAACGGTCCGGCCGCCGAGTTCCGGCACGATTACCGGCTCAGGGCCGACGAAACGGACCTTGGCCATGGGCCTACTCCTTAGATGCGGGCCCGACAGCGGACCGTGAACGCGATACCAGCGACGGAACCGTCTGACTGGGCCTGCATGAGGTCACCAGCTGTGAGGTGCGCCCACAGCACGGTGTTGCGGAGGGTGGGAGCCTCGGGCTCGGCATCTGTGGCGCGGAGGGCGTTCTCGACCTCGGCCAGCAGCTCGTAGGCACGGCGCCGACGGGCCCCCATGTCGATGCCACCCGCGCGCGATTCCAGGTAGCAGCCGATGTCGAAATCCTCGTCGCGCGTCCGGGCCCCGGCGGAGGCGAAGGCCTGTGTCATCGACACGGCGTTGTCCCCGCCTGGCTGGTAGCCGATGAAAAGCGAATCCCCCGCCAAGTTGTTCGTCGGCGGACCGTCGGTGATGCGTACCCCTGTCAGGCCCACTGCCGAGCGGAGGATGCCGAGGAGAGCGTCGACCGCGGCCGGGACTGCGGACGTAGCCATCTAGGCCACCCCCGGCGGGAGCCGGTGCGGCTCCATCAGCTGCAGCGCGCGGTTTGGAATCGCGTAGCCGAAACCCGCGATGGGTTCGGTCACGGCGAAGTCCTCGCCACCGCCCAGACCGCTCAGTGCGCGTGAGGCTCCGTACTGCGTGCGCCACAGATGCTGCAGGATGATCCGGGCCGCCGCGGCCAAGTTGGCCGGGATGACGGTTCGCCCGGCCAGGTAGGTCACCCGGAGCAGGGGCCCGTACAGGCGCCCACCATCCAGGCGTCGCAGCACGCCGTTACTGTCGACGTCCAGCTCGCCCGACGTGTACGACTCCCCTCCGGTCGGCACACCCGCGGCCGAGGTGACGGAGAGGACTGGGGTACGTCGCAGGGCTACCTCCGTGGCACCGTGCTGGCCCACGCTGTGGTCCTCTACGACCGTCCGGCGCACGCAGGGACCACATAGGCCCTCGACGATCTCGGTGACGGCCTCAAGCCAGCCTCGGATTTGCTCATCGGCGCCAGTGTCGTCGGCTGGGAACTGGAGGTGCTGCCGGGCGTCGGCCAGGGAGAGGATGAGGGGCGGCACCGCTGCCCGCACGTCGAAACTGTCGGTGTAGGCCGCTGCCGGGTCGGCGAAGAGCCAGCGGACCGCATGTCGGCCGGCCTGAACGGTGTTGTAGTCGTAGCTGTATTCGCCCGTGCTCGCCGGAGGGTTGGTTACCGATGGGGTGACCGTGGTCCCGTCGGGCTGGGTGATGGTCAGGGTGATGTTGGTGGCGTTGGTCAGCGTGCCGCCCGCGTCCCGGCACTCACCACGCAGGCGGACAGAGTCCCCGAGGTCGAACGGCACGGCTCACCTCGCTCACTGGCCGGCAGAAGGCTGGCTGCCGGAGCTCTTGTCCTCGGTGGCACCGCGAGACTTGTTGCTGCGCGGCGACCGCTGCTTCGGGGCTTCGGTCCGCTCGGGTGTCGGCGCCTGCTCCGCTTCGCCGGAGATGGCGCCGAGGCGAACCGCCTCGGCGCGGGAGACCTGAGTGCCCGGGGAGGCCCACAGCCAGCGCGACGCCGGATCGCCTTCCTCGACCACGCGGGTCCGGTCTTCGGTGAGGTAGAGATGCCGGTCGATGATGACCGTGCCGCTCTCGTCCACGTCGTCACTCCTCACGTCTGGCTGGTCAGCTCGACGTACTCGACGATCACGGAGAACTTCCCGGCGGTGAGTGCCGCCGTTGCGACGGTGGCGACGATCGACCTGGCCGCGGTCGTCTTGATCGGAGCCGTGGTCGCTGTGAAGTCCCCGCGCTTGGCTCCGGTCGTCGACCAGGGTGCGCCGGAGACCGCGTCTGCGGCGTTGATGTCCGCTGCCGACTCGGTCTTGATGGCGAGGGTGGCCGCTCCTCCCGAGGTGACAGCGGTGTCCACGTGGATCAGGGCATCGGTGATGATCGCGCCCGAGGGGATGGTGTCACCGCGCAGGGTGATGTCACCGACAGCGCCACCGTCCGTGGCGAAGTCGTACAGGCCGCGGGCGTACTTCTTGCTGCCCATCGCGCTGCCTGCGGTCATCCGCCGCGCGCCAGCTATGACTGCCATGAGTCAACTCCTCCATGGAGCGCCGCAGGCCGCCCGCACGGAGCGGCCTGCGGCGGTAGGTTCTGCGCCTTTAGAGCCCGGTGACCACGGCGAAGGCGGACGGCCGGTAGTGGATGAGGGCCACACGCACGTCGGCGCGGAGCGCCAGCTTGCCCTCGACGAAGTACGAGGAGTGGCTGTTGGACACCTGGACGTCGATGCCGCGGCGGACGGCGAGCTCGGCGAAGTTGGTGTAGTCGCCGAGGACCGCCTTGGTCGCGGTCGGGGCCGTGGTCTGGATGACCGGGACGCCCCAGATCCGCTCGGGCCCGGCCTCGCTCGGGTTACCCCAGATGTACATGCCGTCCGCGGTGCGCAGCAGCCGCACTGCTTCCCACTTGGAGGGGCGGATGAACACGTGGCTGGGCTCGGCGAAGCCGGTGTCGCGGATGGCCCTCATCGCCTTGTAGATGGCGTCGGGGATCGGATCTCCGCCGAGGGCCTGGGTGTTGATGCCGGAGACGTTCTCGGTGCCGCGCAGGTTGGGGGCGGTGCCGTTGCCGACGAGGATCTGGGAGTCGAGGCGCTGCTGCAGTAGGAACGGCAGCCGGTTCTCGACGTAGGACCGGGCACGGGCTTCGTCTTCGAAGACCTCGTCGGTGACGGGGAGGAACGTTGCGATCTTGCGGACCTCGCTGGAGCGCTCCGTGAGCGCGAGGGCCGATTCGGCGTAGGCGGCACCTTCGGTGGCCTCCGCCGCGCTGTTCGTCAGCGTGGTCTCTTCCATGTACTTGACCGTGCTGAACGAGGTGGTGGTCTGCGGGATGACGTTGACGACGTGCGGTGCGGGGCGCGTCGCCATGTACTCGATGCGGCCGGTGCGTGCGTCGTAAGGGTCCCAGCCTGCGCCACCGCCCTGGCCGGTCTCGAAGAGCGTCTTCAGCTCGATGTCGAGGGTGGCCGACGGGCCGGCGCTGCCGCGGAACTCCTTGACTGCGACGGAGTCCATCAGGAGGTCAGCGAATGAGCGTCGGGAGCCCTTGCTGCCCCGCTCCGGGACGGTACCCGGCTCGGATCCCCTCTCGGCGTGTTCCTCGTGCCGGCTGGCCTCGGCCGCGGCGCGGGCGACGACCAGGAGCTCGTCGACCTTCTTCTTGCAGTCGTCGATTTCGGCGTTGATCTTTCCGATCTCGGCGACCTTGGCCGCGGTGTCGCCGGCGATCGACTTCACCTTCGACATGTCGTAGTCGGGGCCGGCCTCGGTGAGGATGTCGGCCAGGCTCTTGCGGCGGGCGTCGAGCTTGCCCTGCGCATCCTTCAGCGCCGGGAACTCCACGATCTCGGTCATGACTCTCCGTTCAGATTCCGTTGACGCGGGCGATCGCGGCCATGAGCGTGGAGGCGATCTCGTCCTCGCTCACGGTCGGCTGGTCGTCCTCGATGGGGTGCTCGAGCAGGCGCTGGAGTCGCTTGAGGTCGTCGCCGACCCAAGACAGGAGATCGGCGGTGACGGGCGACATGCCCCTGCCCTTGCGCGCTCGGAGAGCCATGACTTCCTGTGCGCGGTCGATCAGGCCTGAGACGGACGCCATCACGTCGGCGCTCTCGTCCACGAACCTGAGGTTCTTGCGTGTGCCTGCCGGTGCTGTACGCAGCTCCGGCGGTTCCCGGTCGGCGTCCGTCAGGTGCGCCGCCAGGTGCTTGTAGATGGCTTCCCGGTCTTCGTCCGGCACGTCGGCGCCGCCGCGGGCGCCGTTGAGGACGGCGATCCCGGCCAGGCAGGCGCGGATGTTCGCCGGGCCGCCCACGCCGTGGTGGTGCGGGAACCGGTAACTGGACTTGGTCTCGGGGTCGCCGTCCGGGTCCACCCACGCGTACACGCTGCGCAGCTCCGACGGGCGTGCACCTTCCGGCAGGGCGGCGACCGTTCCGGCCGCGTCCCAGGCCCGGGCCACGGTCGGCGTGTCGTGGGTGGGGATTGCGCGCTTGACCGCCGGCACGCGGCCATCGGGCGTCGCAGGGCGGGGTGTGTGGCTCTTGGCCGCCAGCGTGCGGGTGTTGATGCCGGCGCCCAGGAGCACTGGGCTGACCTCGTGGACCTTGAGCCGCTTCAGGAGGCGCACGGACCGCCCGTCACGCTCGACGGGCTCGGCGTCCAGGACGTCGAAGCCGTAGGACCACTCCTGCAGGCCGTCCTCGGACAGCTGCTTGACCGTCTCGAAGGTGTCCCGGCCGTGCGTGGTGTCCATGAAGAACTGACCCTCGAGGATCGCCTCGCTACCCTTGATGCGGACCACGCCCTTGCCGACCGGCAGAGCCCCACCCCAAGAGGCGTGCCCGTAGGCGCTGATCCTGACCAGCGCGCCGTCCTCGATCGCTCCGGGCGCGGTCACGTCGCCGTCATGGTCGATGACGTCGAACGTGGAGAACACGGCCTTCACGGTGCCCTTGTCGGCGTCTTTGATCTCGACCCGGCCTAGCGCCTTGGTATCCATCATTGCCCCTCCTCGGCGTCATCCGAGTCGACTGGTGCGGTGGGTGGTGCGGTCTGTTGTGTGCCGGGCGGCTGCAGCTGGACGCTGAACAGGCCGGTATGGGCCAGGAGGGTCCAGTCCTCGGCCTGAACGGCGCGGACGACGCTGTCCGGCTTGAAGCCGGCGTCGGTGAGTTGCCGGATCGTCGATGCCTGCTGGCGCTGGATCTCCGCCGCGTCCTTCCGGTCCTCGCGGAGAAAGGCGATGTCGCGGCCGTCGTACCAGAGCTGCGCCCCAGACGGCGGCGGTACCAGCACCTGCAGAGCGGCGGCGGCCTGCCGCCACAGCGGGCGGATCGTGCCGTCCGCGAACCGGCGCCGGGCTGCGGAGAAGTTGCCGGCGTTCAACGCCGAACCCTGCAGCCCCTCCGAGAAACCCACCCACGACGGCGGGACGCCAGCCGCCGATGCGACCCTCGACTCGCCCTTGCCCTGCGTCTGGGAGAACTCCAGCTGCCGGAAGTCGAACGTCAGCGGCGTGACGTCCGCGCCGCCACCCAGGAACAACGTCTTATGGGCGTTCTCGACTCCCTGGTGCGACGCCTTGAACCGGGAGACGAATTGGTCGAACGCTTCCGGTGTCGTCTCCCGGGCAAACCGCACCACCATCGACGGCGTCGCCGCGTTCCGGAAGACGGTCTCCTTGTGGGCGGTGGCGGCGCTGTCGGACTGGATCTCGCGCAGGACCGGCGTCAACCACGACATGCCGCGGAACCTGGCCGCAGGGTCAGGGATCGGCGAGAAGTGGCACACCTCATCAGGCAGCAGCAGCACCGCGTCGGAGAGGTCGGCCGCAACTCTCGATGACGGTCGGGGCTGGTAGAGGTAACCCACGACCTTAGTGTCGAGCGCGTAAGGGTCCCCCGATGCCGACCTGAGGACCAGCGTCACCCAGTCCGGGCGCATCCTCACCACGCGCCGCCCCGGGCCCGTAGCCGCCTTGCCGTACCGGCCCTGGTCGTCTGCCGTCGTAGCGTAGAAGTTCCCCGCCAGGTCAGCGTCCTGGATCATCCGGACCAGCAGCTCGCCCGTCGTACCCCCCGGCCACGGCGCCTCGAGCAGCCCCAGGTCGGTGGTCCCGAAGAGATCACCGGGCCGGCCGTTGCGGATCTGCCTCCAGGTCAGCCGCGCCTCGGAGAAGACCATCTGGCGGGCTAGCATGCAGGCGAAGACGGGACCGTTGCGCTTGTACGCGCCTTCGACGTAGCCCTCGAAGTCGCTCTCGATCCGCTCGCGGTCCGGCAGAGAGCTCGGCACCAGGGCCGACCTCAAGCTGTCCAGCGACCAGAAGGGAGGCTGCGAGAATGCCTTGCGGCCATCTGCGGGTCGACCCCGGGCAGCGGCAATGCGGTCCAGGAGAGTCCCCATCAGCCTGACCCGCCCTCACCCGGCGTCACGCTCTTGCCGCCCATCCCCTGCTGCCAGCCAAGGCGCACAGCCACGAAGCTCCATGTCAGGCCGGCCCACAACACCGCGCAGGCCTTGGCCGCCACCCAGCCGATCGAGAACAGGGCGGCAGCCAGCAGCGTCGCAATCGTCGGTCCGAACCGGATCTCACGAGCCTCCAGCGAGACCCGCGTCACCGGAATCCTGTCGAGCACAGCCATGACGCCCTCCTAACCCCACGCCATCAGCGGCTCCGCCGGAGGCTCCGGCTCCTCAACAGGCGCGGTCAGCCCCCACATGGCGAGCGTCACCGCGACCAGCGGACTGATGTCAACCGAAACCCCGCGGCGCGCCCACGCCCACGCCTCGCCAAGCTCGCGCTTCCGCGCGCCAGCCAGGGCGGAAGCAAGGGGCGCCTGATCGAGATGCACCAGCCTCTGCTCCGCAACCGCGTCATAGAACCGGCCGCACGCCTGGGCTACCTCCCGCACCTTGGGCGCGGTCACCGTCAGGCCCGCCCGTTCCAACTCTTGGATCAAGGCGCCCGCCGGGCCGCCGGCATCGACGACCCACGCGGATGGGTTCCAGCGTTCCTGCAGGTCAAGGGCCCGCTCGACGACCCACCCGACACCCGGCCGGTGGTCCACTACCTCCACATGGACGGCGTTGCCCACGGCGCCCGCCACACCGATCGCAGCGTGTGACCGCTCCGGCGTCATGTCGATCGCGAACGCCACCGGATCCGACGGCTTCGACTCGCCGTCCGCCAACGCCCGCCACGCATCCTGGCCAATCACTTGCCAGCTGTCCGCACGGTCCGACGGGTAGTCGCCCACACCCAGCCGCTCCCGCGCGAAGACACCGGGCGACATCGACAGCCGCTCACGCTCGATGTGCTCCTGCGAGATCCGGATGCCCATCGCCGGATTGGCCCTCGCCCACGCCTCCGGCGAGCCAGGATCGTCGTGCTCCTCGCAGCCCGTCGGGCACTCCGCGGCATGCGGGTCCACAGACCACTCGAAGTAGGCGAGCGACGGATCCGGGGAGCCCTCAAGGGCCAGCAACGCGCGTTCGCGGAGCCGACCAAGCTGCACAGACGGACCGCCAATCCCGCTGCTCCCCAGGTACCAGATCTGCGGGTTCGGCCGGGCCGACATGGTCGGCATGAGCGCGCCCATCGCCTCGTCGCCCAGGATCATCGCCTCGTCCAGCACGTTGCAGTCGCCGGAGAACCCCCGGCCCGAGCCGCCGGACCGAGCGAGAAATCGGAGCCGCTGGCCCGAAAGCAGCTCGATCGACTCCTCGCCCGTGGTCCGGCGGACCCGCGCCACCCGCTTCCGCAGGTAGTCACTGTTCGTCACCAGGGCCGTGACCCGCTTGAAAGCCTCGATCGCAGTCTTGAACTCGTGAGCCGAGTGCAGGATTAGCTGCTCACCCAAAAGGAACAGGCCGGCAAGCTCACGGGCCTCGATCACCCCGCCCTTGCCGTTCTGACGTGGGACGTTGACCGCGACCTCGAAGGCTGACCACTTCCCGTCGGCGCGCTCGCCGAGCCCCTGGTCGAGGACGTACTGCTGCCACGGATCGAGCCTCAAGCCGGCGAGCGCGGCCAGCTCCACAGCTTCCTGGCCGGACGAGGAGACGAACGGCGGGGCCGTGAACAGGCGGGGCCGTTGCGACCCCTGCCGGTCAGGCACCGCGGCGCTGGGCGCGTCGAGCAGCGAGGTCATCCAGCTCATCCCCCTCCGCCTTGCCCGGCGCCACGGCGCGCAGCTTGTCGAGGGTGGATCTGAGCTCTCGCGCCACCACCGCGGCGCTTGTGGGGGCTTCCGCATCGTCCAAGTGCTGGGCCAAGGTGATGGCCAGAGCCGCAAGTCCCGGTGCGATTTGCGCCACGCCCAGCTCGGCGATCTCCGCACGCGTGGCAGCCTCGTTGTCCGGCTCACTCACCGCTGCCACCCTCGATCGGAACCACGGCCAGCACCTGCCGAGGCCCCTTCGCACTGTTGCATCGGAAGTGAGCCAGCTGCACATTGGCCCTGGTGTCGTCGCCTCCCCGCGAAACCGCGATGATGTGGTCGATCGTCGGGGCGAGCAGGCCAGGCACCTTCACGTCCATCGGCACGGGGTCCCCACAGAGCTGGCACAACCAACCGTCACGCTCAGCTATCTCCTGCAGGGTGTACAGCTCCGACTTCCCGCCGCGCTTGGCGGCCCGTCGTCGACGGTTCTTCACCTGCCAGGACAGTCGCTGCCGCTCCTGGGCTTCAGGCGAAAGACGAGCGCGCTTGCCAGCCGCTCGGAAGGCAGCACCGTGGTGGGCATCCTTGCACCGCCGGGAACACCACCTTTGCCGCCGAACACGGGTTTCATACACAGCGCCGCACCCCTCGCACGGCTTCACAGGCAAGGCGGGTCGACGCCTGGAGCGGTTGCGCTGCCTGCCGAGCTGCGAGGCGCGGATCAGGCCGCAGGGTGTGCAGCGTAGACGCGCCCGGCCCCTGGCTTGCTGGACACCCACGTTTCGACAGTCGATACATGTGAAGGAAGCCAGTTCAGACATCAAGTCTCCCGGGAACGCGGAAGGCCCGAGCCGGGAGACTCGGGCCTTCCTGCCCGCCGTGATCAGCGACGGGTGATCAATGAATGTCACACAAAGTGATAACTACAGAGAGTCGCTATTTACCGAGTTCGTGGTTCGCGGTGATTAGCGGTCTTTCAAATCGGCCGCGCGCAAATCTCGGCGAGAAGGGCGGTTGGGTCGCTGACCAGCACGTTTCTCAGTGAGAGGTAGGGCCCCCCACCCCTAACCCACGCCCTGCTTCGGTTCACTCCTCGTTGCGGTGAAATCGCAACGAAGAGTGCAACGAGTATGCGTTGCGTGACCTGCCATAGGGGGAGGCAGGGGGTCACCAACGTCTCGAAGCCTGTGCACCCGTGGTGGCACCTGTGTGCCTGCGCTTGGCGTACCATCGGGCGGCGACCTGCTCCATCCCGGGCTGCCGCATGTCCTTGACGCGTTGCATGACCACGTCCCTGCCCGGGTCGACCACGACCACCCGGGCGTCGAGCCGCTTGTAGCGGGCGAGAGCCTTGGCACTGGGCATGGTGTGGATCAGGTAGACGTCGGTCTTGTCGCGGTGCTGGACTGCCTCGTCGATGGCGGCGAAGCGCGCCCGGTGTGCGACCTTGAGGAGCAGCTCGTCGTGATCCCATGGCTTGGCGTTGGGACCAGCGAGGGCGAGGGCTATGCGGTCAAGGTCGATGACGATGTCACCCTGCGTGGCGTGGGCCGTGATCCAGCTGGACTTGCCGGCGGCTGGTGGGCCGGTGACCACGTAGAGCACGGACTGTCACCGCCTCAGAGCTGGCGTTCCCGCTCACCCAGGAGGTTGGCTACGGCCAGCCAGGAGCAAGCAAGCTGGTCGAGCCGCTCCATCAGGGCGAGGTTGGTTTCCATCTCGGCTTGCCTCAGGAGCCGGGCCGCGCTGGCTAGCGCCTCGTTGATCTGGGGTACCTCTTCAGCTCCCATCACCACCTCCTCGATGAACCTTGGACACGGACGGTGAGCCGGTTGCCTCGCGCCGAGTTGCACCGTCTGTGTGCGCTGCGGGCGTTGGCCGGGTCGAGCAGGTCACCGCCGCGGCTGAGCGGGACGAGGTGGTCGAGTGTGAACGCCCACTTGTGGCGTCCTGCTTCGAGCCCTGTGATGTCGTAGGCGATGTCGTGGCCGCAGATCCAGCAGGGGAGGCCGAGGGCTCGCTGTCGGGCGCACAGGGTCCGGTAGCGGTGCCCGTTGCGTGGGTTGCCGGCCACGGCCGCCTCCTCCGTCGTCAGGGGGACGGCGTGCCGAGCTCAGCGTCCATCGAGGCCTCGAGGTCCTTGAGGTCCTGTTCGAGGTTGGCGCCGTTGAGCTGCTCCTGGATGACCTCGCCGGCAAGGCGTTGCAGTGTGGCGTCGTCGAGGCCCTTGCAGGCGGCGGGCTGGCTGCCTTCCTTGCCGTTGGCCTTGGCTTGCTCGTACTGCTTGTGCATGGCGGCCTTGCAGGCCTTGGGGCTGGCCTCTGCCTCGCTGCAGGCCGCGAGTGGGAGCAGGGCCAGCGTGAGGGCGAGAGCTGCGGTGTGGGTTCGCATGCGGGGCAGCATGACATCAAGTGACGGTGAGTGTCCCGGCCTTGCGGACTACCGTCTCGTCGTTGGGTGGGTCGAGCTTGACCCAGACGTGCCAGCTGCCGCGAGTGAGGGCGGTCTCGCCGCCCGTGGGGCCTACGAGGATGCGTGCGGTGGTGTCGCCGTCCCACTGTCCGTCGAGCCAGTCCCCGTTGATCGGGTTGGAGCGGTTGGTGTCGGGCAGGAACGCCCAGCGGGGTGGGGTGCCGGTGAGGTCGATACCGGCCGGGGAGGTGGAGACGGTGATGCTGATGTACTCGGTACTGCTGGCGGGGATCACCATGGCTGGCTGACCTCCCACCTGGTGATGAGGCTGCTGAGGGTGAGGGTGACGTCGGGGTCGAAGCCTCCGAGGTCGGGGACGTATATGGCCGCGGTGGACTCGATCCGGGCGGGTGTCAGGGTGACGGATCCGGGCTCCAGGGTCGGCTCGTACATGGATGCTCCCGGCCCGATGAGGGCCGGGGTGAGCGTGACGTCGCCGGGTGCGAGGGTCGGGGCGTACACGGTGGCCGTGGACTCCAGCGGGTCGGGGGCGAGGGTGACGCTGCCCGGCTGCAGGGCTGGCGTGTGCAGCGTGGTCGCGCTTCCGAGCAGGCTGGGTGCGAGGGCGACTTGACCCGGGGTCAGGGTTGGCGCGTGGAGCGTGGCGCCGGCCGGGATCGGGTCTGGGCTGAGCGTGACCGGCCCCGGGGAGAGGGCCGGCCCGTAAAGGGTCGTGCTGGCCGCGATGGCATCCGGCGCCAGCGTGGCGGTAGCTGTCAGCGTCGGGGCGTACAGGGTAGTGGTGGACGCCAGCAGGGCGGGGCTGATGGTCTGCTCGGCCTGGGCTATGGCGAGGGTCCACGCGGAGCCGAGGGCGGTGACGTCTGCGGTCCAGACACGCGAGCCGATGGTGCCGGAGACGGTGGCGTCGCTGTCACCCCAGGCACCGGAGCACGCGCCGCTGCCGGACGTCGTGAAGGCTTCGGCGCGCTCGGTCTCGCCGGCGGGGGCGGTCCAGGAGGCGGTCTGGGGGGTGGAGGCACCGCGGGTGTCGAAGACGATCGACACCTCGCGGCTGTTGACGAGCACGCTCCCGAGGGATGGTGTCGTCTTCGTGGTGGCGCTGGCCGAGGTATTGGACGAGGAGGTGACCGGACTGACTGGCGCCGCGCCTGACACCTTGCCAAGTAGGAGCACCTGCCGGATGCTGCCGGTCGATGGCGTGACGGTGATGGTGGCGCCGGGGTCGCTGCCGTCTGCGATGCGCCACCAGACCTGGGACATGTGGCCGGCCTGCGTGGCCGTGCCCAGGCTGGTCCAGCCGCCTGCACCGCCTCCGGAGATCGAGAAGGTCCGTGAGCCGGAGGGCATGACGCAGGCTACGACGAGGAAGTCGCCGGCGACGACGCTGCCGTCGTTGGGGACGGTGGCCGCTGCCGAGCTGTTGGTGGACAGGGTGACGGTGGAGGCCAGGTGGGTGAGCTGCCCGATCGCCATGGCTCACCTCGCCTACGCCAGGGGTGCCGCTTCAACGTTGCTGGACCCGCAGTCGCAGCACCGCATTGCGACGCCGGCACCATGCTTACCGCTGCGCAGCTGGAGATTCTCTAGCCTGTTATCGGCGCGGTTCCCGTTGATGTGGTGCACGGATTCATGTCGCTCGATCCGCCGACCTAGAGCGTCCGCTAGAACTGCGCGGTGCTGTTGCGCCCAGCCCGACCGGGTAGCCATCACATGGCCCTTACCGACGTAAACGTGCACGTAACCGTTTTGGTCAAGGCGTTCGGTGCCCAGAGGCGTCTGCCTGCAAGCCAATGAGCAGAACCGACGTGTCAGGGAATCAGGCCATGGGATGCGCTTTTGGCATCGTTCACAGGCCCTGCCGTCAGGGTCACGCCGACGATAGGTGGCGGCGCAGGCCTTGGAGCAAGTGTCCGTAAGGCTCTTCCGCCTGTACAACTTGCGACACACGCTGCAGGCCCGCTGGGGGCGCTGGTTCGCGACCGCCCCGCACGGCTTCGAACAGTATCTCTGGGCGGCCGTCTTAGGCTTGAACACCGCTGAGCAGGCCGGACACGGCCGTAAGCGGCACTCGGGCTTCCTTCGCCCTTCGAGGCTGCAAGAGGCGGAGCACCAGCGGCCGGTTGAGTTCGACTTCATAGCGAACTTAACGCCGCACTGCTCGCACACTCGCTGCGGCTGGCGGCATGTCGAGGAACAGTACTTTTGACGGTTGCTCTGCGGGGCGAAATGCGCCGAGCATCGGGAGCAGGTCTTCACACGGAAACTCTAACGGCGGCAAGCCCGTGGTAGGTCTAGATTGAAAAGATGCCGCTCGCATTCCATTGGACCGTGATCGAACCGCCGTTGGGTGTGACTGAAACGCCGTCGATGTAGGCGATCAGCGAGGCGGTGGCCTCGTTGCCGGTGTGCTTGTACAGCACGATGGCCTCGACACTGTCGCCGGTCACGGCGTTGTACGTGACGTCCGCGGCGTCGAAGACCCCGTTGGTGATCGTCTTGGAGCCGAGGGCGGAGGAGGTGGCGACGCGGGAGCCGGCGGCGACGTCGTCGAGGAAGTTGTGGGCGGAGCTGTAGGTGTAGTCGGCGGTGTCGACGATGATGGCGCGGATGTCGTCGGACGCGAGGTCGATGTCGCCGCCGAGGAGGAGCTCCTTGAAGCTGGGGTAGAGCGCGCTGGCCACGAGCGGCCTCCTTAGGTGATTCCGTCGCGGTCGTCGCGGTGGCTGATGCGGATGCTGCTGGCGTTTGAGCCCTGCAGGTCGAGGAACGCCGCCCGGGTGCGCCGGCTGCTCACGGTGCGCGCGCTCTGGTCGTAGACGATGGCCTGCCGTGACGGTGCCGCGGTCTGGGTGTACCGGTGCCGGCCCGTGAGCTGGCAGCCCTGGTAGCGGACGCCGCCGGCGTTGGTGTAGCGGTGGGGGGCGTAGTCGTCGGCCGCGGAATACGGCTTGAAGGCCCAGGCGTCGTCCATGCAGCCTATGAACTGGATCATGCCCTTCCAGTGGCTGTCGATGACGAGATTGGCCTGGTCGCGGGGTTCGAAGCGCACGCCGGTGACCGTGAGGTTCTGGACCGAGTCGTAGTGACTGCCAGGCGGGAAGTGGAAGAACCTGGAGGGCCGGCCGTCGGGTCGCTTGCCGGTGAGGATCCAGGAGCCGCCGGAGACGGTGATCGAGCCGCCCTTGTCGAAGCGGAGGCAGTCCCCGTACTGGGGTTCCATCTTGCAGTCACGCAGCGAGTAATTGAGGAACTGGTCCTGCTGAGGGTGCTCGGGCGACAGGCCTGACCACAGCCACGCGTCTTCGTAGCTGCCGGTGATGGTGCACCGGTCCCACACGAACTCTGAGTTCAGGTTGCTGCGATCGGGCCCGTCGAGGCCTATGCCGTACCGCCAGCGACCGCGCCATTCGCAGTTGATCCAGTTCCAGTCCTGGGCGCCGGCGGTGGAGTAGGAGTCGAGGTAGACGGCGCCTGGGTCGGTGGAGCGGAACGACACGTCATGCCAGCGGACGCCCATCCACCTGTCGCTGTTGACGAGCATGGGCTTGGGTCGGGTCATGACGATCTCGGTGCCCCGTTTGCCGGTGCCTCGGATCGTGAGGGCCTGCGCACGACCGGTGGCGGGGAGCATGAGCGTGTCGGAGACGACGTAGGTGCCGGCCAGCTCGACGACGGTTGTGGCGATCGGGACAGAGCCGCCTGGGTCGGTGCGGGTGGTCCGGTTGATCGTGTCGAACATGCGCTGGAATGCTGCGGTGGCGTCTTGGCCGTAAGTGGCGCCGTAGTCCTCGGGTCGGACGACGGTCACGCGTGGCGTGGTCATGGCGTCCCCCTGTCAGGCTGCGGCGGCGGTCGGAAGCGGGGGCGGCGCCCCGGGGGTGATCTCGCCGGTCCACTCGTCGACCCTGCGGCGGTTCATTTCCCGCAGGTCGTAGCGGGTGGCCTTGCCGGTGCCGTGTCGGGTGATGCGTCCTTCGGTGGCCCATCGCCACACGGTCCCGACAGGCCGGCCGGTGTAGTAGGCGGCGTCCGAGGCGGTGACGAGCCAGGGGCGATCCATGAGCACCCCCTGGAATGACGAAAGGCCATCCGGGTGGGATGGCCTGAGCGCGCACAAGTGCTATCTCAGCACAGAATGACTTCGGTCAATTACCTCTGTCAAGTGCCTTCATCAAGTGCGAGACTGCGCGGCATGAACGACCCCTTGGTGGACTTCGTGAGCGCCCGCCTGGCGGAAGCGGCGGATACGGCAGGCGTGATCCGAACGGCGCTGCTCGCCAAGCACGAGGAGCTCGGGGTTCGCGCCGAGTCCGCACTGAAGCACGGCGGCGCGACCGTGCATCGCGCGGAAGCCATGGTGCGGCTATTCGAGGAGACAGTACGGCCATACCTCTGGATGACGGGCCCTGTCGGGCAGGTCGCTCAGCGGCAGCTCCGCATTCTGGCTTCGGGGTACGCCGAGCACCGGGATTACCGGCCTGAGTGGCGTCTGTAGATCTGGGGCACCGGCGGAGGGCGGGGGCGGCACACTGCTGTCATGGGTGTGCGCTTCGGGGTGATGGGCGAGTCGGCGGCTGAGGTGGAGCAGGGTCTGGCGCTGCTGCGGGACCGCGGGGTTGAGGTGGCGGTGCGGCAGCCGGTCCGGCAGCTGACCGACGGGCGGTGGATGGCCATGGTCACGCCGAAGGCCCCCGCGGATGGCGGGGGCCTGGTCGAGCGGTAGGTCAGAGGCCTCGGCTGGTGGCGAGGCCGGCTGCTGCACCGAGCATGCGGAGCGCGGGGGCGGGGCCGGTCTGCTGTGAGTTCCAGCGGGGGATGCTGCACACGTCGGGCCGTTCGGCCTGGATGGCCTGCAGGAGCAGGCTGCGGGCCTCCCCCTCTTCCCGTGCATTGCGGGCCTCGAGGTGAATCGCGTGGAGGGGGCACATGGCGCCGGTGCCGTCGATGGCGGTGTGGCGGGACCAGCCGGCGGTGGCGAGTCGGTGCCGGGCCCGGTGAAGGAGGTCGGCGATCGGGGTGTCGTGGTGGGCGATGTAGCCGATCTCGGGCTCGGGGATGTCGATGTGGGCGGTGGCGACGCTGACCCGGATCCCGGCCCGGTCGAGCCGGGTGTCCATGGCGAGGCCGGTGAGGGCGAGGCGGTCGTCGAGGGTGGGGGCGGGGGCCGCCGCCCGGGTCGGGGCGGCGGCCGTGCGGGTGTGGGCCACTACCACCAGCCCCGCTTGGTGGTGACCTTGCCGTTCTCGTCCTCCGTGACATGGCCGAGCCTCTTGCCGCGCTCGTGCCGTTCGGCGACGGCCTGCTTTGCGAGGCGTTCCATGTAGTCGATCTCGGCGGGGTCGAGACGGCCTCCGAAGAGCTCGCCGCGCTTGAGGCCGTAGGCGCCTTCGTCGCGGCAGTCCGGCTCGGGGCCGGCGAGGTCACGCAGACCTTCCGGCGGCGTGGTCCCGAGGTAGATACCGCAGACGAGCCGCTCGTGGGTGAGGCTGCCCTTGATGTGGGGGACGGGGCTGAACATCCAGACGCCGCAGAGGCGGCTCCAGTGGGTGCAGTGGACGGGCGAGTACGTGTACTCCTCGAACTGTCCGGCGACGAGAGCGTGACGGTTGACCTTGTAAAGCACCATGCCGACCTTGGCGTCCTTGGCGAGTTCCCTGGCGCCCTTCGTGGTGTTGGCGTAGACCTTTCCGTTGCCGGCAGGAGTGAAGTGGGGGTTGCTCATGACGATCTCCTTCATCGCTGGTTTGCGGGGGTTTGTCCGTCGGATCGGCGCAGCTCGGTACTGCTCCGGTGCAGGTCAGGGGTTGCTCGCGGTCTGATCGGGCGCGGCTCGCCGGCGGCCGCGAGCAGGCGGCGAGCGGGCGGCGAGCGGGACCCGATCGGGCGCTGACCTGCGGTGGAGCAGGCCGAGCAGGGCCCGATCAGGGGTACGATCTGCGCATATCAGGCGCTGGCGAGGGCCTCGCGCTTGTAGCCGCGGGGGTTCTTCAGGCCTTCCATCTCGCCGAGGGGGGTGGGGTCGCCGACTCCTGCCGCCCGCAGCTGGGCCTTCAGTTCTTCAGCGGTCAGCCCGAGCGCTTCGGCGAGGCGTTCGGTCCGCATCCGGTCAACGTGGCGACTGTCCAGCGCAGCCAAGGCCTCGGCACGAACACCTGAAGCGGCGGCAGCAGCGGCGGCTCGTCGGTCACGCTCAGCTGCGTCACCGGACAGCGTCCCGGCCTCGATCCGCAGCTGGCGCCCACGCTCGCAGATCCGGGCGAAGTCGGGCAGGTCGATGACGTCTCCGCGGAGGGTGCGGTAGCCGTCCTCCGCCCCTTCCTCGAGGACGAACACGCCCTTGCTGCTCTCGAGGAGTGCATGCGGAGAGGCGCCGGCTGCGACAGCCATGTCGCCGAGGATCATCTCGGAGCTGTCGCGGCTCTTGGTCCGGAAGGATGCGCGCTTGACGCACACTTCGCGGAGCTCGGTGGGGACGCCGGTGGCATCGGGGCGCTGGGTGATGTACACGCCCATGCCGAGGACGAAGCGGGCGGCCCTGTTGAAGCGGGCGAACAGGTCGACGAGGAGCGGCTTGGCGGAGACTAGGCGCGGCTTATCGGAGTCGTCGTCAGGCACGGGCATCTTGGTGAGAGCGGCACCGCCCAGGAGTTCCTGCAGCTCCTCAACGATCACGAGGACTGGGCCCATGCCGTCGGCAGCGAGTTCCGGGGTGATCTTCCCTTCGGGCACGCGGTGAGGCTCCTCCTCGAAGAGCCGGTCGAGCTCGTCGCCGCGGGCCTGCATGTCGTCGATGACGGTGGTCATCGTGCTGAAGATCTCGCGGATGGTGTCGGGGTCGGAGCCTGCGATGTAGCGGTGGGCGATCCGCTTGAGCGGGGCCCAGTCCGGCCCCTTCTTGCCGGTGATGACGATGATGCGGACAGTGGGGTCGAGGGCGGCTGCGGCGGCGATGAGACGGGCGAGGTAGGACTTGCCGTAGTCCTGCAGACCGCCGATCAGGATGGACGACCAGATCAGCCGGAGGATCTGCCGGGCCTGCCGGGCGTCCATGCCGAGCGGGATGCCGTCGCGCCAGAAGTGCCAGCGGGGGGCGCTCACGAGCTCGCTGTACACCTTGGGGCCAGCGTGGGGGTTGGGGTGGTCGCCGACCCACAGGGTGACCATGCCCTCGTGGGCATCTTCAGAGGAGTCGGGCTTGAACTCGATCTGGCTGGCCTTCTTGCGGAGAGCGCCCGCCAGGTTGGCGATCTTTACGGTGGCCTTGTTCGCGGGCATTCCCTCGGGGAGTTCGATCCGGGCGGCCCAGCCGGGCCCGTCCCGACGGATGCCACCGACGACACGCGTCTCGGCCTGCTCGGCAGCGGTGATGACATCCGCCTTGACGAGGGCGGAGAGCAGCGCTGACTCGTCGGCGGGCATCGCATCGGCGGGCATCGCGTGGTCGGAGTCTGCGCCAGCGGGACTTGCTGCGGCTGCCGCCTGCGGCGGACCCGGCACTGCCACCGACGTCCCGTGGGCCCGGGCCGCCGGCGGCGTTGCGGATACTTTCGGCGCGGCGTCGACGCCGTGCCGGATGCCGTACAGGTAGGCGCCGAGTCCGGCGGCGATCGTGACCCACAGCCCGCCGCTGAGGGTGCCCGCGGTGGTGGCGGCAGCGGCGGTCATCCCCCACATGCCGCTCTTGGTGGTGTAGATGAGGCGGTGCCGGCGGTAGGCGGCACGCCGCTCGTCGATGGTCTCGCGGAGCGAGTCCTGCCGGGCGATGTCGGTCTCGTCGGCGAGGGCCTGCTCGGCGGTGGCGACGAGGTGGGGGTGGTAGTCGTGGTAGCCGGCGACCCAGCCTTCCACGAGCCGTCGGTAGCCACGGCCGGCGAGGGGGAGGTAGCCGTGGTGGTGGCGGACGTGGTCGACGGCGCGGGCGATGGCGCTGTCGGAGCGAAGGGTGGCGGGTGTCTTGTCGGCGGCCACGACCACGCCCTCGAGGGGGGTCGGCGGGTCGGCCGGCATGGGCGGTACGACGGACAGGTGCGGGTGCTGAGCGGCGGTCGTCATCGTCGGTTCACCCTTCCTGGGTCTCGTTGACGGCGTTGCGGATTCGGCGGGCGTAGACGTGACTGCGGCCGAGGAGCTTGGCGATGGCGGGTGCCGAGAACTTGCCTTCGCCGACGACGTTGAGGTACTCGCGGGCCTTGTCGAGGTCGGCCTGCGCGAGGGGCTCTACAGCGTCCCTGCGGGGCGCTCGTCCAGACGGCTGCTTGCCAAGCCCCCCAAGGGTTGTAGGGGTCTGAGGCGGGCGCTTGGGGCCGCGCTTTGCGGGGGCGGCGCCGGGGTCGTCGTCGCCCTTCGGGGACTCCGCGAAGAGGTCCCGCAGGAGGTTGTCGACGGCGAGCGCTTCGGGGCTGATGTCGGCCCGCGCCATGACCGCGTCGATGGCGTCGCGGGCGTCCGCACGGCTGGCAAGGGTGGCGGCGGTGACACCCACACCGAGGCCGTGGAGGTTGCTCCACGCGGTGGCCCACGCGGCGTCACGCTGGACGGAACCCAGCGGGTTAGCGATCATAATGCGCCGGTACTCGGCGTACTCCGCCGGGAAGGTGCGCTTGCGGTCCGCGTCCTGGACGGCCTGCTCCTTGGCGGCGGCACGCGCCTCGCGCGCCTTGGCCTTGTCGGCAGCGCGCTGGGCGGCGGACCGATTGTCCCCGGCGGTGCGGGACTCGATGACCTCGCGCACTTCCCAGAGGATCGGCCCGAAGAATGACGTGGCGGCGAGAGCGAACCCGGCGACCGTGCCGTACATCTCGGCGCCCTTGCTGCCGTTCACCCATCCGGTGAAGCCGGCCAGGCAGAGGGTGAGGAGCCAGAACGGCCAGCGGGCGAAGCCGCGTCGCGCAGCCCACTGGGTGCCCTTGACGCTGGTCCAGGCCAGGAGCTCCAGGAAGAACGGGATGGAGATCAGGTACCAGGCTGGCCCAGTGTCCAAGGAGCCCTCGGCGCGCAGGCCAAGGAAGTACTTGAGCTGGGCGGGGAGGGCGGCGGCCAGCCCGAGGACGACTACGGCAGTGACGAGGTTCTTGAACCCGGTTCCGTTGTCGAGGCGGGCCTCGCGGCGGCGGTCGCGGCGGGCGTTGGCGGCCTCCGTCTTTTCGTCCTCGACGGCTTCGAGCTGCTTGGCCAGGCGGGCTCGCTTGACCTGTTCGGCGAGGATGTCGGTCTGCGCCCGGGCGGCATCGGCCTTGGCCTTTTCGGCGAGCCCCGCGCCCTCTGCCGCCTTGGCCTCGGCTTCGGCGCGCAGCAGGGCCGCGTTGGCCTCGCGCTCCTCCCAGGAGCGGTACTCGCTGCTCACGATCATGTCCTTCCGGTGCGGTGGGGGTTATGCGGCGGTGTCGAAGCGTGGGCCCGCGATGCGGGCGGGGCGGGGCTTGTGCTCGTCGAGGTAGGTGTCGAAGGCGACGGCGGTAGCGGCGAGGGCTACGACGAGGAGGCGCTGCCAGCCGGGCGGCGTGAGGCCGAAGAGCCAGGCCAGGCACCCGAAGAACGCGAGGACCCTGGCGCGGCGGCCGGCGTGGAGGAGGCTGGACATCAGGACCACATCCAGGGCTCGCCAAGGCGGGCGGCCAGCAGGGCGGAGTCGGCGATTTGCCGCGCCATGCGGGTCCAGTTGCGGTCCCACACGTGAAGCCGGTCGGCGGCGCGGTGAAGGGCATGGCCGACGCGCTCGGCCTCGACTGGGTCAAGTTCGAACGGGTCACCGCTGGGCCGCTTGAGGACGGCGGCGAGCGCCGACCACTCGGCAGGCGCGGCCTTCTGCAGCTTGTCGCGCAGCTCGGCGACACCGCTGTACGAGTAGCCGTGCCTGGTGCCGCCGTGCGAGATGTACCAGCCCATGTGGGCCTCCTCGGGTGGGTGAGGGCATGACAGCGCCCTCGGACGGTGCTGGGATGGTGGTGCTGGTCTGATTTCCAGGCCGGCCGTGCGAGACGGCCGGCGAGGGCTACAGGCCTGCAGCTACTGGTCGCACTCGCTGGCGTGCCGTTCGGCCCAGTTGGTGGCTGCCTGCTGGGAGCCGCCCGGAGGCAGGCACATCGTGTTGCAGCCGCTACACGTGGCCTCGGCCGCCCTGTTCTTCGATACGACGGTCACGTTGCTGCCTGCGCGGGTGCGGAACGAGATGATGAAGTCGTTGGCCATGACTGTCCTTTAGTGGTGTCCGTCGGTGATGAGCTTGTGGCGGGCGGCCTGCAGGACGTGGCGCGGGTAGTCGGCGGATACCCGCCTCACGGCTGCCTCGACGTCCGACGCGCTTCCGCCACGGGCGAGGACCTTCTGGGTGACGGCGAGGATCCGGTCCGCCGCCTCGACGTACTGCTCCATGTGCTGCTCCCTCCCTGGCCGGGGCTGTCCCGGCTCCCCTCACCGCCCGCTCGGGTCGGGCGGATCGGGCAGCACGTCAGCGCAGGTCCCGCGCGAGGTACTCCAGCGCCTGGGCCTCTCGCTCGTCGATCCTTGTCGCCCGGTTCTGCTTCCACGCGCTCCGGATGCGCATCCGCTCCAGTCCGAAGTTGTGGCGCACCCCCCGAAGCTCTTCATCGCGCTTGCCGGGTCGACCGAGCTGGACGGCGTGAACGAGCTCATGAACCAGGGTCTCGTCGAGCTGACGGAGGCTGCCGTCGTGCTCGTCGGCGTTGATGACGATGAGCGCCCCGTCGGGGCTGACGGTGGTGATGCCCATGTAGTCAGTGGCAGGACGAGCCGGCGGCCACAGCTCGGTGCCGAGGGTGGCTCGGTAGTTCTCGATGAGGGCGAGCGGGCAGTTCCCCTCCTTGGCGACCACGATGCGGGTGGCCGGCATCGGTTCCCGCATGCGCTGCTGGACGAGGGCGGCGGCCTGGTCGGCTATGGCGGCTGCACGGTTGAGGATGGGGTCGTATCGGCGGTGGAGGTGGTAGCCAGTGACGTCCATCAGGCGGCCCGGCGGTCGGGGTAGTCGTCGAGCTCGTCGGCGAGGCTGCTGGACCGGCGGTTGTTGGCGTCGTAGGCGGCGGCCTCGAGCCACACCTGCGCGGCGGTGTCCAGGTCGCCGCGGTGGCGGGCGGCGAAGTAGCGGTGCTTGATGTCCTCGCGGGCGCTGTGCTCGGCCCACGCGGACTCGGTCTCGAGCGGCGTCTTGATCAGGGTGAACGTCATGACGGGTGGTCCTTCCGGTGGTCAGGCGGTCAGTCGCGGATGTCGAAGATCAGGCCGTCGCGGGTCTGGATGGTGGTGGCGCAGACGGGACAGGTCCAGGTGGTGCCGACGGTGTCCATGACGTCGCCGCAGCAGATGACTGGGGTGCCTTCGTCAAGCTCGTCGCCGGGCCTGAGGGTGTCGGTGTCGGGCACGGCTACTCCTTGTTGGCGAGCGGGGTGGTCAGGTTGGCGTTGAGGAGTTCGGCGAGCTCGCTGCCGTCGGTGGTGCGGGACTCGTAGCGGGCGGTGACCTCGGCGACGATGCGGGACGCGGCGTCAGCGTTGCCGGCGTTCCTGGCGGCGATGTAGGCCTGAACGGACTGGTACTTGGTGGCCATGGCGGGTCTCCTCAGATGTCGTCGCGGTCGGGGGTGCGGGAGTCGAGATAGGCGAGAACGCTGTCGGGGTGGAGGTCGCGGTCGTCGATGAGGACGTGGGCGTCGGTGTCGCCGGCGTCGAGGCCGTCGGCGATGGCGCGGAGGCCTCGGGCGATCGCGGGGTAGTCGAGCGGCTCGACGGGCTGGAGGGTGCGGCGGAACAGGGGCATGACGGTGCTCCTCGTTGGTCAGACGGGTGGAGGGTTCAGCGGCGGTGCTCGATGGCTATTCGCCGTCGGTCGGCCGGATCGGGTCGTGGTCGCCCTGGCCGCACCAGTCGCACGGGCAGTCCCCGGGCTGGGCGGTGCTGGCAGCAGCGGTCGCGAACGCGAGTCGGGCCGACAGGCGGTAGGCGGGGAGGCTGGCCTGGGAGGGGTTGGCCGGGTCGGCGAGGATCTCAGTGACCCGGCAGGCGAGCCCTTCGGCACGCCACTCCTCCGACAATGCGAGGGCGGGGGCGGCCATCACGCGGCCTGCGGCTGGCGGCGGACGTGCGACGCGGCCTGGTGCGCGGCGATGTCCGCGGCGGACAGCGGCGGCTCGAGGACGAGCGGGCCGGCGCCGGTCTTCCGCCCCACGGCGATACGCAGGCGGGGCTGGACCTGGGCAGACGCCCGGGTAGAGTTCGATGAAGCCACGGCAGTCTCCTCTACAGACTCTGTGGTTAGGCCCTGGCCTGGGAGTGGAGTCCCGGTGCTGGGGCCGTTCTGTTTTCGGTTTGTGGTGTGCCGGTGGAGCGGCACGGGTGAGGCGTCTGGCGGTGGAGCGCCGTTCGCTTCAACCCCATATTGAAGGCAGCGGAGACGGGCTGTCAAGCACTCTCCGCAACCCGCCGAGCACAATCTCAACCGGGCATTGAATCCGGACAGATGCGCCCCTACCCTGACCCCATGACCGACCTCACCATCGCCGCGATCGAGGACGCCACTGCCACAGTCGCCGCCATCGAAGACCCCGTCGCCCGCTTCGAAGCAGCCCGCCTCGAGCGGGCCAAGCTCGCTGCCGGCGACCGCGCGCTGCTCGCCCTCCAGCGCGAGATCGTCCGAGGCCTCCACGAGGGACGCAGCTGGGCAGAGGTCGGCACGCTGCTCGGGTTCAGCGGGAGCCGGGCCGAGGCCATCGCACGGGAGCGGTGAGGTCATGTCTCGAGTCAACCCGGGGAGTGACTGGCCGACGAGCGGCTGCCGTACAGCCGCCGTATAGGCAACGATCAGTAGCCGTACAGATCGCCGGACACGGGACGCCGGGAGGCGCAATTGTGGACGTCATCGACACCTGGACCGGGCAGCTGGCCTGCCACCTGCAGGCCGCGCTGCGGATGAGCCGGGAGGCTTTCGCCGACCGGATCGGCGTGCACCCGCAGACGGTGGCCGGCTGGCATGCGCGGCCGGGCATCGTGCCGCGGGCTGAGATCCAGGACGCGCTCGACACCGTCTACGAGAGGGCCCCTGCTCCTGTGCGACTCCGGTTCACCCGCCTCGCCCAACCGCCAGCGGACAGCCAGGTTCAGGCCCTGCGCGTCGCGATCGCCGTTGTCCTGCGCGGCGCCGATGTGCTGCTCGTCCAACGCAGAGACGGTGGAGAACTCCACTGGCAGTTCCCTGCCGGCGTCGTCAAGCCAGGCGCCGAGACCGCAGCCGTTGCGGTGCGGGAGACGCGGGCGGAGACCGGCGTGCACTGCACGGTCCGGCAGCCGCTCGGGTCCCGCCTCCACCCCGCGACCGGGGTGCAGGCCGACTACGTCCTGTGTGACCACCTGATGGGCGAGCCCGCGAATCTCGACCCGGCGGAGAACGCCGAGGCCGCCTTTGTGCCGGTCGCCAGCCTGACCCGTTTCATTCCCGCCGACCGGATCTACCGGCCGGTCCTCGATGCCCTGGGGGTAGCCGCATGACCGACACGACGACTGAGCAGGGCATCTCTGCCGCCATCATCGTGGCGGACGGCCGCGTGCTCATGATCCGCCGGCGGGTCAGCGAGGGCGAGCTGATGTGGCAGTTCCCGGCCGGCGGCATCGAGGCCGGCGAGACCCCCGAGGAGGCCGCCGTGCGGGAGACCGCGGAGGAGACGGGGCTGACCGTGGCCGCGGTCCGGCTGCTCGGCGAGCGGGTGCACCCGAAGACGGGCCGACTCATGTCGTACACGGCGTGCTCGCTCCTCGAGGGCGAGGCGGTGGTCGGGGACAAGGACGAGATCGCCGAGGTCGAATGGGTGTCACACACGGACATCCCCGACTACGTGCCTTACGGCCTGTTCGAACCGGTGCAGGCCTACCTCGACGAGACACTAACCAAGGCCTAGAAACGCCGGAAGGCCCGCCACCCTGCTGGGTGGCGGGCCTTCGTTATGCCGCGGTCCGGCCGCCCGACGCTGGCTCATCGAACTCGGTCCGGAGGTGCTTGAGCTCGGTTCCCTCGTACCGGGTGCCGCATTCGGAGCAGGTGGCGGTGCGGGTCCATAGGGTGATCGCCATCTGGCCGCCGCATCCGTCCTGGTCGCAGTAGGCGGCGAAGGTGCGGGCGGGGCGTTCGCCGGTGAGGATGCCGGACAGTTGGCTGTGGAGCCGGGCGATGGTGGCGAGGTCGTCGGCTATCTCGCCGTAGTTTTCGCAGGCCCACCGCAGGTTGTTGGTCAGGAACGTGGCGACGCCGGCGATGTCGGTGCGCCGCCGGTCGGCGCCCATGTCCCAGGCGAGGGCCTGCCGCCATGCGTCCTCGATGGCCTGCAGCCGGGCGACGGTGCCGCCGTTCGCGGTGAGGTCGAGGACGGCGAGGCGTACCGGGCTGCCGTGTGCGGGCTGTCCGCTGCCGCCGGCGTCGAGGGTGCGGGTCTTGAACAGGGCCGCGGTCTGGTCGGCGTGCTGGAACAGGGCGGGGAGTTCGCGGAGCTGGCGGGAGGTGAGGGTTTCGCAGTGGCGGCAGATGGCTGGCTCGTCGTGCCAGAGAGCGCGGGTGCAGCGGAGGCAGTGCGTGTTCACGTGGTTCTCCTAGCGGCGGCGCGGGGGTGGGTCAGGTGGTGGGGTCGCTGTCGCAGGGGTCGGGCAGGCTGGTGAAGGTGTAGGTCTCGTCCCAGATCTGCGTTCCGTCCGAGAGGGTCTGGGTTTCGACGTCTGAATCGGTGAGCTTCCAGCGGTGGGTGCGGACGCCTCCGCAGCCCGGGCAGATGTCTACGTCGTGCGGGCAGCCGTTCACGGTCGGGGGTCCTGGAGGTCAAGGGCGGCGAGGGCGGTGTGCGCGAAGTCGTGCACACCGATCTCGTAGTCGTTGGAACCGGCGGCATGGTGGGTCATTGCGTCGGTGGCGAGGGCGCGGACGCGGGCGAGCGCGGCCTCGGCATCGGGGAGTCGCTTCTCGTGCGCCATGAGGAGGCAGGTGGAGGCACGCTCGGCCTCAGCGATGATTCGCTCGGTGACCTCGAGGCGTTGCTCGGGGGTGGCCCGGTTCCATCGCCAGATCCATTGCGCGGGCGTGGGTACGGTGTGCTCGTCGAGGTGGGGCTCTTCCCCGGCGTGGAGGAGGGCGAGCGCAACCTCGGCCTGCTCGGCGCGCTGCCGCTGCTGCTCGTAGGCGTCGGCGGTGGGTGCGACGTCGCCGCGGCCGCAGTGCGGGCAGTAGCCGGCGGCAGGCTTCTCGACCCAGCGGGTGTCGTCGTGGGTGGCGTGGCTGCCCTGGTGGCCGGGGCGGAGGACGCACTCCTGGAGGCTGCCGCCGTCAAGGCTGGGGAGCTGGGCACCGCAGCGTTCGGCGGGCCGGGCGGCAAGCATCTCGGCCAGGTCGATCTCATCGAAATTGTTGAGCAGTTCGCGGGCGCCGTTGCTCATGTCGTCGTAGCGGCTCACAAGTACCTCGCTGAGGGGTTGATCGTGGTGACGGGTTGCTCGGTGCCGGCGGGCGTCCAAAGCCGTCGCCCGCCGACGGCCCGGCCGGCTTCGGGTTCGACGCGCCGTTCGCGGAGGGCGCGGAGCCGGTCGGCGGCATTGGTGCGGGGCCGGGGTGTGGGTGCCGGCGGGGTGCCGTTGTGGCACGGCTCCGGCACCCACAGGGCCAGTTGCTCGGAGGTCACGGCGCGGGCTCGACGGAGTACGTGGTGGTGACGCGGACGATGCGGTGCTCACGGTCCGGGAACTGCTGCTCGCGCCGGGCCTGGCAAGCGAGTGCCCCTGCACGGCTGGCGTAGTGGATGCTGGCGACAAGCCAGTCCGTCTCTCCGCGGCGTTCGACAACCCAGGCGTGATCGGCGGGGTACGGCTCGCTCATCGGCTGCTCCTGTCTACCGGGCTGCCGAGGATGGCGCGGGCCACGGCGAGGGCGTGCGGGTTGTGGCCGATCATCTCGGCGTCGGTGGCCGCATCGTCCAGCCAGTCGGCGAGGGCCGGTCCGATGAGGGCGAGGTAAGCCTCGGTTGCGTGCTCACGGAGGCGGGTGGCGGCGGCGCGAAGTTCGGCGGCGGGGGTCATGTCTGGTCTCCGTGGGGGTCGATGTGGGCCCAGGACGGGTGGTGGTGGGCCGCGTGGCGGCCGCGGCTGGCCTGCCGGGCCTCCCGCTGCTGCTGGGACCCGCGGTGCAGGCAGACGATGGCCAGGGCGACGAGGGCGGTCCAGCAGACGATGACGGTGCAGGTGATCAGCAGGCCCGACACGGCTACTCCTCGATGGGGCGGAGGACGGGCGCGGGGCTGCGCGGTGGAGGCGGGGCGTTGCGGTGCTGCCACGCGCGCACGGTCTCCCGTGGTCGGGT
Source organism: Streptomyces sp. NPDC012888 (assembly GCF_042900645.1). Taxonomy (NCBI): domain Bacteria; kingdom Bacillati; phylum Actinomycetota; class Actinomycetes; order Kitasatosporales; family Streptomycetaceae; genus Streptomyces; species Streptomyces sp. NPDC012888. The sequence continues at coordinate 116,733 of NZ_JBIBBM010000005.1, read as the reverse complement.
CGCGAGGATGGCGGCGATCTCGCAGGCGAACACCAGCTGTGCGGCCCACCAGCGCCACGAGGTGCGCGGTGTGCGGCGGACGTCGATCTGCCGCCATGCCCAGGCGGACGCGCGGCGGGCGGGGCGGACGCGGCCGGCGAGGTAGCCGAGGGCGAGCCCACCGGCGACGAGGAGCAGGGTCAACACGGCCTACTCCTCGGCTGCTGCCAGGCAGGCCGCGACGACGACCGCGTCCGGTGTGTCCAGCGGGAAGTCGACGGTCCAGCCCTTGCGGCCCGTCAGGCTGATGCAGCCGTTGGTGACTCCGAGGCAGGCCCCGTTCTTGCGGAGGAGCGAGAGCGGGAAGTCGACATCGCCGATCCAGTCGGCGGCTTCGAGAGCCTCGATGAGGTCAAGGCGCGGGTCCCAGACGTCGACCGCGGGCTGCTGGCTCATTCTGCGGCCTCCTCGGCGGTGTCATCGGCGTTGTCCTCGCCGATGGCCTGGGCGCAGCGTCCTCCGTCGTCAGCGGAAATGAAGTCGAGGTCGCAGCCGGTGCCGCAGTCGGGGCAGGCGTATCCGGTGCAGCCCGAGGCGGGGCATCCGGAGTCGTAGACGTCTCCGTCGCAGTCGGGGCAGCCGCGCTCGTCCGGCACAGTGTGCGGCCGGTTCGGGTCGAGGAAGACGAGTTCTGCGACGGTGCCGGCGGTGAGGTGGATCGGCTCGATCGGGATACGGATGTCGGTCATGGGCGGCGGGTCCTTCCGGTGGTGTGGGTGGCGGGTGGCCGCCCCGGGTGAGGCGGCCGGCGGGGGCGGGGTCAGTCCTGGTTGGCGATGAGGTGCCAGGTGAACGCCTGCCCGGTGGGGAGGTCGAGGACGGCGAGGGCGGTGCGCAGCTGCTCGTCCCACGCCCCGTACACGGCGGGGTCGTGGGGGACGTCGACGGTCTCGGGCGCGCCGAGGTCGGCGTCGTGGCAGGCGGTAACGAGGTAGAGGCGGTCGCGGTCGTAGGGCCCGGCCTCGAGGTGGCCGACGTCGCCGTCGAGGCGGCCGAGGATCTCGTCGAGTTCGTCGGTGTCGCGGGTGGGGATCTCCAGGCCGTAGGCGAGGTAGGCGGCAGTCCAGATGGACATGGCTGGCTTCTCCTTGTGTGCGGGTCGGTTGTCGGGTGGGATGGTGGAGGGTCGGGCCGGGGTGGGCCCGTGCGGGTGGCTGTACGGCCGCCTGGCGGCCTAACGGAGCGGCGGCGCCTCTGACTTCACGCGCGACTCTCGCGGCGCCTCAGGCTGCCTCAGGCGGCTCTGTGGGTATGAGGCCTCGCCGGCGGGCGATGCGGACGGCGGCGGCTCGGCGTTCGTCGCGGTCCATCCAGGCGACGTCGAGGCGCTTGTAGGCCTCGGAGAGCCGGGCGGCTACCCAGGAGCGGGGGCGGTCGAGGCGGTAGGCGATCTCGGCGAGCGGGGCGTCCCCGGCTTCGGCGACGGCGGCGAGGACGGTGGCTTGGTGGGTGGTGAGGGGCCAGCGGGCGGGGCCTCTCACGGCTGGCCTCCGGCTGCGGCGAAGCAGTGGCCGCAGTGGCGGTCTCCGCAGGGCTGTCCGGCGTGGTGGGCGTCGGCGATGCGGTCGAGCTCTGCGCGGATGTCCGGGTTCTTGACGATGCCGTCGGCGATCCAGAGGGCGAGTTTCCAGGTGTCGACGCTGAGGTTGATTTCCTGGGCGAGGAGCTGACGAAGCCGATCGTCGGCGGGCGGGTAGCTCATCGGCGTTCTCCGTTCGTGAGAGGCTTTGTTGGCGCCCCCGCCGTATTCACCACGGCGGGGGCGTCCTGCGTGGGCTAGAGGTCGAGCAGGGTGACGGGCTGGGCGCCGGGCGCGTCCGGGTCGCACCAGTCGGCGGTCCACATGCAGCCGTCGTACTCGGGCGCTGGGTCGCGGAAGACGGCCCAGCGGGGGGTGAGGTAGTCGGCGTAGCCGGCGACGGTCTCGCCGTCGCGGCGGGTGTGCGCGTCGAACGCGGCGAGGACGCGCTTCGGGTCGTGGTGGCCGAGGGCGAGCATGGCGCCCTCGTGGCCGAGGTAGGCGACGGGGATGCCGTAGTGCACGGCCTCCATGCGGGGCTGGTCGGTCATGCTGCGTCCTGGTGGTAGTCGCGGGCGGGGTAGGCGGTGGCGAGTCGGGCGGTCGCCCACTGATGCCGGCAGTGGGGGCATCGGTAGCCGTGGACGATGTGCGGGCCGCGGGCGCGGGCGGCGACCGGGGCTATGGCCGGGGTGAGGCAGGCGGGGCAGGTGTCGGTGACGGTCACGCCTTGCCTCCCAGGGAGCAGCCGTGGCATGGGCAGTGAGTGCTGGCGGGCGGCCGGTCGGCCAGCAGCCAGCGGCGGTAGTCGCGCAGGGCGGCGTCGACCGCGGGACCGGGGATGGTGGGGCCGGGTGCGGCCCGGCGGGTACCGGTGGGCCAGGCCCCGGGGTGGGGGATGTCGAGTGGGGCGAGGTCGGGTTCGGTGGTCCGCTGCCGCGGAGGCTTTGCAGGGCTGATGCCGGCGGCCATGAGGAGCAGGGCCACGAGGTCCCCTTCACCGCGGGCGGCGGCAATGTCCTCGGGGGTGAGGTCAGTCACGTGGGCCTCCTAGGTGTTGGCCATGTCGACGAAGCGGGCGTAGTGACCCTGGAAGGCGGTGGTGATGGTGGAGGTGGGGCCGCCTCGGTGCTTGCCGACGATGAAGTCGGCCTCGCCGGCGCGCGGGGATTCCCGCTCGTAGGCGTCGGGGCGGTGCAGCAGAAGGACGATGTCGGCGTCCTGCTCGATGGATCCGGATTCGCGGAGGTCGGAGACCTGCGGGAGTTTCTCCTGTCGCTGCTCGGGTCCCCGGTTGAGCTGGGCCAGGATGATCACGGTGATGCCGAACTCCTTGGCAAGGAGCTTCATCTGCCGCGACAGCTCGGACACGGCGACCTGGCGGGACTCGGCCTTGGGCGCCTGCATCAGCTGCAGGTAGTCGATGATCACGAGCCGGAGGCCGGCGGTGCGGGCAAGATGCCGGACCTTGGCCCGGAGGGCGGGCATGGACAGGCCGGGGGCGTCGCTGATGTGGAGCGGCGCCGGGCCGATCTTCGCCGCCGCCTTTGCGAGGCGGAGCGCCCCTTGGTCGTCGACGGTGCCCTGCTTCATGTGGTGCAGGGGTACGCGGGCTTCGGCGCTGCCGATGGAGTTGGCGAGTTCGTCGCGGCCCATCTCCAGCGACTCGACCAGCGTCGGGATCCCGTTGTGGATCGCGGCGGCGCGGGCGAACCCGAGGGCGGCGGTCGTCTTGCCCATGGCCGGCCGGGCGCCGATCACGATGAGCTGGCCTGGGGCCCAGCCGCCACAGAACAGGCTGTCGAGGTCGAGGAAGCCGGTCGGAATCCGGTGCTCGTTGGTGGGAGGGGTGACGGCTCGCTCCAGCACGCCGGCCATGAGGCTGCCCGCAAGGATGGTCTCGCTGTCGGCGCCAACGCGGACGACGTTGTCGAGTTCGAGCTGGGCGGCGGCGACGTCCTCGTCCGGGTCGAAGGCGGCGGAGTTGCCGCGGGCGATGACGGCGTGGCCGTGGGCGACGAGCCGGGCGGCGACAGCCTTCTTGGTGATCCGTTCGGCCGCCCAGGGGGCGCTGGCCGGCGAGGCTTCGGTGTACAGCTGGGCGAGTTCGTCGCGGGCTGCGGGCACGGTGGTCATGCGGCCGTCGGCCAGCCAGGCCTGCAGCTGCCGGTCGATGGCCTCCCAGCGGATGCTGCCGGGGGCGAGGCTGGTGCGGATCTCCTCGACGGCGTACCAGATCCACCGGTAGCGGTCGATGGTGAAGTCGGCGGGGTCGAAGCCCTGGGCGGCGAGGTCGTCTACGAGGTCGGTGCGGACCATGACGGCGGCGGCGAGGATCCGTTCGGCGTCGGGGTCGGCCGGCCTCAGCGGCATGGCGGGCGCGTCGTCGAGGGGGGTGCCCCACAGGTCGGTGTCGGTGGTCACCGGGCACCCGCCTTGCGCCGGTCGTCTCCACCGAGGTGGACGACGCCGCCGCGGAAGATCTCGGCGCTGCGGGAGGTGACGCGTTCGCCGACGATGTGGCTGATCTCGCCGGGCTTGACGTCGCTGGTGATCAGGATCGGCAAGCGGTTGATGTACCGCTCGTCGAAGATCTCGTAGAGACGTTCCTGGGTCCAGCCGGTCGGGGAGACGCGGGCTGCGGCGACGTCGTCGATGTACAGCAGGTCCGCGGTCTGCAGCTGCTTCATGAGCGTCTTCGGGGTGCCGCCGGTGTCGTCGGGGCGGAGCGCGTCGAACAGGGCGGTGGACCGCCAGGACTGCACGACGGGCGTGCCGCGGTAGGCGCCGGCGAAGTGCGCGGCGATCCAGCGGGCGATGGCCTGCCAGGCGGAGTGCGTCTTGCCGACACCGAGCGGGCCCCACAGGAACAGGCTGCTCGGCGCGGTGTCATCGCGGTCCGCCCAGGCAGCGACCTCGGGGTGCAGGTCGATCGCGTCTCGGTAGAGGGCGGGGATGGTCTTGCTGAACTCGGCGACAGCCTGGGCGCGGCGCTCGTCGAGCCACGAGCCGTGCGGGTCGTCGTCAGCCGAAAACGCTTGCATCGCGGATCTCCTCGTCGGTCATGTGTCGGGATGCGGTGGCCGGGCCGGGCTGCTGCTGGCGGCCCGGCTGGGAGTTGGCCTGTCGGCGCAGCTGGTCGTACTTCTCGCGGAGCTTCATTGGCGTGAGGATGTGGGCCTGCCAGAAGCTGTTGCTGTGGGCCCAGTCGATGGCGGCGAGTGCGTGCTCGACGGTGACGCCGTCCCGGTCGAGCATCAGGCGCGTCGCGTCACGCCACTTGGCGGTGATGTCCGGCCTTTTGCTGCCGCTCTTTTCGAGGATGTCGGCGAGGTGCTTGCAGACGCGCTCAACGTCGGCTCGGGGAGGGGCATCGGCGGAAGGCGAAGCCTTCGCGCGCCCCCTATTCCCTGCTCCCTGCTCCCTGCTCCCTGCTCCCTGCTCAGGGCGGAGGGTCTCCGGAGCGCTCTCGTCATCCTCCGGAGGGCTCTGGAGATCCTCCGGAGTGGGGTCTTTACGCAGGTCAGCGAGGTCCTCAGGGCGCGGGAACCGAGGCTTGCGCGGGTGGCTGACCTTCTGGTGCTCAGACCAGTTGCAAACGGCTACGAGAGGGCGTCCGGAGTCCTCGTAGAGGGCAATCAGACGGGCCGTGTGAAGACTCTGGAGATCTTCCCGAGTCCTCTGGAGGATGTCCGGAGCCTCCTCGAGTGGCCAGATCGCGGCCCGGATCAGACGGGCGTCCGCCGGCCCCACGCCGTTGTCGTCGACGTAGGTCCACAAGCCGATGAACGTGAGACGCGCGGACAGCGGCAGCTCGGCGATCGTCAGGGAGGTGAAGAACTCCGGCTTGATCGAGCGGATGCGAGCCATAGGTGAGGCTTCTCTCTGGCTGGTGCGGGTGGTGGGCTAGGCGGCGGTGCGGCTGCGGATCCGGTAGACGGTCCGCGGTGTGCAGCCCGCCATCTCGGCGATCTGCTCGGCGGTGTGGCCACGCCGGGTGAGGGCGAGCACCGCGGCCGCGCGTTCGGCGGCGGTGAGCCTGGCCGGCCGGTCGCCATTGAGGGTGCGGGTGACGGCGACGGGGTCGGGCTCGACGGGCAGGCGGCTCTGGTGGATGCGGTTGTAGGTGCGGTTCCAGGCCCTGCGGCAGGCCCGACAGAAGGCGTGCCCCTCGCGGTCGTAGGCGAGGTTCTCGGGGTACGGGTGGCCGTGGGTGCAGGCCGTCCGGCGGTGTGCCCAGCGGTGTCCCATCAGGCGGCCTTTCGCATGTCGTTCCTGCGGCGGAGAGTGACGACCAGGTCGTGGATGTAGTCCTCGGAGGAACCCATCTGCTTGGCGATGGACGCCTCGGATTCGCCAAGGCCGATAAGGTGCGCGATCTCTTCCATGCGGTTCGAGTCGCGGCCGTTCTTCATCGGCGGCCGGTACGGTTCACTGGTCTCGGGCTCGGCATGCGGGTCGTCGATGCTGTTCTCATCCCAGGCCAGAGGCCCGTGCCAGCCCTCCCGTTCGGCCACCCTGCGGGCGAGCGCTCGCGCTTGGGCGCCGACTCCGCACCGCTCGGCGGTCGTGGTGAGCAGACGCCGGTAGCTGTCGCGTACCTTGCGTGCGTTGCCGGAGATGAGGGACGTCGCGCGAGCCATGTCGCCGAGACAGTGGGCGTGGATTCCGATCTCGGACTCGAGTGCCGTGAAGGTCCATCCGGATGCGACAAGGGCCTGCAGCCGACGCCGGGTGCCAGTGGCGTCGATGCGGGCACCGTCGGGGATCCGGCAGTCTTCGAGTCGGACGGCGAGGATGGCCTGTGCTGAATCCGTGCGGATTTTGGCGTTGGGCCGCTGTCCCTGTCGCCCGTAGAGAAGGCGGCCGATGGTCGCCGTTGAGACTCCGGCTGCAGCCGCGATCGGGACGGTGCCTACGCCAGCCGCTCGCAGGCTTTCGATGTGCTTGCGTACAGGTTCGGCGTCCATGAACGGCTGCCACGTTCCGTAGGCCACCTGCCGGTGACGTCGCTGGGCGTACTGGCTGTTGCGGACGAGGCATTCCAGGCGGCGGCACCCAAATTGCTTCACGCAGTAGAGGGTGTTGTGGTGGGGCGCTTCGGGGCGGATGTCGGTCACGGCTGTTCCTTCCTGCGCTGGCTGGGGATGCCGTCCGGGTATTCGGCGGCGATGATCCGGCTGAAGTCGGCATCGAAGTACTGCTGGATTGCGGCTTGCCGGGCCCGGTAGGCGGCGATGTCCCGGCGGATGTCGGCCTCGGTGCGGGTGCCGGTGGATGCGTCCCACTCCTGCTGGTCCGGCGGGCTCTGGCCGGCTCCGAGTCGCCACAGGACCCAGAGCGCGCCGACGAGGATCGAGACGATCAGCCAGCCGAGGATGACGTTGGCGGTCATGCCGCCTGGTCCCGTCGTGCGGCGGCCCGGTCGGCGGCGATACCGCGGGCCCTGTCGGTGAGCTCCCAGACGCTGAGGCGGTGGCCGTGGGTGCTGGACAGGTCGGATGGGACGTAGCGGCCGGTGTGCCGGATCAGGCCGCCGCTGTGGAGGGCGTTGATGGCGGCCCCGAGGAAGCCGAGGCCCATCTCGGGGAGGAGGGACCGGAAGTCGTTGGCGGAGAATTCGCCGTGCTGGCCGGTGGTGAGGACGGCCTGCTCGACGAGGAACTGGTCCCAAGAGGACTGGTCGGCTATCTCCTCGAGGAGCAGATCGCGTTCGGCGGCGGCGTGGCGTTCGGCGACGGTGAGACGACGGGGCATGGCGGTGGTCCTCTCGCGTGCGGGGTATCTCTGGGGTGGGTCCGGCCGCATTGCCCGCGGCCGGACCGGGGCTACTGCTGGGCGCGAAGGCCGATCAGGCGGGCTCCGATGAACTCGTCGAGCGTGGTTGCCGCCCCGGTGTCCGGGGCGAGCATCGGAGTGGCACCCAGTCCGCGCGATGCGATCTCTGAGGCGAGCCGGTCAAGGTCATCGGCTGACGCGCTGCCGGCCGTGGCCCGGTCGATGTACGAAGCCGGGTCCGCTCCGGCCGCACCGTCGTTCAGCCAGTCGAGGAGCGTGCGCGCGATCTGTGCCCCGTCGGGCCGTTCGACCTTCAGGTTGTGCAGGCTGGGACACCGCGACTTGATCACCGTGAGGCGGTTCTCGGTGTCCATCTGAGCGACGACGTCGAACTCGTACTCGACACCCCTCCGCTGCTCGGGCCGTGTGCCGAGCCGCTTCGGTTCCAGCTGCCCCCTGTCGTTGCGCTCCAGCGACCACTCGGTGTGGGCCCGCATGGTGGCGAGCACATGCCCGGGGTACGACAGCAGCGCGTCAACCATGGAGTTCTGCAACGGCGTGCCTTCGGACCAGCCAGCGAACGTGTTGCCGCCGTAGCCCTTCTTCGCCGCCCGCTCAACCTGCTCGAGGGTGCCGTCGGTGCCGGACCAGAAGTGTGACCACGAGTCGACCATCACGGCCCCGTATCCGGCGTCGGCCGCGGCGGCCAGGGCGCCGACCAGGGTCTGCGGGTGGAAAGACTGGAGCTGCAGCACGTCGAACTCGACGCCCCTGAGGCCGGCGTACTTGCGGGCGGCGCCACGCTCGGTGTCGATGACGGCGAGCCGGTCGGAGAGCGCCGCGGCGAGCCGGAGTCCGGTCCAGGTTTTGCCGCTGCCGGAGACGCCCATGATGGCGATGCGGGCCTTGAGCTTTTCGCGGGATGCGGGGGTGAAGGTGAACGTCTCCGCGGACCGGGTGCTGCTGCGGTTGTCGCGGTTGCTGTCGCCCTGAAGGCGGGACATGAGTGGCTCCTATCGGGCGGGCTGGAGGGCGATGGTGGTGCCGTCCTCGCGGGCGGTGCGGTAGGCGATGCGCCGGCCGAGGTGGACGGCGTTGCGGCCGGTACCGAGTGCGGCAAGGAGCAGGGACTTTGCTGCGGTGAGTTCGTCGCTGGCGGCCTTGGCGGCGCCCTGGGCGATCTCGTATCGGGCGGCGATGGGTCCGGGGATTTCGACGTCGGTCGGGTCATAGCGGTCGGGCTGGCGCCGGATCGTGTCGTAGGTGACCTGGGAGCCATCGATGTTGGGCGCTTCGCCACGACGGACGGAGTCGAGGAACTCCTCGGCCGCAGACCGCATCACCGCAGCGTCGCCTTCGTCGTACTCGACGGTGAATTCGCGGTAGTCGTGACCGGAGATCAGGACCGCGACGTGGCAGACGTCCAGTCCGAGCGTGTCGAGCTGCCACTGGATCTGGATGTAGTAGTGCAGGGGTACGTCGTCGAGCCACTCCTGGCCGAACGGGCTGGTCTTGACCTCCAGCAGTTCGACGGCCCGGTCGGAGACGACGATCCGGTCCGGAGTGGCCCGCTGCCAACCACGGTCCCGGTGCCGCCACGTGCCCGTCACCTGGACGCTGTGGCCGGGGTGCTCGTCCTGCCACTTCTGGGCGACCGAGCTCTCCAGCCGGTTGCCCCATTCGATGGCGGGGTTGGGCTGAAATGGGGGGACCGGCAAGCCGGCCTTCTGGTGCCAGAGGCTGTACCGGGATGCCCAGGGGGAGCGGCCCATCACGGCGGCGATCTGGGTGGCCGTGATACACAGGCCGGCGCGGGCCTGCTCCCACTCGGGGGTGCCGGGGGTGTACTCGCCGAGGAGGACACCGGTCGGGGTCTCCATCAGAACGGGTACCTTTCGGTGATGACGGTTCGGCCGACGGGGATGCGGATGTTGTGGAACGGGTCCCAGCAGTCGCAGGGCGCGAAGTACGGTTCCTCGCCGTCGTGGTAGCCGGGCCCGTACTCGACGTGACCCTTGCCGCCGCAGTCGGCGCACCGGGGGTTGGGCTGCTTCTGCAGGTAGAGGGCACGCTCGTAGAGGTCGATGCGCCAGCGCCGGATGGTGATGGAGTTACGCATGACGCCTCCCTTCAGGGTGTGCTGGGCCAGGGCCCTGGCGGTGCAGGGCCCTGATGCGGGTGGTTTGGGGCGCCGGGGCGACCGGTCGTGGCACGGTCGGCCCGGCGGGATTAGCGGCCTGTGCGGCCGGGGAGGGGCGCCTGCCAGAGCGGCATGACGCGGATCGGGAGGGAAGGCGGCGGGGTGGCGCTGGCCGCCGGGCGGCTGCCTTCCCCGCGGGGTATCGGACCGGTCACCACGGCACGCCAGCCGGCTCGTCGTCGTTGTCGAGGACGTGAAGGAGGCCAGCGATCTGCTCGTCACGCTCGACCAGCTGCTCAGCAAGTTCGGCGTTCCGCCGCTCCGCGATCGACAGCTGGATTCGAAGGTCGCTGATCTCTACCGCCCGAGAATCGGGCCGAATCGACTCCCACAGCCCGATCACTGCAGGCAGCGCCACCTCCCACGATCCGTAGTCCCACGAACCGTCGCGGATACCTGATGCACAGTCCTTCGGCCAGCCGTCACAGGCACACAGTCGGTCATGGATGTCGTCGTTTTCCGCCCGGTCTGCGACGGCGCCCAGGGCATCGATGTGTTCTGCCGACAGCACAAGTTGGGTGTCAACCACGGTGTCCTCCCTGGTTGATGTGGTGGCCGAGCCAGAGCAGCCCGACCGATGCGGCGAGGGTTAGCGCCAGGGCGGCGGCACCTGCGACCGGGCCGAGCCCGAGGGCGGCGAGCAGCAGGCTCCGGTCCTCGTCGTCCCGTGCCCGGCGTGTCACGTAGGCGGCAGCCGCCTCACGCTCCGGCGCCGGGTTCTCGGCGATCGACACCAGCGGCAGCTCGTCGTGCCGGTCTATCTCCAGACCCATCACCGGCCCCCGTTCCCGACTCGGGCCGCCCACGCTTCGACGTCCTCGACGTAGCCCTCCGCGACCAGCGCGGCGATCCGCTCCCGGTACGCGGCTCGGGCGGCGTCGACCCGGCGCGCGGCACAGGCCGCACACAGGCATCCGTCGGAGTGGGACAGTGCGGCCTTCGCGCGAGCCTCGGCCGCGGCACGGATCAGCCGGACCTCGTCCGCCGGGGCGAGCCGACGGCCAGCGAAGTCGTCGATGGGGATCACCGGGCCACCGTCCTGGGGGTGGCCTTCGCCACGCCGATGTACTGGTAGCGGCCGCGGGAGAACGCCGTCAGCAGGAGTCGCTCCGCCTTCCGCCCGCGGGGGTAGGCGATGACGCTGCCGTCGGGCAGCACCGCGACCGGGCAGGCCACCACGTGGCCGCTGTCGACGCCGGCGACGAGGACGTAGCCGCCGAGGTCGGTCTGCCAGATGTCGCCCGGTGCGGGCTTCACGGTCCTCACGACGCGCCTCCGGCGGTCAGGTACGGGTACGGGGCGGCCCCGTCGAACGGGCAGACGCTGTCGGCGTCGAGGTCGAACACCTGGTGGCGCTGCTCGGCCAGCGCGCCCTCGCGGAGCCGGCGGCGGTGGAGGATCGTCTCCATCGCGGACTCCAGCTCGATCAGCGGCCGGTCCAGATCAGCGATGGGGTTCAGCGGAGTCGTCATCGCGCACCCCCGGTCGTCGGCGGGTTGTCGACGCAGCCGGTGCACTCGTCGTCCTCGCAGTCGTCGTCGTGCAGGATCATCCACAGGGCGTGGTCGTCCAGGGCCGCCAGCAGCTCGCGGTTCTCGGGGCTCAGTCGGCCGTGCCGCGCGGCGAACGCCTGGGGGCCCAGCAGCAGGTCAGCCGCCTCGGCCACCGAATACAGCGGCTCGGGGGTCGTGTCGCTCATCGCAGCACCACCGCCGCCTGCGGGTACGTCGCCAGGACCTTGTCCGCGCGGGCCATGTCGGAGATCGCGTACTCGCGGGCCTCGCGGGTGAACTCGCTGCGGCACAGGCCGAACGCGGTCCGGGCCTGCCGCAGGTCACGGACCGCGGCCTTGATGTGGTCGGGGAGGTGGGACTCGATCAGGTCGACCACCGTGTCGGGCATGGAGTGCACGCTCATCGGGCACCGCCCTCGGCCCAGGGCTTCGAGTCGCCGCTGCCGGAGCGCAGGCCCTTTTGGGCGATCCGGATGGCCTCGCCCCAGCTGAGCTTGCCCTGGGTCCGACCGAGCCGCTGGAAGTCCTTGGCGACCTCCCAGCGGACGTCGCGCTCGTACTCGGCACGGAAGGCGTTGATGGCGCTGCGCACGTCGTCTCGGGACCAGACGGTCATGTCGTCGCGGCTGGTGCGGAACATCGCCTCGAGGCGTTCACGAGCGGTCAGGTACTCGCCGGTGGGGTTGGGGTCGCCCGTGGGGCCGGGCATGATGTGGGACATCGGGATCTCGCTCTCTCCGCACTCGCGATGCGGGTGAGGGTGGGGATTGCGGTAGGCCCTGCTGCCGGAGGTCAGAGCCCGGCGGTAGGGCCGCATGCCGACTAGGCGGCGCGCAGGGAACGGGGCTGGACCTCGCCGCTCTTCTGGATCGCCCGGATGTGTTCGGCGGTCAGAAAGCGGGATCGTCCGATGTACGTGAAGGGGATTCGGCGATCCTGGATCGCCTCGATCACCCAGTTCTCGGTCTTGCCGAGCAGCTCGCCGGCTTCGGCCAGCGTGTAGCAACGCGGTGCCTGAGCGGAATCGGCGAGGGCCTCAAGGGCTACGACCAGGCGTTCGATGAGGTTGCTGTCAATTTGGTGCCGGGCCAGGTCGTTCCTGGTCACAGGGTCTCTCCCTTGTGATTGCTGCTTCCGGGATGTTGAGCACTTCGGCGATCCTGCGGACGGTTTCCCGGCTGGCGCCCTGGATGTCGCTCTCTACGCGCCAGAGGTAGCCGGGGTCGCGTCCGGTGAGGTTCGCGAGTTGCCGCAGGGGCATGCCTTGCAACTTCCGGATTGCCCGTATTGCGGCTCCATTCGGTGTCACACTCACAACATAGACCCAACGTTGGGTGTTCGGCAAGGGTTCGCGGCGGGTTGAATGGGTGTTCACTGGGTGCACCGGGTGTCAGGCAGCGACGGCAGGCGCACGGCAGCGCGCGAACAGGCAACAAAGTGAGCCGTCCAGCACCGATCGTTACTGGTCAAAACACGTACCCGATGGGTGCGCGTTGCCTAGGGGTGCGGCATCATGACCGCATGAGCAGGGACTGGGAGCGGCTCGGCAAGGCCATCGAAGCGGCACGGGATGCCCTCGGCATGTCGCAGGTAGCGCTGGCCGAGGCTGCAGGCATCAGCGAGTCGACCGTGCAGAACTACGAAGCCGGACAGGCCCGCAAGCGGCTACCTGTCACCCTGCCGGCACTTGAGCGCGCCCTTGGATGGGAAGCCGGATCTGGTGTCGCCATCCTGGAGGGCGGCGACCCGAGTAAGTCATCACCATCAGCCCCCTTCGATCTGCCGCTGCGGGTAACCCAAGCACTTGGCGACGGGCCCCTACTCGACACGAAGATCATGGACCTGGACGACGGATCCGGCGCGAGGATGATCGTGGTGGTGAAGGGCAAGGAAGGCGCGACCCCCGAAGAGATCAGGCACGCCTTGGAAGCTTGGGAGCGCACCGAGACCCAGCTTCGCAGCGCCTCACAGGAACCCAGCTAGAAACTTCAACCAGTTCCCACCAACCCCTCACGCCCAGCGTGCTCATGTGATTTCATTGCGTCACACCGTCGAGGGGGCGCCTCTGATGGTTGGGGGACCACATGCCGGTCCAGGTCGAACGCGTACAGGGCATGCCGTGCGGCGTGCAGATATGGGTCAAGGCCACCAATGATGGCCTCATCGCTTACGTCACCGACGACTACGCCGACGCGTTGGGCGATATGGCAGCCGTGGAAGAGTTCGCGCAGCTGCTGTACAAGCTCTAGGACGCGAGGTCAACGATGGCGTATGCCGAGAAGCGCACATACGACAAGCTCGCCCGCAAGTGGCGTTGGCGGGGCAAGTACAAGCTGCTGAACGGGAAATGGGCGTCGGTGTCGAGGGACGACAACGACGCGCCCTTCTACACCGAGCGCTCCGCCCGGGAGTACGCGGCCGGCCTCGAAGCCGATCTTCGTCGCGGCCGGACCGTCATCGGGTCGACGCAGGCGCGCACGACTGTGCACAGCTGGTCGGCAATGTGGATCGAGTCGATCGATCTCGCACCGCTGAGCATGAAGGAGTACCGGCTTCGCCTGAAGAACCACATTCTTCCCGAATGGGGCGGCTTGGCCGTCAAAGACCTCTCCCCCGTTGGAATCGCAGCCTGGGAGAAGAGGCTTCGACTCAGGCTCTCGCCGAACTATGTCGAGGGCATCCTGACCACGTTTCGCTCGATGATGCACGACGCGGTCAAGGAAGGCCTGCGGCTGGATAACCCGGTCCCCTCAAAACAAGGAGGGCGACGCGGACGGTACACACCCCAGGTCAAAGAGGAGAAGGCGACGGCCACCCCCAGGCAGGCTCTACTGATCGCACGAAACGCCCTGGCGATGCGAGGGCTGAACGAGTACGCCCTCGTTCTTACGTCGGCCTACACAGGGATGCGCATCGGCGAGATCGCCGGGCTTCACCGGGACCAGGTAGAGCTGGTTGATACCGGGCGGGGTTTCCGATTGCACTCAAGTCAGCAGTCGCAGTATGTGAATGGGGCGCTCACCGAGATCGACAATAAGTACGCGTCCAGCCGGGGGCTTATCATTCCGCCGTTCCTGGCTGAGCTACTCACAGAGCTCATTGCCTCGCGGCCTGAGTCGGAGTGGGTCTTCACCGCACCGAAGGGTGGTCGGCTCCTCAGGGGAGGCGACTGGTACACGAATACCTGGCAGCCGCTGGTCGCCGGCCGTGCCCCGCGGGGAGTAGTCCGGGGTGCGAAAGCCCGCGTCGGGATCCGTCCAGTGCTCGGCGTCGAAGGGCTTACGCCGCACGGGCTTCGCCACTCGCAGAAGGTCTGGTTGGACGAGGGTGGCCATCCTCGGGTGGCGGTTGAGGCCCGGATGGGCCATGTCCTTCAGGGCGTCGAAGGCGTGTACTCGCATGTCACACTGAAGATGGAGCTGGCTGTTGCCGCGTCGCTGCAGGCGCTCTGGGAGGAATCCCTCCGGACTGTGGTGGATCGCCGCGAGTTCGGCCCCTATCCCCCGCTGAAGAAGCCCCGCCAAAAACGATCTCCCAAAAATCTCCCAGGGCCGTCGGCAGCCCCATCGGGCGGGGTACCGCCCACCAGCTGAACGGTGGGCCCGCACCCCAACCCAGGGAAGGTTACACGTGTCTACCTGGGTCGATGTTCAGCGGATCGGCATGCCGGAGATCGTGCGGGCGATGACCAGCCGCTGGATCTCGCTGGTCCCTTCGAAGATCGTGTAGATCGCGGCGTCCCGGTGCATCCGCTCGACCGGGTACTCCCGGGTGTAGCCGTTCCCGCCGAGGATCTGCACGGCCTGGGCGGTGACCTTCTTCGCCACCTCGCTGGCGAAGAGCTTGGACATGGACCCCTCCGCGGAGGTGAACGGCTTGCCCGCGACCGCCATCCAGGAAGCCCGCCAGACCAGCAGCCGGGCGGCGTCGATCTGGGTGCGCATGTCCGCGAGCTGGAAGGCCACGCCCTGGTTGTCGATGATCGGCCGGCCGAACTGGGTCCGGGTCCGGGCGTAGTCCAGGGCCACCTCGTACGCGGCCCGCGCGGTGCCGACGGCCATGGCGCCGACCGCCGGGCGGGAGGCCTCGAAGGTGGCCATGGCCGCGTTCTTGACCCGCTCCCCGCCGCCCGCCTTCGCCTTCTCGCGGGCCCGGGCCAGCCGCTCGTCCAGCTTCTCCTTGCCGCCGAGCAGGCAGGACCCGGGCACCCGGACGTCCTCCAGTACGACCTCCGCGGTGTGCGAGGCGCGGATGCCGTGCTTCTTGAACTTCTGCCCCTGCGACAGCCCCGGAGTGCCGGGCGGCACGATGAAGGACGCGTGCCCCCTGGTGCCGAGCCCGGGGTCCACCACCGCCACCACGATGTGGACGTTGGCGATGCCGCCGTTGGTGGCCCAGGTCTTGGTGCCGTTGAGCACCCACTCGTCCTTCGCCGCGTCGTACACGGCCCGGGTCCGCATGGAGCCGACGTCGGAGCCGGCGTCCGGCTCGGACGAGCAGAAGGCGGCGACCTTCACATCGTCCGGGGTGCCGTACATCTGCGGGATCCAGGTCCCGATCTGCTCCTCCGTGCCGTTGGCGACGACTCCGATGGCGGCGAGCCCGGTCCCGACGATGGAGAGGGCGATGCCCGCGTCGCCCCAGAACAGCTCCTCCATGGCCATCGGGATGCCGAGGCCCGTCGGGTCGAAGAACTGCTGGGCGTAGAAGTCGAGGGAGTAGATGCCGACCTTGGCCGCTTCCTGGATGACGGGCCAGGGGGTCTCCTCGCGCTCGTCCCATTCGGCGGCGGCGGGCCGGATGACATCGGCGGCGAAGCCGTGAATCCAGTCCCGGACCTGCTGCTGGTCCTCGTTCAGCTCCATGGTGAACTCCGCCATGTCCCCTCCGGCTATGCTGGTGCAGGATGCGCGTTACCTACGGTAACAGCCGCAGGCACCCCAGTGTGTTACCGGCCGGTAGGCGTGTCAACCGCGACCGCCGGTTGGATCCACCGGGTGCGCCGGGTGTTACGTTGCGTGGGCGTCACGCACATCGCACGGGCGGGGAGAGAGTAGAAGATGGACACCACGCAGCAGGCCGGCCGGGAAGAGAACGGGGCCGAGCGCCGGCGGCGGGAACTGCTCGAAGCCGCCGACCGGGTGGTGCTCCGGGACGGCCCGAAGGCCTCCATGAACGCCATCGCCGCCGAGGCGGGCATCACCAAGCCGATCCTCTACCGGCACTTCGGCGACAAGGCCGGCCTCTACCAGGCCCTCGCCGTACGGCACACCGACGCCCTGCTCGACTCGCTGCGCGCGGCTCTGGACGCCCCGGCCGAGCGGCGCAGCCGGGTGGAGGCGACCCTGGACACCTATCTGGCGGCCATCGAGGCCCGCCCCCAGGTCTACCGCTTCCTGATGCACCCGGCCGAGGACCCGCACGCCGCGGAACGGGGCTTCGACGTCGGCCTGCACTCCGCACCACTGCTCCGCCGGCTGGGCGAGGAGCTGGCGAAGGTCGTCGCCGAGCGGGTGGACCTCGGCCCCGACGGCGAGGAACTGGCCCGGATCTGGGGCCACGGGATCGTCGGCATGATGCACGCGGCGGGCGACTGGTGGCTCGGCGAACGCCCTTGCGGCCGCGCCTCGTTGGTCCGCGGCCTGACCGACCTCCTGTGGGGTCGCCTGGCCACCGCCGGCAACCTGGAGGACGGCCCCGGCTTCTGAACCCGCCGGGCACCGCCCGCGCGCCGGCCCGGCGCTACGCGGACCAGCCCGCGCGGCGGATCGCCCGCTCCAGCCTGCCCCGGCGCCACCCGTCGACCCGCTCGCGGTAGACCACGCCGTCGAGGTGGTCGCACTCGTGCTGCAGGCACCGGGCGAAGAACCCCGTCCCCTCCACCCGGACCGGACCGCCCCGCGCGTCCATCCCCTCGACCACCGCACGGTCGTGGCGCACGGTGCCCGCCTCCAGCCCCGGCAGGGACAGACAGCCCTCCGGGCCGCGGATCTCCAGCCCGTCCGCCTCGACCAGCCGGGGGTTGACGACGTACCCGAGGTGCCGCTCGTCCTCGTCGTCCGGGCAGTCGTAGACGAACACCCGCTGCGCCACGCCGACCTGGTTGGCGGCCAGCCCGACGCCCCCGGCGGCGTACATCGTCGCGAACATGTCCTCGACCAGGCGGTCGAGTTCGGGGCCGAACGCGGTGACTTCGGCGCACGCCGAATGCAGCACCGGATCGCCCAGCAGGCTCATCGGGCGGACGTGTCCGGACGTACCCGGGACGGTTCGCTGTCGCATGGCGGTAAGCGTACGACGGGCGAATATATGAGGAGATCCGCGGCGCACAGCGGCGCCGCGGTCAGGGGTCCGGCCCGTACTGGATAGGCTGGGGCCGGACCGACGCGAGGAGGAACAGGGACGATGGCAGGCAACACGGAGCCGCTTTCGCCGCGGGCCAAGCTGGCCGTGACGGCGGGCAAGGCCGCGGCGGCGGTGTCGCGCGCCGCGGGACGCGGAAGCGGATCGGTGATCGGAGGCAAGGTCGCGCTCAAGCTCGACCCGGATCTGCTCAGCGCGCTCGCGCAGCACCTCGACGTCGTCCTCGTCTCCGCGACCAACGGCAAGACCACCACCACCCGCCTCATCGCCGAGGCCCTGCGGGCCAGCGGCCCGGTGGTGTCCAACGCGCTGGGCGCGAACATGCCGGCCGGCATCACCTCCGCCCTGGCGGGCGGCAGCGACGCCAGGTACGGCGTCATCGAGGTGGACGAGAAGTACCTGGCCGGGGTGGCCCGCGACGTGACCCCCAAGGCGATCGCGCTGCTCAACCTCTCCCGCGACCAGCTCGACCGCGCCGCCGAGACCCGGATGCTCGCCGAGAAGTGGCGCGAGGGCCTGGCCGGCTCCAAGGCGGTCGTGATCGCGAACTGCGACGACCCGCTGATCGTGTGGGCGGCCTCGTCCTCGCAGAACGTCGTCTGGGTCGCGGCCGGGCAGGAGTGGAAGGACGACGCCTGGTCGTGCCCCTCCTGCGGTGGCGTCATGCAGCGCCCCGGCGACGACTGGTTCTGCGCCGAGTGCGGCTTCCGCCGCCCCACCCCCAGCTGGGCGCTCTCCGGCGACCACGTGCTCGACCCGCACGGCTCGGCCTGGCCGATCCGCCTCCAGCTGCCCGGCCGCGCCAACAAGGCGAACGCCGCGACCTCGGCCGCCGTCGCCGCCGTCTTCGGCGTGCCGCCGCAGGTCGCCCTGGAGCGCATGTACGACGTGCAGGCGGTCGCCGGCCGCTACGACGTGGTGACCTTCCAGGACCGGCAGCTGCGGCTGCTGCTCGCGAAGAACCCGGCGGGCTGGCTCGAAACGTTTTCGCTGATCGACCCGCCGCCGACCCCGGTGATCCTCTCGGTGAACGCGCGCGGCGCCGACGGCACCGACACCTCCTGGCTGTGGGACGTGGACTACCCCCGCCTCGCCGGCCACCCGATCTTCGTGATCGGCGACCGGAAGCTGGACCTCGCGGTCCGCCTGGAGGTCGCCGGCCTGGACTTCCAGGTCTGCGCCTCCCTCGACGAGGCCGTGCAGATGGCGCCGCCCGGACAGATCGAGCTGATCGCCAACTACACCGCCTTCCAGGACGTCCGCCGCCGCGTCGGCAACTAGCACCCGTAGGGACGAGAGAGCATGAGCGAGAACAGCCTGCGTCTGGTGTGGGTCTACCCGGACCTGCTGAGCACCTACGGAGACCAGGGCAACGTACTGGTGGTCGAGCGCCGGGCGCGCCAGCGCGGCCTGGACGTGCAGCGCCTGGACGTGCGCAGCGACCAGCCCATCCCCACCTCGGGGGACATCTACCTGATCGGCGGCGGCGAGGACCGGCCGCAGCGGCTGGCCGCGGAGCGGCTGGTGCGCGACGGCGGCCTGGAGCGGGCCGTCTCGAACGGGGCGATCGTCTTCTCGGTGTGCGCCGGCTACCAGATCCTGGGCAACGAGTTCGTCAACGACATGGGCGAGCGCCAGCAGGGCCTCGGCCTGCTGGACGTGGTCACCGTGCGCGGAGAGGGCGAGCGGTGCGTCGGCGACGTCCTCGCCGACATCGACCCGCAGCTGAACCTGCCGCCGCTGACCGGCTTCGAGAACCACCAGGGCGTCACCCACCTGGGCCCGACCGCCCGCCCGTTCGCCCGGACCCGGCTCGGCCGCGGCAACGGCACCGGGGACGGCACCGAAGGCGCGTACAACGACACCGTGTTCGGCACCTACATGCACGGCCCGGTGATGGCGCGCAACCCGCAGATCGCCGACCTGCTGCTGAAGCTGGCGCTCGACGTGAACGCCCTGCCGCCGGTCGACGACCGCTGGTACGAGGCGCTGCGCGACGAGCGGATCACGGCGGCCACCCAGCCCGCCTGAGCCTCGCCCGAGCCCGCGCACGTCGTACGAAGAGACCGGAGCCCGGCCCCCGACGGGGGGCCGGGCTCCGGTGCGTTCGCACAACGTACGTGACGACGTCGTGGAGGATGGTTCAGTCCAGTGCCGATCCGCTTGTAGGGTGACGTGTAGTTCCAACCGGACGACGTGGTCCGGTCGTCGGCCCACGTTGCAAAGGTTTTCCTTGCCATGCGCATTGGTGTGCTCACCTCCGGCGGCGACTGCCCCGGCCTGAACGCCGTCATCCGCTCCGTCGTGCACCGCGCCGTCGTCGACCACGGCGACGAGGTCATCGGCTTCCAGGACGGGTGGAAGGGCCTCCTGGAGGGCGACTACCGCAAGCTCGACCTGGACGCCGTCGCCGGCATCCTGGCGCGCGGCGGCACCATCCTCGGCTCCTCCCGGGTCCAGCCCGCCCACCTGCGGGACGGCGTCGAGCGGGCCCGCGGCCACGTCGCCGACCTGGGCCTGGACGCCATCATCCCGATCGGCGGCGAGGGCACCCTCAAGGCCGCCCACCTGCTGTCGGAGGCCGGCCTGCCCATCGTGGGCGTGCCGAAGACCATCGACAACGACATCGCCTCCACCGACCGCACCTTCGGCTTCGACACCGCCGTCGGGGTCGCCACCGAGGCCCTGGACCGGCTGAAGACCACCGCCGAGTCCCACCAGCGCGTGATGGTGGTCGAGGTCATGGGCCGGCACGCCGGCTGGATCGCGCTGGAGTCCGGCATGGCGGCCGGAGCCCACGCCATCGTGGTCCCGGAGCGGCCCTTCGACATCGAGGAGCTGACCCGGATCGTCGGCGAGCGCTTCTCGGCCGGCAAGCGGTTCGCGATCGTGGTGGCCGCCGAGGGCGCCAAGCCCCTGGCCGGCACCATGCCGTTCGAGGAGGGCCGCAAGGACGTCTACGGCCACGAGCGGTTCGCCGGCATCGGCAACCTGCTGGCCGTGGAGCTGGAGCGGCGCCTGGGCAAGGAGGCCCGCCCGGTCATCCTCGGCCACGTCCAGCGCGGCGGCACCCCGACCGCCTACGACCGGGTGCTGGCGACCCGCTTCGGCTGGCACGCGGTGGAGGCGGCGCACCGGGGCGAGTTCGGCATGCTGACGGCGCTGCGCGGCACCGACATCGTGATGGTGCCGCTGGCGGAGGCCACCCGCACCCTGAAGACGGTTCCGGACGAGCGCTTCGCCGAGGCCCAGAACGTCCTCTGATGTACCGAAGGCGACCGTAATGGCGCCCCCGGACGCACCGGCGTCCGGGGGCGCCATTACTGTGGTGGGGCACCACGGTCGAGGGAGTCAAGGTATGGATCACAGCGGTCACGGCATGGACATGGACATGGACCTGCCGCCGTTCACCCTCGGGCGGGGACTGGAGTTCTCCTTCGACGCGTTCTTCCTGATCGGGTGCCTGCTCGGGCTCGCCCTCTACGGATGGGGGGTCCTGCGGCTGCGTGCGCGCGGCGACGCCTGGCCGGCCGGACGGACGGTGGCCTTCGTCCTCGGCGTGCTCAGCATCGCGCTGGTGATGTGCACCAGGCTGAACGACTACGGCATGGTCCTGTTCAGCGTGCACATGGTCCAGCACATGGTGATCAGCATGGTCTCGCCGATCCTGCTGCTGCTCGGCGCCCCGGTGACGCTGGCCCTGCGCGCCCTGCCGCCGGCCCCGCGCGGCCACAAGGGCCCCCGCGAGCTGCTGCTGGCGCTTCTGCACAGCCGCTACGTACGGGTGGTGACCCACCCGGCGTTCACCATCCCCATGTTCATCGCCAGCCTGTACGCGCTGTACTTCACCCCGCTCTTCGACTTCCTGATGGGTTCGACGACCGGCCACATCGCGATGATGGTGCACTTCCTCGCCGTGGGCCTGGTGTTCTTCTGGCCGATCATGGGCGTGGACCCGGGCCCGCACCGGCCCGGCTACGTGATGCGGATGCTGGAGCTCTTCGCGGGCATGCCGTTCCACGCCTTCTTCGGCATCGCCCTGATGATGGCCTCCGAGCCCATGATCGGCACGTACGCGAACCCGCCGTCCTCGCTCGGCGTCGACGCCCTGGACGACCAGCAGTGGGCCGGCGGCATCGCCTGGGCCTTCAGCGAGATCCCCTCGGTGCTGGTGCTGATCGCGCTGGTCTACCAGTGGTACCACTCGGAGCAGCGGGCGGCGAAGCGCGCCGACCGTGCCGCGGACCGGGACGGCGACAAGGAGCTGGAGGCCTACAACGCCTACCTCGCCTCGTTGCAAGCGCGTGGCCAGTAGCGGAGGAGGCCTTCCGCGCGCCACCATGGGGCATGACCGGATCCGTCAAGGCGATGGCCGTGATGACCTTCGCCGCCCTGGTGGCCGTCGCCACGTACTCCGTGGCCCTCGGCAGCAACGGCTGGCTGTGGTTCGGCTGGGTGGTCCTCGGACTGCTCACAGCCGGAATGGCGGCCTCCACCGGTAGGTAGCGCCGCGCCCGTCGCCCGCGGCGGTGACCGTCCGTAGGATGGTCGTCACCACAGGCACCGACGGCTACGGGGGTCACCTGGTGTTCTACCGGCTGCTCAAGTACGTGCTGCTCGGCCCGCTGCTGCGGATGCTGTTCCGGCCGCGCATCGAGGGCCTGGAGCACGTCCCGGCCGAGGGGGCGGCGATCGTCGCCGGCAACCACCTGTCGTTCTCCGACCACTTCCTGATGCCGGCGATCCTGAAGCGGCGGATCACCTTCCTGGCGAAGGCGGAGTACTTCACCGGCAAGGGGCCCAAGGGCCGGCTGACCGCGGCCTTCTTCCGCAGCGCCGGGCAGATCCCGGTGGACCGCTCCGGCAAGGAGGCCGGCCGGGCGGCGATCCGCGAGGGACTCGGCGTGCTCGCCCGGGGCGAACTGCTGGGCATCTACCCCGAGGGCACCCGCTCGCACGACGGACGCCTGTACAAGGGGAAGGTCGGCGTGGCCGCGATGGCGCTCGGGGCCGGGGTGCCGGTGGTGCCGTGCGCGATGGTCGGCACCTTCGAGGTCCAGCCGCCCGGGAAGGTCGTGCCGCGGATCCGGCCGGTGACCATCCGGTTCGGCCCGCCCCTGGACTTCTCCCGGTACGCGGGGCTGGAGGGCGAGCGGGCGGTGCTCCGCGCCGTCACCGACGAGATCATGGCCGCGATCCTCGCCCTGTCCGGCCAGGAGTACGTGGACCGGTACGCGGGCGAGGTGAAGGCCGAGGCCGAGGAGGCGCGGAAGAGGGCCCGTCGCAGGTCGCGCTGACCCCCTCCCGCACCTCCCGGCTCACGTCAGCGGCGCGGCAGGAGCGGCAGGTCCGCCTCGGGGGCGGTCGCCGGGGCCGGCTGCGCGGACCGCTGCGGGGCCGGCGCGGCCGGCTCGGCGTGCGGCTCGCAGGTGACGTCGTAGGCGTCGACCTTGCCGGTGAGCAGGTAGCGGTCGACGCGCTCGTTGACGCACGGGTTCTTGATGCCGGTGACCCCGTGGGAGCCGGCGCCCTTCTCCGTGATCAGGCGGGAACCGGCGAGGCGCTTGTGCAGCTCGACGGCACCCTCGTACGGGGTGGCTGCGTCGCGCTCGGCCTGGACGATCAGGACCGGGGCGAGCCCGTACTTGGCGCCGACCTCGACCGGGGTGTGCTGCTTGGACTTCCAGGTCGCGCAGGGCAGGTTCATCCAGGCGTTGGACCAGGTCAGGAACGGGTACTCCTGGTGCAGCCGGGTGTTGTCGCGGTTCCAGCGGGTCCAGCTGGTGGGCCACTTGGCGTCCGCGCACTCGACGGCGGTGTAGACGGCGTTGCCGTTCTCGGCGTCGATGTTCCCGGCGGTGTCGGACATGTCCGGGGCGGCCGCGTCCACCAGCGCCTGGGTGTCACCGGCGAGGTACGCGCTCCAGGTCTGGGCGACCGGCACCCAGGCGGAGTCGTAGTACGGGGCGCTCTGGAAGAAGCCGAGGAGCTCGGCCGGGCCGACGACCCCGCCGATGGGCTTGGCCTTGGCGGCGGCCCGCAGCTCGCGCCACTTGGCCTCGACCTTCTCCGGGGTGTCGCCGATGTGGAAGGTGGCGTCGTTCTTGGCGACCCACGCCTTCCAGTCGTCCCAGCGCATCTGGAAGGCGACGTCCTGGTCCAGGTTGGCCTGGTACCAGATCTTCTCCTTGGAGGGGTTGACCACGCTGTCGACGATCATGCGGCGCACGTGCGTCGGGAAGAGCGTGGCGTAGACCCCGCCGAGGTAGGTGCCGTAGGAGACGCCGATGAAGTTGAGCTTCTTCTCGCCGAGCGCGGCACGGATGACGTCCATGTCGCGCGCGGTGTTCGGCGTGGTCATGTGCGGCAGCATCCAGCCGCTGCGCTCCTTGCAGCCGTCCGCGTAGGCGGCGGCGGCCTTGCGGTGGACCAGCTTGTCGGCCTCGTTGTCCGGGACCGGGTCCTTCTTGGGCGCCTTGACGAACTCCTGCGGGTCGATGCAGGAGATGGGCGTCGAGTGGCCGACGCCGCGCGGGTCGAAGCCGACGAAGTCGTACGCCTTGGAGGTGTTGACCCACAGCGGGTTCTTGGTGGTGACCCGGCGCGGGAAGCGCATGCCGGAGCCGCCGGGGCCGCCGGGGTTGTAGAGCAGGGCGCCCTGGCGCTCCTGCTTGGTGCCGGTGCTGGCGATCCGGTCGACGGCGATGTCGATGGTCTTGCCGCCCGGCTTCGCGTAGTCGAGCGGGACCTTCACGAAACCGCACTGGATGGGCTTCTCCAGGCCCCACTCGGCGGGGCAGTCCTTCCAGTCGATGCCCGCGCGGGCGGCCTTGGCGGCGGCGATCTGGACGCCGACGGCCTCCGGGACGCCGCCCGCGCGCGGGCCGTCGGCGGCGGTGGCGGTCGGTGCGAGCAGCAGGCCGGCGGCCAGGGCGCTCGCGGTGAGGGTGGCGGCGCTCCCCAGCGCCGCGGTGCGTATCACGTTGGTTGTTCCCCCTGCGTGTGGATGCCGCGGAATGCGGCTGCGCAAGGATCCTCGCGCCTGACGTGATCTCCGCAAAAGGGCCCGCCACCGTTCTTTGCCAACCCGATAACCGGAGTTACGTGTACCGCTGAGCGGTGCGGTCAGGGTCCCGGCCCGGCTTCGGGGGCGAACTCCCGGGCGGCGACGTCCAGGAGTTCCCGCAGCCGCAGGGCGTCCGGTGCGAGTGCGGTCACCAGTACGGCGGGTCCGGCGAGCGGGGTGAGGGCCGCGAGTTCGCCCAGCATCCGGGCGGGCGGCGGGTCGGCCTCGAACGCCGGGTCGACGACCAGCAGTTGACCGAAGGCGCGGTGTCCGGCGAGGCCGGCCGGGCCGTCCCAGCCGCCGGGCGCGCCGGGTCCGCAGCCGAGTTCGGAGTCGAGGAGCGGGCGTCCGCCACGGAGGACGGTCAGCCGGCTGCGGAGCAGTCCGGGCGGTTCGCCGGTGCGGCCGAGCACCTGTTCCTCGCGGAGCAGCAGGCTCGCGCCGGGGGCGAGTTCGGCGCGGGTGGTGACCCGCAGGTCGCTGCCGCGCACCGAGATCAGCGGCTCGGGCTGCCAGCGCAGCCGGGCGCCGTCGGCCACGCGGAGGTGGACGTCGTACCGGGCGGGGAGCCCGGTACGGCCGGGGAGGGCCAGCGTGGCGGCGGCCGAGCGGACCGTGAGCCGGGCGCCGGGTCCGGCCTCGGCCTCGACGGTGAGGTGGTCGCCGCCGAGCGGGCCGCTCATGGCGCCGACCAGGACCACGTCGGCCGCGCCCGCGGTGCCGCGGGTGCGGCGGGGGGCGAGGGGCGGCCGGCCGGTCAGCACGGGCAGGGCGGTGCCCCCGCGCCCGTCGGCCCGGGCGTGGATGCGGGCGGTGGCGCGCAGGCCGGCCGCCGCCGGGGGGCCGGTGGACGGGGCCCGGGCGGGAGCGGGAGCGGGGGCGGGAGCGGGGGCGGGAGCGGGCAGCGGCGGTCGGCCGGTCGCGGTGCTCATCCGCTCACCCAGGCGGTGATCCGTTCGCGCACCCAGTGGGCGACCGGGCCGATCCCGTCGGGCTCGCGCAGGGACTGGAAGACGACGGGCAGTCCGCCCCGCGCGGCGGCGGCGTCGCGTGCCATCCGGTCCAGGTCGGAGCCGACGTACGGGGCGAGGTCGGTCTTGTTGACGACGAGCAGGTCGGCGGTGGTGACGCCGGGGCCTCCCTTGCGCGGGATGTCGTCGCCGCCGGCGACGTCGATGACGAAGGCCTGGGCGTCGACGAGGCCGCGGGAGAAGGTGGCGGTCAGGTTGTCGCCCCCGGACTCCACGAGGACCAGGTCGAGGGGGGCGTGTTCCCTGAAGGCCTCCTCCAGTTCCTCGACGGCCTCCAGGTTGGCGGAGATGTCGTCGCGGATGGCGGTGTGCGGGCAAGCCCCGGTCTCGACGGCGGTGATCCGCTCGGGCGGCAGGACGGCCTCGCGGAGCAGGAACTCGGCGTCCTCGCGGGTGTAGATGTCGTTGGTGACCACGGCCATCGAGAACTCGGCGCGCAGGGCCCGGCAGAGCGCGGCGACGGTGGCGGTCTTGCCGGAGCCGACCGGTCCGCCGAGGCCGATGCGCAGGGCGCGGCGGGTGCCGTCGGTGCGGACGGGGGCGGTGCCGTGGGTGTGCCGGTGCGGGTAGGTGACGGCGTGGTCGAGGTGCACGGTTGCTCCTTTGACGGTTCTGCGGGTGCGGTGGGCGCTCAGGAGGCGAAGAGGCGGACCGGCCAGGCGGCGTGCGCCTCGGCGGTGATCTCCAGCAGGGGCGACGCGGCGGCGGGGAGGGCGTCGGTGCCGGCCGTGCGGGCCAGGTCGGCGGCCCGTTCGGCCCGGGCCGCGACCGCGTCCAGTTCGGGGGTGAGCCGGGCGAGTACCGCGCTGGCCTCGAAGGGGTCGAGTCCGAGCAGCCGTACGGTGGCGGTGGCGGGGCCGCCCACGCTCTCGTACGCGGCGACGTGCGCGGCGTCCGCCGGGCCGAGTCCGGCCGCCCGGGCGGTCGTGCCGAGCACCACGGGCTGGTGGGCGCCGCGCGGGAAGGCCGCGGCGAGGGCGTCGAGCCCGGGGTGCGGCCAGGTGGCGCGGGCGGCCCGCAGCAGCTGGCGGCCGAGCCGGCGTGCGGCGGTGCGCAGGGCCGGCGAGGGGGTGCGGGCGTCGGCGGCGGTGTCCAGGGCGACGGGGTCCAGGCCGTGGGCGGCGGCCGCGGCGAAGGCCGCGGCGACCAGGCCGGTGGTGTGGAGCCGGCCGCGGCAGAACTCCTCCAGGGTGGCGGCGTCGTGGATCCGGCCGGCTTTGACGGCGGCTTCGGCGCCGCCGGAGTGGGCGTGGCCGCCGGCCGGGAAGCGGCCGTCGGCCAGCACCAGCAGGGCTGCGCGGGTCATGTCGGGTGCCCCGCGCTCAGAAGAGGAAGTAGCGCTGGGCCATGGGGAGTTCCGCCGCTGGCGCCGGTTCCACGGCTTCGCCGTCGATGGTCACGGTGAAGGTGTCGGGGTCGACCTCGACGCGTGGCATGGCGTCGTTGTTGCGCATGTCGGCCTTGGTGACACCGCGGGTGGAGTCGATGGCCAGGAACTGCTTGCCGAGGCCGAGCCGTTCGGGCAGGTGGTCGTCGAGGGCGGCCTGGGCGGTGAAGTTGACGGAGTTGCGGGCGGGGGCGTGGCCGTGGCTGCCGAACATGGGGCGCGGCAGGACGGGTTGGGGTGTGGGGATGGAGGCGTTGGCGTCGCCCATCTGGGCGTAGGCGATCTGGCCGCCCTTGATGACCAGGTGGGGTTTGACGCCGAAGAAGGCGGGCTCCCAGAGCACCAGGTCGGCGAGCTTGCCGGTCTCGACCGAGCCGATCTCGCGGGCGAGGCCCTGGGCGACGGCCGGGTTGATCGTGTACTTGGCGACGTAGCGGCGGGCGCGGTGGTTGTCGGCGGGGCCGTCGCCGGGGAGGGCGCCGCGGCGCTTCTTCATGACGTGCGCGGTCTGCCAGGTCCGCATGATCACCTCGCCGACCCGGCCCATGGCCTGGGAGTCGGAGGAGATGATCGAGATGGCGCCGAGGTCGTGCAGGACGTCCTCGGCGGCGATGGTGGTGGGCCGGATGCGGGATTCGGCGAAGGCCAGGTCCTCGGGCACGGCGGGGTTGAGGTGGTGGCAGACCATCAGCATGTCGAGGTGTTCCTCGACGGTGTTGAGGGTGTGCGGGCGGGTGGGGTTGGTGGAGCTGGGCAGGACGTGCGGCTCGGCGACCACGGTGATGATGTCCGGTGCGTGGCCGCCGCCGGCGCCTTCGGTGTGGTACGCGTGGATGGTGCGTCCGGCGACGGCGGCGAGGGTGTCGCCGACGAAGCCCGCCTCGTTGAGGGTGTCGGTGTGGACGGCGAGCTGGGCGCCGGTCTCCTCGCAGACGCCGAGGCAGGTGTCGATGGCCGCCGGGGTGGCTCCCCAGTCCTCGTGGATCTTGAATCCGAGTGCGCCGCCGCGCAGCTGGGAGTGCATGGCCTCACGGGAGGTGGTGTTCCCCTTGCCGAGCAGGCCGATGTTGACGGGGTGGGACTCCAGGGCGGCGAACATGCGGCCCAGGTGCCAGGGTCCGGGGGTGATGGTGGTGGCCTTGGTGCCCTCGGCGGGTCCGGTGCCGCCGCCCACCAGGGTGGTGATGCCGGAGGCGAGGGCGGTGTCGAGGACGGTCGGGGAGACGAAGTGGACGTGGGCGTCGATGGCGCCGGCGGTGAGGATCTTCCCGTTGCCGGAGATGATCTCGGTCTCCGGGCCGATCACCAGGGCGGGCTCGATGCCGTCCATGGTGTCGGGGTTGCCGGCCTTGCCGATGCCCGCGATCCGGCCGTCCCGCAGGGCGATGTCGGCTTTGACGACGCCCCAGTGGTCGAGGATGACGGCGCCGGTGATGACGGTGTCGGGAGCCCCCTTGGCACGGGTGGTGCGGGCCTGTCCCATGGACTCGCGGATGACCTTGCCCCCGCCGAAGACGGCCTCGTCCCCGGCCCGGCCGGGTCCGCCGCACAGGTCGTCCTCGATCTCGACCAGCAGGTCGGTGTCGGCCAGCCGCAGCCGGTCGCCGGTGGTGGGGCCGAACAGGTCGGCGTAGGCCTCGCGGGAGAGTTCAGCCATCGAGCGGTCCTCCGGTCTCGCCGCGCAGGCCGGGTACGGTCCGCAGGCCGGCCAGCGGTACGAGTTCCACGGCGACCGGGATGCCGGGCTCGAAGCGGACGGCGGTGCCGGCCGCGATGTTGAGCCGCAGCCCGCGGGCGGCGGACCGGTCGAAGTCCAGTCCGGGGTTGGCCTCGGCGAAGTGGTAGTGGGAGCCGACCTGGACGGGCCGGTCGGCGGCGTTCAGGACGGTCAGGCGGGTGACGGGGCGGCCCTCGTTGAGGGTGACCGGCCCCTCCCCGTACTGGATCTCACCGGGGATCATGGGGGTTTCCTGCCGGGTTCAGAGGATCGGGTCGTGGACGGTGACGAGCTTGGTGCCGTCCGGGAAGGTCGCCTCGACCTGGACGTCGCGGATCATCTCGGGGATGCCCTCCATGACCTCGTCGCGGCCCAGCACGGTGCGTCCGGAGGCCATCAGCTCGGCCACGGTCCGGCCGTCGCGGGCGCCTTCGAGGATGTGCGAGGTGATCAGGGCGATCGCCTCGGGGTGGTTGAGGCGCACACCGCGGGCCCGCCGCTTCTCCGCCACGTCGGCGGCCACGTGGACGAGCAGCCTCTCCTGTTCGTGTGGGGTCAGTTGCACGGTCCCACCTCTTTCGTCATCGCGGCCGTCCGGCCCGCCGGCTGCACGGGACTGGCAGGTTAGGGCGCACGCTTTTCCACTGCGTTAACTCACGTTTCGGCGGATGACGCGGTTCACCTGAGGCCGCTGGGCCGTCGGCGTTCCGTATGCGCCACGCTCTCCCTCGATCGGAGTAGCCCCGGAACGGACCGGCGACGGGAGTGACTTGCCCTGGGGGCCGGCCGGGGGCGGCGACAACGCCGCTGGTGGGGAGCGGGTTTGAGGGGTGGGCGGGGGTCGCCGCCAAGGCGAAACGCCGTAAGGGAGAAATAAGTGACGAGAATCACACATGCCCTTTCTAACCGACAAATCGGGCATTCCCTGCGCCAGGATCCCCGGTACGAAAGCCCCGCCACCCCGGCGGGGCCCTACCCGGAGGGCTGCCGATGCCCGTGATCCGCGCCGAAGTTCCCTCCCCGCCCGCCCGTGCCGGGGTCACCGTCGCCGCCACGCTCGCGGTGACCGGGGCCCTGCTGCTGGCCCCGGGCAGCGTGCCCGAAGCCGAAGCCGCCTCCGGGCACGCCCTCGCGGCCCTGCGGGTCGCCGCGTCCAAACAGGGCCTGCCGTACCGGTGGGGCGGCACGGGCCCGGACGGCTTCGACTGCTCGGGGCTGACCCAGTACTCGTACAAACAGGTCGGCAAGTCGCTGCCGCGGACGGCGGCGCAGCAGTACGACCGGACCTCCCGGACGGCCGCCGGCTCCCGGCAGCGGGGGGACCTGGTGTTCTTCGTGTCCGGCGGGAACGTCTACCACGTCGCCATGTACGCGGGCGGGGGCAAGGTCTGGCACGCGCCCAAACCGGGCAAGACGGTCCGCCTGGAGAAGATCTGGACGGAGAACGTCAGCTACGGACGGGTGCACTGACCGGTGCGGGTTAGGTTGGGCCGACGGCCCGCCCCACCCCGTCCAGCCGAGGAGTCCCGTGTACCTCAACCCCGTCCGTCACATCACCTTCGACGCCCTGGACCCCTACCGGACCGCCGAGTTCTGGGCCGCGGTCACCGGCTACGCGCTGGAGGACTCCGAGCCGGACGACGACCAGGTCCTGCTGGACCCGCCCCAGCCGGGCGTACCGGGGCTGCTCTTCAGCCGGGTGCCGGACGGCAAGACCGCGAAGAACCGGGTGCACCTGGACATCCAGCCGGCCACCGGCACCCGGGACGAGGAGGTGGCGCGCCTGGTCGGGCTGGGCGCCCGGGTCCTGGACGACCGGCGTACCGCGGACGGGCTGGGCTGGGTGGTACTGGCCGACCCCGAGGGCAACGAACTGTGCGTGGAGCGCGGCGCGGTGGAGCGCGGTCTGGTCTGAGCCCCGGGCCCGGACTCAGCGGACCGGTGTCTCCGCGGGCGCGCCCGCGGTCCAGGGCAGCGCGATCCACACCGTCTTGCCGCCCTCGGCGGTGGGCGTGACCGACAGCCGCCCGCCCGATTCGGCGGCCAGCCAGCGGATGATCACCATGCCGCGGCCGTTGTCCTGCTGCACGGCGGCCGGGAGCCGCTTGGGCCACCGCGGATGGCTGTCGGTGACGCCCACGCGCAGGAGTTCCTCGCGTTCCAGCCGGACGTCCACGGTGAAGGTGGGGGACATTCCGAAGGTGTGCTGTACGGCGTTGGTGGCCAGTTCGGAGACGATCAGCCGGACGGTGTCCGCGGTGGCGTGGTCGTCCGGGAGCCCCCATTCGCCGAGCACGTCCGCGACGTAGCGGCGGGCGGCGGGGACCGAGGCGGGATCGCTCGGCAGCGTGACGGATGCTTCCTGGTGATCTGCCATGGCGCGCTGTCCCTTTCCCACCGGGGCTGACCCGCCCCGGATCTGTGCTTCGCGCCAGACTGCCACTCCTCCCCCGGCCGCTGCTGCCGTTCACCCGAGATATGCATATATCTGTCGCTCAAAGCGGTGAACTCTGCTACGAGAGACCGTATTTGGACGGCAGACTGGTGCGACCTGTGCCGGTGGAAGGAGGGGCGGGCATGCAGCACGGTCCCGCGGTACGCCGGCGCAAGCTCGGCGAGGAACTGCGTGCGCTGCGCGACCGGTCGGGGCTCACCAGCGGTGAGGCCGCCCGGATCGTGGGATGGCACCAGTCGAAGATCAGCCGGATCGAGACGGGCCGCAGTGGCGTGAAACCGGAGGACGTCCGGCTGCTGCTGGACGCCTACGGCGGGGTGGGGGCCCAGCAGCGGGCGCTGCTGGAGGCGCTGTCGGCCTCCGCCGCCGGCCCGGTGGACGGGGAGGCAGGCGGGCGTGGCCGGCAGTGGTGGCACGACTACCGGGGCCTGCTGCCCCAGGAGTACCGGGACTTCATCAGCCTGGAGGCGGGTGCCCGCGCGGCGCGGACCGTCGAGCTCTCGGTGGTGCCG
Organism: Streptomyces sp. NPDC012888; assembly: GCF_042900645.1. NCBI lineage: Bacteria > Bacillati > Actinomycetota > Actinomycetes > Kitasatosporales > Streptomycetaceae > Streptomyces > Streptomyces sp. NPDC012888. The sequence continues at coordinate 85,153 of NZ_JBIBBM010000005.1, read as the reverse complement.
GGGCTGCTGCAGACGGCGGCGTACGCGAAGGCGGTGACCCGGGCGGCGCTCGGCGGGCTTCCGGAACCGAAGGTGGACGCGCTGGTCGACGTACGGCTGGCCCGGCAGGCGGTGCTGCGGGCGGATCCGCCGCTGGAGCTGAGCGCGGTGCTGGACGAGGCGGTGCTGCGGCGGCAGATCGGCGGTCCGGGGGTGATGGCGGAGCAGTTGCGGCACCTCGTGGAGGTGGCGGAACTCCCGCAAGTGCGGTTGCAGGTCCTGCCGTTCAGCGTGGGGGGTCATCTCGGCCTGACCGGACCGTTCGTTATTTTCTCATTTCCGAACATCGCCGATCTGGATGTGGTGGTACTCGACCATTTGACGAGTAGCCTTTATCTGGAGCGGAAGGAAGACCTTGAGGCGTACAGCGCCGCGTTCCGCACCATCCAGGCGCACGCCCTCCCGCCCCGGGACTCGTCGGAACTCATCGGCGCCCTCGCCGACGACGCGTAAGGAGGCAACCCCCGTGTCCGCATCCCCCTCAAGTACCAGCGGACTTCTGCAAGGTGCCCGGTGGCGGCGGAGCAGCCGCAGCACCGGGATGAACAACTGCGTGGAAGCGGCCGCCCTCGACGGCGGTCTGCTGGCCGTCCGCGACTCCAAGCGGACGGACGGCCCGGCCGTGCTCTTCACCGGGCCGGCCTGGCGCGGCTTCCTCGCCACGGTCGGGGCGGACGTCCGCTAGGACGCCGGCGCCCCCTGGTCCGTGGCTCCGGCCGGAGCGGTCCGCAGGATCGTCTCCACGGCCCTGGCGATCTCGTCCCCCGTGAGATCGGCCCGTGCCGTCAGCCGCAGGCGGGAGATCCCGTCCGGCACCGACGGCGGCCGGAAGCAGCCCACGGACAGTCCAGCCCCGCGGCAGTCGGCGGCCCAGCGCAGTGCCGCCGAAGGCGACGGGGCCCGCACCGACACCACGGCCGCGTCCGGCCGGGCCGCGGTCAGGCCGGACGCGGTCAGCCTCCCGTACAGCTCGGCGGCCACCTCACGGGCCCGCCCGGCGCGTTCCGGCTCCCGCGCGACCAGGCGCAGGGCGGCCAGGGCCGCTCCCGCCGCCGCCGGGGCCAGACCGGTGTCGAAGATGAACGTCCGCGCCGTGTTGACCAGGTGCCGGATGACCCGCGCGGGGCCGAGCACGGCACCGCCCTGGCTGCCCAGGGCCTTCGAGAGGGTCAGTGTGGCGACCACCCCCGGGGCTCCCGCGAGGCCCGCCGCGTGCAGCGCGCCCCGGCCGCCCTCCCCCAGTACGCCGAGCCCGTGCGCGTCGTCCACCACCAGCGCGGCGCCCTCCGCGCGGCAGACGGCGGCGTACTCCGCCAGGGGCGCCGCGTCCCCGTCCACCGAGAAGACGGAGTCGCTGACCAGCAGCGCCCGCGTGCCGGGCGGCCGGGCGGCGAGTGCCTTCCGGGCCGCGTCCGGGTCGGAGTGCGGGACCACGGCGGTCTCGGCCCGCGAGAGCCGGCAGCCGTCCACGATGGAGGCGTGGTTGCCGGCGTCGGAGACGACCAGCGCTCCGCGCCCGCTCAGCGCGCTCACGGCGGCCAGGTTGGCGGCGTACCCGGAGGACAGCACCAGCGCGGCCTCGAAACCGCAGAAGGCGGCCAGCTCCCGCTCCAGTTCGGCATGGAGTTCGGTGGAACCGGTGACCAGGCGGGAACCGGTGGCTCCGCCTCCCCAGCGCTCGGCGGCGGCGGCCGCCCCGCGGATCGTCTCGGGGTGCCGGGACAGCCCGAGGTAGTCGTTGCCGGCCAGGTCGAGCAGTCCGGAAACCGGAGGGCGGGGGCGCAGCGTGCGCACCAGCCCGGCCCGTTCGCGGGCCCGCTCCGCCTCGTCGATCCAGGAGAAGACGTCGGTGCCGTCCGCCGGCTGCTGCATCGGCTGTTCCTCGCGTAGGGCGCGCGGTGTCGGCGCGTTTTGTCGGCTGTCCACAGACCTTGACCGACCCTAACCGCTCGCGACCAGTGTGGTTGGTGTGGCGATACACACACTCCCTTCCGGCCATCTTGTACGGTCTCTCCTTGGCCGGGAGTGGTGCCGTGGTCCAGGATCTGGCCCATGGACCTGCTGAACACCCTGGTGGACAAGGGGCTGCGGCGTGAGCTGCCGACCCGCGAAGAGGCGCTGGCCGTACTGGCGACCTCCGACGACGAACTGCTCGACGTGGTGGCCGCGGCCGGCAAGGTGCGCCGCCGGTGGTTCGGGCGTCGGGTCAAGCTGAACTACCTCGTCAACCTGAAGTCGGGCCTGTGCCCGGAGGACTGCTCGTACTGCTCCCAGCGGCTGGGGTCGAAGGCGGAGATCCTCAAGTACACCTGGCTGAAGCCCGAGGAGGCCTCGCGGGCCGCGGCGGCCGGTGTGGCGGGCGGCGCGAAGCGGGTCTGCCTGGTGGCGAGCGGGCGCGGCCCGACGGACCGGGACGTGGACCGGGTCTCGAAGACCATCGAGGCGATCAAGGAGCAGAACGAGGGCGTGGAGGTCTGCGCCTGCCTGGGCCTGCTGTCCGACGGCCAGGCGGAGCGGCTCCGCGAGGCCGGCGCCGACGCGTACAACCACAACCTCAACACGTCCGAGGGGACGTACGGGGAGATCACGACCACCCACACCTACCAGGACCGGGTGGACACCGTGCAGAAGGCGCACGCCGCCGGCCTCTCGGCGTGCTCGGGCCTGATCGCCGGCATGGGCGAGAGCGACGAGGACCTGGTCGACGTCGTGTACTCGTTGCGCGAGCTGGACCCGGACTCGGTTCCGGTGAACTTCCTGATCCCGTTCGAGGGCACCCCGCTGGCCAAGGAGTGGAACCTCACCCCGCAGCGCGCCCTGCGGATCCTCGCCATGGTCCGGTTCGTCTGCCCCGACGTCGAGGTACGGCTGGCGGGCGGCCGCGAGGTGCACCTGCGGAGCCTCCAGCCGCTGGCGCTGCACCTGGCCAACTCCATCTTCCTCGGCGACTACCTGACCAGTGAGGGCCAGGCCGGCCAGGCCGACCTGGACATGATCGCGGACGCCGGCTTCGAGGTGGAGGGCGCGGACACCTCGACCCTGCCCGCGCACCGGGCCGACGTCGCCGCCGCCCGGGAGGCCGGCGGCGGCTGCGGGTCGCACGGCGGCGGGGCCTCGCTCTGCGGGTCCGGGGCCGGGGCGGGTGCCGGCGAGGCCGGCGCCGCGGCCGGGGGTTGCGGGTCCGGCTGCGGGGGCTGCGGCTCCCACGCCGCCGCCGCCGGAGCGGAGCGCGAGCCGGCCACCGAGCAGGCCGCCGAGCCGGCCACGGCCGAGGCTCCCGCGCAGGCGGCGCCGGGCGAGGTGCGCCCGGAGCTGGTCGCCGTACGCCGTCGCGGTGCCGGAACGGACCTGGCGCCCAATGCCTGACCCGGACCGCCGCACGCTGCCCGTCGAGGAGCTCCTGGAGCTGGACCGGCAGCACGTATGGCACCCGTACGGCCCCATGCCGGGCCGTCAGGAACCGCTGGTCGTCGCGTCGGCCTCGGGCGTCCGGCTGCGGCTGGCCGCCCCGGCCGAGGGCCGGGACGAGCTGGTCGACGGCATGTCCTCCTGGTGGTCGGCGATCCACGGGTACAACCACCCGGTGCTCAACGAGGCGGCCACCGCCCAGCTGGGCCGGATGTCCCACGTCATGTTCGGCGGGCTGACGCACGAGCCGGCGGTGCGGCTGGCCGCGAAGCTGGTCGAGATCACTCCGGCCGGGCTGGAGCACGTGTTCCTGGCCGACTCGGGATCGGTCTCGGTCGAGGTCGCGGTCAAGATGTGCCTGCAGTACTGGCGATCGACCGGACGCCGGGGCAAGACCCGCCTGATGACCTGGCGCGGCGGTTACCACGGGGACACCTGGCAGCCGATGTCGGTCTGCGATCCCGACGGCGGCATGCACGAGCTGTGGTCGGGGCACCTGCCGCGGCAGGTGTTCGCGGACGCCCCGCCCGCGGGCTTCGACACCCCGGTGGACCCGGCGTACGCGGCGCACCTGCGGACGCTGGTGGCCGAGCACGCGGACGAGCTGGCCGCCGTGGTCGTGGAGCCGGTGGTGCAGGGCGCGGGCGGCATGCGCTTCCACCACCCGGGTTACCTGCGGCTGCTGCGCGAACTGTGCGACGAGTACGACGTACTGCTCGTGCTGGACGAGATCGCGACCGGGTTCGGCAGGACCGGTGCGCTGTTCGCCGCCGACCACGCCGGTGTCACGCCGGACGTGATGTGCCTGGGCAAGGCGCTGACGGGTGGTTACCTGACGCTGGCCGCGACCCTGTGCACGGCGCGGGTGGCCGACGGCATCTCCCGGGGCGAGGTCCCCGTGCTGGCGCACGGTCCGACGTTCATGGGCAACCCGCTGGCGGCGTCGGTGGCGCTGGCCTCGCTGGATCTGCTGCTGGAGCAGGACTGGGCGCAGGAGGTCAAGCGGATCGGGGCGGGGCTGCGGGAGGGGCTCGCCCCGGCCGCGGAGCTGCCGGGGGTGAAGGACGTACGGGTGCTGGGCGCGATCGGCGTGGTGCAGCTCGACCACGCGGTGGACATGGCCGCGGCCACGCGGGCGGCGGTGCGGGAAGGGGTCTGGGTGCGGCCGTTCCGCGACCTGATCTACACCATGCCGCCGTTCGTCACCTCCGACGAGGACGTGGCGCGGATCGGCCGCGCGGTGTGCGCGGCGGCCGGGGAGGGCTGAGATGGGCGTGGTGGTGGTGTCCGGGACGGGCACCGAGATCGGGAAGACCGTGGTGACCGCGGCGGTGGCGGCGGTCGCCGCCGCGGCGGGCCGGTCGGTGGCGGTGCTGAAGCCGGCGCAGACCGGTGTGGGCCCGGCGGAGAACGGGGACGCGGCGGAAGTGGTGCGCCTGGCCGGCCCGGCGGTGACCGGGGCCGAACTGGCCCGCTACCCGGAACCGCTGGCCCCGGACACGGCGGCCCGGCGGTCCGGACTGCCCGCGGTCGGACCGGAGCAGGTCGCGGAGGCGGCCCGGAAGCTGGCCGCCTCGCACGACCTGGTCCTGGTCGAGGGGGCCGGCGGGCTGCTCGTACGGTTCGACGCGGCGGGCCACACCCTGGCGGACGCGGCCCGGCTGCTGGACGCGCCGGTCCTGGTGGTGGCCCCGGCGGGCCTGGGCACCCTCAACTCCACGGCCCTGACGGCCGAGGCGCTGCGGGCCCGGGGTCTGACCGGGCTGGGCGTGGTGGTGGGCAGCTGGCCGGCCGAGCCGGACCTGGCCTCCCGCTGCAACCTCGCGGACCTGCCCGAGGTGTCGGGGCTGCCGCTGCTGGGCGCGGTGCCCGCCGGCGCGGGGGCGCTGGGACCGGAGGAGTTCCGGGCGGCGGCCGGCGGGTGGCTCGCGGCGGAGCTCGGCGGCGGCTGGTCGGCCGGGGAGTTCCTGGCGCGCTGGCCGGCGTAGGCGGGTCCGGCGGGGCTGATGGCGGTCCGGCGGGTCCCGGCGGGGCCGATGGCGGTCAGGCGGGCCCGGTGGGTCCGGCGCGTCCGGGGCGGTGCCGGGGCCGGCGGCGGGGAAGACTGCCGTTACGTGCTTGCCCGTCCGCTTCGAGGAGGTCCGCCATGCGTCCGCGACCGAAACGGCCCCTGCCCCAGGACACCGTCCACCACCCGCTGTTCGCCCGCTTCTACGCCCGGATGAGCGTGCAGGCGGACGTCCGGGGCGGGGTGGCCGGGCTGCGCCGGGAGCTGCTGGAGGGCCTGTCCGGCCGGGTGATCGAGATCGGCGCGGGCAACGGCCTGAACTTCGCGCACTACCCGCGGGCCGTCTCGGAGGTGGTCGCCGTGGAGCCGGAGCGCACCCTGCGGCGGCTCGCCGTCGAGGCGGCGGTGCGGGCGGACGTGCCGGTGGACGTGGTGCCGGGTGCGGCGGAGGCGCTGCCGGTGAAGAGCGAGGCCTTCGACGGCGCGGTGGCCTCGCTGGTGCTGTGCACGGTGCGGGACCTGCCCCGGTCGCTGGCCGAGCTGCACCGGGTGCTCCGCCCCGGGGCGGAGCTGCGGTTCTTCGAGCACGGTCTGGCGCCGGGGGCCGCGATGGCCGCGGTGCAGCGGGGACTGGACCGCACGGTGTGGCCGCGGCTGTTCGGCGGCTGCCACACGGCGCGGGACACCGTGGCCGCCGTCGGGGCCGCCGGCTTCCGGATCACCGCGGCGCGGACCTTCCGGCTGCCGGAGCGCGGGCCGGCGCTGCCCACCTCGTACTGCGTGATGGGTACGGCCCGGCGCGACTGAGGTCGGCCGAACGGATGATCCCATCGCTTTGCCCGTCCTTTACCATGTGGGGGAACCAGCCGAACGTCCCCGTCCCTCCACAGACGAAAGGTGTGAGCGTCCGCCCATGGGCGAGCCTCCCAGTACCCGACATCGAGCACGACTCCTCCTCCTGGCCGATCCTTGGACGGAGGTGAACCGATGACCGAAGTACTTCTGCTGCTCGTGGCCCTGCTGCTCTGCCTCGCCTGTGGGGTCTTCGTCGCGGCGGAGTTCTCGCTGACCACGGTCGAGCGCAGTGAACTGGAACGGGCCGTCGAGCGGGGCGAGCGCGGGGCGGAGAGCGCCCTGGCGGCCGTCCGGAGCCTGACGTTCCAGCTGTCCGGCGCACAGCTCGGCATCACGGTGACCGGCCTGGTCATCGGCATGATCTCCAAGCCCTCGATCGCCGCCCTGCTGCAGGGTCCGTTCGAGGCCCTCGGCCTGTCCGCGGGCGCCGCCTCCTCCACCGCGCTGGTGCTGGGCACCGTGCTGTCGACGGTGGTGCTGATGGTGGTCGGCGAGCTGGTGCCCAAGAACTGGGCGATCTCCTCGCCGCTGGCCATCGCCAAGCGGGTGGCGACCATGCAGCGGGTCTTCAGCCGGCTGTTCCGGCCGCTGATCAGCCATCTGAACACCACGGCGAACCACATGGTCCGCCGGTTCGGCCTGGAGCCCGCCGAGGAGCTGGCCAGCGCGCGCACCCCGCAGGAGCTGGTGGCCCTGGCGCGGCACTCGGCCCGGGCGGGCGCGCTGGAGAAGGACACCGCCGAGCTGTTCGTGCGGACACTGAACCTGGCGGACCTGACCGCCGAGAACGTGATGACCCCGCGGGTGCAGGTCACCGCGCTGGACGTGCAGACCACGGCCGAGGACGTGGCCAACGCGACCATGGCCACCGGCCTGTCCCGGTTCCCGGTCTACCGGGGCAACCTGGACACGGTGGTCGGCACCGTGCACATCAAGGACGTGCTGGCGCTGCCCGCCGAGGACCGCCACCGCTACCCGGTGGAGCGGCTGCTGCGCGCGCCGCTGCTGGTGCCCGAGTCGCTGACGGTGGACCGGCTGCTGGACCGCCTGTCGGGCAAGCAGACCATGGCCGTGGTGATCGACGAGTACGGCGGTACGGCCGGTGTGGCCACGCTGGAGGACATCGTCGAGGAAGTGGTCGGCGAGGTGCGGGACGAACACGACCCGCACGAGACGCCCGACCTCGCGCCGGCCGGCACGGACGCCTCCGGGCGCCGGCTCTACTCTGCCGACGGGGCCGCCCGTACCGACCAGCTGGAGCGGATCGGCCTGCGCGTGCCGGACGGCCCCTACGAGACGTTGGCGGGGCTGATAGCGACCGAGCTCGGCCGGATCCCCGAGGTCGGTGACGGCCTCGACCTGCACGGCTGGCGGCTCGACGTGGTCGACGCCAGCGGGCGGCGGGCCGCGCGGGTGCTGCTGCACGTACCGGTCGAACCCGAACCCGAACCCGGACCGGAGGCGGGGCGGGACGGCGCCCGGGACGGCCGCGGACGCGTAGGCGACCGTGACGCCGGTGACGCCCGTGACCCCCGCGACCCCGGCCGCGGGCACCGCCGCGGCCGGAGCAAGGACGAGGACCAGGACCCGGAGGCCGGCCGATGACCGCGATCCAGCTGCTGATCGGTCTGGCGACCCTGGTGGTGAACGCCTTCTTCGTCGGCGCCGAGTTCGCCCTGATCTCGGTCCGGCGCAGCCAGATCGAGCCGTACGTCGAGCAGGACGACCGGCGCGCGCGAAGCGTGCTGTGGGGCCTGGAGCACGTCTCGGCGCTGATGGCGGCGGCCCAGCTGGGCATCACGCTGTGCACCCTGGTGCTGGGCGTGGTGGCCGAGCCGGCGATCGCCCACCTGCTGACCCCGCTCTTCGAGCTGGTCGGCGTCCCGCACGGGCTCACCCACCCGATCTCCTTCGTGGTGGCCCTGGCGCTGGCGACGTACCTGCACATGCTGTTCGGCGAGATGGTGCCGAAGAACGTGGCGCTGGCCGAGCCGGTACGCACCGCGCTGCTGCTGGGCCCGCCGCTGGTGGCGCTGACGCGAGCGCTCAAGCCGGTGATCTTCGCGGTGAACGCCTTCGCCAACGTCCTGCTGAAGCTGCTGCGGGTGGAGGCGAAGGACGAGGTGGCGGCGACGTTCTCGGACGACGAGCTGGCCCGGATGGTCAAGGACTCCAGCGACGCGGGCCTGCTCGACGACCGGGCCAGCGAGCGGCTGCACGACGCCCTGGAACTCGGCCGCCGGCCGGTCAAGGACGTGGTGCTGGCGGCGGACCGGGTGGTCCCGGCCCGTCTGGGGATCACCCCCGGGGAACTGGAGCGGCTGTCCGCCACGACGGGGTACTCGCGGTTCCCGGTGGTCGACGAGCAGCGCATGATCCTGGGCTACCTGCACGTCAAGGACGCGCTGGACGCGCCCGCGCGGGAGGAGCCGTTCCCGGTGACGGCGCTGCGGGCGATCGCCCAGGTCCGGGCGGAGACCCCGCTGGACGACGTGCTGACCGCGATGCGGCGCAGCCGCACCCACCTCGCGGCGGTGCTGGGCGCGGACGGGGCCATGACCGGCCTGGTCACGATGGAGGACGTGCTGCGGGAGCTGTTCGGCAAGCCGGCCACGGCCTGACGAACCGCGGGGTAACATCGCTCCGCCATGCAGATGAATGCCTCATACACCAGTTTCGTCGCGGTCGGCGACTCCTTCACCGAGGGCATGTCCGACGCGCTGCCGGACGGCTCCTACCGGGGCTGGGCGGATCTGCTCGCGGCCCGGCTCGCCGACCGCGAGCCGGGCTTCCGGTACGCCAACCTGGCGGTGCGCGGGAAGCTGATCGGCCAGATCGTCGACGAGCAGGTGGGCCCGGCGGCGGCGATGGGCGCCGACGTGGTCACGCTGGTCGGCGGACTCAACGACACCCTGCGCCCCAAGGTGGACATGGGGCGGGTCCGCGACCGGCTGGAGGAGGCCGTGGAACGCCTCGCCCCGGCCTGCGGCCGGCTGGTGCTGATGCGCTCGCCGGGCCGGAACGGCCCGGTGATGGAGCGTTTCCGGCCGCGGGTCGAGCAGCTGTTCTCCGTCATCGAGGACCTGGCGGCCCGGCACGGCGCCCTGGTCGTGGACCTGTACGGGGCTCCGGTCCTCGGTGATGCGAGGATGTGGGACGTGGACCGGCTGCACCTGACGGCCGAGGGACACCGCCGGGTGGCCGAGGCCGTCTGGCAGGCCCTGGGCCTGCCCCCGGCCGAGGACTGGCGGACCCCGCTGCCGCCAGCCCGCCCGATCCCCTGGGCCGCACGCCGGGCCGAGGACGTGCGTTTCGCCCGGCAGCACCTGGTTCCCTGGATAGCGCGCCGGCTCACCGGCCGGTCCTCCGGCGACGGCCGCCCCGCCAAACGCCCCGAACTGCTGCCCTACTCGTAGCAACCCACAACCCGGCGCGGGCCCCGGACCTGCGTGAACCCACAGTTCCGGGGCCAGTAGAATCCCTTTACGTGACCTCCAAGCCCCGCATCCCCAATGTCCTGGCCGGCCGCTACGCCTCGCCCGAGCTCGCCGTCCTGTGGTCCCCCGAGTACAAGGTGACCCTGGAGCGGCGGCTGTGGCTCGCCGTGCTGCGCGCCCAGAAGGACCTCGGCATCGACGTCCCGGACGCCGCCCTGGCCGACTACGAGCGCGTCCTGGAGCAGGTCGACCTCGCTTCCATCGCCGAGCGCGAGAAGGTCACCCGGCACGACGTGAAGGCGCGGATCGAGGAGTTCAACGCCCTCGCCGGCCACGAGCACGTCCACAAGGGCATGACCTCCCGGGACCTCACCGAGAACGTCGAGCAGCTCCAGATCCGCCTCTCGCTGGAGCTGGTCCGGGACCGCTCGGTCGCCGTCCTCTCCCGTCTCGGCAAGCTGTCCGGCGAGTACGCCGAGCTGGTCATGGCCGGCCGGTCGCACAACGTCGCCGCCCAGGCCACCACCCTCGGCAAGCGCTTCGCCACGGCCGCCGACGAGCTGCTCGTGGCCTACGCCCGCCTGGAGGACCTGCTGGCCCGCTACCCGCTGCGCGGGATCAAGGGCCCGGTCGGCACCGCCCAGGACATGCTGGACCTGCTCGGTGGCGACGCCGGCAAGCTCGCCGAGCTGGAGCAGCGGATCGCCGGCCACCTCGGCTTCGCGCAGGCCTTCACCTCCGTCGGCCAGGTCTACCCCCGTTCGCTGGACTACGACGTGGTCAGCGCCCTGGTGCAGCTGGCCGCCGCGCCCTCCTCCATCGCCAAGACCATCCGTCTGATGGCCGGCCACGAGCTGGTCACGGAGGGCTTCAAGCCGGGCCAGGTCGGCTCCTCCGCGATGCCGCACAAGATGAACACCCGCTCCTGCGAGCGCGTGAACGGCCTGATGGTCATCCTGCGCGGCTACGCGTCGATGACGGCCGAGCTGGCCGGTGACCAGTGGAACGAGGGTGACGTGTCCTGCTCCGTGGTCCGCCGGGTGGCCCTGCCCGACGCCTTCTTCGCCTTCGACGGCCTGCTGGAGACGTTCCTGACCGTCCTGGACGAGTTCGGCGCCTTCCCCGCCGTCGTCGCCCGCGAGCTCGACCGCTACCTCCCCTTCCTGGCCACCACCAAGGTCCTGATGGGGGCCGTCCGTGCCGGTGTGGGCCGCGAGGTCGCCCACGAGGTCATCAAGGAGCACGCGGTGGCCTCCGCGCTGGCCATGCGCGAGCAGGGTGCCGAGCGCAACGAGCTGCTGGACAAGCTGGCCGCCGACGAGCGGATCCCGCTGGACCGCGCCGGGCTGGACGCCCTGATGGCCGACAAGCTCTCCTTCACCGGGGCGGCGGGCGACCAGGTCGCTGCCGTGGTCTCCCGCATCGAGGAGATCGCCAAGCAGCACCCGGAGGCCGCCGGCTACGCACCGGGGTCGATCCTCTGACCCCCGAAGAGCTGAACGCCGCCCGCGACCGCGTCCTCCCGGACGTGGTCGCGGGCGGCCTGCGTGTGCTGTTCTGCGGGATCAACCCCGGTCTCCTCTCCGCCGCGACCGGCCACCACTTCGCCCGCCCCGGCAACCGGTTCTGGCCGGTGCTCCACCTGTCCGGGTTCACCCCCCGCCGGCTGTACCCCGCCGAGCAGGAGGAACTGCTGACCTACCGCCTGGGCCTGACCAACGTGGTCGCCCGGCCCACCGCCCGCGCCGACGAACTCTCCGCCGAGGAGCTCCGCGAGGGCGGCCGGATCCTCACGGCCAAGGTGACCGAGCTGCGCCCCCGCTGGCTGGCCGTCGTGGGCGTCACGGCCTACCGCACCGCGTTCGGCGACCGCCACGCCGCCATAGGCGAGCAGACCCGCACCATCGGCCCGACCCGCATCTGGGCCCTCCCCAACCCCAGCGGCCTGAACGCCCACTGGACCGCGGACACCATGGCCCAGGAATACGCCCGCCTCCGCGCCGCCGCCGAGGACGCCCGCTAGGGCGGGTCGACGACCGTGACCACGGCCATCAGCTGGGGCGAGTGGTCGGCTCCCCAGTGGCCCGCGTAGACCGCGAGCCACCGGTCACCCGCCCGCCAGAGGTGCACGTGGTCGGTGGTGGCGCACACCCCGGTCCACGGCTCCGCCGGCTCCTCCCCCGCCCGGGACCACTCCGGCAGTCCCGCCGGGGCGAACACCTGCGGCTTCCCCCACCGGTCCGTCAGCCGGTCCGTCAGCGCCCCGTACTCCGCGGAGAGCTGCTCCTCGCCGGCCAGCCGGTCGGCCGGGTCCTCGTCCCCGTACCAGCGGCTGCCGCCCAGCTCGGCGAGGTGGTAGCCCGGCCCGCTGGTGACCGTCCCCGACCTGCCCTTCACCTCGGGGAAGGCACACGTCCGGAGCCGCTCTATGGTCTCTAGATGCTCTGCCGTGGTCATGCCGTCAGTATTCCGGCGGCCACTGACAACTGGCGTTCCGTCAGTGGTCAGGCGTCCCGCCGGCGCACCGCCAGCCAGCCACCCGCCAGGGCGGCCACCGTCCACAGCGCCATCACGCCGAGCCCGGTCCAGGGCCCCAGGACGCCTTCGGGCTCGCTGCGCAGGATCACCTGACCGGCGCGGTCCGGCAGGAACTGCGCCACGCCGCTCGTCTTCGCCGCGATGACGAAGGACACCAGCAGGAAGAACGGAACGAGCAGGCTCAGCACCGCCGCCGCGCTCCGTATGACCGCGGTCAGTCCCGCGGCGAACAGCGTGAGGAGCGTCAGGTAGACACCGCAGCCGATGACGGACCGCAGGGCGCCGGGGTCGCCCAGGTGGATGGTGTAGGGACCCATCTGGGCCTGACCGCCCAGGAAGGTGGCGAGGGCGGTCACCTGTCCGACGAGGAAGGCCAGCCCGCCGATCGTCGCGATCTTCGCCAGGTAGAAGCGGGTGCGGTCCGGCACGGCCGTCAGGGTGATCCGCAGGCCCGCGTTGTGGAACTCTCCGGCGACGGCGGTCGCGCCGAACGCGATCGCGGCGATCTGGCCGAAGTTGAGCCCGTAGTAGGCCGCGAGCAGCGGATCGTCCCCCATGCTGCCCGCCTCCGCCGTGCCGATGGCGGCCGCGGTCAGGGTCTGTATTCCGGCGGTGGTCAGCAGGATGGCGAGCAACGCGCCCACGGTGCTCCGCAGGGACCGTATCTTGATCCATTCGCTTCGCAGGACGGGCGCGGTGGGCAGAAAACCGGTGGTGGACATGGCGGGAGAACCTCCAGGGACGTTCAGCGGGTGGCGGCGAACTCGGCGTGGCCGGCGGTGAGGTCGAGATAGGCCTGTTCCAGTGAGGCCCGCTCGTCGGAGAGTTCGGACATGGGGATGCCCTCGCGGGCGGCGAGCGCACCGATCTGCTCGGCCCGTACCCCGTCGACCGTCCAGCGGTCGTCGGCGGCCTCGACCAGCTCCAAGCCGTCCCGGGCCAGGGTGGCCCGAAGGCGTATCGGATCGGAGGTGCGGAGCCGGACCCTGGCGGTGCTGCGCTCGTCGATGAACTGCCTCATCGACGTGTCGGCGAGCAGTCTGCCCCGGCCCAGGACCACGAGGTGGTCCACGAAGGAAGCGGTCTCCGCCATCAGGTGACTGGAGACCAGCACCGTCCGCCCCTCGGCGGCCAGCCGGCGCAGCAGCTCGCGGATCCAGATGATCCCCTCCGGGTCCAGGCCGTTGGTCGGCTCGTCCAGCAGGAGCACTCCCGGGTCGCCGAGCAGGGCCGCGGCGATCCCCAGCCGCTGGCGCATGCCGAGGGAGAACGTCTTGATGCGCCTGCGGGCGGCGGTCGCTATCCCCGCCTGCTCCATGACCTCCTCGACCCGGCGCGCCGGGATCCGGTTGGCCACGGCCAGGGCGAGCAGGTGGTCCCGCGCCCTCCTGCCGCCGTGCGCCGCCTGGGCGTCCAGCAGGGCGCCGACGTGGCGCAGGGGCTCGGAGAACTCGGTGAACCGGCGGCCCCCGATGGTGGCGGTGCCGGAGGTGACCCGGTCCAGACCGAGCAGCAGCCGCATGGTGGTGGACTTTCCGGCCCCGTTGGGGCCGAGGAAGCCGGTGACCCGGCCGGGCAGTACGTCGAAGGTGAGGTAATCCACGGCGCGGGTGGTGCCGTATTCCTTGGTCAGTTCCCGGATCTCGATGGTGTTCGTCGCTGCGTTCATGGCTCCAGACTCGCGGCCGGCCCCACTCCCGCTCCTCCCCCGTGCGGGGGGATCGTCTCCCCCGCACGGGGGAGACGCCCGTGATCGCGGGGGTGTCACGATGTGGGCATGGACCGACTGCTCAGAGCCCCCTTCCAACCGCTGACGTACTCACGGTGGTTGCACCTGTGCGTGCCTGTGCTGGTGGTCGCGGTGTGGATGTTCATAGCGCCGGAGGCGCCGTGGGTCCCGGCTCTGATCATCGCCCCGTTCGGTCTCATCCCCTGGATACGGACCGCCGAGGGGCTGCAGGCCCAGTTCCTGCTGACGCCCTACGACCGGGGGTCCGGGGACGGCGCGATATCCACGGTGGCCTCGAAGCGCTGGGGTGACCGCTGGCGGACCGTGCTGTGGTTGGAGATCCGGCTGGTGGTGGCACTCGCGGCCATGTTCGCGACCGTGTGGGCACCGGTGCTCACGGTGGAACTGCTGACCCTCTCGTGGGGGTACCCCGTGCAGGGGGACGCGGCACTGCCCTTGCTGCCGCCGCGCTGGCTGGCGGTGGTGCTCGTTCCGCTTCCGCTGGTGTTGCTGATCGTGGCCGTGTTCCTCCTCGGTGAGCTGATCACTTCCGTCGCGACCCGGTTGCTGGGGCCGTCCGCGGCGGAGCGGCTGTCGGTGCTGGAGGAGCGCACGGAGCAGTTGCTGGAGCGGACCAGGATCGCCCGGGAGCTGCACGACACGATCGGTCACGCGCTGACGGTGGCCGTGGTGCAGGCCGGAGCCGCGCGGGCCGCGGGCGACCCGGAGTTCACCGACCGGGCTCTGGGCGCCATCGAGGAGACGGGCCGGGCGGCTCTGGAGGACCTGGACCGGGTCCTGGCGGTGCTGCGGGAGTCCGGTCCCCGGCCCTCGGAGCGCCCGACGCTGGCCGAGGCGCACCGGCTGCTGGACTCGACGCGGGCTTCCGGGGCCGAAGTGGACGCCGAACTGACGGGTCCGCTGGAGTCGTTGCCGGGTCCGGTCACCCGAGAGGCGTACCGGATCCTCCAGGAGGCGCTCACGAACGTGTTGCGGCACTGCGGGCCGGTCCCGGTCCGGGTGCGGGTGGAAGTGGCCGGGGGCCGGCTGGAGATGGAGGTGACCAATCCGCTGCCCGGGGGCGGGCAGGGGGTGTCCGGGTCGGGCGGCGGGAGCGGCCTGCGCGGCATCCGGCAGCGGGCCGCGCTGCTGGGCGGTACGGCCGACTCCGGTCCGCACGAGGGGAGGTGGCGGGTGCGCGCCCGGCTTCCGCTGGAGCACATACGCTGAGCGGATGCCGGTCACCGTACTCCTCGTAGACGACGAACCCCTGGTGCGCGCGGGTCTGCGCGCCGTGCTCGACGCCCAGCCCGACATCGAGGTGGTGGGTGAGGCCGCTGATGGTGCGGCGGTGATCCCACTGGTCCGCCGGCTGCGCCCGAAGGTGGTGGCGATGGACGTGCGGATGCCGCTGCTGGACGGGATCGAGGCGACCAAGGCGGTGCTGCGGACGGTCGAGGATCCGCCGAAGATCCTCGTGGTGACCACGTTCGAGAACGACGAGTACGTGTACCGGGCGCTGCGGGCGGGGGCCGACGGGTTCCTGCTGAAGCGGGCGCGGCCTTCGGAGATCGTGCACGCGGTCCGGCTGGTGGCGGAGGGGGAGAGCCTGCTCTTCCCGGCCGCGGTGCGGTCGCTGGCGACCGAGTACGGGAACAGCACGGCGCGGGCCAGGCTGGAGCGGGCCGCGCTGACGGAGAGGGAGGAGGCGGTGCTGCGGTTGATGGCGCGGGGGCTGACCAACGCGGAGATCGCGGCCGAGATCTTCGTGGGGACCGAGACCGTGAAGTCGCACGTGAGCGCGGTGCTGGCGAAGCTGGGGGCGCGGGACCGGACGCAGGCCGTGATCGCGGCGTACGAGTCGGGGTTCGTGGCGCCGGCCTGAGGGCGGGGAGTCCGGGGGTAACACCCCCTCGTTCTCGCCGTGCCTCACGGTGCGCAGTACCATCCGGCTGACAGGCGCGCTAGCTGGGAGGACACACGTTGGGGCAGCTGACCGGCGGGGATCCCTCTCTGCTCCGGCGGATCAACTCCGCCGTCGTGCTGCGCGCGCTGCGCGCGGCGGAATCGCCGACCCTCACCGATCTGACCCGGCTCACCGGGCTCTCCCGGCCGACCGTGGAGGGGGTCGTCGAGGGGCTGATGGGCACCGGCCTGGTGGTCGAGGCCTCGGCCGAGGAGGGTGCGCGCCGGCAGGGCCGGCCGGCCCGCCGGTTCCGGTTCCGGGCCGAGGCGGGCCACCTGCTGGGCATCGAGATCGGCTCGCACCGGATCGCCGCGCTGCTGTCCGGGCTGGACGGGCGGGTGATCGGCGCGGGTACCAGGGACGTGTCCGAGTCGGCTTCCGCGGACGAGCGGCTGGAGAAGGTGCGGGCCACCGTCGCGGACCTGCTGCGCCGCTCGGGGGTGCCGAGGGACTCCCTGCGGGCGGTGGGGGTGGCGAGTCCGGGAATCGTGGAGGCGGACGGCACGGTGCGGCTGGGGACGGCCTTGCCGGGCTGGACCGGTCTGCCGCTCGGGGAGCGGCTGAAGCGGTCGTTCCGGTGCCCGGTGCAGGTGGAGAACGACGCCAACGCGGCGGCGGTGGGCGAGCACTGGAAGGGTTCCGCGCGGGACACGGACGACGTGGTGTTCGTGATGGCGGGGTTGAGCCCGGGTGCCGGTTCGCTGATCGGCGGCCGGCTGCACCGGGGGTTCGGCGGGGCGGCCGGCGAGATCGGCGCGCTCCACCTGCTGGGGCGTGAGGCCACGCCCGAGAAGCTGCTGTCCACTACTGGGAAGCCGCTGCACCCGCTGGACGAGCAGGCCGTCGCGGAGGTGTTCGCGCGGGCGCGGCGGGGCGAGGAGCAGGCGGTGGCCGCGCTGGACCGGTTCATCCAGCGGCTGGTGCACGACGTGGCCGCGCTGGTGCTGGCGATCGACCCGGAGCTGGTGGTGGTCGGCGGCTGGGCGGCCGGGCTGGACGGGGTGCTGGAGCCGCTGCGCCGGGAGCTCGCCCGGTACTGCCTGCGGCCGCCCCGGGTGGCGCTGTCGCTGCTGGGGGAGGCGGCGGTGGCCACAGGTGCGCTGCGGCTGGCCCTGGACCAGGCCGAGGAGGAACTGTTCGCGGTGGAGCGGACGGTCACGGCCCGCCGCCGCTGAACCGCGGGGTCGTCCTCGCGGTCCGGCGCCGGCGGGGCCCGGCGGTACGGGTCAGGAGGCGACGCGCTCGGTGTCCCCGGGGTGGCTGATCTCCACGTCGCCGGAGTCGCCGAAGGTGAGGCGGCAGGTGTCGGCGCGGTAGGTGGCCACGGCGACCGCGGCCGTGCCGGTGGCGGTGATGTAGCGGGTGGTGACCAGCAGGACCGGGGCCCCGGGGAGCCGGTCGAGTTCCTTGGCGTCGTCGGCGCGGGCGGACCCGAGCTCCACGGCGCGGTCCTGGCCCTCCAGGGTCTGGCGCTGGAGCTCGCGCAGTACGGCGCGGGCGCGGGCGGGGCCGGAGGGCGCGTCGATGCCGGACAGGCCCGGCACCGAGGCGGCGGGGACGTGCAGGAGTTCCGCGGCGACGACCTGGCCGTGGGTGACCCGGGTGCGGCGGACGGTGTGCACCGGCTGGTCGGCGGCGATGCCGAGGAGCTTGGCGACGGCGGCGGTGGGCACGCCTTCGGCGCAGTCGACGGCCTGCCAGCCGTCACCGGCCTCGCCGGGCCAGCTGGGGCCCGTGCTGCCCACGGCGACGCCCACGCGCGGCGGGGCGACGGTGGTGCCGACGCCGCGGCGGCGCTGCAGCCGGCCTTCGAGCTCCAGCTGCTCCAGGGCCTGGCGCAGGGTCGCGCGCGCGACGCCGAAGCGGGCGGCGAGCTCACGCTCGTTCGGCAGGACCTCGCCCACCTCGAAGTCCTGGTCGAGCGCCTCGCTGAGCACGGTCCTGAGGTGCCAGTACTTCGGCTCCGGCACCGTTTCGAGCTGCGTGGTCCCCACCCTGAATCCTCCTGCGATCGCCGCGATCGGCGTGTCCCAGCGGCAGTTTCGCGCCTTAGGTTTCGCGCCTTTGTTTATTAAAGGTTCCTGCACTATCCCTGCGACCATAGGGCGGCGTCCCTGGTTGGTCAAGACCAATCCTCGCCCCAGTGCGGGGCACTTCGGGCATACGTATCAAGCCGTTCATGGGATGTTCTCGGATGACGGGGGGTCCGGCAGGGGGCTTGTAACGCTGACTACCGGACGGTAGGCATGGGTCCGGCACTGCTGACATCACGTCTCGCAACGCCCGCCACGGGTGCCCCGCTGCAGAGGAGCAAGCATGACCGCCTCCGTGTCCTTCGCGATCGATCCGCCGTCCGACTCCGGCGTCGGGGCCCCCGCTGCCGGGCCGCGCCCCGTCACCGTCACCTACGAGCGCAAGGGCGCCGGCGAGCCGCTCCTGCTGCTGCACGGCATCGGCCACCACCTCCAGGCCTGGCATCCGGTGACCGACATCCTGGCCGCCGACCACGACGTGATCGCCGTGGACCTGCCCGGCTTCGGCGCGTCGGAGGCCCTGCCCGACGGCGTGCCGTACGACCTGGCCACGGTCGTCCCGGCCCTCGGCGCGCTGTGCGCGGCACTCGGCGTCCACCGCCCGCACGTGGCGGGCAACTCCCTCGGCGGGCTGCTGGCCCTGGAGATGGGCCGGACCGGCCTGGCCCGTTCGGTCACCGCCCTCTCCCCCGCCGGCTTCTGGTCCGAGCCCGAGCGCCGCTACGCCTTCGCCGCCCTGCGCGCGATGCGGGCCGGGGCGCGGGCCCTGCCCCCGTCCGCGGTCGGCCGGCTGGCCCGCAGCGCGGCCGGCCGTGCCGCCCTGACCGGCACCATCTACGCCCGCCCGGCCCGCCGTTCCCCGGAGGCGGTGGCGGCCGAGACCCGGGCCCTGCGCGAGGCCTCCGGTTTCGAGCGGACCCTCGCCGCCGGCGGCTCGGCCCGTTTCACCGAGGACGTCACCGGGCTGCCGGTCACCATCGCCTGGGGCTCCCGGGACCGGCTGCTGGTGCCCCGGCAGGGCCCGCGCGCCAAGCGGACGATCCCCGGGGCCCGGCTGGTCCGGCTGCCGGGCTGCGGCCACGTGCCGATGAACGACGACCCGGCCCTCGTCGCCCGGGTCATCCTCGACACCGCCCAGTCCGCGGGAAGGGCCGCGAGGACGACCGCGGAAGCGGTCGGCGCGGGGGCGGGCGCGGGGGCCGGCGCGTCCCCCGCCTGAGTGTCTGACGGCTGTTCACCGGCGGTTCGCGTCCATGACGCGGTCGGGCCCGGCTGCCACCGGCACACTGGCCCGACCCGTCCCAGGAGGCGCACCGATGCCGCACACCCGCCGTTCCCTGTTCCGCGGCTCCCTCGCCGCGTCCGCCGCCCTCGCGCTGCCCGCGGCGGCCGTCCCCGTGACGGCCGCCCCCGCGTTCGCCCGGTCCGGCCGCCCCGGTGCCCCCTGGGGCACGCAGTCCGGGGAGATCACCCCGTTCTCCGCCACCGTATGGACCCGCGCCGACCGCCCGGCCCGGATGTACGTGGAGACCTCCCCGAGCGAATCGTTCCGCCATGCGGTTCGCCGGCACCGCGGCCCGTACCTGGGACCCGCCACCGACTTCACCGGCACCACCGCCCTACACGGCCTGCCGCCCGGCCGGCAGATCCACTACCGGGTCCTGCTCGCCGACCCCGACGACCCCACCCGCACCGGCGGGCCGGTCCACGGCACCTTCCGCACCTCCCCCGTCACCCGCCGCTCCGGCGTGCGCTTCCTCTGGTCCGGGGACCTGGCCGGCCAGGGCTGGGGCATCAACCCCGACCTCGGCGGTTTCCGCGTCTTCTCCGAGATGCGGCGCCTGGACCCCGACTTCTTCCTCTTCAGCGGTGACACCGTCTACGCCGACGGCCCCATCCAGCCCTCCGTCCCGCTGCGCGACGGAACCCTCTGGCGCAACATCACCACCCCGGAGAAGGCCAAGGTCGCCGAGACCCTCGCCGAGTTCCGCGGGAACTTCCGCTACAACCTGCTCGACCACCACCTGCGCGGCTTCAACGCGCAGGTCCCGGTCATCGCGCAGTGGGACGACCACGAGGTCCGCAACAACTGGTACCCGGGCCAGCTCCTGGACGACCCCCGGTACACGGTCAAGGACGTCGACGTGCTGGCCGCCCGCGCCCGCCAGGCGTTCGGCGAGTACTTCCCCCTGCACGACCTGCGGGCGGGCGACCCCGACGGCCGCATGTACCGGGTGGTACACCACGGCCCGCTGCTCGACGTGTTCGTGCTGGACATGCGCACCCACCGCAACGCCAACTCCCCGGGCCGCCAGACCACCGACCCGCAGGGCATCCTCGGCGCCCGGCAACTCGCCTGGCTCAAGCGCGAGCTGTCCCGCTCCCGGGCCACCTGGAAGGTCATCGCCGCGGACATGCCCCTCGGCATCGTGGTCCCCGACGGCGCCACCGACTTCGAGGCCGTGGCGCAGGGCGACCCCGGCGCGCCCCTCGGCCGCGAGCTGCAGATCGCCGACCTGCTGCGGCACGTCAAGCACCGCCGGATCACCGGCACCCTCTGGCTCACCGCCGACGTCCACTACACCTCGGCCCAGCACTACGCCCCCGAGCGCGCCGCCTTCGGCGACTTCGAGCCGTTCTGGGAGTTCGTCTCCGGGCCGGTCGGCGCGGGCGGCTTCCCGCACGGCCGGCTGGACGCCACCTTCGGCCCCCGGCAGGAGTTCGTGCGCTCGGCGCCGCTGCCCAACATGTCCCCGGCCGAGCACCCGCCTTACTTCGGCGAGGTGGAGATCGACGGGGACAGCGGGGAACTCACCGTCCGGTTGCGCGCGGAGGGCATCGGCGTACTCTTCAGCAAGACGCTCCGGCCGGGCCTGGTCGGCCAGTAGCGGCCGTGGCGCAGCCCCCGGCAGCACACCGCCGTCGGCCCGAAAAGGGACGAAATCGGCCAGATGGATCCTTAACCGCGCGGACACAGATCGTTCGTGATCACGCAACACCTCTTCGCCAGAGTGGTGTGCATGACTCACCGCCCTTCCCGCAAGCACTCGCACCACTGGCGCCGCGACCTCGTCGAACTGGCCGCCCTGTTCTGCGCCGTCGCCGTGGCCGACGCCATCGCCAAGCTCGTCGTCAAGGGCCCCAGCGGGCCCGTGGCCCTGATCGCCTCCGCCGTGGCGCTCCTGGCCACGGCGGCCTTCCACACCTGGTGGTCACGCCGCCACAGCCATGCCCCGCCCCCTCCCATGACGGCCCCGTCCGATACCTCCGCGGCCGGCTCCGCCCAGGCCCCCGCACCCGCCGAGACCGCCGTCCTCTGGCGCCTCCGGACGACGGTGCGGGACCGCCCCGGCAGCCTGGCCGCGCTGTGCACCGCCCTCGCCGGCGGCCGGGTCGACATCCTCTCCCTCCAGACCCACCCGCTGCCCGAGGGCGGCATCGTGGACGAGTTCCTGGTGCGCGCCCCGCGCGAGCTGACCGCGGCCGAACTCGCCCGGACCGTGGCCTCCGCCGGCGGGCGGCACACCTGGATCGAACGCGCCGACGCACACGACCTGGTCGACGCCCCGACCCGCATGCTGGGCCTCGCCACCCGCACCGCGCTGGACGCCGCCGAGCTCCCGCTCGCCCTGCGCCACCTGCTGGGCCGCTGCACGATCCACTCCATCCCCGCCACCACCCTGTCCGGCCGCCCCAACGCGGGTGCCGAAACCCCGGTGGAGGGTGTCCTGGAAGCCACCGTGATGCGGCTGCGCGACCCCTCCGGCGGTGCGATCACGGTGGAGCGCCCCCACCTGCCCTTCACCCCGACCGAGTTCGCCCGGGCCCGCGCACTGATCGAGCTCGACGCCCGGCTCGGCCCGCGGGTCCCGCGCAGCGAGGACGTACTGACCCTGCCCGAGGGCAACGAGATCACGGTGCGGCGCGCCGACTCCGCCGACCACGCGGCCGCCCTCGCCATGCACGGCCGCTGCTCGGAACCCACCCTGGCCCGCCGCTACCACGGCCCGGTCGCCGACGCCGACCGCTACCTCGGCCACCTGCTGAGCCCCCGCTTCGGCCGCACCCTCGCCGCCACCACCGCCTCCGGCAAGCTCGTCGCCCTCGGTCACCTGCTGTGGGACGGGGACGAGACCGAGGTGGCGCTGCTCGTCGAGGACGAGTGGCAGCGCCGCGGCATCGGCTCGGAGCTGCTGCGCCGGCTGGTCGCGATGGCCGTGGAAGCCGGCTGCGAGAGCGTGTACGCGGTCACCCGGGCGGCCAACACCGGCATGGTGGCGGCCATGCGCGGCCTCGGGCTGCCGCTCGACTACCAGATCGAGGAGGGAACGCTGGTGATCACGGCCCGGCTGGAGGCGACCCCGGTGAGGTCCCGGCCGGCGTACCAGATCCCGCACGTTCCGCCGGTGTCAGGCGGCTGAACGAGAACGGTAGTGACGCGGGCGGGGTCCGCGTACGAAGATGGCGGCATGCAGCAGACCCATGACGGAACCCGACTGCCCCGCCAGGTGGCCGACGCCTACGTCGACAGCCTGATCGAACTCGACCCCATCACCGGTACCTACCTGGGCGTGGCCGAGAGCTCCGGCCGGCTCCCCGACTTCTCCCCGGCCGGTACGGAGGCCCTCACCGGCCTCGCCCGCGCCACGCTGGCGGAACTGGACGCCGCCGAGCGGCTGCCCGGCGCGGACAGCGACGCCGAGCGCCGCTGCGCGCGGCTGCTGCGCGAGCGGCTGACCGCCGAACTGGCGGTGCACGACGCCGAGGAGAGCCTCCGGGCGGTCAGCAACATCCACTCGCCCGCGCACAGCGTCCGGGAGGTCTTCACGCTGACCCCGGCCGGCTCCGACGAGGAGTGGGCCGCCATCGCACAGCGGCTGCGCGCCGTCCCGGCCGCCCTGGGCGGCTACCGCGAGTCCCTGGAACTGGGCCTGGCGCGGGGCCTGTACGGCGGCCCCCGCCCCACCGCCACCTTCATCGGCCAGCTCACCACCTGGGCCGGCCAGGACGAGGGCGAGGGGGCCGGACCGGGGTTCTTCGCGGAGTTCGCCGCGGGCGGCCCGGAGGCGCTGCGCGCGGAACTGGACGCGGCCGCGGCCGTGGCCACCGCCGCCGTGCTGGAGCTGCGCGACTGGATGCGCGACGTGTACGCGCCGGCCGTGGCCGACGCCCCGGACACGGTGGGCCGCGAGCGCTACGCCCGCTGGTCCCGCTACTTCAACGGCACCGACCTCGACCTGGACGAGGCGTACGCGTACGGCTGGTCCGAGTACCACCGCCTGCTCGCCGAGATGAAGACCGAGGCGGGCAGGATCCTGCCGGGCGCCACCCCCTGGGAGGCCCTGAAGCACCTGGACGAGCACGGCACCCACATCGAGGGCGTCGACGAGGTCCGGGCGTGGCTCCAGGGCATCATGGACGAGGCCATCGAGAACCTGGACGGCACCCACTTCGAACTCGCCGAGCGGGTCCGGAAGGTGGAGTCCCGCATCGCGCCCCCCGGCGGCGCGGCGGCCCCGTACTACACCTCCCCCTCGGAGGACTTCTCGCGGCCGGGACGCACCTGGCTCCCCACGATGGGCCAGACCCGGTTCCCGGTGTACGACCTGGTGTCCACCTGGTACCACGAGGGCGTTCCCGGGCACCACCTCCAGCTGGCGCAGTGGACGCACGTCGCCGACCGGCTCTCCCGCTACCAGGCGACGGTGGGCATCGTCAGCGCCAACGCCGAGGGCTGGGCGCTGTACGCGGAGCGGCTGATGGACGAGCTGGGCTACCTCAAGGACGCCGAGCAGCGGCTGGGCTACCTGGACTGCCAGATGATGCGGGCGTGCCGGGTGATCGTGGACATCGGCATGCACCTGGGGCTGGAGATCCCGGCGGACTCGCCGTTCCACCCGGGCGAGCGCTGGACGCCGGAGCTCGCCCAGGAGTTCTTCGGCATGCACAGCGGTCGGCCCGCCGACTTCGTGGAGAGCGAGCTGACCCGCTACCTGTCGATGCCGGGGCAGGCCATCGGCTACAAGCTGGGCGAGCGGGCCTGGCTGCTGGGCCGCGACAACGCGCGCGCCGCGCGCGGTGAGGACTTCGACCTCAAGGCGTGGCACATGGCCGCGCTGTCGCAGGGCTCGCTGGGTCTGGACGACCTGGTCGACGAGCTGTCGCGGCTCTGATCCGGTACGGCCGCGCGGGCCGCCCGCTCCCCCGCCGGGGGGGCGAGGCGGCCCGTGCGCGTCCGCGTCATGCGCGGCGTGCGCGTCCGCGGCGGCGGGTGTCAGCAGCCGCAGTCGTCGGAGTCGGTGGGCGCGGTCAGCGGGTCGGCATCGGCGCGCCGGGTCGGGCCCTGCCAGGTCTCGACCTCGAAGCCCTCGCGGATCCAGTACTCGATGCCGCCGAGCATCTCCTTCACCTGGAAGCCGAGTTCGGCGAGGGCCAGGGCGGAGCGGGTGCCGCCGTTGCAGCCGGGGCCCCAGCAGTAGGTGACCACGGGGACGTCCTTGTCCAGGAGCTGCTCGGCCTGTTCGGGGATGAGGGCCGTGGGCAGGTGGACCGCTCCGGGCACGTGCGCCTGGTCCCAGGCGGGGGTGGAACGCGAGTCGACCAGCTGGAAGCCGAGCTCGGCGCCCTGCTCGCGGTGGGCCCGGAAGGCGGCGGCGACGTCGGACACGTCCGCGTGGAAGGCGAGGCTGGCCGCGAAGTAGGCGGCGGCCGCGGCCGGGGCGGCCGGCGGAACCCGCAGCACGGGGTTGACGGTCGGGGCGGCGGCGGTGTTCGGGTTCGTCGTCATGCCCAGAAATCTACGGGCCTTGATCCACTACAGGAAGGCGGTTTCCCCGGCGTATCACTTGTTGGACCGGGTTTTCCACGGCACTATCCGTCCATGACCGGTTATTCCCCCGACGCCACCGACTGGCGCATCCTCGAAGCCCTCCAGCACAACGGCCGGGCCGGCTTCTCCGAGCTGGCCCGGACCGTCTCCATGTCCGCCAGTGCCGTCACGGAGCGGGTCCGCCGCCTGGAGGAGGCCGGGGTGATCACCGGCTACACGGCGGTCGTCGACCCGGAGAAGCTGGGCAAGTCCATCCTGGCGCTGGTGCGGCTGCGCTATCCGCACGGCAACTACCGGCCGTTCCACGACCTGCTGGAGAGCACCACGGAGATCCTGGAGGCGCACCACGTCACCGGCGACGACTGCTTCGTCCTGAAGGTCGCCGCCCGCTCCATGTCGCACCTGGAGGAGGTCACGGGCCGGATCGCCGGACTGGGACCGGTGACGACCAGCATCGTGTACTCCTCGCCCCTGCCCCGGCGGCCGCTCAGTCCGTGAGCGCGTCCGGCGTGCCGGTGCGGTGCCGGACCTCCGAGCCGCCGCGCCGCTTGACGACCTCCAACTGGGTCTGGACCCGGGTGCGCAGGTCGGCGACGTGGCTCACGATGCCGACGCTGCGGTCCCGTTCGCGCAGCGAGTCCAGGACGTCGAGGACCTCGTCCAGGGCCTGGTCGTCGAGGCTGCCGAAGCCCTCGTCGATGAACAGGGTGTCCAGGCGGGTGCCGCCCGCCTCGTCGGTGACCACGTCGGCCAGGCCCAGGGCCAGCGCGAGCGAGGCGAAGAAGGTCTCGCCACCGGAGAGCGTGGCCGTGTCCCGCTCCCGGCCGGTCCAGGCGTCGACCACGTGCAGTCCGAGACCGGAACGCCCCCGTCCGCCCGCCCTGGCGGCGGAGTGGACCAGGGTGTAGCGGCCGCCGGACATGCGCAGCAGCCGGACGGTGGCCGCGGCGGCGACCTGCTCCAGCCGGGCCGCGAGCACGTACGACTCCAGCCGCATCCGGCGTTCGTTGTCCGCGGAGGTGCCCGCGGTCAGCGCGGCCAGGCGGGCCACCCGGTCGTAGGCGTCGCGCAGCGGGCCCTGGGCCCGCAGGTCCGTCTCGGCCTGCCGGGACAGCCGGTCCAGTTCGGCGCACCGGAGCCGGGCCGCGTCCACGGCCGAGGAGGCGGCGCGCAGGGTGCCGGCGGCCCGCTCCAGGGCCGCCGCGGCGGCGGGGGCGTCGGCCGGCTCCCGTTCGGCCGCGGCGACGGTGTCCGCCTCGGCGAAGCGTTCGGCCAGGGCCGCCTCCTCGGCCGCCCAGGCGTCCGTGCGGCGCTGCAGCGCGGAGCGCTCGGGCTCGGCGAGCACCGCCGCGGCGGCCTCGTCGGTGGTGTCGAAGCCGGCCCGGAAGGCGGCGTCGGAGAGGTGGTCGTCCGCCTCCTTCAGGTGCTGCGCGGCCGTCTCGGAACGGCGCAGCGCCGCGGCGGCCTCCGAGACCAGGCGGACCCGGGTCTCCAGGGTGCGGGCCCGTTCGGCGACGCTCCCGGCGTCGGACCGGACCAGGCTCAGCTCGGCCTCCAGGGCCGCCTGTTCGCGGTCGAGGGCCTCGCGGTGGGAGGCGCGGGCGGCGGCCAGGCGTTCGGCCCGCTGCCGGTTCTCGCTGCGTGCGGCGTACTCGCGCTCGGCCGCGGCCAGTTCCTCCCGGGCCGCGTGGAGGCCGCCCGCGAGCCGGTGGGCGGCGGCGTGCTCGCGGGTCAGTTCCTCGGTACGGGCCAGGAGTTCGGCGGTGGCGGTGTCCCCGGCGGCGGCCGCCGCCTCGGCCCGGGCCTGCCGTACGCCGGCCAGCGCGCGCTCGCAGGAGGCGCGGCGCGCCTCGGTCCGCTCGTAGCGGGCGTGAGCGGCGTCCTCGGCGGCGCGGTCGACGTGGCCGGGGGCGGGGCGGGCCGGGGCCGGGTGCTCCGCCGATCCGCAGACGGCGCAGGGCTCGCCGGTGACGAGGGCCTCGGCGAGTTCGGCGGCGATACCGCGCAGCCGGGCCTCCTTGAGCTCCAGCCAGCGCTCCCGCGCGGCCTGCGCCTCCTCGCGTACGGAGAGCAGTTCGGCGGCGGCCCGGTCGCACTCCTCGGCCAGGGCGTCGCGCCGCCGGGCGGCGGCGAGCCGGAGCCGGGCGGGTTCCAGGGCCCCGGCCAGCTGTTCGGCGGCGGTGGCGGCGTACTGCGTGGTGTCGACCCGGTCGTGCAGCAGGGCGCGGGTGTCCTCCCAGCGGGCCAGCCAGTCGGCGTCCTCGGCCAGTGCCTCCTCGGCGGCCCGGGACTCCCGGTCGAGGGCGGCGCGCTCGCGGGTGATCTCGGCGGAGCGGCGTTCGGCGCGGTGGGCCGCGCCGAGCGCGCCGAGTTCCTCGCGGAGTCCTCGCTCCAGCGCGGCGAGCTGTTCGGCACCGGCCCCGGCGAGCGACGCGGGCAGCCGGCCCCGGGCGTCGGCCTCGGCCCGGGCGGCGGCGCGATGCGCGGCGGCCGCGGCGGAGCGGAGTTCGAGGGCGGGCAGGACGGAGGCGGCCCGGCGGGCCCGGTCCAGCAGCCGGGCCACCCGCTCGCGTTCGGGTGCGGCCGCCGCGAGGGCGGCGGCCCGGTCCAGGGTCTCGGCGTGCCGGCGGCGGAGCCGGTCGAGTTCGCGGGCCTCCTCGGCGGCCAGGCGGGCCTGGTGGTGGCGGCTCTCCGCGGCGGCGAGGGCGTACTCGGCGACGGTGAGCCGCTCCCGCGCGCCGCTGCGGGCCACCGCGGCCCAGGCGCAAACGGCGCCGGACAGCCCGGGGTCACCGGGGGCCAGGTCGGGCAGCGGCCATTCGCGCAGGTCGGGGGTGTCCCCGGCGGCCTGGGCGAGGCGCTGGGCGGTGGCCAGGACCTTCTCGTCGCCGGCCCGGACCTTCGCCTCGGCGGCCCGGCGCCGGTCGGCGAGGAGGGTCTCGACCGCGGCGAACCGCCGGGTGTCGAAGAGCCGGCCGAGGAGGCGGCCGCGGGCTTCGGCGTCGGCGCGCAGGAAGCGGGCGAACTCGCCCTGCGGGAGGAGGACGACCTGGCAGAACTGCTCCCGGCTCATGCCGAGGAGCTGTTCGACCTCCTCGGCGGTCTCCTGGTGGGAGCGGGAGAGCGCCTGCCAGCCGGTGGCGGCGGTGTGTTCGCGGAGCCCGGTCTGGGCCTTGTCCCGGGTGGTGCCGGTGCCGCGCTTCTTCGGGCGCTCCTGTTCGGGGCGGCGGGTGAGCTCCAGGCGGCGGCCGCCGACGGTGAGTTCGAGGAGGACCTCGGTGGGGGTGCCGGGGTCGGCGTGGTCGCTGCGCAGGCTGCTGCCGGGCGACTGGCGCGGCCCGGGCACCGAGCCGTACAGGGCGTAGCAGACGGCGTCGAGGATGGAGGTCTTACCGGCGCCGGTGGGCCCGTGCAGCAGGAAGATCCCGGCGCCGGAGAGCGCGTCGAAGTCGATCTCCTGGCGGGTGGCGAAGGGGCCGAAGGCGGTGATCTCCAGCCGGTGCAGCCTCACGCGGCGTCCTCCCGGGCGGCGCTGTCGGTGCGGACCTGTTCGAAGGCCTGGCGGAGCACCTCGCGCTCGGCGGGGTCGGGGGCGCCGCCGCGCACGTGGGCGACGAAGTCCTCGGCGATCTCCTGGTCGGTGCGGCCGGTGACGCGCTGGGCGTAGGTGGCGTCGGTGTCCTCGGGGCGGTCCTCCGGGTCGAAGGCGAGGCTGAGGGTGTGCGGGAAGCGGGCCGCGACGCGGGCCATGGGGTCCTGCGGGCGGACCGGGTCGGTGAGGACGGCCTCCACCCAGGAGTCCTCGTGGCGGGTCAGGGCGGGGTCCTCCAGGAGCGCGTCGAGGCGTCCGCGGAGCCGGGCCAGCGGACGGGGGACGGGGGTGTCGACGCGTTCGGCGCTGATCTCCCCGGCCGGTCCGAGGTCGACGAGCCACATGGACTTGCGGTGGCCGGCCTCGGAGAAGGAGTAGGCGAGCGGGGAACCGGAGTAGCGGACCCGTTCGTTGATCGTCTGGCAGCCGTGGAGGTGGCCGAGGGCGGCGTAGTCGACCCCGTCGAAGACGGAGGCGGGCACGGCCTCGACCCCGCCGACGGCGATGTCGCGTTCGCTGTCGCTGGGCTGTCCGCCGGTGACGAACGCGTGGGCGAGCACCACCGACCGGGTGCCGGCGGGCCGGGCGGCGAGGTCGGCGCGGATCCGGTCCATGGCCCCGCCGAGGACCGCTTCGTGGCTGACCCGTTCCGCGCCGAAGGCGTCCTTGACCAGGGCGGGCTCAAGGTACGGCAGCCCGTACAGCGCCACCTGGCCGTGCGCGTCGCAGAGCACGACGGGGTCGGCGCAGCCGGCGGGGTCGGTGCGCAGGTGGATGCCGGCGCGCCCGATGAGGCCGGCGCCGACGCCGAGCCGGCGGGCCGAATCGTGGTTGCCGGAGATCATCACGGTGGGCACGCCGAGTTCGGCGAGCCGGTGCAGGGCCCGGTCGTAGAGCTCGACGGCGGGCAGCGGCGGGACCGCGCGGTCGTAGACGTCCCCGGCGACGAGGACGGCGTCGACGTCGCGTTCCCGGACGGTCTCGACGAGGTGGTCGAGGAAGGCGGCCTGGGCGCCGAGCAGGGCGACCCGGTGGAACGATCTGCCGAGGTGCCAGTCGGAGGTGTGCAGAAGCCTCACGGTGCCCCCCTGGCCGGCATGTCTCCCGCTCCTCGTCCTGTCGTGCGGCCGCGGCGGACCGGGTCGGGCCCGTGCGGCGTCGGCCACCACAGTAACCCCCGGCGGGACCACGGATCCGCGCCCTTCGTCACCGGGGCATGACCGTGGTGTGAAGTCCCCGTGGCCGAACCGGCCTGGCCGTTTCGGGATCTTGTGGCCGGTACGGGCCGCTGCCTAGCGTCGCGTCATGCCCTTCGCCACACGTACCCGCACCCTTGCCCGCACCCCCGCCCGCTCCCGCTTGCGCGCACCCGCCCGCGGCGGCGTTGCGCACCGGCCCGCGCTCCTCGCGCTGGGCTCCGCCGCCCTGCTCGCCGTGACCGCGGCCGTGCCCCCGGCGTCTGCCGCCGCCGACGCTCCGGCCGCGTCCGCCGCGTCCGGGCGGGTCGTACTGGACTGGTACGACACCACCGCCGAGACGGTGGCGGCCGCGCCGGCCCCCACACAGGTCACCAACAGCCGTACCTGGGCGATCGGCTGGCTGGCCGCCGCCCGGGCGGTCCGGGAGGCGCCGCCCGGCCGGGACCGGGCCGCGTTCCGGGACGCCGCGCTCGCCTCCGCCCTGCACGACGCCCTGGCCGCCCTCGTCCCGGCCCGCCGGGCCGAGCTGGACGCCGCGCTCGCCGCCACCCTGGCGGAGGTGCCGGACGGCGCCGCCGAGGACCGCGGCGTGGCCGCCGGGGCGCGGCAGGCCCGTGCCGCGCTCGCCGAGCGGGCCGGGGACGGCCTCGACCCGGCCTCGGTCAACGCGCCGTTCCCGACCCCCGCCGCCGCGCCCGGGGTCTGGCAGCCGACGCCGGACGGCTACGCGCCCGCCGTGCAGTACGGCAACCGGGTCGCGAGGCCCTTCCTGCTGGACTCCCCCGCGCAGTACCGGCTCGGTCCGCCGCCCGCGCTGGACTCCCGGCGGTACCGGGAGGACCTGGAGGAGGTCCGGGCGTACGGCGCCGCGGACAGCGGTGTGCGCACCGCCCGGCAGACCGAGACCGCGAACTTCTGGTACGGGTCCTCGCTGACCCTGTACACGGAGCCACTGCGGGTGGCCGTGGAGCGTTCCCCGCGCGGGCCGCAGGGCCGGACCGAGCTGATCGCCCTGTTCCACGCGGCGCTGGTCGACACCCAGATCGCCACGTCGGACAGCAAGTACGCCCACGTCCGCTGGCGGCCGGTGACGGCCATCCGCACCGGTTCGCTCGGGACCGACCCGGCCTGGCGGCCGCTGCACCAGACCCCGGCCCACCCGGACTACCCGAGCGGGCACGCCACGTACGCCGGTGCGGCGGAGGCCCTGCTGACGGCGGTGACCGGCTCGCGGACGGCGC
Organism: Streptomyces sp. NPDC012888; assembly: GCF_042900645.1. Classification (NCBI taxonomy): domain Bacteria; kingdom Bacillati; phylum Actinomycetota; class Actinomycetes; order Kitasatosporales; family Streptomycetaceae; genus Streptomyces; species Streptomyces sp. NPDC012888. The sequence goes on along the minus strand of NZ_JBIBBM010000005.1, from coordinate 54,279 downwards.
CGTTCCGGCTGACCAGCGCGACGGCGCCGGGCGTGGAACGGACGTACACGGCCTGGCGGACGCTGACCCGGGAGAACGTGGACGCCCGGGTGTGGTCCGGCATCCACAGCCGCACCGCGGACGAGGCGGGTGTCCGCCTGGGCCGGGCGGTAGGCGAGCACGCGCTGCGCCGTGCGGAGCTCCTGTTCGACGTCCGCTAGGCGGCCCTGCGGCGGTGGCTCAGGCCTCGCCGTAGGCCTCGCCGCCGAGTTCGAAGCCGGCGGTGCCGGCGGTGGTGTCCGCCAGCCAGGCCCGGAACCGTTCGACGTCCGGCTCGGGGAGGCCGATCTCGATGGAGACGGCCTCCCCGTAGCGCACGTCCAGGACGGCGCGGCCGGTGGAGCGCAGGTCGTTCTGCATCTTCCCGGCGCGCTGGTGGTCGACGGTGACGGTGGCGAGGCGGTAGCGGTGCCGGGTGACGGTGCCGAGCGCGTCCAGGGCCTCGCCGACGACGCCGCCGTAGGCGCGGATCAGGCCGCCGGCGCCCAGCTTGACCCCGCCGTAGTAGCGGGTGACCACGGCCACGGCGTAGCGGATGTCGCGCCGGGTCAGCATCTGGAGCATGGGGACGCCGGCGGTGCCTCCGGGTTCGCCGTCGTCGCTGGCCTTCTGCACCGACGCGTCGGCGCCGATCACGTAGGCGTAGCAGTTGTGCGTGGCGGTGGGGTGCTCGCGGCGGATCCGGGCGACGAACTCCTGCGCCTCGGCCTCGGTCGCGGCGGGCGCGAGCGAGCAGATGAAGCGCGAGCGGTTGATCTCGGATTCGTGCACGCCCTCGCGGGCCACCGTCACGTACTGGTCTGCCTTCACTTCTTCACCCTAAAGGGGACCGGGGGAACACTCCCGCCCCGCCCGCCGTTCACCACCTGCGGGCCGGCACGGGGCCGGGCCCGGCGAGCAGCAGGAGGCGGCGCACGTGTACGGCGACCCGGCAACCATCCGCACCATCCTCACCGAGCTCGGCGACACCTGGGCCGTGGTCGGGCTGTCCGCCAACCGGGACCGGGCGGCGTACGGCGTGGCGGAGGTGCTCCAGCGGTTCGGCAAGCGGATCGTGCCGGTGCACCCGAAGGCGGAGACGGTGCACGGCGAGCAGGGGTACCCGTCGCTGGACGCCATCCCGTTCGAGGTGGACGTGGTGGACGTGTTCGTGAACAGCGCGCTGGCGGGTCAGGTGGCCGACGAGGCCGTGTCCGCCGGTGCGCGGGCCGTGTGGTTCCAGCTGGGCGTGGTGGACGAGGCGGCGTACGAGCGGACCCGTGCGGCCGGACTGCACATGGTCATGGACCGCTGCCCGGCGATCGAGATACCCACCCTGCGCTGAGCCGCGACGCGGGGCGGGCTGGGGCGGGGCGGGGGCAGGCCGGACGCCCGACCCGGCGAACGTGTGGTCTACTCGGTCGTTCGGCGTGTCACGCGTCGGCCCGTTCTGCCCTGTTCTGCGAGGTACCACCGTCATGACCGCTCTCTTCGCGCTGGTCACCGCCGTGCTCTGGGGGGTCGCCGACTTCGGCGGCGGCCTGCTGACCCGCCGGCTGCCGGCCCTGACCGTGGTCGTGGCCTCGCAGGTGATCGCGGTGGTGGTGCTCGGGGCGACCGTGCTCGCCACCGGGGCGTGGCGGGAGGCCGGTCCCCAGCTGTGGTGGGCGGTGGCGGCGGGCCTGGTCGGCCCGGTCGCGATGTTCAGCTTCTACCGGGCGCTGGCGCTCGGCCCGATGGGCGTGGTCTCCCCGCTCGGTTCGCTGGGGGTGGTGGTGCCCGTCGGCGTGGGGCTGGCCATCGGCGAGCGGCCGGGTCCCGGGCAGCTCGCGGGGATCGCGGTGGCGGTGGTCGGCATCGTGCTGGCAGGCGGGCCCGAGCTGCGGGGCGCGCCGGTGCAGCGGCAGGCGGTCGTGCTCACGCTGGTCGCGGCGTTCGGGTTCGGTGCGGTGATGGCGTTGATCGCGGAGGCGTCCAGCACGGTGACCGGTCTGTTCCTCGCGCTGTTCGTGCAGCGCGTCACCAACGTGGTGGCGGGCGGTACGGCGCTGTGGGTGCGGTCTCGCGCGGGCAGTCCGGCGCTGCCGCCGGGCACCGGGCCGCGCACGCTGTGGCGGATGCTGCCCGCGCTGGGCTTCGTGGGCCTGGCCGACGTGGCGGCCAACGGCACGTATTCGATCGCCGCCCAGCAGGGTCCGGTCACGCTGGCCGCCGTGCTGTCCTCCCTCTACCCGGTGGTCACCGCGCTGGCCGCGTTCGCGGTCCTGCGGGAGCGGCTGAGTACCGTGCAGGCGGCGGGCGCGGGGCTCGCCCTGGCCGGCACGGTCCTGCTGGCGGCCGGCTAGGCGTTCCCTCCGGGTCGTCCGAGCGTGGTCGACGGCGTGCTACCTCGCCTCGGCCGGGCGTTCCAGCTCGGCCAGGGCGCGGAGCTGCTGTGGGGTCACGCCCTCCGGTACGGGTCGCGGCGCCGGGGTGCGCAGCGGCGGCTGCCAGCCGGTCTCCGGCTCCCAGCGGCGTACGATCCGGGCCGGTGCGCCCGCGACCACCGCGTGGTCGGGCACCTCGCCGCGCACGACGGCGCCGGCGGCCACCACGACGTTCCGGCCGAGCCGGGCCCCGGGGAGGATCACCGCGCCGGTGCCGAGCCAGCAGCCGGGGCCGATCTCGACCGGCGCGCTGCGCGGCCACTGCTTGCCGACGGGTTCGTCGGGGTCGTCGTAGCTGTGGTTGGTGGAGGTGATGTACACCCCCGGTCCGCAGAAGGTGTCGTTGCCGATGGTGATCGGCGCGTCGGCGATGACGTGGCTGCCGCGGCCGAGGACCACCCCGTCGCCGAGGACCAGCACGGGGTCGGGGCCGAGGTCGAGGTCGGGCATCATGCCGGCGGTCAGCGTGACCTGTTCGGCGATGATGCAGTACTCGCCCAGCCGGATCCACGGCGCGCCGAAGACGGTGCCCTGGGGGAACGCCAGCCGGGTGCCGGAGCCGATGGCACCGAACCGGATGCGGCCGGGCGTCTGCGCGGTGACCGCGCCGGCCCGCTGCATCCAGTTCCAGCCGGCGTGGACGGCGCGGTTGGCTGCCCGGCGCCGCCAGGCCGCCAGGGATGAGAACGTGTTTCTGTTCTTCGGCACCCGGCCACGGTAGTGGGCCGCGCGCCCGGCGTCCGGACCGGGCTCCTGTGATCTTCGCCCCATCGTCTACGGTGCTGCCGAGGCGCGGCATCCGACGGAGCAGAGGAAGAGACCGGACATGGCACAGCAGGCGGACCAGGCACTCGTCGCGGGTGTGGGCGGCAGGAGCCCGCAGATCCACTCGGGGGCCTTCCTGGCCCCCACGTCCGTCGTGGTCGGCGACGTCACGCTGGGCGCGGGGTCGAGCGTCTGGTACTCGGCGGTGCTGCGCGGCGACTGCGGGCCGATCACGCTGGGCGCGGACAGCAACGTGCAGGACAACTGCACGGTGCACGTGGACCCCGGGTTCCCGGTGTCGATCGGCGAGCGGGTCTCCATCGGGCACAACGCGGTGGTGCACGGCTGCACCGTGGAGGACGACTGCCTGATCGGCATGGGCGCGACCGTGCTCAACGGCGCGGTGATCGGGGCGGGCTCACTGGTGGCCGCCCAGGCGCTGGTCCCGCAGGGGATGGTCGTGCCGCCGGGTTCGCTGGTCGCGGGGGTCCCGGCCAAGGTGCGGCGCGAGCTGACGCAGGAGGAGCGGGAGGGGATCCGGCTGAACGCGGCGATGTACTCGGAGCTGTCCGAGCAGCACCGCGCCGCGGTCACCCCGGCCCCCTGACGGGGCACCCGGCCCGCCGCCGTCCCGCCCGCCCGGCCGCCCGGTGGGACGGACGGCGGGCGGGACAGGAGGCGGTCGGTCAGTGGTTCGCCGGAGCCGGCTCCGGTTCGGCGGCGGCCTGGGCCGGGACCTCGGCCTCCGCGGCCGCGGCCTTCTTCGCCCGGTTCCTGAGGACCAGCATGGAGGTCACGCCGAACAGCACCGCCAGGACCAGTCCGAGCCAGGAGAACCGCTTCAGCCAGGCCTCCGCGACGATGCCGACGTAGTAGATGACGGCGGTCGTACCGCCCGCCCACAGGATCCCGCCGAAGACGTTGGCGATCAGGAACTTCCAGTACGGCATGTGGAGGACGCCCGCCAGCGGTCCGGCGAAGATCCGCAGCAGGGCCACGAAGCGGCCGAAGAAGACGGCCCACATGCCCCACTTCTCGAAGGAGCGTTCCGCCATCGCGATGTTGTGCTCCCCGAAGTGCTTCGGGAACCGCTTGCCCAGCCGCGCCAGGAGCGGCTTCCCGCCCCGCCGCCCGATCGCGTAGCCGATCGAGTCGCCGACGATCGCGCCGGTGCTGGCGCAGATCCCGAGGACCAGCGGGTCGACGTCGCCGTGCTGCGAGGCCAGCAGCGCCGAGCTGACGAGGATGATCTCGCCGGGCAGCGGGATGCCGAGGCTCTCCAGCCCGATGACCAGACCCACCAGGATGTAGATACTGACCGCCGGAATGGTCTCCAGCCAGTCCTGGATGTGCACCGGTACGTCCTCCCGAACTCGTGCGCGGGCGCGCCCCCTGATGGCGCACCGACCGGGCAGCCTACCCCTTGCCGACCACCGCCCTCGTCCGCAGCGGCAGTTCCCGGGAGGAGCGGCCCACCCACACCTCCCGCGTGCCGGTGCCGAGCACCCACGCCCGCCGGCCGGGGTCCCACGCGGAAAGGGCGCGCCGGTCCACGTCCACCGTGACCCGCTGCGACTGCCCGGGCGCCAGGGTGATCCGCCGGTAGCCGGCCAGGGCCCGGACGGGCTGGTCGAGGCGCAGGTCGGGCGAGGGGCCGAGGTACACCTGGGCGACGTCGGTGCCCTTGCGCCGGCCGGTGTTGCGGACGGTGAACTCCACCCGCAGTCCGCCGCGCCCGGGCCGTACGGCGGGCTGCTGGTACTGCCAGGTGGTGTACGACAGGCCGTGACCGAAGGGGAACAGCGGCTCGGCCCGCCGGGCGTCGTACCAGCGGTGGCCGGCGTGGACTCCCTCGGTGTACTCGCGGCGGCCGCCCACGCCCGGATAGCGCCGCGGGTCCCCGCCGACCGGGTGGGCGTGCTCGTCGGCGGGGAAGGTGTGGGTCAGCCGCCCGCCGGGATCGACGTCCCCGAAGAGCACGTCGGCGGTGGCGGCCGCGCCCTCCTGGCCGGGGTAGTACATCTGGAGGACGGCTCCGGTCCTGGCCAGCCAGGGCATGGTGGTGGCGCCGGAGGTGTTGAGCACCACCGTGGTGCGGGGGTTGGCGCCGGCCACCGCTTCGATCAGCGCGGCCTGGCCGCCGGGCAGGGCGAGGGTGGCCCGGTCGGCGCCCTCGGTGGCGTCCTCGTAGGCGAACAGCACCACGCTGCGCGCGGCCCTGGCCGCTCTGACGGCCTCGGCCACGTCGGCGGCCCGGGTGGCGCGGGTGGTGTGCCGCAGCCGGAAGTGCCCGCCCCGGCCGCCGCCGCGGGCGGTCACGGTGAGCCGGTGGGGGCCCGCCTTGAGGGCGACGGTGCGGCGGCGTACGGCGAGGCCGTCGGGGGCGGTGCCGAGGATTCCCCCGGAGGGGCGGGCGGCCGCGGGCCCGTCGGGGAACAGCTCCTCGCCGTCGAGGGTGACGCCGGGCCTCGGTCCGCGGAAGTGGAGGAGCAGGGTCCATTCGTCGTCGGCGGGCAGGGTGAAGGTGCCCGACCAGTGCCAGTCCCGGCCGGCCGGCACGCGGCGGTCGTCCAGTCCGGTGGCGGGGCTGAACAGGTCGGCCGGCAGCGGTCTGCCGTGGACGTCCTCGCCGACGGCGTAGCGGACGTTCGCGGTACGGCCGGCCCGGCGCTTGACGGCGGCCAGCGGGGCGGCGGCCCGCTCGGGCACCACGTGCCCGCTGCCGCCGCCCGAGACGAAGGGCAGGGCGCCGGTCGGGCCGATGACGGCGACGGAGCGGGCGGCGGCGCCGGTCAGCGGCAGGGTGCCGCGCTCGTTGCGGAGCAGTACCGCGCCGGCGGCCGCGACGCGGCGGGCGGTGCGGGCTCCGGCGGCCGGGTCGCGCGGCGGCCGTGCGGGGCCACCGCCGTCGAGCAGGCGGAACCGGTCCATGGTGCCGAGGATCCGGCGGACGGCCTGGTCGACTGCGAGTTCGGGGACGGTGCCGCCGCGCACCGCCTGGCGCAGCGGGTTGCCGAAGTGGGTACCGGCGGGCATCTCCATGTCCAGGCCGGCGTTGACGGCGGCGACGGTGCTGCGGGTGGCGTGCGGGCCGGACACCGCCCAGCCGTCGAACCGCCAGGCGCGGCGCAGCAGGTCTTCCAGGAGGGGCCGGCTCTCGCTGGCGTACGTCCCGTTGACCTTGTTGCCGGCGACCGCCACGGCGCCGGCGCCTGCGCCGACGGCGGCTTCGAAGCCGCGCAGGACCGTCTCGTGGAGGGTGCGTTCGGCGGCGACCACGTCGCCGGTGCCGCGGCCCTGCTCCTGGTCGTCGAGGGCGAAGTGCTTGACGCAGGCGATGAGGCCCTCGTCCTGGATGCCGCGGACGACGGCGGCCACCAGGTCGGCGGTGAGCCGGGGGTCCTCGGCGAAGGACTCGAAGCCGCGGCCGGCGTAGGGCGTGCGGATGAGGTCGGCGACCGGGGCGAGCAGGACGTCCTGACCCAGGGCCCGTCCCTCCCGGCCGAGGACCCGGCCGTACTCGCGGGCCAGTTCCGGGTCGAAGGCCGACGCCAGCAGTACCGGCGCGGGCAGGGCGGTGGCCGACCGGGTCACCCGTACACCGGCGGGGCCGTCGGCCAGCCGCAGCGCGGGGACGCCGAGCCGGGGCACCCCGGCGACGTAGCCGGCCTGGCCGAGCGGGGCGGGGTCGCGGGCGCCGTGCAGCAGGGAGGTCTTCTCCTCCAGCGTGAGCCGCTCCAGCAGGGCCTCGATCCGCGCGGCGCCGGCCGCGCGCACCTGGCCGCCGGGCACGCCCCTGGCGGTCGGCGTGCGCACGGGTGCCCCCGGCGGCAGGGTGGCCGTGCACCCGGCGGCGGCGAGTGCGGCCCCGGCCGCGCCGAGCAGCCGCAGGGCGGTTCGTCTGGAGGGTGCGTGGCTCATTCGCGCTCCCGGCGGCACGTACGGACGGCTGGACGGCGGCGACCGCCCCCGCCCACTGTGCGCCGCGGACGCCCCTGCCCGGCTCAATGGCACGGCCCCGGCGGAGCCGTTCAGCTGATGGGAGGACCCCCGGCGCCCCGCCCCCGCCCCGACCCGGCCCCGGGAGCCGCGCGCCCCAGTCGCCGGCGAGACGGAACCCGGCCGCCCCGCACCGAAGCAGCACCCCCGGCACCGGACACAGCGCGCCCCAGCGGACCAGCGCGATTCCGGCGTAGCCCAGCGTCCAGGCAGCGCCCCCGGCCCCGAGCGCCGTACGACCCCCGCGGCGGCGCGCTCCACCCGGCCCGACCGCCCGGGCGGGCCCGGGCGGGGCCCCGCCTCGCCAGTGGCCACGGCCGCCCCGCGGCGTCCCCGCCCGGGCGGTCGGGCCCGCGGCCCGGTCCCGGTACGCCACCGGCGCCGGACCGGGACCCGGGTGCGGGCGCCGCACCGGGACGCGGGTGCGGGCGCCGCACCGGGACGTGCCGCCGGCGCCGGACCGGGACCCCCCGGCCGCGCCGGACCCGGACCCGGCGCCGCCCGGCGCCAGCGCATCGGGGGTGCGTGGCGCAAGCGGTTTGCGTGGTGTCACCGCCGGTTCCGGCCGTTCTGCTGCCCGGCCCGTCCAAGGGCCCCCGCGGCCCGGCCTTGCGGTGTCGCGCCGCCCGCCGGGGCATGACGGCCGGTTCTCGTTACTCCGCCCTCCGGGACGGGATGTACTCACCCCTCCACCACTCCCCCGGGCACCTCGCGGCCCCGCCGCGCGCTGCCCCGGCGTGCCCCGGGACGGGCGGTGGCTGTCCGAGGACGAGGGTGAAGGAGTCGCAGATGCCGAAGCCGACCGCACAGCAGAAACCGGCGGATCCGCCGGAGTTCACGTTCGCCGGAGGGACCCAGCACAACGCGGCGATGGAGGCGCTGTCGCTGCGCCGGATGGCCGCCCGGCTGCCCGCCTCGCTGGCGCAGACCGCCCGGATGGCCTGGCGGGTGGACCCCCGCTCCCTGATGTGGCTGCTGGGCGGCCAGGTCCTGGCCGGCGTGTGCACGGCGGCGACGCTCGCCGCCGTGTCCGACGCGATGGGCCCGCTCCTCGCGGGCGGGGACGCCGCCGGGCGGATCGCCGCCGCGGCCCGCCCGCTGGCCGTGGCCGCGCTCACCGCCGGCACCGGCACCGTCGCCCAGATCGTGTCCTCCAGCGCCGCCCGGCGCCTCACCCCGCGCCTGGCCACCACCGCCGACCTGGCGATGGTCGACGCCCACATGGACGTGGAGGTGTCCGCGTACGACGAGCCGCGGTTCTCCGACCGCTCGGAGGCCGCGGAGATCGGCGCCGCCCGCTCCTCCATGCTGGTCAAGGACGCCATGTCGTTCACCAACGGCACGGTCAACCTGCTGGCCGTCGCCGGCGTCCTCGCCGTCGTCCACCCCCTCCTGCTGCCCCTGCTCCTCCTGTCCGTCGTGCCGCGCGGCCTCGGCGCCGTGATCGCCGCCCGCCTCGACTACGCCCTGCACAACGCGACCATCGCCTCGCGGAACATCCGCGGCATGATGCGCTGGTACCTGACCACCCACAAGCTGGGCGACGAGCTGCGCTGCAACTCCATGCGGGGGTACGCGCACCACTGGTACGCGGCGGTCTGCGCCCGGATCGACGACCGGCTGGTCGGGTCCGCGCCCCGCTACCTCCGGGTCTCCCTGGTCGCGGCGTCGCTGGGCGGCCTGTTCCAGGTCCTCACCTGGGCGGCCCTGGCAGGCCTGGTGCTGGACGGCCGGATGGAGCTCGCTGCGGCCGGCACCGCGATCGTGGCGATGCGCACGGCGGCCACCGCGCTGTCCGCGCTGGTCACGAACGGGGCGTACATGTTCCAGCACGCGCTCTACCTGGAGGACTACCGGGTCTTCCTCGCGGAGGCGGCGAAGCTGTCCGGCAAGCGGGGCCCGGTGGAGGCCGGGGCGCCGGAGAAGGTGGTCCTGGAGGGGGCGGGGTACACCTACACGGGCAAGGACGCCCCCGCGCTGGGGCCGGTGAGCCTGTCGCTGTCCCGCGGGGAGATCATCGCGGTGGTGGGCGAGAACGGGGCCGGGAAGTCCACGCTGATCCGGCTGCTGACCGGGCTGACGGTGCCGACGGAGGGCGAGGTGTTCTGGGACGGGGTGGCCACCCGGGAGCACGACCAGCACACCCTGTGGGCGCAGGTCGGCCTGGTCTCGCAGTCGTACGCGTACTGGCCGTTCACGGCGCGGGACAACGTCACGCTGGGGCAGCCCGGCGGGCGCGGCGAGGCCGCGGTGTGGGAGGCGCTGGACGCGGTCGGGATGCGCGAGGCCGTCGAGAGGTTCCCGAACGGGCTGGACACGCTGCTGGCCCGGTCCCTGTGGGGCGGCCACGAGCCCTCGGGCGGGCAGTGGCAGCGGCTGGCCTGCGCCCGCGCGTTCCACCGCCGGCCCCGGCTGCTGATCATGGACGAGCCGACCTCGGCGATGGACGCGCGCGGCGAGCACCGGATCTTCAGCGGTCTGCAGGCGATGAAGGAGGACCGGATCACCCTGATCGTGACGCACCGGATGGAGAACTGCCGGCTGGCGGACCGCATCGTCGTGCTCGACCGGGGGCGCGTCGTGGAGAGCGGCACGTTCGGCGAACTGCTTGCCCTCGGCGGCTCCTTCGCGGAGCTGTACGCGCTCTCGCAGGACCGCTGAACGCGGCCGGCCCCGGGGCGGTGCGCCGGTTGCGGCGCCCCCGTCCCGGGGCCGGGCCCGGCGTCACGCGTCCCGCGTCCGGCGCGTCAGGCGGCGGGCAGCGGCTTGAGGGTCCAGGTGATCTCCATCTCACCGGTGACGGCCTCGTCGGCGCGCTGGATGGCGACGTGGACGGGGAACTCGGGGCGGCCGCCCGCGTCGAGTTCGGCGACGACCTCGGCGGCCGGGCGGCCGAGGGTGGCGGTGGCGGTCACCTCGCCCATGGCGACCTTCTTGTAGCCGATCTCGGCCTTGACGGCGAGCGGGACCGCGCGGGAGAGCTGGTCGCCGAAGGCGGCCAGGACGATGGCGCCGCTGGCGGACTCGGCGAGGGTGAACATCGCTCCGGCGTGGGGGCCCTGGATGTGGTTGTGGAAGTCGGCCTGGTCCGGCAGGCGGAGCACCGCGCGCTCGGCGGTGATCTCGTCGAAGGCCAGGTTCAGGGTCTTGACCATCGGCACGGTCGCGGCGAGCAGTTCGCCCACGTTCATCTGATCTGCGCTCATGGAAGCAGAGGTTACCCGCGAGTAGCCTCGCTTGGCCAGAGGCCAACCGGAGGGGCGGGCGTGGCCCCGCGCCCCCCGCCCCACTATGGTTACCGGCCATGTGGCCAGGACAGCAGCAGCCGCCCGGGGGCGAGCAGAACCCGCAGGACGCGCACCAGAACCCGTACCAGCAGCAACCGGGGCAGCCGAACCCGTACCAGCAGCCGGGGTACGGCCAGCAGCAGCCGGGCTACGGATACCCGCAGCAGGGGTACCCGCCCCAGCCGCCGACGGTCCCGCAGGGCGCGCCGGCCGCGCAGCCGTGGGCCCAGCAGTACGGGCAGCCGCCGCACGCCGCCCCGCCGGCCCCGCCCTCGAACACGACCTCCACCAAGACCGTCGCGATCGTCGCCGCCGCCGCGGTGGTGGTGGCCGCGGCCGCCACCGGCGCGTTCGTCCTCACCCGGGACGACGACGAGGGCGGCCAGGCGGACGGCAAGCAGCAGCAGCCCTCCGCCTCGGCCCCGGCCGCCGCCGGTACCCCCTCGGACCCGGCGGCGCCCGCCTCCCCGAGCGGAAACCCGCGCGCCGGCGGCTCGATCCAGCCGGTCGTCCCGGGCTGGAAGGTCGTCATCAACCCCAAGTACAACGTCGCCTTCGACGTCCCGCCGGAGTGGAAGGTCCTCGGCTCCGGAGTCTCCGCCGGCATCCTCGACGAGGAGAAGAACAACGGCATGCCGGCGATCAGCATGTCCGCGCCGGCGTACCTCAAGGAAGAGTGGTGCACGGTCGACTCCGACCAGGACGGCCACACCGAGAAGACCAGCCTCGCCGCCACCGGCGTCAAGGGCGCCCAGGGCGCCAAGGACACCGCGCAGGCCGCGCACGACAACACCGGCAGCTGGGTCTGGGCGGCGTACGCGCAGAAGGAGCCCAAGGGCACGGTGAAGGTCAGCCAGCCCAAGGAGTACACGACCACCACGGGCCTCAAGGGCCACATGGTGACCTCGACCGCCACCGGCGTGAAGAAGCCCCACAAGTGCGCCACCGACGGCAAGGCCATCGGCTTCGCCTTCAAGACCGCCAACGGCGACTTCGCCAGCTGGGTCCTGTACGGGGCGGCGGGCGTGAAGGAGGAGGTCCAGGCGGACGTCTACGAGAAGGTGCTCAGCACCGTCCGCCTGACCTCGGGCTGACGACCGGCCCGGAGCCCTGCCCCTAGCCCCGCCCCGGGCCCCGCCTCGAGCCCGGCCTGAAGCACGGTTGACGAGGGCCCCGGGCCCTCGGGCGCGGGCCCGGATATCGGTTTGGCAGATCGCGTCGCGCCGGGGATAGTCCGGGGGTGAGCATACGAACCTCCCTCCGGACCCCCGGCCGCCGACCCGAGTGGGCCGGCCGCAACTACAGCCTGCTCACCGCCGCCGCGGTCGTCACCAACCTCGGCAGCCACGGCGCGCACATCGCCGCCGTGTTCGCCGTGCTGGAGGCCGGGGGCTCGGTCGGCGACGTCGGTCTGGTGGCCGCCGCACGCACCCTTCCGCTCGTCCTCTTCCTGCTGGTCGGCGGGGCGCTCGCCGACCGGCTGCCGCGCCACCGGGTGATGGTCGCCGCCAACGCCCTCAACTGCGTCTCCCAGGCCGCCTTCGCCGTGCTGGTGCTCGCCGGCGAGCCGCGCCTGTGGCAGATGCTGGTGCTCACCGCGCTCTGCGGCACCGGCACCGCCTTCTTCAACCCGGCCGCCGAGGGCATGCTCCTCTCCAGCGTCTCCGGGGAACACACCAACCGCGCCTTCGCCCTGTTCCGCATGGCCATGAGCGGTGCCGGCATCGGCGGCGCGGCCCTCGGCGGCGCGATGATCGCCGCCGTCGGGCCCGGCTGGGTGCTGGCTGTGGACGCGGCCGCGTTCGCCGTCGCCGGGGTGATGCGCGCCTTCCTCGACGTCAGCCGGACCGCCGAACGGGCCCCCAGCGGCGGGCTGCTGTCCGACCTGCGCGAGGGCTGGGTGGAGGTCCGCACCCGCCCCTGGCTGTGGAGCATCGTCCTCCAGTTCTCCGTGGTGGTCGCCGTGGTCGGCGTCGCCGACGCCGTGTACGGGCCGCTGGTCGCCCAGGAGAAGCTGGGCGGGGCGGCGCCCTGGGGCGTGGCGCTCGCCCTGTTCGGCGTGGGCACCATCGCGGGCGCCGTGCTGATGATGGTGTGGAAGCCGCGCCGCATGCTGCTGGTCGGCACGCTCTGCGTGTTCCCGCTGGCGCTGCCGTCGGCGGGGCTCGCGGTCCCGCTGCCCGTGTGGGGGCTGTGCGCGGCCATGTTCCTGGCCGGGGCCGCCATCGAGGTGTTCGGCGTCAACTGGATGGCGACGATGCACCAGGAGATACCGGAGGACAAGTTCTCCCGGGTGTCCGCCTACGACTGGTTCGGCTCGGTGTCGATGCTGCCGCTGGCCACGGCGCTGGCCGGGCCGGCGGAATCCGCCTTCGGCCGTACGGCCGCGCTCTGGGGCTGCGCCTCGCTGGTCGTCGTCGTGACGGCGCTGGTCCTGCTGGTCCCGGACGTCCGCCGGATGACGCGCCGCGCTGCGGCCCCGGTCGCCGCCGGTACCCCCGCCCCCGCCGGCACCCGTGACGGCACGTCCGCCCCGACCGCCGTCTGAACGGGGGCGCGTACGCGCCTAGAGGGTGAAGGTGTCGGCCGGGGGCTCCGGGGAGGGGCGGGCCTCGCCGTCGGGGACCGGGGTGGTGGCGCGGCGCAGCAGGGCCCGGCCGTGTTCCACCCGGGCGGGGAACGCGTCCGACGCGCACCGCCGGGCCAGCTCGGCGACCGGCAGCTCCGCGTCGGAGGCCACGAGCACCGCGTTGCCGAAGCGGCGCCCCCGCAGTACGGCGGGCTCGGCGATCAGGGCGAGCTCGGCGAAGACCGGGCGGAGGTTGGCCAGCTGGGTGCCGAGGAAGTCGAAGGGCGCCCCGTCGGCCAGGTTCGCCGCGTAGATCCCGCCGGGGCGCAGCACCCGGGCGACCTCCCGGGCGTACTCGGCGGAGGTCAGCCGGGCCGGCACGCGGGAGCCGGCGAACACGTCGCCGAGCACCACGTCCGCGCTGGCCGCCGGCCGCCGCTCCAGCCAGTCCCGGGCGTCGGCGGTGTGCACGGCGATGTCCGCGCCCTTGGTCGGGAGGTGCTCGGCGACCAGCTCGACCAGAGCCCCGTCGAACTCGACGACGTCCTGCCGGGAGCCGGGCCGGGTGGCGGCCGCGTACCGGGGCAGGGTGAGGGCGCCGCCGCCCAGGTGCACCAGGTCCAGGGGGGCGTCATCCGCCCCGGCCGCGCAGTCCAGGACGTGCGCGAGGCGCCGGGCGTACTCGAACTCCAGGTGCCGCGGGTCGTCGAGGTCCACGTAGGACTGCGGGGCTCCGTCGACCGTCAGCAGCCAGCCCCGGGCGCGGTCCACGTCCGGCATCAGCTTGGCGGTGCCCTGGGCCACGTCCCGGACCAGCGGGATCCGTTCGTCGTTCACGCCACCATTGTCGGTCGTGGCCCGGCGGGGTCCGGGCAGCGGGTCAGGCCGTCCAGACCCGGGCGACCTCGGCCGCGTGGGCGGCGGCCTGGGCGAGCCCCGCCCGGGCCGCTGGGGCCCGCCGCGCCGGGTCGAGGACGTTGCGGCCGAACGCCTTGCGGGCCTCCCGCGTGGGGTGGATCACGACCACCTCGGTGCCCGCCGCGCGCAGTTCCTCGGCCTGCCTGCGCGGTGACGGCAGCAGGCGGGAGCCCAGGGCGAGGGGTGCGATGACGACCACCCGCCGGTACCCGGCGGCCAGGTCGGCGTTGGCCGCGGACCTGATGCCGCCGTCGATGTAGTGGCGCCCGCCGATGGCGACCGGGGGCCAGACCAGGGGTACGGCGCAGCTGGCCGTGACGGCGTCCACCAGCCCGGTGCCGCCGTCCCGCTCGAAGACCCGCAGGTCGCCGCTGTGCGCGTCCACCGCGGTGACCAGCAGCCGCCGCTCCGGCCATGCGTGGGAGGGCAGCCGGGCCGCGAACACGGTGCGGCGGTCCTCCTGCGCGCCGGCCGCCGCGCCGAGGGCGAGGGTTCCGATCCGGCGCCGGTAGGACCGGGCGTCGCGGGAGCGGGCCATGGCCAGGCCGTACTGGGCGTAGACGGCCCCGCCGAGCCGGGCGGCCGGCTCGGCTCCGGGCCCGGCGAGCTGCCGCTCGTACAGTTCGGCGGGGGTGAGCAGCCCGGAGGCGAGCTGGGCGCCGACGACGGAGCCGGCGGAGGTGCCGACGACCAGGTCGGCGCCGGACAGGTCCACCCCGGCCTCGGCGAGGCCGTGCAGGATGCCGCACTCCCAGCCGATGCCGGTGATCCCGCCGCCGCCCAGGACCAGTGCCGTGCCCTTCGTCCCCGTCATCCCAGCCGCCTCCCGTGGTGTGTGGTGGCGGCAGTCTCGCAGTGCGGTGGGCGGGCCGCCACGGCGGGTCCCGCGGCCACCTGGCGTTCGCCGGGGTGAGGCGCAGATTACGGCGGGGGTCCGTTCGCGTCGGCTAGTCTCCCGGGATGTCCCTCCTCCTCGCGCCGTGGACCCGCCTTGCGCTGCTGGTGGTCCTGCTGGTGTCCGCGGGCGTCTGCGTGGTGCTGTACGAGCCCCAGCGGCTGCTGTCCGAGGGCTGGCCGCCGGGGCTCCCGGTGGGCACGGCGGTGCTGCTGTTCGCGGCGGCCTACGGGCTGTGCACGGCGGCGTTCGTGCCGCGCCCGCTGCTGAACCTGGCGGCCGGCGCCGTGTTCGGGGCGCAGGCCGGGCTGGTCGCGGCGGTGGCCGGTACGGTCGTCGGGGCCGGCATCGCCTTCGGTCTGGGCCGGGCGATGGGCCAGGACGCGCTGCGGCCGCTGCTGCGCGGGCGCTGGCTGGAGGCGGCGGACGGCCAGCTGAGCCGGCACGGCTTCCGGTCGATGCTGGCGGTGCGGATCTTCCCGGGCGTGCCCTTCGCGGCGGCCAACTACATCGCGGCGGTCTCCCGGTGCCGCTGGCTCCCGTTCCTCGTCGCGACCGGTATCGGTACGGTCCCCAACACGGCGGCCTACGTGATCGCCGGCGGCAGCGCCTCCTCCCCCACCTCCCCTGCGTTCCTCGCCTCGTTCGGGTTCATCGCGGTGTCCGGACTGGTCGCCGGGGCCGTGGCCTGGCGCAAGCGGCACAGGCTGACCGCGGCGGCGGTCCCCGCCGTGGTCCAAGCCGCGCTCCCGGCTGCGGCCGGAATCCCCCCGAAGCCCACCCCTGTGGTCAGCGGCGTCGCCAACGGGCCCTAGCATCGGACCCATCTGCCCGACGATCACAAGGACGAGCGCACCCCGTCATGAGCTGGTTCGAATCCCTAATCCTCGGTCTCGTCCAGGGGCTTACGGAGTTCCTCCCGATCTCTTCGAGCGCCCACCTGCGGCTGACCGCGGCGTTCGCCGGCTGGGACGACCCGGGAGCCGCCTTCACCGCGATCACCCAGATCGGCACCGAGGCCGCGGTCCTGATCTACTTCCGCAAGGACATCATGCGGATCATCTCGGCATGGTGCCGGTCGCTGACGAACAAGGCGCTGCGGTCCGACCACGACGCCCAGATGGGCTGGCTGGTGATCGTGGGCTCCATTCCGATCGGTGTGCTGGGCGTGACGCTCAAGGACCAGATCGAGGGCCCGTTCCGGGACCTGCGGCTCACCGCGACCATGCTGATCGTGATGGGCGTCGTGCTGGGCGTCGCCGACCGCCTGGCGGCGCGCGACGAGAGTGGTGGCCGCCACCGGGCCATCCGCGAGCGCAAGACGCTCAAGGAGCTGGGCGTCCGCGACGGGCTGATCTTCGGTGTGTGCCAGGCGATGGCGCTGGTCCCGGGCGTGTCCCGGTCGGGTGCGACGATCTCCGGCGGTCTGCTGATGGGCTACACCCGTGAGGCGGCGGCCCGTTACTCCTTCCTGCTGGCGATCCCGGCCGTGCTGGCCTCCGGCGGCTACGAGTTGAAGGACGCCATGTCCGACGATCACGTGGCGTGGGGGCCGACGGTCTTCGCGACGGTCATCGCCTTCGTGGTCGGCTACGCGGTCATCGCCTGGTTCATGAAGTTCATTTCCACGAAGAGTTTCATGCCCTTCGTGATCTACCGGATCGTGCTGGGCGTCGCGCTGTTCGTGCTGGTCGGCACGGACGTGCTGAGCCCGCACGCGGGCGAGTCCGGCCACTAGCCGGCCGCCGGCCCCGCCGGGGCGAGGACGCGGGGGCCGCCCGGGAACGTTCCCGGGCGGCCCCCGCGTCGTTGTGCCTGGGGAAGACCGCAACACGAACGACAGGTGACGTGCAGGGGGTGTCCCATGGGACGAGTGGTGCTGGAGCGCTTTCCGGCCGGGAGTCCGCGGGGAAGCTGGCCGGCCGAGGAGTACGCGGCCCAGAGGATGCGGGAGGGGGTTCCGGCCGAGGTGGTGATGGACCTGGCCACGGACGCGTTCCTGGTGGTGGTCCGGCAGCGCGAGGCGGGTTCCGGACACTGACGGGTTCCGGCGCGCGCACGCCTCTTGGCCTCCGCGGCCCGCTGATCCACACTGACCCGATGACGCAGCGTGGGGACCTGGCGACGGTGATGGACCGGCTCGCCGTGGACGAGTTGGTCAGCGGGTACGCGGTGGCCGTCGACGACGGCGACTGGGCGGCCTACCGGGCCCTGTTCACTCCGGCCGGCCGGGCCGACTACCGGTCGGCGGGTGGCATCGAGGGGCCCGCCGGCGACGTCGCCGAGTGGCTGGAGGGGGCGATGCGGCTGTTCCCCGTCCGCCAGCACCTGATCGTCAACCGGCGGGTGCTGCTGGAGGACGCGGACGGCTCCCCGGGCGACAGCGCCGAGGTCCGGGCGGACTTCGTCAACCCGATGCGGCTGGCGGGGCCGGAAGACGGCGGCGCCGCGGCGGCACCGACCGCGCCGAACTTCGTGGCCGCCGGCCGGTACACCTTCGAGCTCTCCCGCACCTGGGAGGGCTGGCGGATCCACCGGGTCACCGTGCACGAGAAGTGGCGGCACCCGTCCGCCTGACCGGCCGCTCCGGCGGCCGCGGGCGGCGGCCCGGTCCACACTGGAGGGGGAGGCGCCTCATGCTCGACCACGGGCCGGGCCGGGCCGGATGGCAGCGCGCGGCGGCCGCCGCGGCGGCCGGTGCGCTGCCCGGGCTCGCCTTTCCCGCGCCGGGGCTGTGGTGGTTCGCGTACGGGGCGCTGGTGCCCTGGATGCTGCTGCTGCGGACCGCGCGCAGCGGGCGGCGGGCCGCGCTGGAGGGCTGGCTGGGCGGGGCCGGGTTCATCCTGGCCGTGCACCACTGGCTGCTGCCGAGCCTGCACGTGTTCCTGTTGCCGCTGGCCCTGCTGATGGGCCTGCTGTGGGTGCCGTTCGGGTTGCTGGTCCGGCGGCTGCTGGGCGGGAGTCCGCCGGCGGGCCGCGCGGCGGCCGCGCTGGTACTGGTGCCGGCGGGCTGGCTGCTGTCGGAGCTGGTCCGGTCCTGGGAGGGCCTAGGCGGGCCGTGGGGGCTGCTGGGGGCGAGCCAGTGGCAGGTCCCGGCGGCGCTGCGGCTGGCCTCGGTGGGCGGGGTGTGGCTGCTGAGCCTGCTGGTGGTCGCGGTGAACTGCGTGCTGGTGGTGCTGCTGGTGGTTCCGCGGGCCCGCGTGGTGGCGGCGGCCGGGGCGGCGGCGCTCGCCGTGGCGGTGGGCGCGGTGTGGCTGTGGGTGCCGGCTCCGGAGACGTACGGGCGGCTGCGGGTGGCCGTCGTGCAGCCGGGCGTGCTGAACGGGCCGGACGGGGCAGAGCGCCGGTTCTCCGCCGGGGAGCGGCTGACGGAGGGGCTGGCCGGGCGGCGGCCGGACCTGGTGGTGTGGGGCGAGAGCAGCGTGGGCGCCGACCTGGCGGCCCGCCCGGACCTGGCCGGCCGGCTGGCGGCGCTGTCCGCCCGGGTGGACGCGCCGCTGCTGGTGAACGTGGACGCGCGGGGCGCGGACCGGCCTGGCATCTGGAAGAGCTCCGTCCTCGTCGGCCCGGAGGGCCCGACGGGCGACCGGTACGACAAGATGCGGCTGGTGCCGTTCGGCGAGTACGTGCCGGCGCGGGCGGCGCTCGGCTGGGTGACCTCGGTGGGCAAGGCGGCCGGTGAGGACCGGCGCCGGGGCGCCGCTCCGGTGCTGATGGCCCTGCCGGGCCGGCCGGACCTGCGGATCGGCCCGCTGGTCTGCTTCGAGTCGGCCTTCCCCGACATGGGCCGCCGGCTGGCCGCGGACGGCGCCGGGCTGCTCGTCGCCCAGTCGGCGACCTCCACCTTCCAGGACAGCTGGGCCCCGGCGCAGCACGCCTCCCTGGCGGCGCTGCGGGCCGCGGAGACGGGTCGCCCGATGGTGCACGCCACGCTCACCGGGATCAGCGCCGTGCACGGCCCGGCCGGGGAGCGGCTGGGCCGGTTGCTGCCCACGTCGGCGGCCGTGGCCGAGGTGTACGAGGTGCCGCTCGCCCGCGGCACCACGTTCTACGTCCGGTGGGGCGACTGGGCGGTGCGCGGGGCGCTGGCCGCGCTCGCCGGGTACGCCGTCGGGGCGGGTTTCGCGGCGGCGGGACGGCGGCCGCGGCCGGTCAGGAGCCCTGTTCCAGGGCCGCCAGCACGATCCGCTCGCAGAGTTCGTGGGTGAGGAGCGCGTCCCGGGCGCTGAGCACCTTGCCGGCGGCCACCGCCTCCAGGAAGACGTCCACCACCTGTTCGACGCCCCGCTGGCGGGCCACCGGCACCCAGTCGCCGCGGCGCCGGACGGTCGGCTGGCCCTTGTGGTCGATGACCTCGGCGAGGTTGACGACCTGCCGCTTGGTGTCCTGCCCGGAGACCTCCAGGACCTCCTCGGCGGAGCCGGACAGCCGGTTCATGATCCCGAGGGCGGTGAAGCCGTCACCGGACATCTGGAGGACGACGTGGTGCATCAGGCCGCCGCGGACCCGGGCCCGCACGTCGATGTGGTCGGCCTCGCCGGGCAGCAGGAAGCGCAGGGTGTCCACGACGTGGATGAAGTCGTCGAGGACGAGGGTGCGCGGGTCCTCGGGCAGCCCGATCCGGTTCTTCTGCATGAGGATCAGTTCGCGCGGGTGGTCGGCGCACTGCACGTAGCCGGGGGCGTACCGGCGGTTGAAACCGACGGCGAGCGACACCCCGCGCGCCTCGGCGAGTTCGACCAGGCGAAGGGAGTCCTCGTACGCGTACGCGAGCGGCTTGTCGACGTAGGTGGGGACGCCCGCTTCGAGGAGACGGGAGGCGATCTCGGGGTGGGCGGTCGTGGCGGCGTGCACGAACGCCGCGTCCAGGCCCTCCGCGAGGAGGGAGTCGAGGGTGCCGTGGCGGCGGGCGGTGGGAACGCCGTACTGGTCACCGACCCGTTCGAGGGTGGCCCGGTTGCGGGTCTGGAGGTGCAGTTCCACGCCGGGCCGGGCGGTGAGGACCGGCAGGTACGCCTTCTGCGCGATGTCGCCGAGTCCGATGCATGCGACCTTCACCGGGGCCTCCTCCGTCCGTGTGCCGTGCACCCGCAGCTTAATCCCTGGTGCGCGGGCGGGCGTTCGCGGACGATGGGGCAATGATTCCTACCGAGTACGAACGTCCCGAGCCCTCCACCACCGCCGGCGAGCGGGAGATGCTGGAAGGCTGGCTGGACTACCACCGGGCCACGCTGGCGATGAAGTGCGCCGGGCTGGACGAGGAACAGCTGCGGCGCGCGGCGCTGCCCCCGTCGGAGCTGACGCTGCTGGGCCTGGTGCGGCACATGGCCGAGGTGGAGCGCTGGTGGTTCCGGGAGATAACCCTGGGTCTGGACCTGCCCGAGCTGTACAGCACGCGGGAGGACCGGGACGGCGACTTCCACTTCGGCGCGGACGACACCTTCGCCGACGCCGAGCAGGTGTGGAAGGAGGAGATCGGGCTGGCCCGCGAGGCGGCGGCGGGACGCTCCCTGGACGAGGTCTCGGTGGCCGAGCACCCGCGCCGCAAGCAGGGGTTCAACCTGCGCTGGGTGTACACGCACATGATCGAGGAGTACGCCCGGCACAACGGGCACGCGGACCTGCTGCGGGAGCAGATCGACGGGGCAACCGGCGAGTAGCCGTCACCCGTGCGGGGTCAATATCGGCTCCGGGTTTCCGCAACGGGGTCCGCGCACAGCAGAGTTGGCCGAGTGCATCCAACCCGAACCACGACAACCCTGCTGCTCGGAGTGGCCGCTGCCGTTTCGGCCGTCTCCGGCTGCGTGAATGTGACCCCCGCGTCGGTGCAGCCCGCCGCGGCCCCTGTGTCGGAGGTGCCGCCGCGGCACGAGCCGCGGAGCGGGCCGGGGGCCGAACCGGTGGTGGTGCAGGCACCGGCCCTGGAGGCGCTGCAGGCGGCGCCGGCCGACAGCGGCCCGGCACAGGACGCGCCGGGGGAGCCGCCGGCGCCGCCCACGCCGCCGCTGGAGGGGCGGGAGCCGGAGCCCGACGCGCCGGCTCCGGCGCCGCCGCCCGTACCGGACATCCCGGAGCCGGTGGCCGCGGCGGGACGGGGTGAGCCGACGGGGCGGGAGCCGGACGGCGGGGACCGGCCCGGCCACGCCGGGCCTGAGGCCCGCAAGGTGGAGCGGGAGCTGATGAAGCGGCTGCCGGTACGGCCGGCGGACGTCTGCGCGCTGGGCCGCAAGCACGGCAAATGGCGCCCGGACAGCCCCGAATCCCGGATCTGCCCGGACCCGCGCTGACCCCCTCCGGCGACCGGGAGCCGCCCCTCGAGCCCCTCCGGCGATCGAGGAGCGGGGTGCGGGGCGGTGCCCCGGCGGCTCCGGCGCGCCGCGGCTACGCGTGCTGGCCGGGGAACGGCCCGGCGTCCGGGCGGGCGGCAGCCAGGCGTTCCTCCAGCCGGGCGATCGCCGCGCGGACCCCGTTCCCGTAGCCGTCGTCCGGCAGCGCGCCACTCGCGGCCCGGGCCCGCCCCAGGTGCAGCCGGGCCGCCTCCGGCCGCCGGAGCTTGACGTAGTCCGCCGCCAGGTTCAGGTGCAGCGCCGGGTAGAACGCCCGTACCGCGGCGTGCGGCCCGCCGGCCGGGCCGTCGGCCGCCGCCAGGGCCCGCAGGTCCCAGGCGAGCTCGTCCGCCGGGTCGTCCTGGGCGTCGGCCATGTAATGCGCGAGCGTGCACCGGTGCAGTGGCGCACCGTCCTCCCCGATCTCGGACCAGATCTCGCCCAGCCGGTTCCGCGCCTCCTCCCGGTCGCCGGCGTGGAGCAGGATGATCGCCTGGCCGATCCGGGTCATGACGGCGTCCTCGGACGCCTCCTGCTGCTCGGTCAACGCCGCCTCCGGCTCGTTCCGCCGGACCCTTCCGGTCCGATCATCCCGACGCTAGCCGCAGGCACCGGCATTGCCGCCGAGGCGCGGTCACACCATCACGCGATCGCGCGATCCGGGAGCCGGGGCCGGCGGGACGGGGAGCCGGCCGCTCCCGGAGACGCGCGGTCGCGCGGCGCGGTCTCAGCCGAGGTCCGGGATCCGCCAGTCGATCGGCTCGTGCCCCTGCGCGGCGATCGCCTCGTTGATCTGCGTGAACGGCTGGGAGCCGAAGAACTTCTTCGCCGACAGCGGCGAGGGGTGCGCGCCCTTGACCACCACGTGGCGGGACTCGTCGATCAGCGGGAGCTTCTTCTGCGCGTAGGCGCCCCACAGGACGAACACGGCCGGGTCGGGCCGGTCGGCGACCCGGCGGATCACCGCATCGGTGAACTTCTCCCAGCCCTTGCCCTTGTGCGAGTTGGGCTCGGCCTCGCGGACCGTGAGCACCGCGTTGAGCAGCAGCACGCCCTGCTCGGCCCACGGCATCAGGTAACCGTTGTCGGGGATCGGCGTGCCGAGCTCGGCCTGCATCTCCTTGTAGATGTTGCGCAGCGAGGGCGGGGTCTTGACCCCGGGCCGCACGGAGAAGCAGAGCCCGTGCCCCTGCCCGGCGCCGTGGTAGGGGTCCTGGCCCAGGATGAGGACCTTGACCCGGTCGTACGGCGTGGCCTCCAGCGCGGCGAAGACCTGCTCGCGCGGCGGGTAGACCGGCCCCTGCGCCCGCTCCTTCTCGACGAACTCGATCAGCTCCTTGAAGTAGGGCTTCTCCAGTTCCTCGCCGAGCACGGGCAGCCAGGACTCGGGCAGCATCTGGGTCACGTCGTCAACCTCCGGCAATCAATAGTGCAACTGACCGGAGAACTTACCCGCGACCACTGACACTGCCCGAACCCGTGCTCCGCCCGACCGCTACCAGCTGGTCTTGCGGAACAGCTCCCACATCTGCATGACGGTCTGCGGGTCGAGCGCCCGCTCGCCGCCGCCGAGGTCCTCGCCGGCCGCGACGTACAGCTTGCCCTGCCACAGCGGGAGCAGCCGGACGTCTTCGGCGAGGATCCGCTGGGCCTCCTCGAAGTGCTGGCTGACGGCCGAGCGGTCGCTGGAGCGGCGGGACTTGGGCAGCAGGTCGTTGATGATCGGCGCGGGCTCGTACGGCGTGCCGACCGCGTTCTCCTTGCCCACGAAGGGGGCGATGAAGTTGTCGGGGTCGGGGAAGTCCGGGAACCAGCCGCGGCCGAAGACGGGGTACTGGCCGCCCTTGTAGCCCTGCTGGAACTCCTTCCAGGGCTTGCCCTGGATGGCGACCTTGAACAGGCCGCTCTCCTCCAGCTGCCGCTTGAGCTCCTCGAACTCCAGCTGGGTGGAGGAGCCGTAGCGGTCGGTTGTGTAGACGAACGACAGGTTGACCGGGGTGCTGACGCCCGCGTCCTTGAGGTACTTCTTCGCCTTGGCGGTGTCCGGGTGGGCGAACTTGTCGAAGTACGGCGTCTTGTGGCTGACCACACCCTTGGGGACCATCGAGTACAGCGGCTCGGCGGTGCCCTGGTAGACCTTGGTGACCAGGGTGCCGCGGTCGACGAGCTGGGCGACGGCCTGGCGGACGGCGAGCTTGCCGGCGGCCGGGTCCTTCGGGTTGAAGACCAGGTAGCGGATCTCGGAGCCGACGTTGGCGAGGAGCTGGATGCCGGCCTCGCGGGCGGCGGCGCCCTGCAGGTCCTTGATCTCGGCGGCGGTCAGACCGCGGTAGGTGGCGTCGATCTCCTTGGCCTTGAGGGCCGTGACCATCTTCCCGGAGTCCTGGAAGTAGCGGATGGTCACGCCGTCGTTCTTGCGCTGGGCGAAGCCCTGGTAGTCGCCGTTTCCGGCGAGCTCGGCCCGCTGCTTCTCGACGTACTCCTCGAGGAGGTACGGGCCGGAGCCGGTGACCTTGCCGTCCTCGCGGAGCTTGTCGGCGGGGTAGTCCCGGGGGGCGACCAGCGAGGCGGCCGGGGAGCCGAGGACGTACGGGAAGGTCGCGTCGGGCGTCTTGAGGTGGAAGACGACGGTCTGCGCGTCGGGCGTCTCGATCTTGTCCAGGCTGCCGAAGAGGTCCTTCGGGCCGACCTTGGAGTTGATCGTCCGGATCCGGTCGAAGGAGTGCTTGACGGCCTTGGCGTCGAGCGGTTCCCCGTTGGAGAACTTCAGGCCCTTGCGCAGGACGCAGCGGTAGGACTCGTTGGCCGTGTCGGTGAACTCGCAGCTCTGGGCCGCGTCGGGCTGCGGCTTGACGCTTCCCGTCGGGAACGCGACCAGCGTCTGGTAGACGTTCCGGTAGAGCTCCCAGGAGCCGTCGTAGGCCGCGGCGGGGTCGAGGGTGGTGGGCGCGCTCGTCGTGCCGACGACGATGCGCTTTTCGCTCTTTCCGTCATCACCCGGAAGCAGGCCGCATCCGGCCAGCAGGGATATGGACGCAAGGGCCGCAGTGCTCTGCAGGCATCTGGTCCGGATGAACACGTGCACACTCCTCGATCAGCCTGGGTGCGGCAGACCCTACCGCAGCGCCCCACGAATCCAATGGGGTGGTTCCGTGGGGCACTTGATCAGTTCGGTGCCGGTTCCATACCGTTTTCACGCCTATTCGGGAGACATTTACCGGCCCCCGAAGGGGTATTCCGTCCGTTTATCGGTCAGTGGACTCCGGCATTGAGAAACATTCCGCCATCAACGACCAGAGTCTGACCTGTGATCCATTCCGCTTGGTCCGAGGTGAGGAACGCCGCCGCCCCTCCGATGTCGGACGGGACGCCCAGCCGGCCCAGGGGGTAGGCGGCCGCGGCCTCCGCCTCCCGGCCCTCGTAGAGGGCCTGGGCGAACCTGGTCTTCACCACGGCCGGGGCGATGGCGTTCACCCGCACCCGGGGTGCCATCTCGTGGGCCAGCTGGAGGGTGAGGTTGACCATGGCCGCCTTGCTCATGCCGTAGGCCCCGATGAACGGCGAGGCCGAGACGCCGGCGATGGAGGCGATGTTGACGATGGCGCCGCCGTTCTCCTTCTGCCAGGCGTGCCAGGTCCGCTGGGCGAAGCCGAGCGCGGAGATCACGTTGGTCTCGAAGACCTTCCGGGCCACGCCCAGGTCCAGGTCGGCGATGGGGCCGAAGACCGGGTTGGTGCCGGCGTTGTTGATCAGGAAGTCGATCCGGCCGAACGCCTCCATCGCGCGCTCGACGGCCACCGCCTGGTGGGCCTCGTCGTGCGCCTTGCCGGGGACGCCGATGACCCGGTCGGCGCCGAGCTGCTCCACGGCCTCCTTGAGGGCCTCCTCGCTGCGCCCGGTGATGCAGACCCGGTCGCCGCGGGCGACGAGCGCCTCGGCGATGCCGTAGCCGATGCCCCGGCTGGCGCCGGTGATCAGGGCCACCCGGCCGCTGTCGGGGGCGGTGCTGTCCTGTGCTGCTGCCATGACCGTACGGACTCCCTCGGACTAGTTGAGCGGGCCGCCGGCCACGTACAGGACCTGGCCGGAGACGAAGCCGGCGGCGTCGCCGGTGAAGAAGGCGATGGCGTTGGCGATGTCCTCGGGACGGCCGACCCGCTGGACCGGGATCTGGCCGGCGGCGGCGGCCTGGAACTCCTCGAAGCCCATGCCGACCCGGGCCGCGGTGGCGGCGGTCATCTCGGTGACGATGAAGCCGGGGGCGACGGCGTTGGCGGTGACGCCGAACTTGCCGAGCTCGATGGCCAGCGTCTTGGTGAAGCCCTGCAGACCGGCCTTGGCGGCGGAGTAGTTGACCTGCCCGCGGTTGCCCAGGGCCGAGGCGCTGGACAGGTTGACGATCCGGCCGAACCCGGCGTCGACCATGTGCTTCTGACAGGCCTTCGACATCAGGAACGCGCCGCGCAGGTGCACGTTCATGACGGTGTCCCAGTCGTTCTCGCTCATCTTGAAGAGCAGGTTGTCGCGGAGCACTCCCGCGTTGTTGACCAGCACGGTCGGCGCGCCGAGCGTGCCCGCGATCCGCTCGACGGCCGCCTCCACCTGCGCGCCGTCCGATACGTCGCAGCCGACCGCGAGGGCCTTGCCGCCGGCCCCGGTGATGGCCTCGACCGTGTCCTTGCAGGCCGCCTCGTCCAGGTCGAGTACGGCGACGGCGCGGCCCTCGGCGGCGAGCCGTACGGCGGTGGCGGCGCCGATGCCCCGGGCCGCCCCGGTGACGACGGCGACGCGCTGCTCGGTGGTGGACATCTGGTTCTCCTCGCCCTTGAAGTACGGCCGCCCATACCTGAGCAACCGCTTAGTAGCTTCAGCGAGGGAGACGCTAGGAGCCCCGGCACCCGGTGTCAACGGCACCGGGCCCCGGGGGCCTTCGCGGCGTTCCGCCCGGGGGCCGGCTCAGCGCACCAGCAGGTCGAGCAGGCGTTCCACCTCGGCCTGGGGATCGGCCGTCAGACCGGTGTGGACGGGGCCCGGCTGCACCACCGTGCTGCGGGGGGCGATCAGCCACCGGAAGCGGCGCCCCGGGTCGTCGCCCGCTGCCTGGCCCGCCTGCTCCCCGCCCGCGCATACGCCCTCCACGGCGCGCAGGGCGGCCCGTACGCCGGTGACGTCGGCCGCCGGGTCGAGGGCGAGCAGCTTGGTCTCGTCCAGGTGGGTGCGGGCGGCGACGAAGGAGCGCGCCCGGCAGTAGACGATCACTCCCGCGTTGAAGCACTCGCCGCGCTCCATCCGGGGCACCACGCGCACCAGCGCGTACTCGAAAACGTCCCGCTGGGTCACCGGTCGCCGCTCTTCTTCTGGTGGGGCCGTTCGCCGAGGAGGTCGGTCAGCCAGCCGGGCGGGCCGGAGGGGGCCTTCGGCCGGGCCTCCAGCGAGATCCGCTCGTGGACGGTGCGGGCGCGCGGCAGCAGGGCGTCGACGTAGGCGCGACGCAGCTCGTCGGGCCCGTCGAAACCGGGCTCGTCCACCAGCCACTCGTCCGGGACCTCGGCCGCGACCTCGGTCAGCAGTTCCTCGGTGACCCGGGGGGCGAGCTCGGCGGCGGCCGCCGCGATGTCGGGGGCGAACGGCGCCAGCACGTGGTCGGAGGCGTCGTACGGCTTGCCGGCGGCGGCCTGGGCGGTCGGCCAGTTGTGGTGCCAGATCATGGTGGCGCCGTGGTCGATCAGCCACACGTCGCCGTGCCACACCAGCATGTTGGGGTTGCGCCACGAGCGGTCGACGTTGTTGATCAGGGCGTCGAACCAGACCACCCGGCCCGCCTCGGCCGGGTCGACCTGGTAGGCCAGCGGGTCGAAGCCGATCGAGCCGGGCAGGTAGTCCATGCCGAGGTTGAGGCCGCCGCTGGCCTTCAGCAGCTCCTGGACCTCCTGGTCCGGCTCGCCCAGCCCGATCACCGGATCCAGCTGGATCCGTACCAGGTCGGGCACGCGCAGGCCCAGCCGCTGGGCCAGTCGCCCGCAGACGACCTCGGCTACGAGGGTCTTGCGGCCCTGGCCGGCGCCGGTGAACTTCATGACGTAGGTACCCAGGTCGTCGGCCTCGACGATCCCCGGGAGCGAGCCGCCCTCACGCAGGGGCGTGACGTAGCGGGTCGCGATCACTTCGGACAGCATCCGTCCAGGTTACGGGCCTTCCTGCGCCCAGGCCTCGAGGATTTCCGCGGCGGTGGTGACGGTGGCCACCAGGGCGAGGGAGTTGCGGAGCACCTCGGCGGTGTAGGCGGCGGGCACCCCGGCGATCGCGTCGGCCGGGACGACCACCCGGTAGCCGAGGTTGACGGCGTCGAAGACGGTGTTGGGGATCGCCACGTTGGCGGAGACCCCGGTGACGACCAGGGTCCGGCAGCCGAGGTTGCGGAGCAGCGGGTCGAGGTCGGTCCCGGCCATGGGCGAGAGGCCGTGCAGCCGCCGTACGACGAGGTCCTCGTCGGCGACCTTGATGGGCTCGGCGATGCGGACGGCGGCCGTGCCCGACAGCTGCCGCACGGGCAGGCGGGACGCGGCGCGGAACAGCCGGGCGTTGGAGTTGGCGCCGCGGCCGTCGGGGCGCCGCTCGGCGACGGCGTGCAGCACCTGTACGCCGACGGCGTGGGCGCCGTCGACCAGGGCGGCCACCTGCGCGAGCATGCCGGAGCCCCGGGCTTCGGCGGCGAGTTCGGGCAGGGCGCCGTCCTCGCCGACCACCCCGTTCTGGCACTCGACGGTGAGCAGTGCGGTGGTGCCGGGTTCCAGCTTCAGCATGTCCGACCCTGTCTCCCCCTGGTGCGGTGACGGAAGAGCCCCGATGATTCCTGACACACAGTCAGATGTGAAGGGGTGTGGGACGGGTGGACGGGACCCAGCGGCGTGGCCGCCGCATCATGATGACCGAACGGGAAGTCGACGCCTTCCTCCGCGAGCAGCGCACCTGCCGGGTGGCCACGGTCTCCCCCGACGGGCGCCCGCACGTCGGGGCGCTGTGGTTCGCCTGGGACGGCACCTCGCTCTGGCTGTACTCGATCACCCGCAGCCGGCGCTGGTCCGACCTGCGCGCGGACCCCCGCATCTCGGTGGTCGTGGACGCGGGCGAGTCGTACGACGAACTGCGCGGCGTGGAGCTGTCGGGAAGCGCGGTCTTCGTGGGCGAGGCCCCGCGCACGGGCGAGCCCTGCCCGGACCTGGAGGAGGCCGAACGACTCTTCCCGGCCAAGAACTTCGGGATGGAGCAGATGCCCCACGACGGCCGCCACGCCTGGCTGCGGCTGACCCCGGACACCGTGGTCTCCTGGGACTTCCGCAAGCTGTAGGCCTCCAGGCCGTCTCTTCCGGATCTTGCCTGACCCGCGCCGCCCGGCACCGCACCTCGTCCCCCAGCTACCGCTGGGAGGTGCCCCCAGCGTTGTCGAGGCACCCAAGTACGTCCAGTAATCGGGAGCCTCTCCGCCTTGCGATGCACGGCACCGGACGACGCGGGCTTAACCGGCAAGATCCGAAAGAGACGGCCTGACGACGCCCAGCGCCGCGGCCCGCAGCGCCTCGACGGCGGCCCGGACCGAGGGCCGGCGGTCCGCGTCGGCGCGCCACACCACGTACACGTGCCGGCGCACCGTGTCGCACACGGGCAGCAGCCGCACCCCGGCCGGCACCGGGCCGCGACCCAGCCGGGGCGTCACGCACACGCCGAGACCGGCCTCGACGAAGGCGAGCTGGGTGTGGTGCTCCTCGGCGATGTGGGTGATCCGCGGTTCGATGCCGGTCCCGCGGAGGGTGAAGACCAGCCACTCGTGGCAGAACTGGCCCTCATTCCAGGAGACCCATTCGTCCTCGGCGAAATCGCTGAGCGAGACCTGGGCGGCGGCGGCCAGCGGGTGGCCGGCGGGCACCGCGACGTCGGCCGCGTCGTCGAGCAGGTGGGCCCGCACCAGCTCGGCGGGGACGGGCATCCGCTTGTTGTACCAGTCGATGGTCAGGGCCAGGTCCAGGTCGCCGCGGACCACGGCCGCCATGCTCTCCTCGGGTTCCATCTCGCGGACCCGGGGGCGCAGGTCGGGGTGGTCGGCGCGGAGCCCGGTCAGCGCGGCGGGCAGCAGCCCGCGCATGGCCGTGGGGAACGCCCCGATGCGGACCTCGCCGACGGCGCGGCCGCGGTGCGCCTCGACCTCCGCCTGGGCGCGCTCGACCTGGGAGATGATCCGGGCCGCGTGTTCGGCGAGGAGGCGCCCGGCGTCGGTGAGGCGGACGCCGCGCCCGTTCTTGGCGAGGAGGGGCTGGCCGACCTCGCGTTCCAGCTTGGCCATCTGCTGGGAGACGGCGGAGGTGGTGACGTGCAGACCGTCGGCGGCGCCGCTGACCGAGCCGTGACGGGCCAGGGCGTCGAGGGTGCGGAGGCGCTCCAGGTTCAACATGTAAGTGATGCTACGCGATCGACCGAAAGAACTCTCGCTTGTCCTACGAGGTCGGAGTGATCAGAGTGGAGGGCATGAGCGCCCCCGCAGAGACCCGCCCGGCCCCCACCACCGCCACCACGCCCGATCACTCTCCCGCTGCCGCCCGCCCGCCCGTCCGCTCCGGCACGTCCGCGTCCGCGTCCGCCCGGGCCCGCGCGTGCCGCGCCGTACTCGACTGGCGGGTCCGGTTCGGCGTCCTCTCCGTCGTCTGGGGCTTCAGCTTCCTGCTGATCAAGGTGGGCACCGAGGCGTACGCGCCGTTCCAGGTGGCCCTGGGCCGGGTGTTCTTCGGCGCACTGGCGCTCGGCGCGGTCCTGCTGGTCCGCCGCGAGCGGCTGCCGCGCGGGCTGCGCACCTGGGGGCACCTCACGGTGGCGGCGCTGCTGCTCAACACGGCCCCGTTCTCGCTGTTCGCCTACGCGGAGCTGAGCATCCCGTCGAGCCTGGCGGGGATCTGCAACGCCACCTCGCCGCTGTGGGGCATGGTGCTGTCCCTGGTCGCGCTGTCGGAGGACCGCCCCACGCGGCGGCGGGTGGCCGGGCTCGGGCTGGGCTTCCTCGGCGTGCTGACGGTGCTCGGCGCCTGGCAGGGGTTCTCGGGCGTCGACCCGCGGGGCGCCGCGATGGCCCTGCTCGCCTCGCTCTGCTACCCGGTCGGCTGGATCTACGTGCGCCGCACGCTGGCGGACGTCCCCGGCTCGCCCGTCGCCCTGACCGGGGGCCAGCTGATGGTCTCCACCCTCCAGCTGACCGTGGTCAGCACGCTGTTCACCTCGGCCCCGGCCTCCTTCCCGCTCTGGCCGACCCTCTCGATCGTCGCGCTGGGCGCGCTGGGCACCGGGATGGCGCTGCAGATGCAGTACCGCCTGGTGGCGGAGGTCGGGCCGACGACGGCGCAGATGGTCACGTACTTCATCCCGGTCATCGCCACCGCCGCGGGCGTGCTGGTGCTGGGCGAGCAGCTGCACTGGAACACGCCCGTCGGCGCGGCCGTCGTCCTGGCCGGTGCGGCCCTGACCCAGGCCCGGCCGCGGCGTCAGTCGTAGCGCGCGCCGCGGGGCGGCCGCACCGCCTCCGCGACCACGTCCGCGAGGGCCGGCACCTCCTCCACCGCGAGCCGGGACACGGTGATCCGGATCCCCGGCCCGCTCGCGACGCGGAACCTGGCCCCGGGCGCCACCGCCCAGCCGGCGGCGAGCAGCCGCGCCACCGCCCCCGTCTCGTCCGCGACCGGCACCCACACGTTCAGTCCGCTGCGCCCGTACGCCGCGACGCCCCGCTCGGCCAGTGCCGCGACCAGGGCGTCGCGGCGCCGCGCGTAGGAGCGGGAGACCGCCACCGGGTCCACGGCCCCGGAGGCCCACAGCTCGGCCACGGCGTACTGCAGGACGCGGCTGACCCAGCCCGGCCCCAGCCGCTGCCGGCCGCGCACCCGGTCGAGGGTGACGGGGTCCCCGGTGAGCAGGGCGAGCCTCAGGTCCGGGCCGTACGCCTTGGAGACCGAGCGGACCAGGGCCCAGTGCCGGGTCACCCCGCCGAGCGGGTGCAGCGGCAGATCCACGATGCCGTGGCCGTGGTCGTCGTCGAGCACCAGTACGTCCGGGTGTTCCGCGAGCAGCGCCCGGAGCGCGGCGGCCCGCTCGGCGCCCACCGCCGCGCCGGTGGGGTTCTGCGCCCGGGCCGTCACCAGGAGGGCGCGGGCGCCCGCCGCGATCGCCCCGGCCACCGCCTCCGGGCGGGGCCCCTCGCAGTCCACCGCGACGGGCAGGATCCGCAGTCCCAGGGCGGGTACCAGGTCGAGCAGGCTGCCCCAGCCCGGATCCTCGACGGCGACCGCGTCGCCGGGCCGCAGGTGTGCGGTCAGCACCCGTTCGATCGCGTCGAGCGCGCCGGAGGCCAGCGCGAGCGGGCCCTCCGGGACCCCGTCCGCGGCGAGTCCGGCCCGGGCGGCGGCGGCCAGGTCGGGGACCACCGGGTCGTCCCCGTACAGGGTCGGCCGTTCCGCGTACCGGCGGGCGGCCGCGGCGAGCGCCGCCTCGAGCGGGGGCAGCAGCGCCGGGTCGGGGCAGCCGTGGGAGGCGTCCCGCCCTCCCGGTGGCGGCGCCACCCGCAGCGACTCGCGGGCGGTGGTGGCCGGACGGGCCCGGACCCGGCTGCCGCGGCGCCCGTCCGTCTCGATGACACCGCGTTCGCGCAGCGTTCGGTAGGCCGCCGCGACCGTGTTCGGGTTGACGCCCAGCCGGGCGGCCAGTTCCCGCATCGGGGGCAGCAGCGCGCCCGGCGCGAGCTCGCCCGCGCTCACGCCCGCTTCCACGCTCGCCGCGATCTCCGATGCGCGCGTTCCTGTGACCATGTAGTCTCCTAGCACAAACCACATTATGCACTAGTGCAATGGAGGTCGCCATGAGCGCCACGCAGACCGGCTACGCCCCGACGGAGCGCACCGTCCCGACCCGGTCCCGCCCGCGCGCCCACTACGACCGCGAGACGGTGCACTCGATCCTCGACCAGACCTACCTCTGTCACCTCGGCTTCGTCCGCGACGGCGCCCCGGTGGTACTGCCCACCCTGTACGCGCGCGTCGGCGAGACCCTCTACGTCCACGGCTCCACCGGCTCGCGGCCGCTGCGCGGCGCCGCCACCACCGACCCCGGCCTGCCGGTCTGCCTGACCGTGACCCACGTGGACGGCCTGGTCCTCGCCAAGTCGGCCTTCCACCACTCGATCAACTACCGGTCCGTGGTGGTGCACGGCACCGCCTACGCCGTGACCGACGAGGCGGAGCGGCGGACCGCCCTGGACGCCCTGGTCGACCAGGTGGTGCCGGGGCGCTCGGCCGACTCCCGCCCCGCGGACGCCAGGGAGTCCGCCGCCACCGCCGTGATCCGGCTCGACCTGCTGGAGGTCTCCGCGAAGATCCGCACCGGCGGCCCCAACGACGACCCCGAGGACCTGGCACTCCCCCACTGGTCGGGCGTGGTCCCGGTCGCGCGTACGTACGGCACCCCCGTGCCCGCGGACGGCCAGGACCCCGCCATCGCCCTGCCGGACTACCTCGCCGCGCTCTGAAGCGGCGCGACCGGTGCCGCCGGCAGCCGCTCCGCCGGGCGGCGGGCCTCCGCGACGATCAGCGCGAGGACCGCCGCCAGCAGCAGCACACCGCCGAACACCACCGCACCGGTCAGTTCCTCCCCGAGCAGCAGTACGGCGATCACGGCCGCGCCGACCGGCTCGATGAGCATGATCACGGACACCGTCGCGGCACGGACCGCGGCCGCGCCGGTGAAGTAGAGGGCGTACGCGAGCGCGGTCGGCACCGCGGCCACGTACACCATCAGCCACAGCACCCGGCCCGGCTCGGCGCTGTGCGGCAGCAGCCCCTCGACCAGGGCGAGCGGCAGCAGGCAGACCGCGCCCACGCCGGCCGACCAGGCCGTGGTGACCAGCGGGTCCCCGGAAGTCCCGGACCTGCCGGCCCGGCGCGTCCGCAGCGTCATCGCCGCGTACCCGGCCGCCGACAGCAGCGCCCAGCCGACGCCGACCGGCCGCACCTCGGCGTCCGTGCCGCCGAGGACGAGCACCACCAGCCCGGCGAGCGCCGCGGCGACGGCGAGGGCCCCGCCGCGCCCGAGCCGCTCCCCCATCCAGTGGCGGGCGCCCAGCGCGATCAGTACGGGTCCGGCGCCGAGCGTGACGACGGTCCCCACCGCCAGCCCGGTGTCGCGCACCGCCGCGAAGTAGGCGGCCTGGAAGAGGGTGAAGAGCAGGCCGGTGACGACCAGCGAGCCCACGGCGGGTCGAGGCCGGGCGGGCCGGCGGCGGCGCACCGCGAGCACCCCGAGCAGCAGCACGAGGCCGCCCGCGCACCTCCAGAAGGAGAGCGAGAGAGGCCCGAGGTCACTGGCGAGGAAGAGCAGGGAGGCCGCCGCTCCGGCGGTGCCCCAGGCGACTCCGGCGACGGCGAGGTACAGCAGACTGCGCCCGGCGGGCGAGTGGTCGGACACGTGTTTTCTCCGCGATCTGCGCGCTTGCGTGAAGCAGGAAGGATGAAGGGGTTGCGTCATCGCTTCGCGGGCAGCAGGGACCGGCCCGGTGACTCCCGGGCTGGAACGGTCTCGGCGGTGGCCGCCCGCGCTAGGCGGCGGGGGGCGGCAGCACGGTCGAATGCATGCTCGCCAGCCTAGGCGGTGGTCGACTCCCGGTCCACCGGGACCCCGGCCGCGAGGACCGCGCCGGGCTCCCCCGGCGGTGGTGGCGCATCCGGCCGCGCCGTACGGGAGGACTGGGCGATGAGGGCGCCGCCCAGCACCAGCGCACCGCCGAGCACCTGCGGCGCGGACAGGTGCTCGCCGAGGAGCACCCAGGCCAGCACGGTGGCGACCACGGCCTCCAGGCAGGCCACCACTCCGGCCACCTGCGGGGAGAGCCTGCGCACCGAGACCACGCCGGTGAGGTAGGCGAGCGCGGTGGCGACCAGCACCACCCAGCCGAGCAGGACCAGACCGGGGACCTGCGCGCCGGCCAGCTCCGCGGTCCCGCCGAGCACCGACCAGTCGATCTGCCAGGGACGGGCGATCGCGGTCATCACCAGGGTGCCGATGATCAGGCCGAACGCCGCGACGCCGAGGGGGTCGGGGACCTCCTCACCGTCGGTGCCCTGGTCGGCGAAGACGAAGTAGAAGGCCTGGCAGCAGGCGGCGGCGAGGCCGAGCAGCACGCCGAGCGGGTCCAGGCTCAGCCCCGACCAGATCTCCACCACGCAGGCCAGGCCCACCACGGCCACCGCCGCACCGGCGGCTGCCGCCCTGCTCACGGGCTTGCGCTGGACGAAGCGGATGTAGCCGAGCAGCAGGGCGGGGCCCAGGTACTCCAGCAGCAGGGCCACGCCGACCGGGATGCGGGACAGGGAGGCGAAGTAGAAGGCCTGCACGCCGGCGACCGCGACGAGGCCGAAGCCCGCCAGCAGGGCCGGCTTGCGGCGCAGCAGGCAGCGGTGGCGCCAGGCCAGCGGGGACAGCACGAGGGCGCCGCCGGCGACCCTGAGCCACACCATGTGCAGCGGGTCCAGACCCGCCTCGATCAGCGGCTTCGCCGCGACTCCCGAACCGCCGAATGCGGCCGCCGAGACGAGCGCTATGCCCAGTCCGGCGTTCTTCCCTGACGCTTGCATTCCGCCATCATGGCAGCCGACCGTCAGGACCGTCACGTGGGTGACACCTGTTGAGACGGGTCCCGATTTCTGACGGGTCATCAGTATTGAATGTTGCGGCCGCCGGGACTACGTTCCGCGCACGTGTCCCGACGAGAAGGGGTGGTCGCATGGCCGAAGTCACGGTGGAGTCGCGCATCGAGGCGTCCGCCGCCAAGGTCTGGTCCCAGCTGACGGACTGGGGTGCGTACGGCGAGTGGAGCCAGACCCACACCAGCTTCCCCAAGGGCGGCCCTCAGACCCTCGCGGTCGGCGCCACCTTCGAGGAGAACATGAAGATGATGGGCTTCCCGGCCGAGGTCACCTGGACCATCGAGGAACTGGAGGCCGAACGCGTCTTCGCGATCAAGGGCAAGGGCCCGATGGGCGTGGTGGTCGGCACCCGGTACACGCTGGTGCCGGACGGCGGGGCCACCACCGTGCGGGTGGACGGCGAGTTCACCGGCGCCGCGGTCTCGCTGATGGCCGGCAAGCTCAAGGACTCGGCCACCGCCGCTCTCACGGAGTCGCTGCGCAAGCTCTCCGGGCTGGTGACCTGACCGGCGCCCGTACACCCCGATCACACGCGCGGGCGCCCTCCGGCAGCACGGCCGCGGGGCGCCCGCCCGCGTCCCGGCCTCCCGGCCTCCCGCCTCCCGCCTCCCGGCAAGGCCAGTGCTCCCGGATTGGCCTTGGATCACACGGCGGTCACGGCCCTACCGTCGGCTCATGCGCATTCGAATCGTCGACGCCTTCAGCGACCGGCCCTTCGGGGGCAACCCCGCCGGCGTCCTGCTCCTGGACGGCGGCTTCCCCCCGGACGCCTGGCTGCAGCAGGTCGCCGCCGAGGTCGCCCTCTCCGAGACCGCCTTCGCCCACCCGCTCCCGCCCGGCGGCGACGCCGACTGGGCCCTGCGCTGGTTCACCCCGGCCGCCGAGGTCGACATGTGCGGCCACGCCACCCTGGCCACCGCCCACGTCCTGGCGAACAGCGGCCTCGCCACCGGCACCGTCCGCTTCTCCGCCCGCTGCGGGATCCTCACCGCCCGCACGAACCCCGACGGCACGGTGACCCTGGACTTCCCGACGTCCTCCCTGACCCCCTGCGACGCGCCCGCCGAGATCGCCGGCGCCCTCGGCGGCGTCGCGATCCTCTCCGTGCACGACACCTCCGAGCACATCGGCGACCTGGTGGTCGAACTGGCCGACGAACCCACCGTCCGCGCCCTGCGCCCGGACCTCGCCGCCCTGCGGGCCTTCGGCAGGCGCGGGATCATCGTCACCGCACCGGCCGAGGACCCCTCCCGCGGCTACGACTTCGTCTCCCGCGGCTTCTTCCCGCTGTTCGGCATCGACGAGGACCCCGTGACGGGCAGCGCCCACACCGCCCTCGCCCCGTTCTGGGCGGCGCGCCTGGGCCGCGAGGAAATGACCGGCCTGCAGGGCGGCGCCCGCACCGGCCTGGTCCGGGTCCGCCTGGCCGGCGACCGTACGCTCCTCACCGGCCACGCCGTGACGGTCATCGACGGGGAGCTGCTCAGCCGCCCCTGACCGCCGCCGCGCCGGCGGGGACGCCGCTACGGGGTGGGCAGCCAGTCCACCTTGCCGGCCAGCAGCGCGTACCCGCCGAACGCGACGACGTCGAGCAGGGCGTGCGCGACGACCAGCGGCCCGACCCGCCCCCAGCGCCGGTACAGCAGCACGAAGACCGCCCCCATCACGGCGTTCCCGACGAACCCGCCGATGCCCTGGTAGAGGTGGTACGAGCCGCGCAGCAGGGAGCTGGCCAGCAGCACGGCCGGCGGCGACCAGCCCAGCCCGTCGAGCCGGCGCAGCAGATAGGCGAGGACGATGACCTCCTCCACCACCGAGTTCTGCACGGCGGAGAGGATCAGGACGGGGAACTTCCACCACACGTCGGGCAGCGCCTCCGGCACCACCGTCAGGTTGAAGCCGGAGGCGCGGGCCACCAGGTAGAAGGCCAGCCCGGCGCTGCCGATCCCGGCGGCGACCAGGGTTCCCCGCCCCAGGTCCGTCCAGGGCCGGGAGCGGTCGAAGCCGAGCACGCGCAGCCCCGGTGCGCCTTCCCGGGTCAGCAGGTGGGCCACCAGCAGCACCGGCACCAGGGCGCTGGCGATGCCGAACAGCTGCCAGGCGAGGTCCAGCCAGGGACGGCCGGGAGCGTAGGAGCCGTTGAGGGTGGCCGCCTGGTCCTTCAGCCCTCCCGGCTTGGTCAGCGAACCGATGAAGCTGATCAGCGCGGAGAGCGCGCTGGCCCCCAGCGAGAGCGCCAGCACCAGCAGGGTCTCGGTGCGCAGCAGGGCCCGCCGCCGGTCCTCGCCCAGCTCCTCCAGCACCGGTTCCGCCCGCACTCCGACTCCGTTCCGCCGTCCCGCCGTCCGCTTCGACCACCCATACTGCCTGCTCGGTGGCGGACGCGGGTCACGGGGCGGGGCGGGGCGGCGGACGGTCACCGGCGCAGCCCGACCGGGGCGCTCGCCTCCTCCTCCGGCAGGCCCACCGGCCAGGTGTGCACCGGATCACCCCGGTGCATCAGCTGGCTGTAACGGCGGGTGGTCGCGGCCAGCGCCGCGCCCCGGTCCAGCCCGGAGTCCAGGGCCCGGTGGTAGGTGTCCACCTGCCAGGTGGCCCCGTTGACCCGGCGCCGGCACCGCTCCTCGATGATCCCGAGGTAGTGGTCCCGGTCGGCGGGCTCGATGCCCCAGGCGTCCAGCCCGGCGGCGGCCATCGGGAGCAGCTCGTCCAGGATCAGGCGGACGGCCGGTACGCTCACCAGCCCGCCGGAGCGGCCCCGGCGCGGCCACCGCACCCGCGCGTCGATGCCGTACCGGCAGGCGGCGTCGAAGTTGGCCTCGGCCTCGGCGAACGGCAGCCGGCTCCACACCGGGCTCTTCTCGTCGGCGAGGGTGCGGACCAGGCCGTAGTAGAAGGCGGCGTTGGCGACCACGTCGGTGACGGTCGGTCCGGCCGGCAGCACCCGGTTCTCCACCCGCAGGTGGGGCACCCCGTCGGCCACCCCGTAGACCGGGCGGTTCCACCGGTACACGGTGCCGTTGTGCAGCACCAGCTCCTGGAGACTCGGCACCCCGCCCTCGGCCAGCACCCGCAGCGGCTCCTCCTCGTCGCAGATCGGCAGCAGCGAGGGGAAGTAGCGGACGTTCTCGGCGAAGAGCTCGTAGGCCGAGTCCACCCAGCGCTCCCCGAACCAGGTGCGCGGCCGGACCCCCTGGGCCTGGAGCTCGGGCGGCCGGGTGTCGGTGGCCTGCTGGAACAGCGGGGGCCGCGACTCCCGCCACAGCTCCCGCCCGAACAGGAACGGCGAGTTCGCGCCGACGGCTATCTGCAGGGCGGTCACGCACTGCGCGGCGTTCCACACGTCGGCGAACCGGGCCGGGGTGACCTGGAGGTGCAGCTGCACGGAGGTGCAGGCGGCCTCCGGCACGATCGAGCCGGCGGTCCAGCTCACCCGCTCCACCCCGTCGATGTCCAGGTGGAAGTCCTCGCCGCGCATCATCAGGATCTGCTCGTTCAGCAGCGAATACCGGTCCACCGCCGACAGGTTGGCGGCGACCAGGTCGGCGCGGGTGATGGTCGGCAGGATCCCGATCATCACGACGCCGGCGTCCACCTCCGCGGCCTGCCGGTGGGCGTAGCCGAGCCCGGCGTCGAGCTCCTCGGCGAGCTGGTCGAATACCCTCCCGCCGAGCCGGTGCGGGAGTATGTTGACCTCCAGGTTGAACATTCCGAGTTCGGTCTGGAAATCAGGGCTGGCAATACGGTCCAGAACCTGGGCATTCACCATTCTCGGCAGTCCGTCGGGGCCCGCGAGATTCAGCTCGATCTCCAGACCCATCAGATTCCTGGGCCGGTCGAACCTCTTCTCGGCCAGAAGCCGCTCCAGTCCCTCCAGGCACTCGTGAAGCTTCCTCCGATACCGATGCCGATCGGACAGGTCGAATCCGCCTGCCACGACCTTCTCCCCCATCGAAGCTTCCCTCCTCGAGTGGGCCCCACCCGGATACCCGGGCGCGGGCGTTACGCCCGATGATGCCCGGCGACCCGGTCGGTGACACCTCCCGCACGCGACTGGCGGACGGCGCGCGCCGGTTCGGCCGGCGGGTCGCTTTGGCACATTCACCCGGCACATTGCGCCGTGAGAAATACGTGACCATGACCCGTCTACTGGGCGAACGCATTACCGACGCTTTCCAGCCGAGCCCCCGTCGGGTAACCTCCGAGGTCAGCGCGAGACCCTCGCGCGCCCTCGGCATGAAATCCATGACAGCGGGACCGGTAAGCCCCTTGTCCGCAATGGGCGGGACAGCTAGCCGAAACACTGTGTGAACACGTGTCGTATAAACTCCGCAATCGAGGCAGAGAGTCGGCGCGCGGCCATTGCCCCACAGCCCCCCTCTGGCCCCAGAATGCGTCAGCCCCCTCAGCACCCACCCGCCCCCGCACCACCGGTCTCCCAAGCGAGAGGCGACCCACTATGCCGCTGCAGTTCCCCCCGGCCCCCGCGCCCGCCCTGCGCAGCGTCCTCGCAGCACTCGGATCCCCGTCCGCGCTCAACGAGGCGCACACTCCGGCGCTCCGCGCCCTGCAGGGCCCGGTCACCGCCGAACTCCCGCTCCCGGTCCACGTACTGGACCGGGTGGTCGCGGGCGGCCGGCCACCGCGGACCCGGCTCACCGCGTGGCGGTTCCTGATCCGCGGCGGGGACAGGTTCGTCGCCGCGGCGGACACCCGGCTCACCCCGGACGGCTGGGCCTTCTCCCACTTCTTCGAGGGTCCCTACGTGGCTGCCACCGAGCGGGCGCTGCGCCAGGCCGAGTCCCTCGGGACCGGGTACCAGCCGCGGCTGCTGTCCGTGCCGGAGCTGTACATGCTGACCCTGTGGCTGCACGGGGCGGTGGGCGCCAGTCCCGCCGCCGGGCTGCCGGCCGCCGCGGACCTGCTGGTCCCGCTGGCTCCGGCGCCACCGGGGATCGCGGCGTTCCGCCCGCACCCGGTCTCCGAGCTGCTGCCCGTGATGACCCACCGGCTGACCCCGACCGCGCTGGCCGGTGAGGCCGCCTGACCCCGTTGACCCATTCGGACTAGTCCCTCGGGGTGGGTTCGTAACCATCCGAAATGACAGGGGAGTTGGGCTGAACCGCCCGCACGAGTGATGCGTCATCAATCTGTGAGGACAGCTGCCGGAAATCCCTGCGGAGCAACGCCCGTGGGGCAACACTGGGACCCTGACCACACCGAGATTGATACGGGGGGGCGGCCATGAACAACGCGGACACCGCATCGAGCCGCAGCACACAGACCACGACGCAGCGAAAGAACGCATCCATGTGCACGCACCAGCCTGCCTGTCCCTCAGCCGACTCCGCCGACCGGGAGGCCGCGCACCCCGTGGCCAACCACCCGGAACAGGGCTGGAGCCTGCTGTGCAACGGCGTCCTGCTCTTCGAGGACACCGGTGAGCTGCTGCCGGACGGCCAGATCATCGCCCCGCACCGCCCGCTCGTGGCGGCGCGGGTGGTGAAGGCCGCGTAGTCTCCGGTGGGAACGGGACCGGCCCGGGAGCCTTGCAGCTCCCGGGCCGGTCCTTTTCGCGTGGCCGCGCGCTCGCGCCGGGCCTCAGTTGTCGTACTCGTCCAGCGGCGGGCAGGAGCAGACGAGGTTGCGGTCGCCGAAGGCGCCGTCGATCCGGCGGACCGGCGGCCAGTACTTCTCGGCCGCGACGACCCCGCCCGGGAAGACCGCCTCGTCACGGGTGTACGCGTGGTTCCACTCGCCGCCCAGGGCCGCCGCCGTGTGCGGGGCGTTGGCGAGCGGGTTGTCCCCGGCCGGCCATTCGCCCGTGGCGACCTTCTCGATCTCGGCCCGGATGGCGATCATCGCGTCGCAGAACCGGTCGATCTCGGCCAGGTCCTCGGACTCGGTGGGCTCGATCATCAGCGTGCCGGCCACCGGGAACGACATGGTCGGCGCGTGGAAGCCGTAGTCGATCAGGCGCTTGGCGATGTCGTCGACCGAGACGCCGGTGGACTTCGACAGCGGGCGCAGGTCGATGATGCACTCGTGGGCGACCAGACCGCCGGGGCCCGTGTACAGCACCGGGTAGTGCGGCTCCAGGCGCTTGGCGATGTAGTTGGCGCCGAGCACGGCGACCTGGGTGGCGCGCTTGAGGCCCTCGCCACCCATCAGGCGGACGTACGACCAGGAGATCGGCAGGATGCCGGCCGAACCCCACGGAGCGGCCGAGATCGGGCCGACGCCCGTGGCCGGGCCGGCGGTCGGCTGCAGCGGGTGGTTGGGCAGGTACGGCGCCAGGTGGGCGCGGACACCGACCGGGCCGACGCCCGGGCCGCCGCCGCCGTGCGGGATGCAGAAGGTCTTGTGCAGGTTCAGGTGCGAGACGTCGCCGCCGAAGTGGCCGGGCTTGGCCAGGCCGACCAGGGCGTTGAGGTTGGCGCCGTCGACGTATACCTGGCCGCCGGCCTCGTGGACCTGGGCGCAGATGTCGGCGACGTGCTCCTCGAACACGCCGTGGGTGGACGGGTAGGTGATCATCAGCACGGAGAGCTCGTCGCGGTGCTGCTCGATCTTGGCCCGCAGGTCCTCGACGTCGATCTCACCGTCGTCGGCGGTCTTGACGACGACGACCTTCATGCCGGCCATCACGGCGCTGGCCGCGTTGGTGCCGTGCGCCGAGGACGGGATCAGGCAGACGGTGCGCTGCTCGTCGCCGTTGGCGCGGTGGTAGGCGCGGACGGCCAGCAGGCCGGCGAGCTCGCCCTGGGACCCGGCGTTCGGCTGGATGGAGACCTTGTCGTATCCGGTGACCTCGCAGAGACGTTCCTCCAGCTCGCTGATGAGCGTGGCGTAGCCCTGGGCCTGGTCGATCGGCGCGAACGGGTGCAGCTGGCCGAACTCGGGCCAGGTCACCGACTCCATCTCGGTGGTCGCGTTGAGCTTCATGGTGCAGGAGCCCAGCGGGATCATGCCGCGGTCGAGCGCGTAGTCCTTGTCCGCGAGCTTGCGCAGGTAGCGCAGCATGGCGGTCTCGGAGCGGTGCTGGTGGAACACCGGGTGGGTCAGGTAGGCGTCCGACCGCAGCAGGCCCTCGGGGAGCGCCTCGGCGGCGACCGCGTCGAGCGCGTCGACGTCGGCGGCGACACCGAAGGCGGCCCAGACCGCCTCCAGGTCGGCGCGGGTGGTGGTCTCGTCGCAGGCGATGGAGACGTGGTCGGCGTCGGCCTGGTGCAGGTTGACCCCGCCCTCGCGGGCGGCGGCGACGACCTCGGCGGCCTTCCCCGGCACCTTCGCGGTCAGGGTGTCGAAGTACGAGCCGTGGACCAGCTCGACCCCGCCGTCGGTCAGGCCGGCGGCGAGCACGGCCGCGTACCGGTGGGTGCGGCGGGCGATCTGCTTCAGGCCCTCGGGGCCGTGGTAGACGGCGTACATGCCGGCCATGACGGCGAGCAGCACCTGCGCGGTGCAGATGTTGCTGGTGGCCTTCTCGCGGCGGATGTGCTGCTCGCGGGTCTGCAGGGCCAGGCGGTAGGCCTTGTTGCCGTCGGCGTCGACGGAGACGCCGACCAGGCGGCCCGGCAGCGAACGGGCGTGCTTGGCCTGGACGGCCATGTAGCCGGCGTGCGGGCCGCCGAAGCCCATGGGGACGCCGAAGCGCTGGGTGGTGCCGACGGCGATGTCGGCGCCCAGCTCGCCCGGGGAGGTCAGCAGGGTCAGGGCCAGCAGGTCGGCGGCGACGGTGACGATCGCGCCGAGCCCGTGGGCCTGGTCGATGACCGGCTTGAGGTCGCGGACGGCACCGGAGGCGCCGGGGTACTGGAGGACGACGCCGAAGACGCCGCGCTCGGCGATCGCCTCGGGGATGCCGGCCGACAGGTCGGCGACGACGACCTCGATGCCCAGCGGCTCGGCGCGGGTCTCGATCACGGCGACCGTCTGCGGCAGGGTGTCGGCGTCGACGAGGAAGACGCCGCCCTTGACCTTGCCGACGCGGCGCGCCAGCGTCATGGCCTCGGCGGCGGCGGTGCCCTCGTCGAGCAGGGAGGCGCCGGAGGTCGGCAGGCCGGTGAGGTCGGCGACCACGGTCTGGAAGTTGAGCAGCGCCTCCAGGCGGCCCTGCGAGATCTCCGGCTGGTACGGCGTGTACGCGGTGTACCAGGCCGGGTTCTCCATCACGTTGCGGAGGATCACCGGCGGGGTGAAGGTGCCGTAGTAACCCAGGCCGATCATGGAGGAGAGGACCTGGTTGCGGTCGGCGAGCGAACGCAGCTCGGCCAGCACCTCGGCCTCGGTCCGGGCCGACGGCAGGTCCAGCGCCTCGGCGCTCTTGATGACGTCCGGTACTGCGGCGGCGGTCAGCTCGTCCAGGGAGCCGTAGCCCACCTGAGCGAGCATCTTCGCCTGCGCCTCGGCATCCGGGCCGATGTGGCGCTGCTCGAAGGGGATGCCTCGCTCCAGCTGGGAGAGCGGAATGCGGTTGGCGGTCATGTACGGAGGCCTCCTGGTCTGTACGACCTGCGAGGGGCACCACGGCGCGGGCGCCCGGACGGCCTCCCCCTCTGTCATCTCAACCTGAGAGCTTCACCGGTGCCACCCGGGGATCGCCC
The DNA here is from genome assembly GCF_042900645.1 of Streptomyces sp. NPDC012888. Classification (NCBI taxonomy): domain Bacteria; kingdom Bacillati; phylum Actinomycetota; class Actinomycetes; order Kitasatosporales; family Streptomycetaceae; genus Streptomyces; species Streptomyces sp. NPDC012888. The sequence continues at coordinate 10,740 of NZ_JBIBBM010000005.1, read as the reverse complement.
GGGGAACGCCGGCTTTCACCGTCGGTGAGGGAGGCGCCCGGTACTGCGGGGACCGGTGTCCACCCTGCTTTCCAGAGTGGCCTCGTCCGTGCGGTACGTCTGCCTGAGAGATTCCGGGGAGGATTTGCTCCTTCGGCGCCTCCGTCTTGCTCACTCGGAGGACTCTCCCGCACAGGGTCAACAGCCGACACCCAGCCTACCAGCGCGGATCCGGGGCCTTCCGGGGTGCCCGTGGAGCCCGGCTCAAGTGGCCCGCGCCCCGGATATGGCCTTACGTAGTCATATCGGATGCGAGTTGCGATCCATGCGACCACTTGGAGGGACCGTGCAGTCCGAGATCGATCCCCGCAGTCTCATCGGCCGCAAGGCTTTCGACCGCAACGGCGTCAAGATCGGCACCGTCGACGAGGTGTACCTGGACGACGCGACCGGGGTCCCCGAGTGGGCGGCCGTACGCACCGGCCTGTTCAGCCGGGACGCCTTCGTCCCGCTGGAGCCGAGCGAGGTCGTCGAGGACACCCTCCGCGTGCCCTTCGACCGCTCCCTGATCAAGGACGCCCCCGACTTCGGCGTGGGCCGGCACCTCTCTCCCGAGCAGGAGCTCCAGCTCTACCACCACTACGGCCTGGACACCACGCTGCCCAGCGAGTTCCACCACGACCACGACTTCGGCCAGCGCTAGCGCCCCCGCCGCCGCCCCTCCTTCAGGCCGGCCCGTCCGCGGGCCGGCCGACCAGCGGGATCGGGTCCGAGGGTTCCAGTTCCGGATCGTCCACCAGGAAGGTGCGCACCCGGCCCGGCGGCGACCCCGGCTGTTCGAACCGCACGGTGACCCGCCCCACCCCGCTCCCCTGCACCCAGCCCGGCCCGTACACGGCGTGCCGGACGTCGCTCCCGGCCGCCCAGCGGCGTTCGGGGGCGGCGGGGGCCTCGGGTGCCGCCCCTTCCGTCACGGGCTCCTCCAGGGCCTCGGGAGCCCCGGCGGCACCGCTGTCGCCGCCATTGCCGGCGGGGGCCGCGGCCAGGGTCAGGGACTGCGCGAACAGGTCCTCCTGGGTGTAGTCCGTCAGCCCGGACACCCCGACGCCGAGCAGCCGGATCCCGCCGGTGGTGTCGACGCCGTCCAGCAGCCGTCCCGCGGCCTCCCGGACCACCGCCGGGTCGTCGGTCGGCCCCCGCAGGGTCTCGGACCGGGTCAGCGTCGAGAAGTCGTACCGGCGGACCTTGAGCACGATGGTCCGGCCGGAGTGTCCCGAGGCGCGGAGCCGCTGCACGCACCGGTCGGCCAGCCGCTGGACCTCGTACCGGATCCGGATCCGGTCGTGCAGGTCCACGTCGAAGGTGTCCTCGACCGACACCGACTTCGCGTCCCGTTCGGCGACCACCGGGCGGTCGTCCAGGCCCAGCGCCATCCGGAACAGGCCGACCCCGGCCGCCCGGCCGACCAGCCGGACCAGCTCGTCCTCGCCCGCCTCCGCCAGGTCGCCCACGGTGGTGATGCCGGCGCGCCTGAGGTGGTCGCCGGTGGCCGGGCCGACCCCGGGCAGGGTGCGCACCGGCATGGGCGCCAGCAGTTCCCGTTCGGTTCCCGGCTCGATGACCAGCAGGCCGTCCGGTTTGGCTTCCTCGGAGGCCACCTTGGCCAGCATCTTCGACCCGGCCAGCCCCACCGAACCGCTGAGCCCGGTGCCCCGGCGGATGTCCGCGCGCAGGCGCTCGCCGGCGGCGCGCGCCGAGGCCGTGTCGTACGCGGCCCCGCCGGCCTCCAGGTCCACGAAGGCCTCGTCCAGGCTGAGCGGCTCGACCAGCGGGGACAGCTCGCGCAGGAGGGCCATGACGTGGTCGCTGACCGCCCGGTACAGGGTGAAGCGCGGGATCAGGTAGGCGCCGTTCGGGCACAGCCGCCGGGCCTGGGCGGTGGGCATCGCCGAGTGAACGCCGAAACGGCGGGCCTCGTAGGAGGCGGTCGCCACCACCCCGCGCGGGCCGAGACCGCCGACGATCACCGGCTTGCCGCGCAGGCTGGGCTTGGCGGCCTGCTCCGCCGAGGCGTAGAAGGCGTCCATGTCCAGGTGCAGGATGGTCGGCGCGGCTCTCACACCCCGATGCTCCCCCACACCACCGACAATGTCCCGCAAGAACGTTCGACAAGCGTCCCACGGACCACGGACCCCACTGAGCCCGCGGGCACCGGCCGTGGCCGCAGTGCGGTCAGACCGCCCGGTTGCGGCGGGCCGCGAGCTCGTCCGCAGGGTTGTGGCCGATCAGCGTCTCACCGGTGTCCACCCGCTCGCCGTGCAGCTGGGACAGGGCGTGCTCCACGTCCCGCCACACCACGCCGACGGCGATCCCGAAGATCCCCTGGCCGCCCTGGAGCAGGTCGACGACCTGGTCCGGCGAGGTGCACTCGTACACCGTCGCGCCGTCGCTCATCAGCGTCATGCGCTCCAGGTCGGCGAAGCCGCGGTCACGCAGGTGCTGGACGGCGGTCCGGATGTTCTGCAGCCCGACCCCGGTGTCCAGGAAGCGCTTGACGATCTTCAGCACCACCACGTCGCGGAAGCTGTAGAGCCGCTGGGTGCCGGACCCGTACGCGGGCCGCACGCTCGGCTCGACCAGGCCCGTCCGCGCCCAGTAGTCCAGCTGGCGGTAGGTGATGCCGGCCGCGGCGCACGCCGTCGGCCCCCGGTACCCGATCTCCTCGTACTGCGGTTCGCCGCCGCGCTCCGGGGCGACCGGCGCGCACTCCGGCGACCGGCGCGCGGGACCCGTCGCACCACCGTGCAGCGGGTACGGCCCGCATTCACTCCGTGTGGGGACGCCCCCGGTCGTACCGTCGCCCGTGACTCTCACGCCGACCCTCCGTCCTTGACCTGCCATCTCGACGGTAGGCAGTCACCAGGGCAGCGTCAACGATCGCCACACTCGGCACGCCGAGTGATAATCACCCTGAGAGTGGTTTCCCGTGCCCCTTTCCGGGGAACGGCTTACCGAATGGGGCAGAACACCGCTCACTGGTTGCTGGTGCCGAAGTCCTCCGGCGAGATCTGGTCGAGGAACTCGCGGAACTTCTCCACCTCGTCCTCCTGCTCGTCCGGGATGGCGATGCCGGCGTCGTCGAGCACCCCGTCACTGCCGTAGATCGGCGTACCGGTGCGCAGGGCCAGGGCTATGGCGTCGGACGGTCGCGCGCTGACCTCCACCCCGCTGGCGAACACCAGTTCCGCGTAGAAGACGCCCTCCCGCAGATCCGTGATCCGGACCTCGGTGAGCTCCTCGCCCAGCGCCTCCAGCACGTCCTTGAACAGGTCGTGCGTCAGCGGCCGGGCCGGGGCCATGCCCTGCTGGGCGAAGGCGATGGCCGTGGCCTCCCCAGGACCGATCCAGATGGGGAGGTACCGGTCGCCTCCCACTTCACGCAGGAGCACGATCGGTTGGTTGGAGGGCATTTCCACCCGGACACCCACAACGTCGAGCTCGTTCACACAGCAACCCTAGGACGTGCCGCGCCGGTTTGGGTAGTCGGGGCCGCCCGGCTCAGTTGAGCCGCACCCCGAGAGCGGTCTGCACCAGGGCCTCGTGCAGCCGTACGGAGAGTCCGGCGAGCTCCTTCATGGTGGCCTCCGCATGCGCCCTGGTCTGCGGATTGCGGTGCCGGCGCAAGGGCGCCACCACCTGCTCCACCAGTCCCGCCTCCCGGTCCGCGGCGGCCTTCATGGCCCGCAGGTGGCGCGGCTCGAGCCCGAACCGGCCCAGGTCGGCGACCAGCCTCGCCACCGTCACGGCCTGCGCATCGAACCCGCCCCCGGGCACCTCCGCGAGCAGCCCGTACGACTCCCACTCGACGAGCTGCGCCTCGTCCACCTCGGCGGCCGCGAGCAGCTCAGCCCGCCCCACCCGGGCCACGGTGGGCCGCTCCGCGCCCTCCGCGGCGGCGTCCCCGTGCGGGGAGGGCGCGGGGATCCGGAGCGGCTCACCGGCCGCCTGCCCGTCCAGCTGCTCGCGGATGACCTTGAGCGGCAGGTAGTGGTCGCGCTGCAACCTCAGGATCCGGGCCAGCCGCTCGACGTCGCCGGGGCTGAACTTGCGATATCCGGAAGGTGTGCGGCTGGGCTCCACGAGCCCCTCCGCTTCCAGGAAACGGATCTTCGAGATGGTGACTTCGGGGAACTCGTCGCGCAGCAGGTTGAGCACCGTCCCGATGCTCACCAGCCGCCCGGCCGAGCCCGCGGTGCCGTTCCCGGCACCGCTGGTCGGTGTACGCAGCATGGACCTTCCCTGGGAGAGTCCCCCCGGACTTCAGTCCGGGGGCGTCAGACGCCCCGCTGGCTCGCGTAGAACACCAGCCGGTACTTGCCGATCTGCACCTCGTCGCCGTTGTTCAGGGCGACCTCGTCGATCGGGTTCCGGTTGACGTACGTGCCGTTGAGGCTGCCCACGTCGGCGACGGTGAATCCGCCGTCCTGGCGCCTGCGGAACTCGACATGCCGCCGGGACACGGTGACGTCGTCCAGGAAGATGTCGCTCTGCGGGTGCCGGCCCGCCGTGGTCAGCTCGCCGTCCAGCAGGAAACGGCTGCCCGAGTTGGGGCCGCGCCGGACGATCAGCAGCGCCGAGCCCGGGGGCAGCGCCTCCACCGCGGCCTGCGCCTCGGGGGACAGCGAGGACGGCACCTGCTGCCCGGACACCTCGGCCTCGTAGGCCTCCAGGCCCGAGATCGAGATGGTGGAGGTGGTCTCCGAGGCACGCTCCGGGGTCAGCCCCGGCCGCAGCGGCGCCCCACAGCGCGAGCAGAACCGGCTGGCCGCACCCGCATGGTGCCCGCACCTGCTGCAAACCTGCTCGGCCGACATGGACGGCTCCTCGCTCCGCGGGTGCCCCGCGGAGGCACTGGTCGCATACGGGTCGGGCTCAAAGCCTCCACCCGCACCGGAGGTTGACGGTTCACCGAAACCTATGCGGCCCGTCGCGGCGGGGTCGACGGGCGACGCGCCCGCACTGCCGCCTCCGCCCGCGACCTCGTCACGGAACAGCGGCCGGTCGCCGTGGCCCTCGGCCTCCCCCTGCCCGGCACGGTGCCGCGCCGCTCCGCCTTCCTCGCGGTTCTTCTTGCCGAACAACTTCTCAAACAACTTCACGGGCGATTCCCCTTGACCGAAACAGACCCGCCCGTGGGGCAGGACGAACTCCGCATGCACAACCTGCCGACCCGGACATTCTCACAACGTCCGAAACCACCAGACAGTTTCCACTACGCACCGCAACTTCGGTGCCTCGACCCCCCGCAGGGCGCCTCATGACGATGACGACCGAGCGTAGTCAGGCTGCTTCGCTGCCCGCAAGGCATCAACGACGATCTTGGTCGAGCGTACGACAGTGGCCGTAGCCTGCTCCTTCTCCAGCGTCTGGATGACACCACCGGGAATGTTGAGCGCGGGCTCCAGGTCCTGCGGCTTGCCGATCACCTTGAACTCGTAAGGCTGTGTGATCTTCCTACCGTCGACGCCGACACCCCCGTTCTCATCGGAGAAGTAAGAGCCCGCCACCACCCGCACACCGTTGACCTGGATCGCCTCCGCGCCGGCCGCCCGCAGCTCCTGGATGGCGTCCAGCAGCATGTCCGAGGTCACGAGCCCCTTCGGGTCGGAGACCTTCAGCGTGATACCGGGCCCCTGCGCAGCCACGGTACCCGCCAGGATGCCCAGTTGGCGCTCCTTCTCCACGGTCTGCCTGCGCGCCTCCTCGGCCTGGTTGGAGCTGCTCTCCAGCTCCCTGCGCTGGTCCTCCAGCCGCTGCTTCTCGTCCTCCAGCCGCTGGGTGCGACCGTCGAGCTCGTCCAGGATCCGCACCAGGTCCTCCTGCCGCGCCCCGCGCAGCGCGCTGGAGTCGGTGTGCGACCGGACCTGGATGGCCAGCCCCAGCCCCAGCACGAAGAGCAGCAGCGCGACGATCAGTTGGGCCCGGCTGAACCGCGGCGGCCACAGACCGGCCTTGAGCCGCTGCCGCCCGGTCTCCGCGGTCGGCGCCTCCGGCGGCAGGGCCCGCTCCGGCGGAACCGGGCGCTCCGGCTCCGGCGTCTCCTCGGGAGTGTCATGCGTACTCATCGAACCGTCCTCACGCCCGGAACACGTGCCGACGGATGGCGGCGGCGTTGGAGAAGATGCGGATGCCCAGCACGACGACCACACCGGTGGACAGTTGCGCCCCCACGCCGAGCTTGTCGCCCAGGAACACGATCAGCGCCGCGACCACCACGTTCGACAGGAAGGACACGACGAACACCTTGTCCACGAAGATGCCGTCCAGCATCGCGCGCAGACCCCCGAACACCGCGTCCAGTGCCGCGACGACGGCGATCGGCAGATAAGGCTCGACCACCGCCGGCACCTCGGGCCGGACCAGCAGTCCGACCACCACTCCGGCCAGCAGGCCCAGTACCGCGATCACGATGCACCCTTCTTCGGCTCTACTGCTGTCGCTGTCCGCACGTTCAGGCTGGACGCCGCCGGCAGACGCACCTCGTCCTCGGCGGACAGGGTGGAGCGGATCCCGTAGTTCTCCTGCAGCACGTGCAGGTACTGCCCGTCCGCGCTGTCCTGGAACTCCGTCCCGAGGCGGCCCTTGTCCCCCACCGCCAGCACCTCGTAGGGCGGCACCAGCGGCCTGTTGTCGACCAGTATCGCGTCACCCGCGGCACGGATCGCCGACAGCGCGGTCAGCCGCTGCCCGTTGATGGACACCGCTTCCGCACCCGCCTGCCACAGCCCGTTCACGATCCGCTGCATGTCGCGGTCGCGCAGCCGCCCGGTGTCGGAGAACCCGCTGTTCTCCCGGGGCCCCCCACCGCCGGAGGCGGCGTCGCCCGCGTCGTCCACGACGAGCTTCAGCCCGGGCCCGCGCACCTCCGTGGCGCCCGACAGGAGCGCCGCCAGGTGGCCCTGGTCACCGCCGTGCTGCCGCAGCGCGGCCCGCTGCCGTGCCGCGACGTCCCCGCGCAGCGCGTCCACCGAGCGTTCCAGGTCGTCCGCGCGCGCGTCGGCGCGCTCCACCCGGTCGATCAGCTCCTGCCGCTCCTTCGCGAGCACGGGCGCGCTCGCCTGCGTCTGCGCCGCCCCCAGCGTGACGACCATGGCGGCGAGGACCAGCCCGGCGGCCAGCCCCAGCTTCGCCCTGAGCGTGCGCGGCAGACCGGTGGTGCCCTGCGCCTCGCGACGGGCCGCGGCCTCCGCGTAGCCCTCGTCGAGGCTGTGGTCCATCACGTCCGTCAGCAGCGACATGGAGGCGTCCGGACGCCGCCGACCGGAGGCCGGGCTCCCGTTGTTGTGCGGCTGCGACATGCCGCACATCGTCGCACGTCGGGCGGGCGGGCGACCAATGCCCCCGCACGGGAGGGGCGGGCGGCGGCACGCGACCGCCGCCCGCCCCCGGGCTCCCCGACCGTACGGACCTCACCGCCGGAGCGGTGCGGCCCTCACTGCCCGGCGCCGTCCACCACCGCGGCCCACTCCTCCAGGAGCGCCTGCGCGGAGGCGTCGTCCGGCCCCTCGGCCCACAGGTGCGTCACGGCTTCCGCCGGGTCCGGCAGCACCAGCGCCCAGCGACCGTCCGCCTCGACCACCCGCACCCCGTCCGTGGTGTCCACGTGCCGGTCTCCGGCCGCTTCCACCACGCGCCGCATGACCAGCCCCTTGACCGCCCACGGGGTCGGCACGTCGCGCCGGAGCACGTGCGCACGCGGTATCCGGGCGTCGATCTGGCTGAGGGTGAGCTGCGTCCGCGCCACCAGTCCGATCAGCCGCACGAACGCCGCCGACCCGTCGTAGACGCTGCTGAACTCCGGAACGATGAACCCGCCCCGGCCGTCACCACCGAAGATCGTGTTCTCCAGCCGCCCGACCCGGGTCAGGTCGTCGGGCGAGGTCGTCGTCCACTCCACCTGCGTGCCGTGGTACGCCGCGACCTGCTCGGCGATCCGCGTGGTCGTCACCGGCAGCGCCACCCGGCCGCTGCGCCGCTCGGCCGCGACCAGGTCCAGCAGCACCAGCAGCGCCCGGTCGTCCTCGATGATCCGCCCGCGCTCGTCGACCAGGGAGATCCGCTCGCCCACCGGGTCGAAGCGCACGCCGAACGCGGCCCCGGCGGAGGCGACGATCTCGCCGAGCCGCACGAGTCCGGCCCGCCGGGATTCCGCGGTCTCCGTGGGCCGCGACTCGTCCAGGCCGGGGTTGATCGTCAGCGCGTCGACCCCGAGCCGGCCCAGCAGGCTCGGCAGCACCAGCCCGGCGCTGCCGTTGGAAGCGTCCACCACCACCTTCAGGCCGGACTCGGCGATGCCGCTGATGTCGACGCGCCGCAGCAGCGAGCCGGTGTAGGAGTCGAAGACGCTGGAGGGGAACTGCAGGTCGCCGATCTCGCCGGGGAAGGCCCGCCGGTACTCCTGGCGCGCGTACACGCGGTCCAGCTTGCGTTGCTGGGCCTGCGAGAGGTCGGCCCCGCGCTCGTCGAGGAACATGATGTCCACCGAGTCCGGCACGCCCGGGGAGGTCCGCAGCATGATGCCGCCGGCGCTGCCCCGCGCGGTCTGCTGCCGGGCGACGGGCAGCGGCACGTTCTCCAGGTCACGCACGTCGATCGCGCTGGCCTGGAGCGCCGAGATCACGGCCCGTTTGAGGGCGCGCGCGCCCCGGGAGTGGTCGCGGGCCGTGGTGACGATGGCGCCCTTCTTCAGGGTGGTCGCGTACGCACCGGCGAGCCGCACCACCAGCTCGGGGGTGATCTCCACGTTCAGGATGCCGGTGACCCCGCGGGCGCCGAAGAGGTGCGCCTGGCCCCGGGACTCCCAGATGACGGAGGTGTTGACGAAGGCGCCGGCCTCGATCGTCTTGAACGGGTAGACCCGCACGTTGCCCTGGACGATCGATTCCTCACCGACCAGGCACTCGTCGCCGATGACGGCGCCGTCCTCGATCCGGGCGGCCCTCATGATGTCGGTGTTCTTGCCGATGACGCATCCGCGGAGGTTGCTGTGCGGCCCGATGTACACGTTGTCGTGGACGACGGCCTTGTGCAGGAACGCCCCGCTCTTGACGACCACGTTCGACCCGACGACGGTGTGCTCGCGGATCTCGACGCCGGCTTCGATCTTGGCGTAGTCGCCGATGTACAGCGGCCCGCGCAGCACGGCGTCGGGGTGCACTTCGGCTCCCTCGGCCACCCACACCCCGGGTGAGATCTCGAAGCCGTCCATGTCGACCTGGACCTTGCCCTCGAGGACGTCGGCCTGGGCCTTCACGTAGCTCTCGTGGGTGCCCACGTCCTCCCAGTAGCCCTCGGCCACGTACCCGAAGATGGGCCGGCCTTCCTTCATCAGCTGCGGGAAGACGTCACCGGACCAGTCGACGGGCACGTCGGGGTCGACGTAGTCGAAGACCTCGGGCTCCATGACGTAGATGCCGGTGTTGACGGTGTCCGAGAAGACCTGCCCCCAGGTCGGCTTCTCCAGGAACCGCTCGACCTTGCCCTCCTCGTCCACGATCGTGATGCCGAATTCCAGCGGATTCGGCACCCGGGTCAGGCACACCGTGACGAGTGCGCCCTTCTCCTTGTGGAAGTTGATGAGGTCGGTCAGGTCGAAGTCGGTGAGGGCGTCACCGGAAATCACAAGGAAGGCATCGTCCTTCAGGGCCGCCTCGGCGTTCTTCACGCTCCCGGCGGTGCCGAGTGGCTTCTCCTCGTTCGCATAGGTGAGCTCCATGCCGAGCTCTTCGCCGTCCCCGAAGTAGTTCCTGACCAGTGAGGCCAGGAACTGCACGGTGACGACGGTTTCATTGAGCCCGTGCCGCTTCAGCAGCCTGAGTACGTGCTCCATGATCGGTCGGTTCGCCACCGGCAAGAGGGGCTTGGGCATGCTCGAGGTCATGGGGCGCAGGCGGGTGCCCTCGCCACCGGCCATTACGACGGCCTTCATGTCGGAAAAGTCCTCCTCGGCTCATCTATCGGAGCGGTCCGCCTTCAGTAGGCGACGGACCTGAACCACGTAGAGGATTCCTGCCCACCAATAGAGGGTTGTACCCCATCCTGCGAACGCCCATCCGAAAACGGACGCGAGCCACGCCAGCCAACCCGCTCCATCACTGAGGAGGAGCAACGGGAAGGCGTACATCAGGTTGAAGGTGGCGGCCTTCCCGAGGAAGTTCACCTGCGGCGGCGGATAGCCGTGCCGGCGCAGTACGAGCACCATCACGCCGAGCAGTGCGTCACGGGCGAGCAGGGCGAGCGTCAGCCACAGGGGCAGGATCTCCCGCCAGGTGAGCCCGAAGAGGGTGGTCAGGATGTACAACCGGTCGGCCGCGGGGTCGAGCACCCGGCCGAGGTTGCTGATCTGGTTCCACCGGCGGGCCAGTTTCCCGTCGAGGTAGTCACTGACACCGCTCAGCATGAGTACGAGCAGTGCCCACCCGTCGTGCTCGGCGAGGATCAGCCAGAGGAACAGGGGTACGCCGGCGAGGCGTGCCATGCTCAGGATGTTCGGAATGGTGAAAATTCGGTCAGTCTGAACCCGAGTCTCCTGGACCTCCACCCGGGGGCCTCCACTGTGAACGTGCGAACGATGTCTCTCGACCCTACAGGAGAACAGGTGTGCCCTAAACGCAGAAAAGCCCCGTACCAGATCACTCGATCGGTACGGGGCTTCCCGCAATGATTGTTCGGCGGCGTCCTACTCTCCCACAGGGTCCCCCC